>NZ_JBIAWI010000002.1:0-547503 GCF_042895385.1 Streptomyces sp. NPDC001401
TAAATGCGGCAGCAACCGCCCCAAACCCCCTGAACCGCACACCCGGTAGATGCCCAGATCAGGCAGGTGACGTCACAAGATCCCCGACAGAGCCGAATCGGCTGACCGTCGACAGGGCCACCGCGGCCCGGTACTTCTCGCGGTCGCGGCCGGTCAGATGCACACCTGGGGCGTAGGCAGGCAGCTGCTTCAGGGGCTGCTGCCACTGCTCGACAGTGGCGGCAGCCGTGCGCTGCCCCGGTCCGCCCCGACTGCCGGGGCCGCTCAAGGTGGGAGGGGCGTGGTGTCCGCCGCTGGTCACGTGGATCTCCATCGACTGGGTTGCTGGTGTTGTGGGATCTCCCGGTCCCTGTTTCGCAGCACCCCACACGCGGCGAGAACAGGGACCGGGGCCCTCGTTCCCCCGGCCGCCGTCCGGTCTGGGGAACGAGATGGTGCCCCTTGCGCCGAGTAGAGGGGCATCCACTCGGCCGCAAGAGGGTGAGGCCCGTGCGCGGCAGTGGATGTGAACGGGGCTGCCGCACACGGGGGTCAGGGGCAGTGCGGGCTTTCCACGGGGTGGGCGACAGCGGTGACCTGGCCGAGGATGCCGGCGTCGCTGAATGCGATGCAGTTGGTGTCGGACATGGGCTGTTGTTTCACGGTCGGCAGGGCACCGGAGAGCAGCGCCCGTCTGGTGGGCGGGTCGAGCACGACCCGCAGTACAAGCGGGCTCGTGTGCTCTTCCGCGCTGTCACCGGCAAGGAGCAGGCATCCGACCTGTTGCACGGGAGGGATCTGCGGGCCGGTCGCGTCGCCGGTGAGGAGCCGATACGCGCGGGGACGGCGCGGGTCCACGGCGACGAGTCCCTTCTTCTCCAACTGCCTGAGCTGGTGGGCGACCGACGAGGTGCTTCTCAGCCCCACTGCCTGGCAGATCTCCCGCAGGGACGGCGGGTATCCCCTCATCTGTACTGCCTGGCGTATGCACTGGAGGATCCCCAACTGTCGCTCCGTCAATTGGACGTCCGGCGAGACGGCACTGTCCTCAAGGGGCGGAGTCGGGCTGCTGTCGGGAACCGGCAGATCATCAGTCGTCATCGGTTTTCCTGGACTTCGTGTGGTGGGTGGGTTCGGTGTCCGGAAGAGCAGGCGCTTGGGGCACGGAGAGACGGCGGCGTTGGCGGCTAGGTGCTTTGCCCAGTTGCTGGGGCTGCGCTGAGGACGGATCTGGCCAGGTGGATGCGCTGGAATTCGCCCGTGCCCGCGGGGGCGTAGGTGGACTGGATGTCCCGGATCAGGCACTGGAGGAGGTAGTTGGGGTCGAGGCCGTGGGCGCCGTGGAGTTCCATGGCGTCTTGGGCGGACTGCAGGGCCCACGCATGGTTGCTGTACTTGGCGTTGATGAGTTCGGTGTCGCACTCGATGCCGTGGTCGAGCAGATGGACGGCGTGGTAGAGCAGGACGCGTGCGGCGCGCAGCCGGTGCACGATCGCGCCGAGACGGTCCTGGAGGACCGGCAGGTCGAGCAGGGTTGCCTCGTAGCGTTGCCGCTCGCCGAGGAAGCGGGTGGTCAGGCTCATGACCGCCTCGTGGATGCCGAGGCTGACGGCGGACAAGTTCGGCCGCCCGTAGCGGATGCTGCTGCGCTGGGCGACCTCCATGCCCTGCCCGACCTCCCCAAGGACACAGTCGACCGGGACCCGGACGTGGTCGAGGTCGAGCCGGCCCGCGGAAAAACCCCTCAGCCCGTGCCCCGCCCGGTACGGAGCAACGCTCACGCCCGGCAGGTCGTTGGTGACGAGGAAGGCGGTCAGGGCCTGCGAGGGGCTGTCCTCGGACGTACCAGTGCGGGCGACGACGACGTGCAGGTCCGCGATGTGCACGTTGCCGATGTGCGCCTTGCTGCCGGTGATCACCCACTCGTCCCCGTCCCGCTCCGCCACCGCCTCCATCCCGCCGATGTGACCACCGGCGGTCGGCTCGGTGACCGCAATCGACATCAACACCGAGCCGTCCGCGACCCGCGGCAGCCATCGCGTCTTCTGTTCGTGGGTGCCGAAGCGGTCCAGCGCGCCGACGGGGATGAGGGTGGCCTGGAGGATCGCTGCCGCCGCTGCGGACACCACGGAAGTCCGGTGGATCAGGATCGTCTTGGCGACGTGCCCGGCCTCCATCCCGCCGTACTCGATGGGGATGGTCACGCCGAACCAGCCCTTGGCGGCCATCAGCTGTGCCAGGCGGCGGTCGTACTTGCTCGTCGAGCGCTCCAGCCTGGGGACGCGGGGCGCGACGTACTGCTCGGCGAACAACTCCGCTTCCTGCCACAGCAGTTCATGGCGGGGAGTGAGATACGGGCGCAGTGCCTCGGGGGGTGGTGTGGGTGTGGCGGGCATGGTCGTCTCCCTAGTCCCTGTGTGGGGTCGCAAGGCGGGGTGCGGCCGGTACCGCGGGGTGTGGGGGTCCCGGGTCGGTGGGTCAGGAGGCGTGCGGCGGGATCTTGAGTAGGTCGGCGGTGGTCCGGGCACCGTCGCGGACGATGCCCTGCAGTCGGGCCGCGTCCCTCAAGGTGCGTGGTTCGGGGTCGATGAGGCAGACCGTGACCAGGGCGAGGCCGGTGACGGCGTCGATGACGGGCTCCCCGAAGTAGCTCTGGATACCGGCGGCATCGACGACGTCGTTGCTCTGGAAGCGAGGGGAGGCGGCCACGTTCGGCAGGGGCAGGCCCCGTCTGCGCCGTACGACTTCGGGGCAGTAGCCCTGGCCGCGGCTCATGGTGCGGCCGATGATCGGGTAGCCGGCGTCGGACGGGGGGTTGTGCAGGCCGAGGAAGGTCTGCTGCTCACCGAACGCGTTCGCCATGGCGTAGAGGAAGCCGCTGCGCTGGGCGATGTCGTCGGCGAGGTCGTCGAAGACTGCCTGGGCTTTGAGGTGGATGCCCAGTTCACTGAACCGGTGCAGACGTGTCGCCATCTCCGCGAGTTCGGCCTGCGGGTCATCGGTGAAAGTCTCGATCTTGCACTGCGTGCCACCAGGGACGGGGCCGGGGTCCGGGACGGTCACGGCCGGGTGCGGGCTGCTGGGGAAATGGGTCATCAGGCGTCCAGGAGTGCGGAGTCGGCGGATTGGAGGGTGACGGCGTACCGGACCAGGGTGATCAGGACCCCGGCGACGGAGTCGGCGTCGCGGGCGTCGCAGAACATGACCGGCACGTTCGTGTCCACGTCGAAGGCCTCGCGAACCTCAGCGAGCGGGCGGCGCCTGGTGCCCGGGAACACGTTGACGGCGATGACGAAGGGCAGGCCGCGCTGTTCGAAGAAGTCGGCCGCGGGGAAGCTCGACTCCAGCCGTCGGGTGTCGGCCAGGACCACCGCGCCGCGCGCCCCTTCGGCCAGCTCGTTCCAGAAACCCCAGAAGCGGGGCTGACCAGGCGTACCGAACAGGTAGAGCTCCACCGGGACCGGGTCGTCGAGGCCAACGCGTCCGAAGTCGAAGGCGACCGTCGTGGTCGTCTTGCCCTCGATGCCGTCCAGGCTGTCGACGCTCGTGCTCTGCGCGGTGAGGACCTCCTCGGTGCGCAGCGGGGGGATGTCGCTGATGGCGCCGATCGCGGTGGTCTTGCCGACGCCGAAGCCTCCGGAGAAGAGCAGCTTGGCGGTTGCCCTCGTGGGCTGTGGAACTGCGGTCATGACGTCACCCGGCCTTCGCACGGGCGTTTGGATGCCGGCGTTTGATACCGGCGGCGACCGCCAGGAGCAGCTGCACGTCGCTGTTCGCGCTGCGCCGGTCTGGCTTGGGCACGGTCAGGACGCCTGCGTCGATCAGGTCGGAGACGAGGACTCTCACCAAGGTCACGGGGAGAGCGAGGAGGCCGGCCAGCTCGGTGAGGGGACGCTGCCGCTGGCGGCACAGTTCGACGAGTCGGACGCTCTCCGCGGACAGTCCCGGCCGGGGAGTTCGGTGTCCGATTCCCAGGACCGTGTGGAGGCTGAGGGTGTGACGGGCCTTGGTGACGCCGTTGGTCATCGCATACAGCCGCACGATGGTGGTCGTCTCGTCCAAGGCCCCGGTCTCTAATGAGTCCTGGCCTGTCGGGGAGTTCACGCGACACCGTCGTCCTGACTCAACACACGGACCGGGGTCGTCATGAACGGGGCGAACCGCTGCACCATCACCCCGGCGTCGTAAGCGACCTGGCCGATGTTCGCGTCCGTGGCGACCAGTACGAGGAGCACCGTCGCCACCGTCTTGCCGGAATCGGTGAACGAGTGGCCGATCCCGGCCTCGGTGAGCAGGAACAGGCTGTCGGTCCGCTCGATGAGGAGCTGCCCCACCGGCAGCTTGTGACCCGTCGGCCCGGTAGTCCCCTTGGCCAGGGCCATCAACCCCGCGGACGACGCGGCCAGTTCATCGAGCCAGTCGATCTCGTCCTTGGAGGTCATGTGCGAGGGGAAGACCTGCTTGATGCCGTCGCGAGAGGCCAGCACCGCGAGCGTGACACCGGTGGTGTCCTTCACGAACTCGTCGAGCAGGCCGGTCATCTCCTCCCTGGCGTGCTCCAGGGCATACACAGGTTCTGTCAGGCTCACGTCATAGGTCATGGCGGGGAACTCCAGGCAAGGTAGTGGGGGTCAGGAATGAGGGGTCGCAGGTGTGCCGGGCGGCGGATCGGCGCTCATCCCGGCCTGGAGGCCCGTGCGCCAGTCGGCCATGTTCTGGGGGTTCGCGGCCGGGGCCGGCGCCGCAGGCTCACCGCCCTTGCCGTCCGGCATCGGCCGGGGCACACGCTTGCGCCGAGGCAGCGGGTCCGAGTCGCTGCGGGCGGTCTGCCCCGCGGAGCTGTCCGCGTACGGTGTGGGGCGCGCGGCTCCCGCGTACGCCAGCTCCGGGGTAGCGGGTACCGGCTCGGCCGGCGCTGGCTGGGCGGGGACCGTGATGGTGCCGACCGTGGGTTTGGCCGCCAGGAGATAGTGGCCGGGGATGACGACGTGGGCGGTCGTACCGCCCATCTTGTTCATCTCCAGCCAGACCTTCAGGTCGTACTTAGCGGCGATCTTCGCGCTGGTGATCAGGCCGAGGTTCCCGTCACGGACCTGGCCCGCGACATCGGCCTCGTCCGGGCGGGCGAGGAGACGATTCAGCCGCTCCCGCTTGTCCGGGTCCATCAGACGACTGGCCCGGTCCTCCACCTCGATCAAAAGGCCCTGGGCCACGCTCTGCGCCCGGACGGTGACCTTGGTCGCGGGAGAGGAGTGCGCCAGCCCGTTATCGATCAGCTCGGCGAGCAGGTGCGTGATATCGGGGTGTACGTGCGCGGGCAGCGCGATGGTGGTGCCGACATCCCCCGGCACGATGTCGACGCGCTCGTACTTGACCACCTCGGACTTCGCGCCGCGCAGCAGCGTGAACACCGGCACCGGTGAGCGTGTCTCGCGCAGGGACTGGCCGCCCAGGACGACGGACACGCTCTCCACCATCCGGCGCAGCCGCGTCGCGAGGTGGTCGATATGGAAGCACCGGTGCAGAAGCTCCGGGTCGTCGGTCGTCATCTGCAGGAGCGTCATGTGCTCCAACAGAGCGTCGATCAGCCCGTGTTGGCGTCGCGTCAGGGTCCGGTGCATCGCGACGAGCACCGCCGCCTGAGACTCTTCGTACGTCCGCAGCAGACTCAACGCACCCTGCACCTGCAAGTTGCCGATCAGCGCCATGACTTCCTCAACCGGGTCGTCGCCTGCTGCAGGAGGCTCAGGAGGAAGCTGCGGCCGAGTGCCTCTGTACAGCTCGTCCGCCGTCCAGATCAAGGTCTGCTCGGCCGCTCCCACGGATTCCTTGACCCGCTCGAACTCGGCAGCACGCCGGCCCTGAAGCGAAACTGCCACGGCCCGTATCCGCAGGCAACCGACCACACCGGCGGTGAACAAGCAGCCGCCGAGAGCCAGCGCGAACTGCATGATCGTGAACTCGTACATCCGCGCGGCCAGGAGCGTCACGCTCCACAGGGCGACCAAGCACAGCAGCGGTACGGCCAGCACGCCGACGAGTTCATCAAGGAGATAGCGGTCCGCCCGCGGGCGGCCATCTCGTCTGCGGCGATGGGTGACCGGGCGGGTGGCGGACACGCGGTCAGACATGACAATCCTCAACAGTCGGTGGTCGTAGGCGAGATGGGGAGCGGCGAGCGTTCAGGCAGGTCGCGGCGTCGCGGGTCGCATCCGCACCCGTACGGTCTTTCCGCGCTCGACGTCCGGCGTGCCCCAGGTGACTTCGCCGCCCAGCGCGCGCACGCGACCGAGCCCCGTGTGAGGGCTTGCAATGATGACCTCATTGAAACCAGGGAACCTCGGGTCCGGATCGGCCACGTCGATGAGCAAACCGTCGTCCTCGGTGATGCACAGGACGAGCTCGATCACGCCGTCGGCGGGAACGTGCGTCGGATGCTTGACACCGTTTTCCACGACCTCTTGAACGACGAGAAGAGCCTCGTCCTGGTCCCCCGGCCATCTGGACATCGCCAGCCAGGTCCGGGCATGAACCCGGGCCAACCGGACCGTTGTCGGACGCAACGGCCACTTGCGCTCGAACGGCCGCAGACGAGGCGGGGCTGCCGGAGTGGCCACCTCTCGACCTCGCGGAACTTCACCATCGTCCGGCTCAACGGCAAGCGGAGGGAATTCAGTTGTGTGCGCTCCGGCAAGAGGGAAAGCAAGAGCGGCACTCACCATGTGCGTCACAGGAGACTCCCTGGTTCGCTGCGCGGGTGGGCTCACCAACGTTGAGCCCCCTATTTGACCGATCGGACGTGCCCCGAACGCAGAGCGTTGGGGGAGATCAAGATTTGCGCAGCTGGGCAGAACTCACCATGTCGCGCCGGGTATCACCTCAAGCACGGTGAGGTGAGGCGGGTATCACAGACATGTCATCTGGGCCCCACGTCACCCCGAGATCGCTTCTGTTGCGGCAAGTTGGGCAATAGTGGGTCGTGGGGCCGCCCATGCTGCTACGCCCCCATCGCGGACAGCTCGGCTGGAAGGGAAGCCTCGGCCATGGAAGCGCGGACGCTGCTCCAATTACTCGTACGGGAGCGCGGATGGACGTACGAAATGTTCAGGCGGGCCTACGAACAAGCCGCCCAGGAGGTTGCAGTAGCCGTAGGCAGGCCTCGCTCCACCACAACCGTGGAGGAACAGACATTTCGGCGGTGGACGGCGGGTCGTGTGCGAGGACTCCCGAACCAGCCAGCACCGCAAGTGCTGGAGCGCATGTTCGGCTACACCGCACGCCAGCTCCTGAGTCCTCCGACCGAGCTGTCTCCGGCCTCGCCCAATCAACACGCATTTGCGCTCGATGAAAGTGAACTTGTAATGACTGCTCGGGATGCAGCCGCGCACGCTAGTGGTGCCGCCTCCCTCAGCGTGCCCGACATGACCCTCGATCAACTTGCCGACGACGTAGTGGCCCTCGCCCGGGACTACAGCTCCACGTCCCCGATCCAGGTGTACGGCCGGGCGAAAGAACTCCTGGGCATCGCACAGACCCTGCTCGAACGGACGGAGGTTCCTCGCCAGAAGACGCGCGCATACCTCGCCTCCGGCCAGTCAGCGGCTCTCCTTTCTGCGATCTGCTTCGATTTGGGGTCCCTGCCTGCCGCAGTCTCGCTGTCGCGAACCGCAGCACTCTACGGGCAAGTCATCGAGCATGGCCCTCTCCAGGCGTACGCTCACGGCGCACTCGCCTTTCTTGCCTACTGGGGAGGCCGCCCGGCGGAGTCCGTCCGGCTCATCCATACGGCGCAGCGGTTCGGGGGGCTCGGTGACACCGCCCGTACCCGTCTGTCTGTCATCGAAGGTCGCGCGTACGGGCATTTGGGAAATCGAGCAGCTGCGGAGCGTGCTGTACGCAATGCCCTGGAGCAGAGCACAGGAGCTCGGGACGATCTCCATGACGACATCGGCGGTGAGTTCGGATTCCCGAGCGACCGGGTCGCCATGAGTAACGCGACGACGTACCTACTGCTTCGCGACGCTGAGGGCGCTGAGGCGGCGGCAGCCAGCGCCCTGGACCTCCTGGCGGCCAAACCCGAGGAACAACGGCCGATCCTCGTATCAACCCAGGCATCGGTCGATCTCGCTCGCGCACGGTTGCTCCGTGGAGAACTCGCCGGGGCCCACGAAGCCCTGGACCCCGTGTTCTCAGTGCCCAGGGTATGGCGAGGAGCCGGAACTCTGGAGCGCCTGGCAGCAGCTCGGTCCGAACTCTGCCGCCCTGACTTCAATGGTTCGGCCGAGGCGAGCACGCTCGGCGAGCGAATCGAGGAATTCACCGCCAGTGCCGCTGCACAAAAACTCGGGCTCGCCCCACCATTGGCCATCGAGAGCTGACGATCAGGCAACCAGTTTGGCCAGGATCTCCGCTTCCTTCGCTGTCGAGATTCCGTGCTCGGCCCAGCGGGGGTGCTCAACTGGCGTGCCGCCGCCTCGCAGCCACTCCCATGTATCGACGACAGTCTCCGCGAGCGGGCGGCATCGCAGTCCGGCCTGCTGGGCCTGAGTGGAGTCAACATTCCAGGCTCCCAGATGAGTTCGCCACAATGGCAACTCGGTCCACTGCTGCACACCCTGCTCGAGGAGCAGGTCATCGGGAGCCCAGACGAGATGCCCGGAACTTCCAGTGGCCTCAAGGCACGCGTTGAGGAAGCCGCCCATCGTCTCACGGCCGATAGGGGCGGTGACGTTGTACGCACCACCGCCCCCGACCGCTGCCTGGTCGAGCGCGAACTCGGCCACGTCCCGCACGTCCACAGGCTGAATGGACTTGGCTGGATGGCCGGGAGCAAGAATGGCGCCGCCCAACTCCGCCCGACGCAGCCACCAAGGGAGCCGGCCAACGTACTCCCCTGGCCCGAGGATGACCCCCGGCCTCAAGACCGTCACCCTCGCGGCCCCGAAGGCCGCTAGCGACGCTCGCTCGGCACCCGCTTTCTGGCGCCCGTAATACCAGTCCGGCCCGTTCCAATCCGCGGGCAGCCGACCATAGTTGACGTCAGCCTCAGCGGGACCGTCCAGCAGTTCCGACGTCTCCGTCAACGGCTCGTTCGGCCAGCCTCGGTAAGCGTTCACTGTGGAAACGTAGACGTACTTTCCTGCCACGGGCTCCACGGCTTTTGCCCCGGCCAGCACGTCACGCGGCGCGAGCTCGGAAGCAGAGGTGTCGATCACCGCGTCCCACGGTCCATGGGCTGCGAGTTTTGCGAGGTCCTCCCGCACCGTACGGTCACCGTGGATCTCCTGTGTCCCTTCCGGCGCCACTCCGGAACGCCCCCGGTTGAAGGCGGACACCTTCCACCCCCGATCAAGCGCCGCCTGGGCAACAGCCCGCCCCAAAAACCACGTTCCACCCAGCACGAGAATCTTCATGAGGCTGATCCTGCCCGCTGTCCCCTTCACTGCGCCATCGTCATCGAGCGTGATCTGCCAGAACCTCGGGCGCAGTATTTGAGACGGGCAGGAGTCCGTGGCCCAGGCAAAGGCCTCCCGCGGCGAAGATGCCGAGGTGCACGAGCTGCTGAAGAAGAAGGCCACAGCCAAGCAGCCAGCCAAGAAGACTGCCGCGAAAAAGACCACAGGGAAGAAGGCGACCGGGCGGCGGCCGCGCAGCGCCTAATGGGCAGCATCCCCAGGGCCGTATCCGGCTGGCACTGCGGGCACGCTTCGACTCCGCGAGCGCGCGCCGAGCCTGATCCCGGCCGATGCCTCGGCTGCGCTTGCCCGCGTTCCAGCAGTCCCCGACGTGCACGTACACCGGCGGAGCATGCCGGTTGAGCCCGAGTTCGATCAGCCACTCCGGTGCCGGCAGGCGGGCCTGGAGGCCGCGCTGCCGCTCGGTGTCCTGTGACACCGACCGTTGAGTGCGTGCCATCGAATGTTGAGCACTGATGGGCGATTCAAGCGTTTGGCCGTCCAACGTCGCGCGAAGGGGAGTTGGGCCGTCGCAGTATGGTCGGCGAACGACCTGGCGTTGGGGACAGGAGGGGACCATCTTTGCTTACGTTGCTTTCATCGAGGGATGCCTGATCCTGGTGATGCTCCTGCTTACTCGCCACTTTCGGCGGATGGAGTCCCGCCTGGGGCATGATGCCCAAGCACGGTTAGAGGAACGACGGCTCGTGTCAACACTGGACTACGTGCAATCCCGCCGCAGGGGGAAGGGCACTTCTGGCGACGGCGAGGCCTTGTTGCGCGACATCGAGGCGCGGCTGGATGCGCTGCGACCGCACACGCCAAAGCTGGAAGACCCACCCGCCTCTGTGAATATGCTCCCCGGCGAGGAGGCCGCCGCCGCCGCGTTTCGGGGCGTTGCCGCGCAAAGGCACGCCGGAACGTGCAGTCACGGTGGACATGCATCGCGCCACCTGGTGCGCGCGACGCGATTCGGGTTGTGTGCGGCCCTGGTTGCCGGGGTGGTAGGAGGTGTCGCTGTTGCTTCTGTCACCGGCGTCCTACCCACGCCGTTCGGGGATTGGAAGCACCCCCAACAGACGAGCCACGGCGCCATCGAAGCCATGAGCATGTCGGTGGGGGCCGTGGCCGCACTGTTGGGGGGAGCGGGCACGTTCCTATCTGGATGGGCAGCGTGGGGCGCCTGGCGAGACGCGCGCCGAGCGCAGAGCGCCCACCGCACAGATGCTCCCCCTACCCAAGGCACGGCTGAGCCCGACCCTCCGACTGACGGCGACTCTTCTGAACGTCCGCCCTCAAGACATGACGGTTACCTCTGAAGCCGCTCTTTCCCGTCGCAGCACGGTGCCCACATCGCCCCTCCACGCCTGACGCTCCAGTACGCAGCACGCGTTGTGCTCAATCTGCAATGGCACGAACTTACTGATTAGTTGTCAACGTTCGGTGGCAACGATCAACCTTCGCTGTCACAGCACACTCGGCTTCACGGCGCTCCTCGTCGGCGATCCACCGACGGGTGCGTGCCAAGCCTCGATGGGACCGGGCCGTTCACATGTTCGATTCTAGGCAGTAGGCTGCCGCCTGCACATCGAGGGGAGGTTGCATGCGAGAGCGTATGGACCTGGGCGAGCTGCTGCGGCAGCAGCACGTCGACCTGTCCGCGCTGGATTCGGCGCCGGCGATCCAGCCGACCGCGAGTACTTCCGCCGCATTCACCGCATGCTTCCGTGTTTGGTGTGCGGCGAGATGGCCGCCAGCGCCCGCGTGTACGACAGCCCCGACCACGGGCCACGCTGGGTGGACCTGTGCCTGCCGCACATGGTGCTCACCTCAAAGCCGGCACCACGCATGCCGACCACCTGGGAGGGCATCTTCGCCGATCTGCGGGAGGTGACCGCCGAACTAGGGCTCACCATGTGCCCCGTCAGCCCGCAGGAGTGGGAAGAGAAGGGCCGCCGCGCGGCGCTGCGGCGCGGCTGGCGCTTCCAGCTCACCATCTCCGTAACCGGCCAACCCACGCTCCACGGCTGGTCCTCAGGCGAGGCAACCGCACGCGAACGGTTTACCGCACGCGTCAGCAAGTACCAGGGGCTGCCCGGGGCGCGCATCGTCCTGGTCGACGAGGCCGAACGCACGACGCTGGCCGTGTGGCCCGACCATGCGTAGCCGTCAGCCCTCCGGCACGGCGTGCCGCACGGCCTTCTTCACCGCCTGCTCCAGCTCGTACCGCGACGTGCTCACATCCTCGCGCCCCGCGTACTCCGTCACCGCGGCCTGGAAATCCGCGGCCGCGTCACGCCACGCCTTCCACTGCGCGTCGTACGCCGTACCGTCGAGACCAGCGAGCTTCGTGCGCGCGTCTTCGGCGGAACGTTCCAGCTTGATCAATTCGTCGGGGATGTCTGCCACGGAAGTGAATCCTAAGCGCCCCGTTAACCCACGAGGCGCGCGTGACGGTGAGTGGAGGGCGAGAGCAAGCCGTCCGGGAAAACAACGGCGCCGAGCGACGCCGCAAACTCGGACCCCCTCAACAGCCGCCTGCGTGCCATTACCCCGCGCCGGGCAACGCTGTACGTGGACACCCTGCACCTGTTGAACGTCCGCTTCGCGATCGCCCCGGATTCCGGCAGCTGGCGCATGACGTGGGCCCTGACGCACGTGCCCGAGGACGTTCCCGGCCCACCGGGGATCTTCGGCGGGAACCGAGCCGGTCTGAGTTCTGTGGTCGCGGCCGTCATCGAGCAGGACTTTGCAGGGCGCAGGCGGCCACCTCGCCCACCTGATCGACGTGCAACTCGGTATGATCAGGCACCTGTTGAAGAGGTGCCGAGATCGAGGCCCGCTGCGCGAGATTCCAGGAAACCAGACCTGACGCCCATACAAGGCACCCCTCCCACGCTGGAGGGAACCGCGCCTGGCGTGCTTGCCCCAGCAGCTCGTCAACTTCCAAGACGCTGAACGTACTTGCCACTTGATCAGCCCACAGGGCGAACTGAGGGTTTCCATGTGCGGCCCACGACGCCGAAGTGCGACGGAGCGGCAGGTCATCACCAACATGAGCGACTGCCCAGGGACCCGATCTGCTTGAGAAGGGCCCGCCGGTCCGCGATCGGTTCGGCCGCCCTGTCGTGGGCCTGTGGTGTTCGGCCTCGGAAGGAGGGCAAACTGTCCGTTGATTCTCGTCCGGGAGGGCAAATTCGTGCCGATGACGATTGAGGAATGGGTGCAGCAGCACCTCGCCGGGCACACCGAGCGGTACATCGCTGCGCATGGACAGCACCCGCTCGCGGAGTGCTTCGAGTGGGCGCAGGCCATCGAACGCTGGCAGGCTCAGCACCCAGATCTGTGCGGGGATTTCGGTTCTGTTGATGCTGCCGTCGATCGTGACCTGCTGACGACGGCCATCGCCGAGAGCCTTCACCTTTCCATGGTGGTCCACGTCAAGAAGCTCCTCGGCGACCTCGACCTGGATCAGGCCCGGTGTGAGCTGCGGCGCTGGATCCACACGGGCACGCGGCACCCGGCACCGGGATCTGTGCACTGGCCTGCCCCGCCAGCGCCGTACGACGTACCATGGCGAGCGCTCATGCTGGAGACCACAGCTGACGAGCGACAACGTGTTGTCGCAGCCGCGACCGCGACCCTGACGGTCCTGACGGACACCGTGAACGTACTCCTCCCACCGGTGTTGTTCGACTACCGGCTCCGCGAGGTCGGGCTCACGTATACGGCCCTCGCGCAGGCGGCGCCGGTGGTAGGGGTCATGCGCGAGGTCGCAGTGAGTAACCCCGCGTTCTTCCAAGGACTTGAGGGGTTGACCGTTGTCGAGGCAGCCCAGCCTCTCTGATAGGCAGAGCCGAGACTGCGTTGAGGGCGTGCCGCTCGTACTGGTGAGTGCTGCTCTTGCCTCGATGCGGGGCCCTATGTCTCTCTCGGTCGGCTGGAACCCCGGACGGTTGGGTAACGGTGCTACGAGGTGTGGCCGAGATGTCGGGGTGCGTGAGGATCGCCAGGAACATCGGTCTCTCGACGGGGCATCACGTGACGCACGAGGTGTTACTCCGCGGGTCTGAACTTACTCGTGATAGCCCGCTCCAGGCGACGAGTATCACCCGGGCGCGGTACTAGGCGAGGAACGCGTCAGTAGTTCCGTCAAATACCGGGACCGTCAGGTTCTGTCGACGGGATGTTTTCCAGCGATGCGGCACTGCTGCCATAAGCCGACCATCGTTGCGATGGCGTCTGATGCCCGCTTGGGGAAGTCCCGTCGGGCCGTCCCCCGACGGTTTCTTGTGCCACGAATCTCGTGAATACCTGTTCTGCGTGTGCCAGGCCCAGCCGCATCGTGCCGTACGGTCCCACCGCGTATCCGGTGCGGTGACCGTGAAGGTGCAGTTCTGCCACTGCCTGAACCGCGGCTTCGACCTGTGGCACGTCGTCCGGCGGGACGAGAGCGTGCAGTTCCTCCGCCCACTCCCAGCCGAGATCTCGGAGCACCATTCGAGCTTCTTCCTGCTCCCAGCCGCTTCGCGCAACCAACCCATGTCGGGGGTCGGCCGAGAAGACCATGTCGGGGTTCGTCATCACTGCGCCATCTCCTCGGCTCGTTCCGCAGGCTTGGTTTCTTCGCGGCCTCCACCGGCTTGTGCGGGCCAGGCTGCGAGCTGGAAGCGCGCCGGGCGGTCTTCGTGCCGTCCCACTCGGCATTCGTCGCCGGCCTTGCCGAGGGCCTTGTTCATCCGCGTGAGGAACCGGTCGTACTGCTCGTGCCAGATCACGGTCGAGCCTGCGTCCGCGTACGCATCGGTTCTGGCGAAGGCCAGGGCCGCGATCTCGTACCCAAGGCCCTCGTGCTTCCTCCAGCACGGGGGGATGACGTCCTGCGGCTGCCAGGCGTACGCCCAGTTGAGCCAGCGGCATGCGGAGTCGAGCCACGCGGGCATCGGCGCGATCAACTCAGCTGGCAGAGCCCCCAGATCCCATGGAGCGGGGCCGTCGACCACGGACTCCTCCGCACTCCGCTCTGCGATGTACTCCAAGATCAGAGCCGGCGGCTCCGGGAAGGGCTCGAATCGTGCAAGGAGATGCGTCATGCGGCAGCCGCCCCCTCGCGGCTGGCCCATGCGGCGGCGTGAGCCCTGGCCTGGATCTGCTTCGCTGTGGCCTGCCGTGAGCGTTCCGCTTCGTTGGCCGTTCGCAGGTCGCGGACGCGACCTTCGATCTCGGTCCAGGACTCCCAGGTCCACATGCCGTCGAGACGAGTGACGATGGGCGGGAGGTTGTCCGCGAGCACCAAAGCGTGGCCTTCCGGCAGACTCCTGATCTCGTCCCCGCGCAGGACCGGTTCCAGTGCCATCTGGGTGGCGGTCGAATGGCCGCCGCGGTCTCCCCCGGTCGTGGTCGTCGTTTTGCGCTCCCGTTCAACCTGACCGCACACGTCGGACATGTCCTTGAGGAAGGCCGGGTCCTTGTCTCCGCCGAAGACCACGACGTTGTTGGTGAACGCCGCCAGCTCTCTCGCCGTGTCCTCGCCGAAGCGGGCGCGGGCGGACGCCCAAGCCTGGAGGCCGTAGATGACCGTGATGCCTCGGCCTCGGCCGTCGGCCACGCGTTGGCGAAGGGAGGGGATGGGGGCGATGTTCGGCGCCTCGTCCAAGGCGGCGAGGAGGGCCGGGTCGAGTCGCCCGGCTGGGGACGCGATGGCGTGAGCCTCTGCGAGGTCCAGCAGGTCTTCGGCTATCGCTGTGGTCAGCGGTGCGACGCTGTTCACCTCCGAGTCCTTGCCGAGCAGGTAGATGGTGCCTCCTGCGTCAAGGAACTCGTGGAAGTCCGTAGCGTCCTCTCCGTCTCCCTGGAGAGCGCGGATCACCGACTGGTGCATGAAAGGTTCGAGGGCGGCGTCGAGGGTTGAGGCGGTGTTGCCGACGGTACGGCTGTCCCCAGTTGTGGCAGTGCGGAGCATGTCCGCCCAGCCGGGGCCGGCGCCGGGATGGGCGTCGAGGATGCCCAGGGGTGCGGGGTCCGTAAGCTTGCGGGCCCACTTCAGCACCCAGTCGATGCTGGCTCCGTCGAGGGCGGCGGCATGGAAGAAGGAGGCCAGGATCTTGGATGCCTGCCCCTTGTAGAAGGCGCTGCCTTCACTGGACTGTGCTGCGGACCCGGGGGTCCGGGAACCGGCGACGAACGCTTTTCCTCGCATCATCGCGATCTCCGTTTCGGACGCGCCCGTGATCGGCGTCCACCGGAACTTGGGAAGTGAGGGAGCGATGTTCTGTGGGTCGAAGACCATGACCGGTCGGCCCTGACGCCGTCGTGCGTCGAGGGTGAGTTCGACCAGGTCCGGTTTGGTCGAGGTAGCGAGGACGGGACCGGCCCAATTGCGGATGAGCGGGGCGAAGAACCGCATCGTTTTCCCGCTGCCCATGGGGCCGATGACCCGGCATGCCTTGTCGGCGCGGGACCACAGCTCCACGCCTTTGGGGCGTTGAGAGGTTCCCAGCGAGTAGCCGAAATCGTGAGGATCGAGGGGGTGGCTCATGACGTGCTCCGGGACGAGGTGACGCGAGAGACAGGGTTAGGAACCGGCGGAACGGCTCTTCGCGAGGCTGATGTGCGGGCGGGGTGGTCTTCACCGCGGGTAAGGGACGGGCGGATCTCCGTGGCCTTCAGGATCGCTTTGGCCGACATCTGGCGCTTGAGCTGTCCCTTGGACGCGAACCCTGCGCCTCGCCGACTTTGATTCGTCAGAATCCACAGCGTCACCAGAGCCACCGCGCACACACCCGTGACGGCGTACAGGGCCAGGGAGATGCCGCTCGGCATGAAGTCCACTACTCGGCCCTCCTCGCGACCCGGGCGGCGAGGTAGCGCATTCGTCGGCCGCAGAGCCGGGACAACGATGCGTCGGGCCCGGCACAGCGTGGCGGAGCCGTGTGAAAGGCGCTGTGGAGGTCCTCCGCGGCCCGCCAGATGTGGGCGACGGCCGTCCGGACGCGGCCACCGGCGACGGAGTAATCGCCGTGGTCCAGCACGGTGGCCAGCGCCTTTGTACGGCGCGCGAGTTCGAGGGCATCGGCGTGCAGTTGATCGATGTCCTGTCGCACCGCATGCTCGCCGGCCGGGAGCGTGGTCTCGTCGGTGGTGATGATCATGGCGGTGCGCTCCGAAGCGGTGTGGAAGGGGCTGGCGGCGGAGAGACGGCGGTATCTGCTCATTCGGTGTCCGGGGAGGTGCTGGTGAGGTCGGTCATCGAGCCGGAGGAGAAGCACAGGTGCTGCTCGGCTTCGACCAGGAGGTGTTGGACGCCGGGATAGATCACTTCGCCGACGATCCACAGAGCGATTCCGCGGCGCAGGCGCATGATGTGCTCCGCAGTCCAGGACGGCAGGCCCAACCGGGCTACCGTCGCTTCTGCCTCGGATTTCTTCTGTGAGTACACGACGATGGTGTCCGCCATCTTCAGAGCGGCTTGAGTCTCCGGGCTGTCGTCGATGTCCGTCAGGTGGTGGATGATGAAGATGCAGGACAGGCCGTAGCCACGAGCAAATTTGAGGAACTTCTCCAGCAGCGAGGCGAGTTGGGGGGTTCCGAGGATGTGCCACGCTTCTTCGCAGACCAGGATGCGCTTGCGCTGGGTGTAGCGGCGGCAGCCCGATTCCGGGTTCGGCCCCAGTTCCCAGGCTCCGGAGTTCGCGTCGACCACAACCCGTTCGTGCTGGCTCGGCTCCGTCCCGCACTCGCACAGCGGGCGCAGCCAGACCTCTTCGAGGAAGACAGAGATCACGGCGACGAGGATGGTCATGGCGACGCCGCCGGACGGGACCTTCGTCAGGTCGAAGACGACCATGTCGGCGTCGAGGTCGACGCCGAGGCTCGTCGGTCCGTCGAGCATGCCGGTGAGATCGCCGGTCGCATCCTGCTCGCTTCCGCAGAGCCGGTCCAGCACGTAGGACGCCTCAAGCCCGTCTGCGAGGAGTTGGTCCTGCGTGCGCTGCTTGGCCGTCGCATCGGATTCCTCCGGAGACCGGAGTGCGGCGGCGACGTCTGCGAGGACGGGCGTGCGTCCGGCGCTGCCAGCTCGCTGATGGGCCCTGCGGATGGCGAGCCGCAGGGCCGAGCCGGCGAACTCGTCCAGGGGCTTCCCGAGGCCAAGTTCCACGATCGTCCGAACGAGCTCGATCTGCCGCTTTCCTGCAATCGCGGGGTCCATCGGGTTGATGCAGGAGGCACCGTGCCCCCCTCCCGGAGCGAACTTCACGGGGGCCTTGCCGGTCAGCGAGCGCCCCAGCGCGGCCCACTCGCCCTCTTCCCTCTCTTTCTGCTCCTTCGTGTCCAGCACGACCACCTGACGTCCGAGCCGGATCTGCCGAGCGGTGTAAGTCTTGACGAGCGCAGATTTGCCGCGGCCCGTGTCCCCCACGACCAGCATGTTCCCGCCGGGTAGGCCGTCACCGAACGCGGAGAAGGGGCAGTAGATGAACGCCTTGCCCGAGTACAGTTCCCGGCCGATGATCGCTCCTGCGGTGCCGAGCGTCGGAGGCGCGATGGGCAGGTACAGGGCTTGGCTCGTGGTCGTCTCCGTGTAGAGCGGGCGGCGCACCGTCTCATGCATCGTGGACAGGGGGGCGAGGTCGAGCAGGGCAGTCACTTGATACCCCCGGCGAGGGGGAGGGTGGTGGCGAAGGCACGAGCGTGTTCGAGGTCGAGCCATTCGATCCGGAGATGGGCGTTGCGGGCACGGGAAGCAGTTGTGCGCTTCGTGCGCTCAAGTTCCTCGGCGCTGCGGGAGGAGATGGTGATGTAGCCGACGACGGCGGACCCGGCCGCTCCCGACGACGCCAGGGCCATGCCCCGCGAACCGGTGGCGCTCGCCGCGATCTGGTCACGGGGGTCGATGTTCTTGCCGCGCTGACGGTCACGGTGCATCTCGGCCTGGTTGTTCGTGTCTTCCGCGAGCATCCGCTCCACAGCCTTGTCGTTCGGCTCCAGTTGCTGGGTGATCGAGATCGTTCGGATCACGTCCGGCATCCCGATCAGCAGAGGCGACAGGAAGTCCGGCCCGACGGGCGTGGTGGGCCATCCGACAACAGCCGCCGTGGCGTGGAACCAGCCGGCGGTGGACCCTGCGGCCCGGGTCGCGACGTGCGCACCGTTACGGACGTCGACGTTGCGGGGGAATGCGTGTGCCTGCGGGAGGCCCGTGTCCCAGATGGCATGGTCGGGGTCGTAGCTGTTGCGGATAAACGCGGTCATCCGGCCCTCGTCCAGGGGCGCGATCACCGAAAGGTCGGCGTCTTCCGCCCGGGACCACAGCTCTTCCAGGTACGTGGCCATTGCGGCGGCGACTCCTTCGTCACCCGTGCCCCGGGCCGCGCCTTCGGCCGCCAGGTCCCGGGTGAACTTGGCGTGGATGGTGATGTAGTAGCGGTGCTCCTCCGCCGAGGTGGACACGGCGTTGGCCAGTACGTCGTACGAGTCCTTCAGCCACTGCGGAGCGTCGGCCGTGGCCGCCGACTCGTCGCGCTGCGCAATGAACCGCTGGTGGGCGTAGGGATCCGACTTCATCTGCCGGGCGAGGACCTGAATCCTCTTCACCGGGTGTTCCTCGACGTTGCCGAAGGCGTCGAGGAGCTCGCCCCAGCGCTCCAGGGCGACGACCTGTTCGCCGACTTCCTTGCCACCGAGGCCGGGGGAGGCGATCTCCAGGGTGGCCGTGACGCAGCGGGCCTCCGGCTGGAGGACCACGACGGCTCTCTGCCCGCGGACTGTGACCGGCACCCACGTCATGCCGGCGATGCCTTCCGGCTCCGCCAGGGCGGCGTCCGGCGGAGTGCCGTCGTGACTTACGCCGGCCTCGAAGGCCGGGGACACCCACACCCCGCCAGTACGTCGCAGCGCCTTGCGGTGGTAGCGGGTGATCCTCCACCAGCGGTAGAGCGTGCGCCGCTGGGACGTGCCCTTCGGCCGGTACGGGGCGTACACGATGCCGAGGGCGAGCAGGATCGGCAGGACGAGGCAGGCCGCGGCGATGGCCGTCACGCCGTTGAAGAGATAGCCGAGCAGGATGCCGGTGCCCGCACCGGCACCGAGAACGACCTGTTCGCCGAGGTCGCGGCGGCCCACCAGTCCCGTGGGGCGGTGCTTTCCGAACTGATACGTACGAGTCGACATGGGAGGTCACCGGTCCTTGCTGGGGGTTGGCCGTCCGGGTGCCTGGCCGCCTGACGGCCGCGACGGCGGCGGGGGCGTGACCGAGGGCCCGGAGCCCGAGGTGGTTCCTGATGCGGAGGAAGGGGAGGCGGGCGGAGGCGCTGGAGTGGGAGCCGCCGGGGCGGGTGCCTGTGGCGAGGGCGGCTGTGGCGTACTCGGGGCTCCGCCGCTTCCTGCTGGGCGTCCGGACGCTGCGTGGCTGTTGGCGGAGGACCAGTCCGGAGGAGAGCTGACGACGGGGTCGGAGGTCGTTCCGCCCGGGTGAGCTACGGCCGGTGCACCGGATGTAGGGGCGTGGTGGTCACTGCCCTGCTGGCCTTCGGGCTGATCGGGGCTGCTGCCGTTGGCGGCGTCGGTGCCCTGCATGCCGGGGGAACTCGCGGCCTTCTTCTTCCCCATGTCGACGCCGGCCTTGCCCAGGGTCGTCCCTGCGGCGATCGGCCCGGCCACGGCCGTTCCGCCGCCCATCCTGGCGCCCGCCGTCTTCGCGCTGCCGCCGACCAAGGAGTCCTGCACATGAGAGTTGATCGCACGGTTCGCGTGCTGGCCGGGACCGTCGATCACGGCGGCCGGACCCGACGACTGGGCAGTCTTCCGGTCGTGGTGAAGCTGGGCCATCTCGTCGCCGAAGGCGGGCACCCACTTGTAGAGGGTGGCGCTCGCGAAGACGGCGAGCAGGAGGATCAGCGCACCGACCAGCGTCTTGGAGACCGCGTCGGACATGTTGCCCGTGCTGTCGCTGAGGACGGCCCCGCCCAGGCCGAGCAGAGCGAACAGCACGGGCTTGCTCAGGCCGATCGCGAAGATGGCGCCGAACCACTTCTTGCTCTTCTTCCACAGATCGCGGTCGACCAGCCCGGCGTTTACGATGGGCCCGAGAGCGACGGCCACGTAGATGGCCGCGCCGCGGATCAGCAGCTCGATCCACATCAGCAGCGCGCCGAACATCATGATGAGGTTCACGGCCATCAGCTGCCCCACACCGTCCTGGTGGTCGGCTGCCATCACCTTGAGGATGTTCTCCAGGAACGGCTTGAAGTTCGCCGTCGCGTAGGGCTCGAAGACGGCCGTGACCTCATCAATAGCCCTCATCAGCAGGGCAATGGCGCCCGGCGTCATGGCGTTGACCACGAACTGGAGGAGCAGAAACCCGATCGCCTCAGAGACCGCGGTGGTGATCGCGACCCCGCGGACCGCCCGCTTGGCCACGGCGATCAGCCACAGCGCCACAGTCAGCAGGCTGGAGGCCGCGAAAATGATGGCGTACTGCTTCAGGAAGCCGGCCGAGGTGAGATCGATCTTCGTCGTGTTCTGGATCAGCTCCAGCATCTTGCGCAGGAACCAGATGTTGGCCTCGGTGAGCTTCTGGAGCAGAAAGCCCAGCGGGTCCTTGACGAAGTCGATCGCCGACTTCACCTCGCACACCATCGGGATGTAGCAGAACGGATTGGCGATCGCGGCGGGAACGAAGAAGAACCCGATGATCACGTTGACCATGGCCACCGTCTGGAGGCGGCGCCGCCAGCGGCTCGGCGTGCTCCGCTCGATGGTCAGCAGGCCGGGGGCGTCCTCACGCAGTCGCAGGCGCATTGCTGGCACCCCCCACGTCCGCGAAGCTGTCGGCCGGGTCCGCCTCCTGCATGGCCGGCGGCGACGGCACGAGCGGTTCGGACGGGGTGACGGCTGTCGTCTTCCAGGTGCCGTCCTCCCAGACCAGGTCCACGGTCATCCGAAGGAAGGCGACCTGAGGGCGCTGTGCCTCGTCCTTGCCCGCGACCCCGCCCACCGACGCGGTCCACAGCTCGATGCTCGCGGCCTGGTCGGAGTAAGAGATCGGGCGGGTGGCGAGTGCTGCCGTCCGTGTGATCAGCTCACTCCCGTCGACGGTCTTGCCGTCGGTACCGACCCCGCGGTTCTCCATGACCAGTCGGGCCGTCGAGTCCGAGTCTGAGGTGACCGAGTCCACCACGCTCTTCGCTGAGGTGGCCGTCAGCATCCGATGCCGCCAGTCCTCATCGGTGAAGAACCGCGAGTCGCCGTAGAGCATGCTGGCGCTGACAGCGGCGGCGCGGGCGCCGCCCTCGTTGCGTCCGTACGGTGCCGGGAATCCGCCCTGACCAACCGAACCGCTCACCACAGGGTCTTCTGCAGCGGCCGGAACGTAGTCGGAGAAGTCGCTTGTGACGTTGGACGCCTGGCGCTCGTCGATCGGCGCGACCAAGTCGGTCGTGCTCGAACTGGACTTCAGCTTCCAGTCGTTGGACTCCCAGATGAGCGTGACCGTCACCGACTCGAAGCCCGCCGTCGGCGTCGCGTGCCCGGTCGCGCTGCCGCGAACCGTCGTCGTCCACAGCCGGACCATCGCGCCGTGAGCGTCGAAGCCCAGGACATGAGCCGAAAGGACACCGGTACGCGCGATGACCTTCCTGGCGGACACCTTGGAGTTGTCGCCCCGCAGTGCGCTGAGTGCTTCACCAGCGGCGTGATCTGCCTCCTTCACCGCTGTTCCGGCGTTGCCCTTGGCCGCCATGACCGACACGGCACGGTGTCGAGCGGCTTTGTCCGTGAGGAAGTGGGAACTGCCGCTGACCGAGGTGTAGTTGGCTGCCGCAGCCTTCGCGCCGGCCCGTGTGTGCGGGTAGCCCACGGGGACGCCGTCCAGCTCACGTATGCCCACTCCGCGCTCGTGCGGTGCCGAGTGGGCGGGTGCTGACGCGGTCGGAGCGGAGGCGGGCGGGTTGCCCGTGGCCAGACTGACGATCACGCCGGCCGCAGTGACCACTGCTGCCCCGCCGAGTGCGACGCCCCAGAGCTTGGCTGACGGCTTGCGTGCTCCGGCCGCCTTCCTGGAGGAATCGTTCCTCCTTCGCGATCGGGAGGTCATGGGTCACACACCCATGCCGTACGTGATGGCGAAGATGGTGCCGAAGGAGGCCACGAGGAAGACACAGGTCAGACCGCCGACCATCATGCCCTTGCCGCGCGAGCTGTCCATGGTGGAGTGGCCTTCACCGAACCACCCCTTGGACTTGCCAACGCCCGCGAGGAACGCGCCAGCCCCGACGACGAGGACGACGGCGGCGATGACGCCGAGGATGACCTTCGCTGTGTTGCCGAGCTTCCCGAAGGGGCCCCAGTCCGGCTTCACGCCGGACACGACGTCGGCTCCGGCGGCGAGGGTCGTGTGCAAGGCAGGGTCGGCCGCGGCCGACAGGAAGTTGTGCATGTTCATTCCCCTATTGCTTTGGATATCGAATGGGAGCGGATTCCCTGGGCGTGGAGAATTTCTGGATCAGTCGAGCTGCATCGGCGTGCAGTCGTAGGCGTATCGCGATGCGACCCAGCCCGTCGTACCCTTGGTCAGCCCTGAGCGCGACTTCTGCCCGAGCCTCAACTTGATCCAGCTCCCCTTCTTGTCCAGCTTTCGTCCCCAGTCGCCCTTGTACAAAAGACCCAGGGACTTGTAGCCGACACCGGCCCCCGTGCGGAGGTGCACGCCGCTGCCGTGGATTTCGTAATAGGCCCCCGGCTTGCACGGCATCTCGGCAGCACTGGCCGTTGAGATGGCGGACACCGAGACGCCTGCGGTCAGCGACAACGCCAGCACGGCCGAGGCGGCCAGGCGCGAGGTACGGAGATTCATCGGATTCCTTTCGGTGGATGGGTTTTCGTGGGACTTGCCCATTCGGGGTGATTTATGGAAGGCGTCAGCGGCCTAGGTTCAGCCGCCGAGTTGGCTTCAAATGGATCGGATGGGTGCGGCGCATTTCTTGGCTCTGTATGAGGCAGGCCTGATACGTTGGAGTTTCGGCAGATACCAGGGCCTGGCACACCGCTTCTTCGGCCCAAGAGGCAATAAGGCGGTGATCAGCCGACGTGCCGCATCGCGATAATCTGCGTTTTCCAGTAACTGAGCGGTTTGATCCGCACCTGGGCCCCTGTGTGAGGGGCGTCGATGACCTGGCCGTCGCCGATGTACAGGCCCACGTGCTCAGGCCCAGCACTGCCGGGGACGCTGAACAACAGGTCACCCGGGGCGAGTTGGGCAATGCTCGTGACGGCGGTTCCGGCGTGCACCTGGTCGTACGTGACCCGGGGGAGGTTCACGCCCGCTGACGACCAGGCCATTTTGGTGAGCGACGAGCAGTCGCAGCCGCCCTCGCCCTTGTACGGCGAGGTGCAGCTGCCGCCCCACTGATACCAGGTCCCCAGGGCCGTCTTCGCGGCGGCGATGGCGCGGGCGGCGCCCTTGCCGGCCGGGGCGTCCGGCTGGACTGCGGCAGCCCATTTCGCCGCCAGCTGGCGGATGTTCCGGACATAGTCGCGCGTCTCGGCGTAGGGCGGGATGCCGCCGAAATGGATCACCGCACCGCCGCCCGCGTTGTACGCGGCGAGCATGTTGTCCGTCGAGTCCCCGGGCACCTGCTTGACCTCTTCGGCAAGCGTGCAGTCGTACTTCGCCTGCGCCGCGATAGCGTCGGCGGGATTGCGGACGTCCTTGATCCCATCTCCGTCGCCGTCGACGCCGTGAGCGGCCCAGGTCTCAGGGGTGAACTGCGCAATGCCCTGCGCGATCGGGTTGCCGTCCTTGTCCTTGGACTCCGCGTCCCGGTTGAAGCTCGACTCCTGGAACAGCTGAGCCGCCAAGAGGGAGGCCGTGACCTGCGGGCACTCGCCTGCGTGCTTGTTTATGAGTTCACGGACCCAGCCCGGCACTGGGGCGTCCGTCAGGATGTCGCCTCCTGGGCCGGTTTCCTGGGCGGAGGCACTGTCAGCCCCGCCGAACGTGGTCAGCAGGGCGACAGCCGAAACGATCATTGCTGTGAGGAGCGCCAGGCCGCTTTGTATGGCTTTGTTCACGGCGACCCCGTCACGCCCAGGGCAGGGCGATGACGCGCCAGCCGTCGGAGGTGTGCTCCAGGCGCAGGACGAGCTGTTCGCTGCTGTGTCTTGCCTGGCCGGGCTTCGGGGCTGTCGTGAGGGTGTAGCCGACTCGGACGAGGGCCGAGGCCCCGCTGACAGCGGGTGCGCCGTCGGGGACCACGACTGAGGTGATCTTCACCGTCTGACGCGCCTTCTCGGCGCGAAGGCCTGCCCACGGGGCGTCTTGGCCCGGCCGCTTCTGGCTCAGGATGCCCCCCAGTTCACCGGAGGCGAGCTTGGCCGCCCGCGCACCGGCATCGGCGTAGGAGCTGTCCTTGCCGTCACGTGCGTCGTGCTCGGCGTAGGCCGTGGTGAAGGCCCGCGCTGTGTCCTCAACGTCCTTCGGTAGATGGGAACTTGCCGGTGCTACGGCGCTTCCCGCGCTCGGTGAGGCCGCGTCGGTGATGCCCGCCGAGACGGAGTGTGGGTGTGTGGTCGTGGTCTTGGACTGGCCGCTGGCCGGACTGGAGCAGCCGGTCGATAGGACCGCCAGAGAACCAACTATCCCCATAGCTGCGTATATAGGTATGAAACGGATGGATCGAGGCATGCGGGAACCACAACCTTGGTGCATGAGATTTCGAGAGACTGGGTGGCGCGGCCCCGTGGGGTTGGGGTCCGCGCCACCCCTTCGCGGGAAGAGGGGGGATTCCTCCCGCGGGCTTTACCAACGGCTGCCGGAGAATTCGAGGATCAGGCCGGAGCCTTGTGGCCGCCGTCCGTCGTGATTCTCGGTTACAGGAGAATTCGATCGCGCTTCGCGTCGGCGCCGAATCCAGCGTTCATGCTCAACCTGCGCCATGGTGCGCAACGGTCGAGCTTCCGTGGTCGTTACTCATATCAAGGCCATCGCCCCCTTGCTTGATTAGCGGGAGACCGGAAAGTCGATCTCCAACGGCCGGGAAATGCCTTGTGGCGTTGGCCGTGCCTGAATCCTTGCAGGGGTCCGCGGACAACTCGAATCAGTAAAAAAGTCGGAACGTAATTCCTGGAAGTAGGTTCCGACTTCTGTGACGGAAACGGTGTTTCGGGCTGTTTGGTCCCTATATGGCCGGGCGGCGCAGGTGCTCGATCGCCACGCCGAGCCACGGCGCAGCGGGGCCGGCGAGGAGCAAGGGCGCGCACACGCTGTACGAGAGCACTACCTCGGGCTGTCCCGCCGAGACTTCGGTCAGGAGGGCGTGGTCGAACGGTAGCCAGGTTGGCGACTGGGGCGGCCTGAGCCGTACTCCGGTAGAGGTGAGGACCACCCGGGCCACGGTGTGATCGCGCCACTGCGGCGCGGCGGTCTCTTCCGCCTCCTGGCGCCGCCGGGCGTCGAGGCGGTTGTTGGGCACCCACCGCCGGCCGAAGGCCGGGTGGTTCTCGAAGTAACCAGCCGACTGCGGGTAGACCACCTCGGTTCCGTAGAAACGGGCGGCCGAGCACGTCACATCCGCGAAGGCGACCTCCCCGTCCGCGAGAGGAAGATCGTCCACCTGGACCGGCACCAGTTCGCCACCGCCCTGGAGGTGAAACGCGAGCGCGGACGCTGCGTGCACGGCGTCGGGGCGGACTGCGTCCCCCGCCCGATCTCGTCGGCGAAGCCACATGGTCATTCCTTCCTGATCAAGCAAACCTTCCGTGGTCTCTGCGATGCGAGTCGCAGAGACCACGGGGGCACCCATGAGATGAGATCACCAGAGGGCGCTGGAGGCAGTGGCGGGTGTCCTCGCCGCCTCTTCCTCCTCATCCTTCAGACGGGCCAGCAGCACGCCCAACCGGTCGTTGCTGATCGGCTGGTGTGCGCGGACGGCCCCTGCCACCGCGTCACGACTGATCCGTCCCGCCTTCTGGGAAGCGGCCCGTGCGATCGGCAGCAGCTCCGCCAGCCACTCGTCGTCGGCCTCCCGGTCCTGAGTGAACTCCGCACCGTCCGGGACGGACGACGTTTCACCGTCCGCAGGGGCGCGGACCGCCGCCGGGACGGAGGGCGTGTCCGCTGCCGCGGGCGCCGTCGCCGCCCCGTGGTCCGCGAGGCCGACAGCCGGTCCGCCCGCGTCACAGGCGCCCCCGTCCGCGTCGTCCGCGCCCGCAGATGCATCCGTACCGGGCTCGTCCGCACGCGACTCGTAGTCTCGGTCCGGCTCACGTTTCCGCAGGTCCACGCGGGCCGCAGCGGAGCCGTCCGCTGAGGACGGACCGGCGGCAAGGCTTCGTGAATCGGCGGAAGGCGTCGTCTCCAACGGACGAGGTTCCGGCACAACCGCAACCCTCTTGAGCGACGGAACCTCTTCGCGGACTGGTCCGGGACCGTTGTCCGCGCCGTCCGGGACCGACAATTCGGCGGTCCGCGCCATCAGGATGTAGAGGTGCACGGAGCCCGCCAGCGCAAGCGGAGCGAGCGTCGACAGCACCCCGACGACGCCGTCCGCGAGGTGCAGCGCGGACCGTCCGGCCTGCGGACCGTCGTTCAGCGTGATCGCATGAAGGGCGTTCGCGCCGAGACTCGCCCCGGTGGCCGCAAGGAAGAGGAACCAGGCATAAAGCCGCGCGCCGAAGCGCTGGTGGCGAAGCAGCACGATCGCTCGGACGCCGTACGCAATGAACCCGTCGATGAACACCGGAAACAGGTAGCTCAGGCTTTCCCGTGCGTGGATCGCGATGGCGATCTGCCGCAGTGCGTCGTAGGAGAACGCGAAGCCGGCCGCGCCGAGCAGGATGATCGCGGAACGGTCCCAGGCCGTCATGCCGCGAAGGGTGTAGACCCCCTGAGGTTCGGTCGCCGTCGCCTCTATGTGCGCCCGTGACATCAGAGGTTGCCTCCGTCGCGCGGGTCGATAGACCCCCATGCGGGTGTCTGAGAGAGCAGCTGTCCGAGCTGTTCCAGGGACGTCACCTCGTGCACATGCTGACTGGGGCAGCTCACGCACGACACACGCAGCAGGATGCGTTCTGTGCCTCCTTCGTCGCTGTAGTACAGCTCCAGGTGCTGGCCCCCGACGGTGTCGAGCGAAGCGAAGGCTTGCAGATGTTCTTCGAAGGACAGGAGACCCAGAACCTCCCATTCGAGGGTGACCGCTGTGTCACCCAGGACGCGACGCGCGTACTTCGAGGCCGCCGTGACGGACCGCGGCCCCCAGGTGCGGAAGGCATCCTCCCGCGCCTCTTTGCGCCGCTCCTCGGCGGTCGCGAGGTGCCGGGCCGCGGCGAACATGATCGGGTGACTCATCGAGGGCCTTCCAGGGAGCGGATCGTGCCGTAGTAGCCGGGTTCGTTGGCAAGGCAGAGGAGAATGTCGGCGTGGCACGGCACGTCGAGCGGGCACGTGCACATCAGGTCGAGACCACGCAGGGCACGGGCGAATCGGGCGGCGTAGAAGCGGCCAACCGGGCCGCGGAGCGTGGCAGCGAAGAGATCCACGGCCTCTGCCGAGTCCATCGGCAGGCCGACGGGAGAAGGAGCAGGGTCTCCAGCCCTGAACGGATTCGCAAACCGGCTGCGGGGGCCGACGAATACACAGGCTGGCGACAACGCTGCGGCATCTCGGGACGCACCTCGAAGACGGACAGGCATCAGGCCGCCCTCCCGCCGCGCCGCCGGTCGGCGCCGATCATCGGCACAAGGCTGGTCACCATCTCGGCCAGGCGGCTCGCCACCCGAGCCCCGACGAAGTCGGTCAGGTCCGGCCCGTTGTCGTCACGGGCTGGCAAATTGGACGTGATGATCGTCGGCAAGCAGTGGTTGTACCGGAAGTTGATGAGCCGATACGTCACCTCCTCGGTCCACTCCGAGGTCTTCGCCGTGCCGAGGTCATCAATCAGCAGGTACTGAACCTCGCTGAGCTTTCGCAGCTCCCGTTCCGCCGCCCCCATCACCTGCGAGGGACGCAGGCTGCCGTACATGTCCGCCGAGTTGACCGCGATGAGTTCGAACCGGTCCGGTCCGCCGGCCGCGATCCTGCGCAGAGCCCCGTACGCCTGGTGCGTCTTCCCCGTACCGGTCAGGCCGGTGAGGAGTAGAGCGCCAGGGTCGGAGTCGTCCGCAAGAGCGCGATCAGCCCACGCGATGACCTCCGGGATCGTCGCCTCAGCGTTACTGAACCGGGGAGGAGTCGCGGTCCGCCACCGGTTCAGTGCGTATTCGGCTCGGGCACGGCGGTGCCATTCGCGGTCCCCCGGGTTTTCTTCCCGTGAGTCGTCGGCGGTGCTGTCGGACACCTGAATTCCTTTCGCGGCGAGTATTCGTTCCAGGCGGCGCATTGACCTGGCGCTGCCTACGCGTTCCGGCTCCGCCATGATCAAAATCCGTTCTTGTAAGCACTGGGTTCTGCTGTGTTCTGAAATGGCACCCAGCCTCCGGGCTGCCGACGCAGGGGGACGACGTTGCCTTGGGATACCGCTGCGGGGGCGTGTGACGGGAGGTCCGCCCAGATGCGAAGCAGGTAGCGGGCTGACTGTGGAGGGCGGACGGTATTCCATCGCCGCGCGATCATCTCGACCAGCCGTTCATTTCCCCAACGGGCTGCGAGCGCTGTTACCCGATTCCACTCCGATTCGGTCAGCCGCCAGCCGACGAGCATTCCGGCATTGGTTATTGCTGTTACCAGGTCCTTGGCGCCATCGGGAACGTTCACCGACTCCTGGTGGGGCGCTTGCTTCTCACCGCTTGACCGAAGCGAGCTAGCTTGCTTTTGAGTGGTGGTAATACTCCCGTAGGGAGTATTACCACCACGGGCGCGTGAGGAAGAAACTTCCCAGTCTCGATGCAGAGAATTCCCACTTGCGTCCGTCGAGGGAGAATTCTGGGAAGAAACTTCGTAGAACCTTGTTCCCTCATCTGCTGATTCGGGAGGCGTAGGAGGAAGTTCTGTCTCTGATCCGGCGGGGGCCTCGATGTCCTTGTCGAACAGGAGTATCGAGTAGCTGTTGGGGTTCGAGGCGCCTCCTCCGCGCTCGCGGCTGAGTTCGCCGAGCGTCGTCAATTCCCCGATGCACTTCGTTATCGAGCGCGCGGTTAGTTGGGTGAGTCCGGATATCTCGTCCAGGGTCAGAGTGGCCCTGCCCTTATCGTCTGCCTCACGGGCAAGTGCCAGCATGACGAGACGCGAGCCCCTGCACGACTTCGACTGTGACCAGACAAGTTCGGTCACTATGTCGCTCATCAGCAGCTCCCGTCAGCTATCGCTATGCGACGGGCGAGGGAAAGGCCAAAGGAGTGATCGTCCTCCGGTATGTACCCGTTCTGATGCGGCTCGGGAGTGAGGTACAACGCTCCGGTGGGGAGATGGAAATCATGAGCGTGACGCCAGTCGGCGGAATTGCCGAAATGGAGCCTGATCATGTGCGCAACTCTTTCTTCGGTTCGCCGGTCGATAAGCATGCGGTAGAAGTCCGATTCGAAGAGGTGGGTAACAGACCGGTGCTCCGGATACACGCGGGCAAGAACTGCCATGGGAGCTATTTCCTGGATCGCCAAACCGAGATTTGCGCAGGCCGGAGCGGCGGGGTTGTTCTGAGGCATGGGGAGAACTCCCGTAAACGCAAGGCTTGCCTTGCGGGAAGAATCGTTCCTCGCGGAGCTTGTCAGGCTGCGTCAGCGTTGACAGCGGGGAAGGGTGCGGCCGGGCTGGATTGGTACGTCTTCCGGTAGCGTCGCGCGAGCTTCAGCAGATACTCGCGCGTGACTCCAAGCCCCCGGGCAACAGCGGCAGGGTCCAATGAGGGGTCTGTCGCGAATCGAGCAATCACCGCATCCCGCTCGACCTTGCTCAGCGCCGCGGTACAACCCCGAAGGGCACTCTCGACGGCACGTTCGTTCACCCGCTGCTGCCACGCGGCGCGTAGTGCAGAACGCTCCGAAGCCAGAAGGCCAGCCCGGATTCCGAACTCGTCGTCATCCCTGAGCGATTCCACCAAGCACCGGGCAGCCACAGCCAGTGGGCACGATGCACAGAGATTACGCGGACGGTTGAGGGAAGTGCCCAAACTATGCTTCACGAAATCGGGATCTTCGTGGGGGCCATCTCCCAGAGGCATGAAGATGTCGATGTCCTGATTGGAGCACCTAGCGTCTTCCGCCCAGTGCTTTCCGGGGGCCTTCTTCGCCTCTTCCCTGAGAGGTGACCAATCGCCGTGATGTGCAGCCTCGATGAGGCTGTATATGTCAGTGCTCATTTGCGTCTCGCGATGTTCACGGCGTCGCGCGCTGTACGCGCACGAGCGCAAGAGGAGATCAGAAGCGCTTGCGTGAGCGCTTAGAGGGCTGAAGTGACATCAATGCCGACTCCCCGCCCCTTTCGGACACTGCGCCTGGATTTACGAAATGCATGTCGGAAATGGCGCGGAGGTCTTCATCCGTGAATTGCACGAACTTCCCGAACTTTCGATGAGGCAGCGTTGAGATACGCTCACGTAGCCACTTCTCCGGAATGTTCAGCCGCTCGGCCGCTTCGCTGTATCCGATGTGCATCCGCTTATCGCGATGTTCTGACAGCCGGTTGTTCAGCAGCGCATCGAGGCCGCCGGCCTGTGCCAGCAGGTTCACCACGGCGGCGAGCCCCTGCAATTCGGTGGGCCCGATGGAGGCCGGATCCGCGCCCGCCGGTGCCACGGCCGACATCACGCTTCCAGCCCACGCAGCTGAGCCGTCCGCAGGTCGAAGGCGTGGCCGCCCGAGGCTGCCCAACCGGCCTGCGGGAACGAGCGAATGATCCATCGCGCGATGGTGAGCGCCTTCGCTCGGGGTACCCGAAGGACGTGTCCGCATTCGTTCACGGCGGTTAGTCCCAGGTGGGGCCACAGGGTCCGGGGGTCCTGGAGGCGCACTTGTACGACGGCGGCCTCGGGCAGCATGGACGCCAGCTGTGCAGCCAGCCGTGCAGCCGGTTCGGAAGCGATCTCCGGCTTCGGGTTGCAGTCCGCAGTAGGGGACATGCGACACTCCTCTGTGTGTGTACGCCGCCCCGTAGTGCCGTGCGAAAGGACGCGGAGCGGCTCTGTGAGTGATCTTGTGCCCCTGTTGGGGGCGGCGGATCACGAGCTGTCTGGCGTCCGAGAGGTGCGAACTCTCGGACGCCGATGGCGTTTTGAGGGGGAAGGGACACGCGCGAGTCATGCGCGCCCACTCCTCTCCACCGGGAGGGTCCCCGGGGGGAGCCAACAGGTGCGCGAAGACAGAGAGGGGTGCGAACCCCCTCATTTTTCGCTAAGCTGAAACTATCTTGGTTCCTGCGGAAAGTCAACAGTCCGTTGTTTCCCCGGTTCATCCAAAAAACGAGGTCTGATGCCAGCTCGACGCTTCGATAGAGCCCGTGTGCGCGCGGTACGTCGAGCCGCCGACGTCTCGCAGGCCGACGTGGGATCTGCCCTCGGTGCTGCGGACTCGACGGTGGCAGGGTGGGAGTCGGGTGCAAGCGTGCCGGATCAAGAGAAGCTGCCCGCCCTCGCCAGCGTGCTCAAACGGCCGTTGGATGAGCTGTTCCCCCGTGAGGGCTTGCCCGATCTCACCGACCTGCGGTGCGACGCCGGCCTCTACCGGTACGAGACGAAAACGATCATCGGTACCAAGAGTGACGGTCCGGTGGCCGGAGCGGAACAAGGGATCCGACGCCTCAAGGACAGGTACATCCCTGCCCTGGCGGAGGCTTACGGCGTGACCGAGGACGAGCTGAGGCGCGCGCAGGAGCGGTCATTCGGAGAAGGCGGTGAGGAGCAGTCTGCCGCGATTGCTGGGGCCGCGGAGCCTCCGCGGACACTCGCCGAGAAGATCACTCTCCTCCTGGAGCGCTCGTACACGGCAGGGACCGCACCGGGGGACGAAGAGATCGCGGAGGCGGTGAACTCCTACGCGGGCTCGCAGGTCACCACGGCCGCGAACGTCGAGGGCCTTCGAACGGGAACCGTCGAGGCCGCCGCGCCGGTCGTCTTGGAAGGCCTCGCCCAGTTCTTCGGCGTCGCTCGTATGTACTTCGAGCCGGACGATGCTGTCGCCCGCCAGGTCTACGAAGGGCTTCGCCTGATGTCGGCGGCCAAACAGGGGAAGGTGGGCCGAGTCCGAGCCCGCGGAATCGGCTCCGAGGGGCTGCCGGCCGACGTCCTCTCGATCCTGAACGACCTCGCGACCGAGCTGGACAAGAAGACCGATCCCGACGCCAACGGCTAAGTCGGTCGACACGGCGCGGACGCGGTTGAGCAGGTCGGGGGCTACGTCGAGGCGGTCGAGCCATGCGCGGACGGCGGCGCTGTACTGCGCGTCGGCCATGCTGCGGTGCCTGGTGCGGGAGTCGTGCCGCCACTCCGCGACGACGTACAGCCGGTCGTCGGCCCCCTCGCCGAGCAGAACCGCGGCGAACGGGTACGTGGTGCCGTAGTCGATGCCCGTGAAGTACCGGCGTATGTCCGACAGTTCGCTGACGACGCGCCGGGACTCGTCCCACATGTCGTAGATGGCGCCCGCGGCGACGACCCACGCCCCGTCGATCATGCGGCGGCGCCACAGCCCGACGCACTCGGCGGCGAGGTCGGCGACGCCCGGCTCGTGACCGAACGGGCGCGCAATCCGAGCAGGCTCACAGGGCCGTTCAGGGGCGGCCGACCCTTGCTGTCAACGTCCGGGCAGCGGTGGCAGTCTCGGCGCCGTGACGGCGACGGCCCCGCTGCTCAGCGGAGGCCGGTCATTCGGGGGTCTGCTGCGGGGTTCAGGCGTCGAACTCCCTGCCCTCGACGGCGTCGACGAACGACGACCATGCGGCCGATTCGAAGATGAGCGCAGGTCCGTGCGGGGCCTCAGTCGGACCTACTCAGGTGTCATGATCTCGTCCAGCGACTTGCGCGCCCTGATGACGAACTCCCAGCACAGGTCGGCGTACGTCTCGTGGCGGCTGAACGCGAGTTGATCTGAATGGCTCAGCGCCTCCTCGTCTACTTCGCCAGACTGGTGAAGTTGAGAGGTGTGAACCATTTGGTTCGTGGTTGCCTCGGCCTGCGACTCACAGGCGTGGGCGGCCTCCGCTACCTCATCCGGGCCTTCCAGCCGCACCTTGCCGGCCGCCTGCCGAAGGGCCTGCAAAGCTGCTTCCATATCCTCAAAGCACTGCGCCCGCTTGCCGGGTTCGCAGTCGTCCGAGGTGCTGACGAACGAATATTCCAGTGCGGTGCGCTCGTATGCTTGCGTGGCTTCGACGAGTCCCTCGTACGCAGCTTGACGCCGTTCACGGCGCCACTGCATGTGTTCTGCCTTGAGCTCTCGGAGCTGGCCACGGTCCTCGGCTTCCTGCTGCCGCTGTTGCTGACGTTCGAGAGCCTGCTCCTTCCGTCGCTCGGAACGGGCGCTGATGAAGCCGGTGAGGGCAGCCCCCGAGAGGGCCGATACGGCAGCGATGATCGGGGTGAGCAGGTCAGACATGCTCGGCAGCATGGCGCGTCCGCCCGACCGCTGATGGTGGTTCGAAGAAACTTGTTCGACCTTGGCTTGCAGCGTTCGCCCTCGCTGTCGCCATCTGGGCGTCGCGTACAGGCGCGCGCCGGGGACGGACAGGCGGGCGAGTAGCTGGGTCCAGAACCCCTCGGGCAGGAGGGTTGCCTCGTCCATGTACGCGAGTTGCACGGTCAGGCCGCGTAGCCGGCCCTCGGCGCGGGCGTCGGCGGCTCCGATCAGGTGGACCGTGCGGCCGAGCATCGTCGCCGTGGTCGCTCCGCGGCTGTGCAAGACGTGCCGGGCCAGGGGCCCGAACAGGGCGCGGTCTTGCAGGGGTTCGAGGCAGTTGCGTTCGATCGTCTGGAGTGAGCGGCCACAGATGATGATGAGGCCGGAGGGTCCGGCCGTGGCGACGGCGATCACGAACGCGAGCAGTGACGCGATGGTCTTCCCGCAGCGAACGGACCCGTGCCACAGGTTGATACGGCGGGTGGCCTGCCCGATGCTGCGCAGCTGCTTGCGGTCGGGGCGGGCCATGACTCACCTCCGTCACAGAACGTCGGCAGACTGATCAACAGTGCCCCGAACACATCACCATGGCGTGGTGGAAGTTGCTGAACTCGTCTTGAAGTACGTGCAGGCCGTGGTCTGGCCGCTGGTGACGGTCGGTCTGGCGTGGATGCTCCGCAATCACATCCCATTCAGGCGGATGACGCGACTCGAAACACCCGCTGGCTCCATCGAGTTTGCGTCAGACGCGCGTGAGATCCGGTCTGAAGCTGAAGAGTTGGCGGCTGACACGGAGTCTGAGGGACCAACAGCAGGCCAGGCTGAGGATGACGGCCGAAGGTTCGGAGTGTTTCAAGAGGCATGGAACGTGGCCACTGCCTCGCCCATTGGAGCAGTTATCTCGGCGTGGCTTGTGCTGGAAGACATCTGCCGGGCAACGCTGCAGGGTCGTGTCCCTCGTCGTGGTGTAGCCGATCACGGTCCCGTGCTTCCGCTTCGGGGCGGTCCGCCGCATGCCGCAGCAGGCCGCCTGGTGATCACCGCTGGTCCCGGCTCGGTGAGCCTCAACAGTGCCTCGGGCGAGGGGGTTTCGGGCCACTACCTGGGGATTCCGTCGGCTTCATCGGCTACACCACGAGAAGGGACGCCATCCGCTGCAGGAGAAGGACGCCCTTCCGGAGTCCAGGTTTAGACGCGACGGCCCGCCCTTGCTCACTGAGTTGATTGATGCGCTGGAAGGCATCGGACTCTCGTCGCGCGGAGTCGCAATCTTTCGCGATCTGCGGCGTCTGAGGAATCAGGCGGTGCACGGGGACGTGGTGACTCCAGCGGCGGCACGTGACTTCGTCGAAACCTGTCGCCTTGTAGCGCGCGAGGTCTACGGACTGCGCTAGCTAAACGACGGCTGGTGTAACAGATCGCCACCGTTCGACGTTCCACGCTGCGAAAAGGGGCTGGCACCTGTGTCAACCCCACCAGCGACGCGGTGTAGTGCCCTGTTCTCCCGGAGGACCGGGGAACAGGGCACTGACTTGCTGCTTCTACTGTGCTGTGCCGTTCGGCTCGTACCGCAGACCGGAGGCGAACACGGCCCGGATGTCCTTCAGAGCGGCGAGGTCAGTGAGCGGGTCACCGTCGACCACGAGGAGATCCGCTCGGTAGCCGGGAGCGACCCGCCCCGTGGTGGACCCCAGTCCCAGGGCCGCGGCAGCTTCGGACGTCGCCATGTTGATGATCGAAGCGTTCGGCAGGCCCAGGTGGGAGTAGAAGGACAGGGCCGGAACCAAGCCGTCGAAGCCCGCGCGCTGCACGCCCGCGTCAGTTCCCGCTACCAGGCGCACACCAGCGTCGGCCATCTGCCGCACCAGGTCGAACATCGCGGCAGCGCGCTCCTCGCCGAAGAAGCGCGGGAGCATCTGCCAGTGAGGGCTTACCGCCGGGCAGACGGCGATTCGCTGAGCGATGATCTGCTTGACCACGTCCGGCCGGAAATCGAGACCACCGCTGGTCATCCACGTGCAGTGCTCGATGGTGTCCACACCCGCCTCCACGGCAGCGGTGATGCCGTCGGCACCGTGCGCATGGGCCGCGACGGGAACATCTGCCTTGTGGGCCTCGTCCACCAGGGAGGCCAGTTCCTCTGCTGTGAACTGGGACTGGTGGCTCTTGGGGCCGTCCTTCGTCAGGCCGCCGCCGGTGACCATGGCCTTGATGACCCCCGCTCCCGCTGCGAGGTTGCGCCGTACGAGGTCGCGGATCTCGGCTTCACCGGAAACCTCGCCGCCGAGGAAGTAACAATGTCCGCCCACGGTGGTCGCGGGTGTACCTGCGGCCACGATCGTCGGTCCCGGAATACGACGATCGTTGATCTCCGCAGCCAGACGAAGTGCCAGCCGACCCCGGTCACCGAGGTCACGGGCCGTAGTGACACCACTGTGCAGGAGCTGTTCCGCACGGCGACGCATGTCCTCGAACAGGACCTCATCCGTCGAGGTCTGGAGGGTGGACACCGGATCAGGCCCGCCGTCGAAAGCCAGGTGGACATGCGCGTCGATCAGCCCCGGCAGAACGGTTCCGTCGAACGCGAACCGAGGCACGTCGGCGCCAGCCTGCTCCTCGATCTCCCTGCGCGGCCCGACAGCAGTGATCGAGTCGCCGTCGATGAGAACGGCGCCGTCTTCCAGGTAGGTTCCCGAGTCGACAAGCACTCGTCCACCGGTAATCAGCATCGTGACTCCTAGAGCATGGGAGGTCATGCGGCTTCACGCAGTGCATCAGACACCGCAATCAGTTGTTTCACATCTGACTCACGGTCGCTTCCCAGGGCCATGGCGAGGGGGACCGCTCGGCGGGGTGCAGGTACGCCCTTCTCGATCCGCGCGGAAGCCCAACGCAGCCGGGCAGCAAGCTCTGCGGAGCCGATGTTGAGGACCGCGCCGTCGTCCCCCGGATCCAGCAGGTACGGGCTGATGTCCACTAGACCGTCGCGGCACTCCACGATGCGGCGGTGGTAGCGCCGGTGCACGCCGCGGGCCCGCCACCGGTCCAGTGCAGCCGGGGAAGCCGGCCGCAGCACGTTGTCGGGGTACGCCTCGGCCAGTAGCTCCCACAAAGGGGCGAGGCGACGGTGATCTCGTCGGTGCTGGAGCCAGAGTCGAAGAGAGGAGACCCGGGCGCGCGCTCCGGAGTACGTGATACCCGCCGCGAAGAACAGGACGGATGCCACCAGGAGGAAGGCGACGGCGGTCATGATCTGCTCGGGTACTTGTCCGTCAGCCCAGCGAATGGCGACGAAAACGGCGCGGATCGCGCAGGCCACCGCCATCGCCCCTAGGCCGACGGCCGCCATCCAGAGCCCGGTGGAGTGCGGGCGCCGGGATATGCGGGCATAGCTACGAGTCCACCGGCACGCCATGCCGAGGGCATACATGAGATAGAGACCAGCGCCGCCGTAGAAGAAGGCGATCTGCGGAATCGTCATATCGGCCGTGCTGAAGCTGCCGGCGAAGACGTCGTGCGGTACCGACTCCGCAGCCACGGTGATGGCCACTCCAACGACTCCGACGACGACGGCTTCCTTGCGGGCGCGGCGGCGGCCCGCTTCTTCGTCGGCGGCGGAGTAGAGGTAGAAGCACATCAAGAAGTACACCGCGAGGAGCAGCAGCACGTTCTGGATCAGCTTCGCAGTCCCGTGGCCGGCGACCGTGTCGACGCCGGACGCGCCGCCGGGCATGGCCACGGGGTACGACAGGGCAGCGCAGAACAGGCAGAGGGTGACGGAACGCAGAGGTGCGTCATGAGGGGATCGCTTCAGCTGGTAGAGCTTCCAGACGAGAGCGGCCACGAGCCCCAGGAGTAGCAGTTCCACGGTCTACAGCCACCCTCGCCGGTCACCGAGAGCCGACTCCACACGACGGAGGGAAGGGTCGTCAGACAGCGGAGTGGAGCCTTCCAGCAGAGACGACCACTCCAGAATGATGGTGGCGACCAGTTCGACGGAGCACTCCTCGCCGTCCTCGTACGAGCATCGGCGAGCCACTCGCTTGATCGTCTCGGGCTGGAAGACCGGCAGCATGGTGGCCCAGCCCTCAACGAAGACTGCCGTCTCCTCGTCGGGGTCGACCGTGGATGCTTCGTCCCTCGTGTCGTGCGGGGTCCCCTCTGCGGCCTCTTCGTTCTCCGCCACGAGGATGTGCCCTATCTCGTGGAGCTTGATGTGATCTTGATGCAGGCGGGTCGTCTCCTGCTGGAACAGGATCACGTCGTAGTCGTCGTACTCGACCCACATGCCCGAGGGCCCGGGCTTCGGCAGCGGAGCCTCGCGCAGGTACAGGGTGCGCCCACGCCGTCGGCTGAGTGCCTGGCAGAGTTCGTCGACATCGAGCGGCGGAGTCACCCCGAGGTCTTGCAGCTCACGCCGAATCAGGCGGTGCAGATCCCTCTCCACCGTCCGGTTCGCGGCTGTGCGCCAGCGCCCGAAGCGTCGACGGCGTGCTTCGTCCTGAGCGCGCAGTTTTGACTCAGCCGCATCGCGACCACTCTTCCCCAACCACATTGAGGATCCCTCCAACCGATGGCTCCCCCGAGCCGGGCGACGCCGCGCCCGTGTTGATGACGTCCGGTTCCCAACGCCGGAAACGACCGCAGACGGACGTGTCCGCATGCCACACCAGGCCCCCTCAAAAGGGTCCGGCTGACGAGCCTTCAGATCGCTTCGTCCCACCGATGTCACTGATGCGAACGCGCAATGAGACACCCGGCGAGCTGCCTCATTGGAGCTCTCGGGAACCTCTTTGGACAGTACGTGACGGGCATGGCCTAAAAAGCATGAACGATCTGCATCCCTCACCAGGTGTCTCGATCCCCCAAAATGCTCTAAAACGGCAAAGATCGAGCAGAGTCACGCTTTTGAGCTGCGGCTTTACGTTCTGGCGTGGACGCATCAAGGCGCGACGTCCAGCGGTGTGTCTGTTATGAATCTGAGACTTTATCGCTCGCTTGATTTGTGAAATAAGCCATCGAATCGCGCTAATCGCCTGCCTCGGAGTGGATGTGGCTATGGTCACTTCCGGACAGATCGGGCAACGCTCGCCACTACGCTTTTGGTCATGTCGAATGCGTTGCTGAGCCAATCTGTCGGCTACCTGCAGTTCTGGAGTGAGTACCATCTGTGCACATTGACCACGCTGCGTCCTGATGGACGACCGCATGTCGTGCCTGTTGGCGTGACGATCGATGCCTCCACCGGAGTGGCCCGAGTTATCACCCGCAAATCCAGTAGGAAAGTTGCCAACGTCCTGGCGGGTGGCGGTGCAGCCCGAGTTGCGGTGTGTCAGGTCGACGGAGGCCGGTGGGCCACGCTCGAAGGTGTTGCAGAAGTCTGCACGGACGCCGAAGTGGTCGAGGATGCCGTCGCCCGCTACGGAGAGCGGTACGGGCGTACGCCGGCGCCGGACCCTGAGCGGGTAGTCATACGGATCTCGGTTGAACGGGCGCTGGGGCAGACCCTCGCTCCGCGCCCCCAGGGGGCCTCAAGCGCTGCGGCGTAGTGCGGCCGCGCACGCTGAACACGGGTGCTTGGGCGTCAGAAGCCCCGGTACCCGTGGCGTGGTTCACGGGGGGCGACATCGGCGAAGGCGGAGACTTCCCGCCATCCGCGCCCTGGTCCTCGCCAATGTCCAAAACGAGAGCCAGCGTTGCTACGACTGCTGCGACGGCGGTGATGACCACGGCCAAGTTGCCACCCAGGGCGATTTCAAGGTTGCCCGTCTGGTGTGACTGTGGCCTGATGTCCGGGTCGGCTATGGCTGACGCTGGAGACAGAGATGGGTGCGGCTGTCCTGGAGCGAGCGGATCGGTCAGGCCGTGAGGGTGTATCCGTCCTGGATGAGAGCCAGGAGTGCTGTTACATGCCGAACCGCGCGCGTTGGACGGCTTCGACCGCCGCAGCAGGGCCGCTCACCTGGACATGTGCCGCGCCCTGCCGACCGAAGAGGTAGAGCAGCAGCTCGCCTGGAGGTCCGGCGATGCGGGCGGTAGGTTCCCCCCGCCGTGCTCGAACGGTCTTGGCGGTCCCGGCCCACTGAAGCTCGAGACCTGCGCCGCGCAGTCGCCGCGCCAGGAACCAGGGCGCCAGAGTGACGTTGCGCCAAAGGGCCTCGTCCATTGCATGCTCGTTCGTTCGAGGACCACGGCCGTTGGCTCTGCGTACATCCTCGTGGTGGACGAAGAACTCGTTGAGGTTGGGGAACCGGCGCACCCATCGGATGCGGAAGAAGCCTGGCGGCGGTCCCGATCGCATCGTCGCAGTAAGCCCCGCAAAGTCCCTCAGAGCGAGCGCTCTTCTTTGTCGTTCAGCGAAGCGGCTCCACGCGCCGGGCAGGACAAGCCCGGGGCCGGCGAGATAGCTGCGCTCGCGCAGGACGAGGTGAGCGGCGAGATCGAGGGTCGTCCACGGCGCGAGGAGAGTCGGTGCATCGGGACCGAGTTCGTCGAGCAGGTCGCTGAGCTGTGCTCGCTCGGTGGCGTCGAAAAGCCGATCGGCCATATCGCCGGAGTGTAGCCAGGCCGGCGGCGGGCGAAGCGCAGAGCCCCGGGACGCGTGGCTCGTCCCGGGGCTCACGGACCCGGACCGTGGGCTGGTCAGCGGGTGATCATGACCGCGTCCAAGTGCACCGTGGCACGGCCGGCCGTGCTGCCGGACAGCACCTTCAGCTGCGCCTTGTGGGTCGTGATCTTCGTACCGAGGGTGTACGTGAACACCACTTTCCGATAGCCGGTCGTCGAGGCGTAGGTGTTCACTGTGCCCACCGTCGTCCCGTCCACCACGACTGCGAAGCGGCCACCGTTGGAGCTGCGGGTCGCGACGATCCGCAGCTTGGTGCCGTCTGCGGTGAAGGAGACGGTGGCGCCCGGTGTGGCGGACGCGCGCTCGGTCTTGGACCAGGCCGAGGTCACCGACTTCGACGTCCAGGTGCCCTTGTAGGTCAGTGCCGAGGATCGGTCGTCGGTGGGGATGCCGCTGGCCGCTGCGGCGCTCCATGTCCCGGTCTGCCCCGCGTCGTCGTGGGCGCGCACGTAGAAGCGGTAGGTCAGGCCCGGTTTCGGCGTCACCGGGCTGCCGGAGGAGCCGAAGACCGCCGACTTCGCCGTGGTGCGGCTGCTCCAGGTCTGCAGCGGCCCGAGCGTCCACACGCCGGTGCTGCTGCGGGTGGCGACCTTCCAGCCCACGTCGTACGACGTCACGCCCGCCGTCTTGGCCGCCCAGCTGACCGGGATCACGGCGCTGGTCGAGGTGTCGCTGGCCAGAGCGGGGGCGGTGACGGTGGCGGCCGGAACCGTCCTGCGCAGCGCGACCGTCCCGCTGACGCCCGCCGCCGGAACGCCGGTCACCGCGTCCTTCACGGCGAGCGTCCAGGCGTAGGTGCCCTCGGCGGCCGCCGTGCCCGAGTCGGTCTTGCCGTTCCACACTGGGGCGATGCTGCCGCCGGATGCCGTCCCGGTCAGGGTGCGTACCGAGGTGGTGCCGGACTTGATGGTGAGCGTCCAGGTCACCGGCCGGTTGTACGTCCAGGTGGGCGCCCAGGTGTCGGCCGAGCCGTCGCCGTTGGGGCTGAACCCGGTCGGGGCCGTGGCGGAGGTGCGCGACGGGGCACCGGCCCAGACGATGTGTGTGACGCCCTCGTCGTCCATCCACGTCGCCCAGGGCGCCTCGCGGTCGACGGTCCACCGCTCGGCGGACAGGCTGGTGGCCTTCGACGGCAGGGCGAACAGTGGCTGCGCGGTGGCGCCGGTCACGCCCAGGACCTGGGCGTTCAGGGTGACGCCGGTGGAGGCGTCCTTGGTGAAGGTGTACAGCAGGTTGGTGCCGAGCACCGGCGCTCGGACGGAGGCGTCCACCGTCGTACGGGTGGTGGTGCCCGCCTTCAGCAGCCGACCTTGGGTGCCGGTCCCACAGGTGGTCAGCAGGATCCACGAGCCGCGCACCTGGAGGCCGCCCGGTGCGCAGTCCACCGTGGTCACGGTGGAGACGGCGGCGGTGGCCAGGTCGGTGCGCCGGATCGACCAGCTGGAGGTGCTGTTCTGGACCGACGAGTAGAGGCCGCCGCCGTACAGGGCCGTGCCCGCGGGCACGCGCCGGCTTGCGCCGGTGGCGATGGTGTAGAGCAGCAGGGTGCCGTTGCCGGCGGTGGTCTTGTCCGACAGCAGGAAGTGGGCGCCGTCGAAGTCCATCACCTGGTCGGCGGACGTGTCGCCCGGCTGGAGGGGGACTCCGGTCAGCTTTCCGTTCTCGTAGACCTGGTAGGCGTCGCCCTGTTCGACGAGTACCCGGTTCCCGGCAGCGGCCAGCGTCTGGTGGACGGTGCCGGTGGAGTAGGCCAGGACGCGCGACGGTGTGGTCGCCGAGGCGCCGGATGTGCCGACCGTCAGGCTGGAGGAGAGCAGCACGCCGGTCCGGCGGGAGGAGTTGTCCGCGGCGTAGAGGGTGCCGCCGGACAGTGCCAGAGCGTCGAGGCGAGCCGGGCCGGCGGGGATCGTGCTGGCGTCGCCGGTCGCCGTGGACACGCGGCCGTCGGTCAGGGTCTGGACTGCGGCGTCGACGTCAGGACGGTACAGCGATGCGCGCATCCGGCCGTCGTCGCCCACCGAGACGTCGTCGAACGTGCCGTTCAGGTCGGCGGCGGCGGTGGATCCGTCACGGGACATCGCGTACAGCTCGTTGCCGTCCGCGCTCCACACGTACCAGGCCAGGGTGTCGTCGCTGATCCACCGGGCCTTGTCGGTGGGCAGGGTGACGGTGGCCGGGCCCGCCGTGGGGGCCGACCGCTGCCACTCGGTCAGCGTCGCCCCGTCGACGACACCGACGTGGGCGGGGGTGAATTCCAGGCCCTGTGGCAGGGCGTCGGTGCCGGGTTCGGCCACGGTGGTCGTCGTGCCGGTGGCGAAGTCGACGTAGTCGATCCGGCGGTCCCAGGACGGGGCGGTCCGCCGCAGCACCAGCGCACCGTCCGCGTCCGACGCCAGCACTTCGTACTGTTCGTCGTCGGACAGCAGGGTGCGGTCGGCGGTGGAGGTGCGGATCACCAGGCGGACGCGGTACTGCGAGTCGTTGTTGTCGTACGCCTGCTGGACGAGGATGCCGTCTCCCGCCTGGCCGCGGTAGCGCTCGTCACCCGCCGCGCCCGAGCCAGCATAGGCGACGGCCAGCGTTTCCGGGCTGCCCGTGTCGAGGTGGCGCAGGGTGACATGGTCGGCGAGGGCGCCGTTGGGATTGCTGGAGGTGGCGACGGCCACCACGGAGTCCTGAACGGACACGGCGTCGACCGAGACGCCTTCGTCGGTGTCGGCCAGTGCGCCCAGGTCCTGCGGAGTGCTGCCGGACAGGGAGAGCCAGCCGTGGGCCAGTGTGTCGGCGGCCGTCTTCTGGCGCCACACCACTGCCTGCCCGGAACCGGACACCTGGTCGGCCGCCGGTATGGAGGTGGTGCGGGCCGGAAGCGAGGTCGTCACCCCGGAGGCGGCCACGGCAACCGGTGACAGGACCACTGTTCCGGCGAGGGCCAGTGCCCCGGCCATAGCCGCGGAAGGGAGGAGGTGACGTCTGTGCGATGGCATGGATCGCGTTCCTCTCGGATATGGGAGCGGGATCATCGCACGGCTTGTCAAACACCCGTTCTCGTGGGGTCGGTGTAGCGAGAGCGGCATGCCGGAACAGCGCGAGGCGCAAGATCCGCCGACCGACGTGTCACCCCATGAACTGGTCCAACAGCGTCAACAGCTTGGCTCGAAGCCATGCCAGGTGTGCAGGGGACCGGGGCAAGCCGCCAGGCCTCGCCGAGGTTCGGCCCTGGCAGGGCGAGCCGGGTGCAGGTTGGCCGAACGCGACGGCTTGCTGGCCCTGTTCGGCGTCAACATCCCACGGGTTACTGGGCGACGCCCGGGTCTTGGGCGGCGCCTGGGCGGCGGTGCAGGAGTCGGCCGTGTGCGGCCTCCGAGTGGGTGACGACGTAGACGTCGATGTCGTCTCCGGATCCCTCGATGATGGTCTCGCCCACGCCGCGGGAGAACAGCTCCTTCAGACGGCTGCGCCGGGTGGCACCGATGACGATCTGGGTGGCGTTGACCTGCCGGGCGAGATCCAGGACGGCCCCGGCGGTGTCGTCGCTGGTCACAGTGTGGAAGGTGCCGCCGAGCTCTTCCACCAGGGCTTGCTGGCGGGCCAGGAGCTTGGGGGATGCGGTGGCGAGGCCGTCGCTGCGCTGGACGTTTACGGCGAGGAACTCGCCGCCCGCCCCGCGGGAGGCGGTCCGTTTGGCGCGCCGGATGAGGGTGTCACCCTCGGGTCCGCCCGACAGAGCGACCAGCACTCGTTCCCGGGTGCTCCATGGCTGCTGGATGCCGTGATCGTTGCGGTAGCGCAGCAGGGCTTCCTCGACGCGGTCGGCTGCCCAGAGCATGGCCAGCTCGCGCAGGGCGGTGAGGTTGCCCAGGCGGAAGTAGTGGGACAGTGCGGTGTCGATCTTGTCCGAGGGATAGATGTTGCCGTGGACCATCCGGCGGCGCAGCGCCTCGCCGGACATGTCGATCAGCTCGATCTGGTCGGCTTGGCGGACCACGTCGTCGGGTACGGTCTCCCGCTGCCTCACGCCGGTGATCTGCTCGACGACGTCGCTCAGCGACTCCAGGTGCTGGATGTTGACGGTGGAGATCACATCGATGCCCGCGTCCAGCAGCTCGTTGATGTCCTGCCAGCGCTTCTCGTGGCGGCACCCAGGGATGTTGGTGTGGGCGAGTTCGTCGACCAAGACCACCTGGGGACGGCGGGCGAGAATGGCGTCGAGATCCATCTCGGTGAAGGAGCTACCCCGGTAGGACATGGTCTTGCGGGGCACAGTCTCCAGCCCCTCGGCCATCTCCCGGGTCAGCGGCCGCCCGTAGTCCTCCATGAAGCCGATGACCACATGCGTGCCCCTGCTGGCGCGTCGCTGCCCCTCTCCGAGCATGGCGTAGGTCTTGCCCACTCCGGGGGCCGACCCGAGGTAGACCCGAAGTTTGCCCGGTGGCATGCGCCGCTCCTTCCGAGCGAGCCCGTCAAGCACGCGAGTACGGTGCCTCGGCACCGATCCAAGGCTTGCCGGGATGCCGAGCGCTCTCCCACCATGGTGGTTCCTCAGCGTCGGGAATGCGCTCTCCGTCCGCTGCTGGGTGTGGGCGCTGGGGACAGTCGCTGCGCACAGACGTGAGTGATCACGGGTCTGGCCCCACCGCCTGCGCGAATGGCTCGGGGCTCCGCGGCGGACCCGGATGCCAAGGACTTTGGACTCCTGCCTGGCTCAGGCCCACGGTGGGGAACTCGGGCGCCCAGGAGCTCCTGGCACATCCTCTGCCAGGGGCAGATCATCCGCCGCTAGACCGTCGCTCTCCTCGACGCCTGCACCGGGCCCGGTGCGAGCAGCAGGTCATCCCGAAGGGCCTCGGCTTTAATGCCCCTCCAAGATTCCCTGTCGCCCAGGTCCGCGACCTGGCGGCGCTGCGCAGGCCGTGTTCCTGCTCGAGGACCCCATGTTCGTCATGGTCGCGCAAGAGCAGCAGGCCGACCGGCTGTGCCGTGTCTGGTGGCCACGGGGCGGTATGACGTCTTCCTGCCGCCTCGGGTGGGGTCGGCCGCGTAGCGGCACCTTGGCGCCTGGCTGCACGCCCTCGACGGTTTCGGGCATCTTCTGCTGGACGAGGTGTCCGACGAGATCGGCGTTCTGGTGGAGCGGGCCGTCGCCGCCTCGCCCGGTGACGGTGCATAGGCTGCGTATGTTTCCTTTCGATGTCCTGGCGCGGAGGGCGGGTCCCGTACGACGCTGGGACCTGGGGCATTCAGGCGAGACGAGGAGCCGACCGTGCGCGCACGTGACCTGGCAGTGGAATACGAGTCGGTGAGCGTCGACAGCGACGCCATGGACGCGGCGCGGTTGATGGCCGAGCACAGGCTGCCCGGGCTGCTGGTGCTGGACGAGCACGGCGAGCCGAAGGCCATCCTGCCGGCCTCTCAGATGATCAAGGTGCTGGTCCCGGCCTACGTCATCGAGGACCCCACCCTCGCCGCGGTGGTCGACGAGCAGCACGCCGACCGGCTGTGCCAGGCGCTGGCCGGCCGCCGGGTGGGCGACTGCCTCTCCCGTACGGCGGCCCCGCCGCCGATCGTCGACCCGGACGACACCGCGCTGGAGGTAGCCGCGCTGATGGCGCAGGTGCGCAGTCCGCTGGTCGCGGTTGCCAAGAAGGACAAGGCCGGCACGCATCTGCTCGGGGTGATCACCGCCTCCCACCTGCTGCATGAACTCCTGGGCAAGACGGGCATGTTGAGCGCGCCGAGCGCCTGACCGGTGGGCCGGCAGGCACTTCGGTGGCATCGGGTCAGCGGTCGAGCACTGGTCCCGCGGTGTCCAGCGCCCCCGCGACCTGGTCGGCCAGGCTCACCGCGACCATACGTGTCTGCAGGGACGGCACTGCGGTGCCGGGTTCCGGCTGCAGCATGAACCGGCCGACGTAGCGGCCGCCCACCGAGGAGCGCAGTTCGATCTCCTCGCCGGGCCAGCCGTCCTTGTCCAGGTCCCAGTGGGCCCGGCCGACGGTGATCGAGCCGTCCTGCTCAAGGCGGGGGTGGCGGCCGAGCAGTGTCCCGTGTTCGAAGCGGCAGGCGCGCACGCCCAGGATCTCGACGAGCTGTTGGCGCACCTGGTCCACCACGGCATACGGGGAGCCGCCGCCCTGGACCAGGGAGGCCGTTTCGTGGATGCGTGCCAGGTGGGCCGCGTCGGTGACGGTGACCAGTTTCAGCGTGCGGGCATGGGCGGCGAGTTGGGAGACGGCCACGCCCACCGCCAGCAGCAGGAGGGTGGTGGTGATGTCGTCGCCGTGGGAGATGGTGAAGTGCTGATAAGGGCGGGTGAGGAAGAAGTCGAACCACGCCGCCGCCGACAGCGCGGCCAGCACTCCGGCGGCCCGGCTGCCCAGGGAGGCGACCGCCACGACGACCACAACCAGGATCAGCGCCAGGTTCGCGGACGTCATGTGGGTACGGAACGGTGCCAGGGCGAGCGCGACGACGAGCGGGGCGGGCAGGGCCGTCGCCAGGGCGATCCGGTCACGCAGAGGCATCCGCATGGTTCACCACCTCATGGGAACGATGAGCGGTCCCGTGTCACACGGGGTCGCCCGTACGGTGTGGACGCGGCATTGCGTCGGCAAGGCAAGAATCTCGCGGCCGCCCTCGCCCGGCTACTCCACTGGGCGCGATCTTGACGTACTCCTGACACCGAATGTGGCCAGGGCATCGGTATGGCTGCGGGCCGGCCCTTTCGGACGTGAACCGGCCACACCGTCATCCGGTCTTCCCGCCCCGGCGCGTATCGATTCGTTCCCACTCCTCGTCCCAGTGCCGCAGGCGCTGCCGCGCCAGGCACCCGCGGGTGATCCGGCCGCAGCCCCACACCGCCCCGCCCGCGCCGATCGCGACGAGTCCGCCCACCAGCGTGGCGCGGAAGATCGCGTCCGCCGGAGCCAATGGTTCGGAGGCCAGGTTGTTGTGCCGGTCGGTCCAGACGACAACGTGGGTCCCGGCCCGGGTGCCGGACGGTACCTGGGTGCGGTGCGTGTGTGTCGAGCCGTCCGGTGCGGTCCAGCGCACGGTGGCCCATGCCTGCGGTGGCCTGGCCTCCCTGGCCGAGGGCGTCGCGTCCGCCGCATCCTTCGTGACCACGGCCGAGACCTCCTGCCGCTCGGCCCGCTCCCGGTCAAGGTCCCGTCCGACCGCGCCCGTGGTCACCAGGCCCGCCAGCACAGCGACCGACACGGCGAGCACCCATGCGGCGAGCACGACCCACGCCTCGATGACATCGCTGCGCCGCTTCAGCGGGTTGCGTCGCCAGCGCCACCACCGCACCGTCGTACGACGTGTCCTCGCCACCGCCGACACCCCCTCGCCAGAGGACAGAGACGGCACCCGCCTCCAGTGTGCTCCTCGCAGTCCCTCCGCTGCCCCCGCCTGCACGGCCCGGCGTCGGCTCAGGTGAGCATGAAGTACCGCAGCCACAGGTATAGCGCGCTGATCGCGACGGTGGCGACCATGACGACGAGGCCGTACTTGGTGAACTGCCAGAAGGAGATGGGCTGTCGGTTGCGTTCGGCGATGCCCAGGACGACGACGTTGGCACTGGCGCCGATGGCGGTGGCGTTGCCGCCCAGGTCGGCGCCGAGGGCCAGGGCCCACCACAGCACGTGGTGACCGCCCGCCGCGCCGCCCAGGTCCTTGACCAGGTCGGCGGTGATGGGCGCCATGGTGGCCACGTACGGGATGTTGTCGACGATGCCGGACAGCACCGCCGAGCCGCCCAGCAGGGTGAGGGCGGCGCCCAGTTCGTTGCCGCCGGTGGCGTCGGCCAGGGCGCGGGAGAGGCTGCCGATGATGCCCGTCTCGATCAGCGCGCCAACCATGACGAACAGGCCGGCGAAGAAGGCGAGGGTGGGCCACTCCACCTCGCCCAGCACCTGCCGGGTGTCCACCTTCGAGACGGCGACCAGCAGGCCGGCCCCGAGCAGGGCGACCACGCTGGGCTCGTAGTGCAGCACCGGATGGAGGACGAACCCCGCGACGACCAGGGCCAGCACGGCCAGGCCCTGCCACAGCAGCCGTGGATCGCGGATGGCCTCCCGCTCGGTCAGCGCCATGACCTGCCCGGCGCGCTCCTCGTCGTACACGAACGCCCTGCGGAACATCACCCGGCACAGCACCAGCAACATCCCGGTCAGCACGGCGGCCAGCGGGGCCAGGTGGACCAGGAAGTCGTTGAAGGTCAGTCCGGCCCGGCTGGCGATGATGATGTTCGGCGGGTCGCCGACCAGGGTCGCGGTGCCGCCGACGTTCGAGGCGAACACCTCGGCGATCAGGAACGGCGCGGAGGCCAGGCCGAGGCGTTCGCACACCAGCAGGGTGACCGGGGCGATCAGCAGCACGGTGGTGACGTTGTCGAGGAGCGCGGACGCGACCGCGGTGATGACGACGAGCATCGCCATCACCCGGAACGGTCGGCCCCGCGCCCGCTTGACCGACCAGATCGCCAGGTATTCGAACAGGCCGGTCTGCCGCAGCACGCCGACGATCGCCATCATCCCCAGCAGCAGGAAGATCACGTTCCAGTCGATGCCGGTGTGCTCGGAGTAGAACGCCGCCTTGTCGTCGGTCGCGCTGATCACGAGCATGCAGCCGGCGCCGCCGAGGGCCGCGGCCGTGCGGTGGACGCGCTCACTGATGATCAGTACGTACGCGCCCACGAACACGGCCACGGCCGCCCAGCTGTGCCAATCACTCATACGGCGGTCTTTCTCTCCTGTCCGGCCTGACGGTCTTCTTGGTCGTGCTCGTCGTCGGGGATGCCGACCAGGTCCTCGACGTCGAACATGCGGGCAATGGGCACGTCGGTGCTGGAGTGCGCCACGATCGAGAAGGCGATGCACACCGCGATCATGGTGTACGCCTGCTCGGCCTGCGGGATGCCGGACTGCAGCACCAGCAGCCCGTACACGACCGAGGCGAAACCTTTCGGCCCGAACCACGCCGCGGTCAGCTTCTCGCGCCGCGCGAACCGCGTACCGGCCAGGGAGATCAGCAGCGAGGCCGGGCGGATCAGCACGATCGCCAGGACGACCGCCACGTAGCCCTGCCAGGGCAGGTCCGCGAACAGCCGCGGGGTGAGCAGCGCGCCGAAGACCAGCAGCGCGGCGAACTTCGCCAGCTCCGCCAGCGCCTCGCCCAGCGGCTCGAACGCCTCCTTCGCCTCCGGCGAGACGGCAGCGAGGACGGCGCCGGCGGAGAACGCGGCCAGGTAGGGGTTGGCGTGGGTGAGGTGGCACAGGCCGTACAGGGTGATCCCCGTCGCGAGCGGCAGCAGAGGCTGCAGCTTGGCTTCTGCGCCCAGCAGCCGGAACCGTACGAGCCCGCCCGCGAACAGCGGCAGCAGCACGCCGAAGGCCAGGCCCATGGCGAGTTCCAGGCAGATCGTCCCGATCGACGCCTCGTCCGTGTGGCCCGCGGCGGTGGGTCCGGCGGCGGCGATCAGTAGCAGGACGACGGGCAGGGCCAGGCCGTCGTTGATGCCGCTTTCGACGTTGAGGAGTTCCCGCAGCTTGGCCGGGACCTCCTTGCGGCCCACGATCGCCGAGGCGAACACCGGGTCGGTCGGCGCCAGCACCGCGCCCACCAGGAATGACGTTGTCCAGTCCAGGCCGACCAGGTAGTGCGTGATCAGTGCCATGAACACGAACGCCAGCGGCATGCCCAGACCCAGTGCGCGGGCAGGGTTGCGCCAGTTGGCGCGCAGCTTGGCGAAGGAGACGTGCTGGCCGTCGGTGAACAGCACCGCGAACAGCGCCAGGTCGGCCGTGACCGACACGATCTCGCTGTCCGGCGTGATGTGGATCAGCCCGAGGAATCCGTCGCTGACCAGCGCGCCGCCGACGAGGAAGAGGAGGGAGGTGGACAGCACGGTGCGGGCGGCGAGCCCGGACAGCAGCACCGCGATGAGCAATGCCACCCCGAAGACAGCAACGAGTACCACCGGCGACGCCCCCGATCGGAAAAGAGATCACTCCCTGTTCGCCGACCAGGCTTCCCGGCACACCGAGGGGAACCCTACCTGTTCTTGATGCGTCTTTGACAGATTGCTTACGTGCACCACCGGGACCGACAGATTGCCGGAACCCGGCAATGAACGCTCTCCGCAGGACTATGTCGTGGCCGTCGCCGACAGGCCGGTCACCGGGGCGGGCGCGGGGCTGGGGGCCGCCGGGAGGGTGAGGACCATGGTGAGGCCGCCGCCGGGGGTGTCCTCCGCGGTGAGGGTGCCGCCGATGGCCTCGGCGAAGCCGCGGGCGACTGCGAGGCCGAGGCCGACGCCGTTGCCGCGGGGGGCGTCGCCGTAGCGCTGGAAGGGCTCGAAGATGCGGTCCTTGGCCTCGTCCGGGACGCCCGGGCCGCGGTCCACCACCCGCACCTCCACCCGGTCGGCCATCGCGCTGGCCGACACCACCACCGGCTCGCCGTCCGGGCTGTACTTGACCGCGTTCTCGACGACGTTGGCGACGGAGCGCTCCAGCAGGCCCTTGTCGACGGCGACCATGGGCAGGGTTTCGGGGATGTCCAGGGCGACGGCCGACTCGGGATCGGGGATGCCGACGAGTGCCATGGGGACCACCTCGTCCAGGTCGACCTCGCGGATGAGCGGGGTGAGCGTGCCGGTCTGGAGGCGGGACATGTCCAGCAGGTTGCCCACGAGGTGGTCGAGCCGGTCGGCGCCCTCCTCGATTGCCTCGAGGAGTTCCGCCTGGTCCTCCTGCGACCATTCGACGTCGTCCGACCGCAGTGAGGTGACCGACGCTTTGATGCCGGCCAGTGGTGTGCGCAGGTCGTGGCTGACGGCGGCGAGCAGTGCGGTGCGGATGCGGTTGCCCTCGGCGAGTTCCTTGGCCTGGTCGGCCTCCTGCTGCAGGCGCTGGCGGTCCAGGACCACGGCGGCCTGGGCGGCGAAGGCGGCCAGGACCCGGCGGTCCTCGGCGGGCAGGACGCGGCCGGTCAGGGCAAGGGTCATGTGGTCGCCGGCCGGTACGTCCACGTCCGCATCGTCGGGGCTCTGGCAGGGCTGGGGGCCCACGCTGCCCGCGCAGGTCCACGGGTCGACGTCGCTGTCGCGTTCCAGCAGGGCCGCCGACTCCATGCCGAAGGTCTCGCGCACCCGTTCCAGCAGCGCCTCCAGGCCGGTCTCGCCGCGCAGCACGTTGCCCGCCAGGAAGGAGAGGATCTCCGACTCGGCGCGCAGCCGCGCCGCCTGGTGGGTGCGGCGGGCCGCCAGGTCGACGACCGACGCGACGGAGACCGCGACCGCGAAGAACACCGCGATGGCGACGATGTTCTGCGGGTCCGCGATGGTCCAGGTGTGCACCGGCGGTGTGAAGTACCAGTTGAGCAGCAGGGATCCGGCGGTGGCCGAGGCGAGCGCCGGCAGGAGGCCGCCGAGCAGGGCCGCTCCGACGGTCAGGGCCAGGAAGAGCAGGACGTTGTTGGTGAGGTCCGGCCCGGCGCCGATGTGCGTGAGCGCGAGGGTGAGCAGGAGCGGGCCGAGCACACCGACCAGCCAGCCCCAGATGATCCGCGGTCGTCCGAGCCGGGTGCCCCGGGCGACGGGCAGCCCGCGGCCTTTGCCCGCCTCATCGTGAGTGATCAAGTGAACGTCGAGGTCGGGGCCCGAGTCCCGGGCCACGGTGGCGCCAACGCCGGGCCCGAAGACGTACTGCCAGCTCTTGCGGCGGGAGACCCCCAAGACGATCTGGGTGGCGTTGATGCCCCGCGCGAACTCCAGCAGAGCCACCGGGACGTCGTCGCCGATGACGTGGTGGAAGGTGCCGCCCAGGTCTTCGACCAGGGTGCGCTGGACAGCCAGTTCCTTCGGGGAGGCAGAGGTCAGGCCGTCGCTGCTGGCGATGTAGACGGCGAGCACCTCGCCGCCCGCACCCTTCTCCGCCAGCCGGGCGGCGCGGCGGATCAGCGTGCGGCCCTCGGGGCCGCCGGTCAGACCGACGACGATCCGCTCGCGCGAGCCCCAGATCGTGGAGACGTTGTGTTCGCCCCGGTACTCCTGCAGGTACTCGTCGACCCGGTCGGCCACCCACAAAAGCGCCAGCTCGCGCAGCGCCGTCAGGTTGCCCGGCCGGAAGTAGTTGGACAGGGCCGCATCCACCTTGTCCGGCTTGTAGATGTTGCCGTGCGCCATCCGGCGGCGCAGCGCCTGCGGGGACATGTCGACCAGCTCGATCTGGCCGGCCCGGCGCACCACTTCGTCCGGCACGGTCTCCTGCTGCCGGATGCCGGTTATCGACTCCACGACGTCACCGAGGGACTCCAGGTGCTGGATGTTGACGGTCGAGATCACATCGATCCCGGCCTCCAGCAGCTCCTCCACGTCCTGCCACCGCTTGGTGTTGCGGGAGCCCGGCACGTTGGTGTGGGCCATCTCGTCCACCAGGGCCACCCGCGGGCGGCGGGCCAGCACCGCGTCCACGTCCATCTCCGTGAACGTCGTGTCGCGGTACGCCACTTCCTTGCGCGACACCTGCTCCAGACCGTGCAGCATCACCTCGGTGCGCGGCCGGCGGTGGTGCTCCACGAACGCGACCACGCAGTCGGTGCCCCGCTCGATCCGGCGGTGCGCCTCGGACAGCATCGCGTAGGTCTTGCCGACGCCCGGTGCCGCGCCGAGGTAAATCCGAAGCTTGCCGCGTGCCATGGTCTCGTCTCTGCGTTTCGTTGCCGACGGTCTGAGTACCTCAGGAGCCGGAGAGCCGGTCAGGACTCGAAGCGGTAGCCCATGCCCGGCTCGGTGATCAGGTAGCGCGGGTGCGCCGGATCCGTTTCGAGCTTGCGCCTCAGCTGGGCCATGTACACCCGAAGATAGTTCGTCTTGCCGCCGTAGGCAGGGCCCCAGACCTCCTCCAGCAGCTGCTTCTGCGTGATGAGGCGGCCGGGATTGCATACCAGGAGCTCCAGCAGGTGCCACTCCGTGGGCGTCAGCCGTACGTCCCGACCGCCCCGGACCACCTTCTTGGCGAGCAGGTCGATGGTGAAGTCGTCGGTGCTGACGTGCGTCGTCTCAGGGGGCAGCGGCACGGCTTCGGTCCGGCGGACGGCGGCACGCAGGCGGGCCAGCAGCTCGTCCATGCTGAACGGCTTGGTGATGTAGTCGTCGGCACCCGCATCGAGGGCGGCGACCTTCTCCGCGGAGGCCCGTCGGGCGGACAGCACCAGCACCGGGACCCGGCTCCAGCCGCGCAGCGCCTTGATCACATCGACGCCGTCCATGTCGGGCAGCCCGAGATCGAGCACCACGACGTCGGGCTGACGGGCGGCGGCCAGGCGCAGCGCTGTGGTGCCGTCCGGCGCCGCGTCCACGCCGTACTGCCGGGCCTGCATGTTGATCACAAGGGCTCGTACGAGTTGTGGATCGTCCTCCACCACCAGCACCCGGGTCATCGGCGTGCGGCCTTCCTGTCATCGGTGGACGGGGCAGTGCGTTCGGGGCTGTGCCGGAAGCCGGCGGGCGAGGAATCGTCGGCCCGCCGGCTGTCGGCTGCTGTCCTTCGGCGTAAGGCCATCAGTGCGTGGCCAGTTCCTTCAGCGCGATGTTGAGTTCAAGGACATTGACGCGCGGCTGGTCCAGGAAGCCAGCCGTACGGCCCTGGGTGTGGTCCTTCACCAGCTTCTCGACCTGGGCGACGGTCAGCCCGTTCGCCTTGGCCACCCGGTCGACCTGGATCTTGGCGTACGCCGGGGAGATGTCCGGGTCGATCGCGGAGGCCGAGCCGGTCACCGCGTCCTTGGGCACGGCGGACTCGGGCACGCCGTTGAACGCGGCGACCTGCTTCTTCGCCGCCTTGACGGCCGCGACCAGCTTGGGGTTGCTGGCGCTGAGCTGGCCGGAACCGGTGGCCAGCGGGTCGTAGTTGCTGTTGGACGGCCGGCCCTGGAACCACTTCGGGTCCGGCTTGTCGGTGCCCTTGATGTTCCAGCTCTGCCCGATCAGCTTTGAGCCGACCTCCTTGCCGTCGACCTTGACCATCGAGCCGTTGGCCTTGTCGTGGAACAGGGCCTGGCCGATGCCGGTGACCAGCAGGGGGTAGATGATGCCGGTCACGACGGTGAGGACGAGCAGCATGCGGGTCGCGGCCCACAGCATCCGCGCGGTGTTGGTAACGGAAGTGTTCATGTCCTTCACCCGATCCCGGGGATCAGCGAGATGAGCAGGTCGATGAGCTTGATGCCGATGAACGGGGCGATCAGCCCGCCCAGGCCGTAGATCGTCAGGTTGCGCCGCAGCATCTTGTCGGCGCTCACCGGCCGGTACTGCACGCCCTTCAGGGAGAGCGGCACCAGCGCGATGATGATCAGCGCGTTGAAGATGACGGCCGAAAGGATCGCGGAGTCCGGCGAGTTGAGCCCCATGATGTTGAGCTTGTCCAGGCCCGGGTAGACGGCCGCGAACAGCGCCGGGATGATCGCGAAGTACTTCGCGACGTCGTTGGCGATGGAGAACGTCGTCAGCGCGCCCCGGGTGATCAGGAGTTGCTTGCCGATCTCGACGATCTCGATGAGCTTGGTCGGATTGGAGTCGAGGTCGACCATGTTGCCGGCCTCCTTGGCGGCCGACGTACCCGTGTTCATCGCCACGCCGACGTCCGCCTGCGCCAGCGCGGGCGCGTCGTTCGTACCGTCACCGGTCATCGCGACCAGCTTGCCGCCCGCCTGCTCCCGCTTGATGAGCGCCATCTTGTCCTCGGGAGTCGCCTCCGCGAGGAAGTCGTCGACGCCCGCCTCCTCGGCAATCGCCTTGGCCGTCAGCGGGTTGTCGCCCGTGATCATGACGGTCTTGATGCCCATGCGGCGCAGTTCGTCGAACCGCTCCCGCATGCCCTCCTTGACGACGTCCTTCAGATGGATGACACCCAGGATCCGGGCGCCCCGGTCGTCCTCGACCGCGACGAGCAGCGGCGTACCGCCCGCCTCCGAGATCTTCTCAGTCAACTCCTGGGCATCGGCGGCGACTTGACCACCCTGCTCCTTCACCCAAGTGATGACGGAACCGGCCGCACCCTTGCGGACCTTGCGCCCGTCGACGTCCACGCCCGACATCCGGGTCTGGGCGGTGAAGGCGATCCACTCGGCGCCGGTCAGCTCTCCCTGGTGGCGCTCGCGCAGGCCGTACTTCTGCTTCGCCAGTACGACGATGGAGCGGCCCTCCGGTGTTTCGTCGGCCAGCGACGACAGCTGGGCGGCGTCGGCCAACTCGGCCTCGGTGGTGCCGCGCACCGGCACGAACTCGGCGGCCTGGCGGTTGCCGAGGGTGATGGTGCCGGTCTTGTCGAGCAGCAGGGTCGACACGTCACCGGCGGCCTCGACCGCCCTGCCGGACATGGCGAGGACGTTGCGCTGGACCAGCCGGTCCATGCCCGCGATACCGATCGCCGAGAGCAGCGCACCGATCGTGGTCGGGATCAGGCAGACCAGCAGGGCGACCAGCACGACCATGCTGAGGTTGGAGTGCGCGTAGTTCGCGAACGGCGGCAGGGTGGCCACCGCGAGCAGGAACACGATCGTCAGCGATGCCAGCAGGATGTTCAGCGCGATCTCGTTCGGCGTCTTCTGCCGGGCCGCGCCCTCGACCAGGTTGATCATCCGGTCGATGAAGGTCTCGCCCGGCTTCGTCGTGATCTTGATGACGATGCGGTCGGACAGCACCTTCGTACCGCCCGTGACCGCCGAACGGTCGCCGCCGGACTCGCGGATGACCGGCGCCGACTCACCGGTGATCGCCGACTCGTCCACCGAGGCGACGCCCTCGACGACGTCACCGTCGCCGGGAATGATGTCGCCCGCCTCGCAGACCACGAGGTCGCCGATGGTCAGCTGGGTGCCCGGCACCTGCTCCTCGGTCTGGCCGTCCTCGGACAGCCGGCGCGCCACGGTGTCGGTCTTGGCCTTGCGCAGCGTGTCCGCCTGCGCCTTGCCGCGGCCCTCGGCCACGGCCTCAGCCAGGTTGGCGAAGATCACCGTCAGCCACAGCCAGGCGCTGATCGCCCAGCCGAACCAGTCGCCCGGGTCCTTGAAGGAGAAGATCGTCGTCAGGACCGAGCCAACGAGAACCACGAACATCACGGGCGACTTGACCATCACCCGCGGGTCGAGCTTGCGGATCGCGTCCGGCAGCGACTTGACCAACTGCTTGGGGTCGAAGAGGCCGCCGCCGACCCGGCCCTCGGGAGCCTTGTGACCCGTCGGCGCGTCCTGGTGGGGCGCAAGGGTGGGAGTGGACATGGAGTCCTGCTTCTTTACGTCTGTCTTCGGTGTGTTGGTGGTCATCACGCCAACCCCTCGGCGAGCGGGCCCAGCGCAAGGGCCGGGAAGAACGTAAGACCGGTGATGATCAGGATCGCGCCCACCAGCAGGCCGGTGAACAGCGGCTTCTCGGTACGCAAGGTGCCTGCGGTCTCGGGGATCGGCTTCTGCTCGGCGAGCGAGCCGGCCAGCGCGAGCACGAACACCATCGGCAGGAACCGGCCCAGCAGCATGCACAGGCCCAGCATCGTGTTGTGGTAGTCGGTGTTCGCGCCGAAGCCGGCGAACGCGGAGCCGTTGTTGTTGCTGGCCGAGGTGTAGGCGTAGAGCACCTCGGAGAAGCCGTGCGCACCCACGTTGGTCATGGACGACTGCCCCTTGCCCAGCGCCATCGCCAGCGCGGTGCCGATCAGCACCAGCGTCGGGGTGATCAGGATGTAGCAGGCCGCCAGCTTGATCTCACGGGTACCGATCTTCTTGCCCAGGTACTCGGGCGTACGGCCGACCATCAGACCGGCGATGAACACCGCGATGACCGCCATGATCAGCATGCCGTAGAGACCGGAGCCCACCCCGCCGGGCGCGATCTCGCCGAGCATCATGCCCAGCAGCAGCACCCCGCCGGACAGGCCGCTGAAGGAGTCGTGGAAGGAGTTGACCGAGCCGGTCGAGGTCATCGTGGTCGACACGGAGAACAGCGAGGACGGGCCTTCGCCGAAGCGCTGCTCCTTGCCCTCCATCGCGCCGCCCGCCAGCTGCGAGGCGGTGCCCGGGTGGGTGTACTCAAGCCACGTCACGGCCACCACGCCGGCGAACCAGATGATCCCCATCGCGGCCAGGATGGCGTAGCCCTGCCTGACGTTGCCGACCATCTTGCCGAAGGTTCGCGGCAGCGAGAACGGGATCACCAGGAGCAGGAAGATCTCCAGCAGGTTGGTGAAGCCGTTGGGGTTCTCGAACGGGTGCGCACTGTTGGCGTTGAAGATGCCACCGCCGTTGGTCCCGAAGTCCTTGATGGCCTCCTGGGAGGCCACCGCGCCCGGGCTGATGGCCTGCTTGTCGCCGGTCAGCGTGGTGATGGTGTGGATGTCGCCGAAGTTCTGGATGGCACCGGCGGCGATCAGCAGCACCGCGGCGACCACGGAGATCGGGATCAGGATGCGGATCGTGCCGCGCACCAGGTCTGCCCAGAAGTTGCCCAGGTCGCCGGTGCGCGAGCGGGCGAAGCCGCGCACCAGCGCCACCGCGACCGCGATGCCCACCGCGGCGGAGACGAAGTTCTGCACCGCCAGGCCCATCGTCTGGGTGACGTGGCTCATCGCCGTCTCACCCGAGTACGACTGCCAGTTCGTGTTCGACACGAACGAGGCGGCCGTGTTGAACGCCTGGTCCGGACTGATCGGCTTGAAGCCGAGCGACAGCGGCAGCTTGTCCTGCACCCGCTGCAGCAGGTACAGGAACAGCACACTCACCGCGGAAAACGCCAGCACGCCGCGCAGATAGGCGGGCCAGCGCATCTCGGCGTCCGGGTTGGCGCCCACCGAGCGGTAGATCCAGCGCTCGACGCGCAGATGCTTCTTGGAGGAGTAGACGGCGGCCATGTAGTCGCCGAACGGGCGGTGCACCAGGGCGAGCGCGCCGATCAGCGCGGTCACCAGGAGCACGTCAGCAAGGACGGGGCTCATCTCGTGCTCAGAACCTCTCCGGGAAGATCAGGGCGAGGACGAGATAGCCCAGCAGGGCGACGGCCACGACCAGACCGACGACGTTCTCGGCGGTCACAGCTTCGCCACCCCCTTGGCGACGAGAGCCACCAGCGCGAACACCGCGACCGTGGCGAGGACGAAGGCCACGTCGGCCATCGCAAGCTCCTGGAATGAGGTTCGAAGGATCGGACCGTTAAAGAGAACCCGACCTCTGGCCGGTTTCGACCGGCCTTAACGGCTCCCTGACGGCGAACCTCACCCCTTTGACGCAACCCATACGCCGCCTGCAGCGCATCCGGCCGTACACCCCGGGACGCGCCGTCAAAGTCGGATCCCCGCGCCGTCAGCGTCGCGTCAAGAAGCGCAGAAGCGTGGTCCGCCCGGCTTACCGTCAGCGCCATGGGACGGCGTATCGACGATACCGGCGGTATCGACGGGCATGCGCTCCACGGCATCGAGGGTGCGGCCGGTACGCACCCCCTGCCGCCCGGAACCACGGTCCACGACCGCCACTGGACCGCCGAGCTGCGCGGCGCGATCAGCTGCGCGGGCTCGTTCCTCGTCCTCCTGCTGCTGGTGGACGCGGCGGCCGGGACGCTGGCTCCGGTGCGCTCCGCCCTGTGGGGCGGGCTCGCACTGCTGCTGTTCCTCGTCCAGGTGCCGCCCCGGGTGACCGCCGGAGAGGGGTGGCTCGCCGTACGGGGCCCGTGGCGCGGTCACCGGGTACGAACGTCCGTCCGTACGGGAGGCAGCGCCGGCCGGCGCATGATCCTTCGGGACTCACTCGGCGGCCGGGTCGCACTCGACCCGCACATCCTGGTCGCCAACCCGGCCCTCTGGCACCGTCTCGACACCGACGCGCGCCTCTCGGACCGCCGCGGCTCCCTCAAGGAAGGCCGGAGTGCGCTGAAGCGCGTGTCCGAACGCGTCGACCACGAGACAGCTCAGGCGATCTTCCGGGTCTCCGGGCTGGAGGATTAGCCCGGCCGAGCCCGGAGCACCCCTTGAGACCCCGGCGCTGGTAACCGGCCTCGGGGCGCTCAGCGGAACTCGGCCAGCCGCGGCCGCAGCCCGAGCAGCGTGAGCACGCTCCCCGCGAGCAGCAGACCGCACGTCCACGGCAGCAGCCCGGTCACGACGGACCGGCCGTCGCTCACGGAGGCGGCGAAGTGCCCGCGGTTGATGGCGATCAGCCGGTCGAGCGCGGCCATGTAGGCGCCGAAGTGGGCGTTGGACATGCCGGGTTCCCAGCTGATGCAGAAGGCGACCGCCTCGCGCTCCTTGCCGCCCGCGACCAGCGCGCGGATCTTCCGGTCGTCACGCTGGTAGACGGCGTACGTCTCCACGGTCTTCTCGGCCGCGGCCCGTTCCCCGGCGTAGGTGATGTTGTCCAGTTCGCGCCGGTATTCGCCGGTGAAGCGCAGGTCGTGGTGGTCGGCGCGGTAGGCCGACCAGGCCCGGGCGAGCTCGCCGTCGTACGAGGCGAGCGATGCACCCTTCAACCCGTACAGCTGCTGGGACTTGGCCAGGAACGCGGCGGCGTACTGGTCACGGCGCTGCGGGTCGAGGAGATAGCGGCTCTCATCGGCGTTCGCGTCGTAGGCGATGGCACGGGCGCGGGACAGCGCCACGACGGAGTCGAAGGCGTCGCGGCGGGCGCCGCGCAGGTGCCCGGCGGTGGCGGCCAGCATCTGCGCGCCGAGGACGACGGCGAGCAGCGTGCAGACGGTAGCGGCCAGCACGCCGGGGTTGAGGATCCGGTGGAAGCGGCGGGCCAGATACCACTGCAGCACACCGAGCACGGCGAGCAGCAGCCCGCCGAGCGCCACGGCGGCGGCGAGCTGGGCGGACAGGGCGGAGCGGGCGTCGTCGTACTCGCCTTCGAAGGCACGGTTGTTGGCGTCGACCAGCGCCCGCGCCTCCGGCAGGAGCCGGCGCTGCAGGAGGTCGGTCGCCGTGCGGTAATCCACCAGCGCGGCTGCCTTCCCGCCGGCCCGGCCGTCGTTCTCCAGAGCCCGGCCGATCAGCTCCTGGTATTCGGCGAAGTCGTCGGTGAGCGACTCCACGGTCCGCTCGGCGCGCTTGTCGCCCTCGGCCGCCACCGCGAGGGTGCGCAGTTCGTGGCCGATGGTGCGACGGGAGCCAGCGTAAAAACCCACCGCCTTCCCGTACGGCGTCCGCAGCCGCCCTTTGCCCGCATCTCCGCTGGACAGCAGGATGTTGGCGGCCTGCGCGTCCATGTCGTTCAGGGCAAGGTTGAGGTCGGCGGCACTGGTGGTGCGGGGCGCGTCCCGGCCGGCGACGGAGTCCCAGGTACCGGTCGCGGCGAGCCCGGCCAACAGGAGCAGCAGAGTCAGGGCGGCGGCGAGCGCGACCGTGACCGCACGCAGAAGGCGCAGTCGCGCGGGCAGGGTGGCCCAGTAGCGGCGGTGCACAGCGGCCCACGCAGCCGCGGTCTGCCGACGAAGGCGATGTCCCGGGCCGTCCGTCCGCAGCTCCCCTCCCTGCCGCGGCCCAGGACGGTTCCCGGTCAGGGTGACCGGTCTGCCCTGCGACTTGGCGGCAGACTCGGGCTCCGCCTCAGAACTACGCGTGGTCCCGGCCGTGATGCTCACGAGCCCTCCGATATCAGGCCCACGGACGGTCGCCCGTCCCCCGTGACGCCAAGTCTGCGACCGAATCCGGCCACGGACGACGGGTTTTGACGCCTCCCTGACGCCTACTCAGAAGGGTTTGACGCAACCTTGACGGCGGGGGTGAACGGTTGCGGAGAAGCCACAAATTCCATGCGGGGGAGGGGAGTTCCGTCACCAGGCGTTCCATCACCCGAACAAGAAGGTCACCGGCGCCCATGTCGCATGCTGGTGCTGCTGTCTCGTCGCTCGTGGTGATGCTGGCGGACATCACCGATCCTCCCGATCCGCGCGAGGTCCGGCATCCGCTCGTGGCGGTGCTGAGGGTCGCGGTGCCGGGGCGCCAACGAACGGGAGCTGGGATAAGCCGCGGCCCACCTGCCCCAGGAAACGCTTTCCCTGATTGGGCGCCCGCTGGGTTCTGGCCGACTTGGTCTTCCTCGCGCCCAGCGCAGGCACGCTGCGGCGGGCGCTGATCGCGCTGGACGCCGACGAGCTCGACCGGCTGGTGGGAGCGTGGCTGCGCGAGCACGGCGACTGCGACGCCGACGGCTGGGCAATCGGTGCTGGACGACAAGGACCTGCGCGGCAACCGGAGCGACGACGGCCAGCTGGTGATGTTCATGACGATGACCCATCGGACCGAGCAAGACGCCGTGGTGCTCGGGCAGATCACCGTTCCCGAGGGCACCACCGAGGCCACCCAAGTCCGTACGCTGCTGGGCGAGATGGACATCGCCGGGGCGCTGGTGACCGCTGACGCAGTCCACATTTGCGCCGACGCCGCCCGCTACTTGGTCGAGGACTGCCGTGTGGCCGACGAGCTTCATGGGGGATACGGCACTCCGAGCTCGCAGTCTGGCTACGGTGCTGCGGCCTTGCGCTCCCTGCGGGACCGAAACCACGGGACCAGGTACCAGGAGGCCACCACCAACGCGGACGTCACCGCAGTGTTCAACCAGCCCCTGTAGATGTCCGCGAGGTCGGTGACGAAGCGCATGACGATGGTGAACACGGCCCAAACCACCAGCCAGCGAGCCGCCTTGGCCATTCGCCCCTGTCGTCGCATAGCGCGAGCATATCCGCGGGCCCGAAGGGAGCAGATGGAGGGCTGCGGCTCTCCAGAGGTCAAATTTCAGTGGCAATAGGTCATGGAATCAGTGTAGGTGGACAATCGGGTCACTGACTTGAGGGACTGGGCTTGGCAGCCTCAGGATGAGGCGCGCTAAGGAGGCATCAAAACGCTGGTCACTGCACATACTTGTCGATGCGGGGGCGTCCCGCGGTGACTTGACGGGGAGCGGCAAGGTGAGCGGTGTTGGCAAGGGACTGGCCAAGGTCGAGGTGAGGCTCAAGTGGGACCCGAGTCGCTACGGGGAGCCGTCGCGGCATCTGGACATCATCGCCGCGACCTATTCGGCGGATGACCCCTATGGGCGGCCGGTGTACGTCGTCCACTACGAGAGCCGCTCGCCGGACGGCACGATCAACATGAGTCGGCACAGCGAGACCGGTATGGGGTTCGGCTTCGTCGAGGCGATGGTGCTGGAGTTCGACCGGATGTCGTCCGCCTACGGGCGGGTGGTGGTCGGCGTGGCCATCCACCAGGACGGTGGCCCCCGCACGTTCGGCGACATATCCAACGCTGGCGTGCTCGTCGTCGAGGGATACCGGCAACTGCTGGCCGACGACTTCGCGGGTGTGGCCGACGCCACGGCCGCGACGGTCGCCGAGTTCGACAGGGACGCATCGGGAGTATGGGAGTTCCGCGAGATGGTCCGCGGGTTCGACAGTGACCCGGTGCTCTTCACAGCGGAGATGGGCGGCGTCCGGCAATGACGCTGCCCGGCGCTAGTCCGTAAGTAAGGCGCTGGCTCATGAGGGGTGTGTCTCGGCTGATGGCGGCGACATTCGGACGGCAGGGAAGCCCCACGCGAGGGTGAGGCTCTGGCGGTGGAGACGCAACCCACTGCGACGGACGGTCGATCTCGTCGAAGCCCGGGGTGCTGCTCGTCGCGCGGATCCTGGGCACCCTGGGCGGCGCGACCGTGGGCCTGCGGACGGCGATGGTGGCGGACCGGAGCTTCGAGGGGGAGCGGTCCCGGCGCCGGGAGGTCGCGGCGGTGCTCGTCGGGAACGCGACGGGTACGGTGGCCATCCGGGAGAGCGAGAGCCAGCCCGGGTGGGCGCAGGTCCGATGGACGACGCCGGATGGTCAGACCCGCACCGGTCGGACCAGGGTGCCTGCTCATTCTTCGGCGGGGACACAGGTGTTCGGTTTGGACAAAGAGCCACGGTGACGTGGTCTCCCGGCCTCCGGATCGGTCCGAGGCCATTGGGGAAGCGGCCGCATTAGGGACGGCCGTGGTCGCGGGTGGCATGTGGTGGGTCGGCGCGCGGGGCGCGCGCCTGCTGGACCGGCGCCGCATGGACCAGCGGACCCTGGGCTGGGAGCGCGCCGGCATCCACCGAGGTGGCAGGACTGGCTGACGCGTTGCCCTCCGGCTGCAGGTATTTCGCGTCGGCTGTCGAATTCCTAGCCTCCTGCTCGCCGGGCGTGAAGAGCCCACGAGCAGGAGCGCGTTGGAATGGGTGCGCCCTGAACCGGCGAGTGAGGGTTGGCGGTCGCCGTTGTTGGTCAGGCCGCTTCTGCCTGGGCTTCGACGTCCTCGATGCCGGTGGGGCGGCCGGCGCGGTTCCACCGGATGTACAGGCCGGCGGCGATCAGGAGGGTGGCCACCAGCGAGAGCACCGGCCAGCCGCGCAGCAGGTTCACCACGAGGGTGAATGCCACGGCCGCCGCGGCGAGACCGTTGACCCAGGCCAGTGCCGGCTTGCCCTCGCCGCGGGCGAAGCGGGTCATGGCGAGCAAGCCGATCAGGAAGCTGACGAAGACCGCGACGGCGTAGAACAGGACCAGTTCCTGTTCCTGGCCCGCCGCGGCGACGATGATGAGCGCGGCGCCGACCAGGTAGACCACAACCGACCAGTACGGGGTGTGGTGGCGGTTGGCCCTGCCGAGCACCGGCGGCAGCACGCCGGGCTCCGCGGCCGTGCCGGACAGCGCCTTGAGCAGGCCGGGTCCGGCCTGGAAGGAGGAGCTGGCGGCGGCGAGCAGCAGCAGCGAGCTGGTCAGCTGGAAGGCGCCGTACAGCCAGCCCGGTCCGGCGGCGGCGTGCGCGATGTCCGCGATCTGGGTGGAGTCGGAGCCGGGGATGCCGATGCGCAGCTGCACGGCCAGTGCGGTCAGCGCCAGGGTGAGACCGCCGACGATGACGACCAGCAGGGCGAGCGTGCCGCGGCCGAAGCGGCGGCGATGGGTGTCGTCGAGCTGGCCGAGCTGGGCGATCGCGGTGGACGGCGCCTCGATGCCGGTGGCCAGGGCCATCGCCACCGGGAAGGCCAGCACCACCGCCAGCACGGCGGAGTGGCCCGGGGCGGCGGATGTGGCCGCGTGGCCGGTGGTGTGCGGTGAGGCGAAGCCAAGGATCAGCACGGCCACGGAGATCACGACGAACGCGACGGTCATGAACGCGAACAGCAGCCGTCCGCCGTGCCCGAACCAGGTCAGCCCGGCCACCACGACCAGCAGCACCAGGGCCAGCGGGATGCGCCACGCGGCCAGGCCGGGGAAGAGGGCTATCACCGCGCTGGCCGCGGCCGCGATCGAGATGCCGATGGTCAGCACGAAGTCGACCACCAGCGCGCCGATGGGCAGGAACGTCCAGCGCGGGCCGAACGCCCGCGCCGCCGCGGCCGCCGCGCCGCCGCCTTTCGGGAAGCGGCGCACCAGCTGCCAGTAGTTGGCGGTGACCACGACAACCAGCCCGATCACCAGGCTCATGGTGGGCAGCAGCAGTGCCAGGTCCCCGTGCAGGGCGCGCAGGGCCGCCTCGATCGCGTAGGCGACCGAGGAGACCGGATCGGCGATCACCGCAAAGGCGAACGCGAAGAAGAGGATGGAACGCCGTGATGTGCGTCCGCGCGGGGCGGCAGGGGCAGCCGTCGTGACGGCGGCCTGGGTGGTGACAGGCACGCGAAGACCTCTTCCGAAGAGAACGTTGAAGGAACTTCGCCGACCAGGCTTCCCGGCACACCGGCGACAACGCTACGTCAGGAAGTCGTCAGTGGGCTATCAGCAGCGCATCAAGGGCGCGTCAAAGTCACTCGGGAGGGTTCGCTTCCGGGCCGCGTACACGGGGGGTTCTCTATCGTCGTTGGCATGCGACGGCGCATCCCACGAGAGACTGCTCAGCCGACGTCAGCGGCGTCCGGGCAGGCTGCTGCCGTCGATGAGCGGTGGGCCGGTGACATGCGGCTGACATGCCAGTGCTCGGCGGTGTTTCTCGGGATGCCGTTCGTCCTCGACGCGGGTGCGGGAAGCCTCGACGTGGCACGGGCCGCCGTCTGGGGCACTCTGGGCGTGCTGTTGTTCCTGGTGCTCGTGCCACCGCGGGTGACGGCCGGCTCGGGCTGGCTGAGGTCCTGCTGGCTGGGGCGTGAGCACGTGGTGCGGACCGACCGGCTCGTCTGCGTGCGCTGGGCGCCGGGAGCCGCGCGGCGGTTGGTGTTGCGGGATGCCGACGGGGGCCGTGTCGAGGTGGACACGGAGGCCCTGGTCGGCAATCCGGCTCTGTGGAGCCTGGTGCACTCCGGCGTGCGCGCGTCGCTGGAGCGAGGACAGCTCTACCGCGGGCAGTCGGTGGTGCGGGAGCTGTCCCGCCGCATCGATGCGAAGACCGCTCTGGCCATCTTGCAGGCGTCCGGGATGTGTGAGACCGAGCAGGTGTAGCGCGTAGCACGCCTGCGGCCCGTGGCTCACCGGTCCGGGCCGCTCCTGGTAACCGACTTCGCCGGGCTGCTACGTCCTGGTGGTGGCGGACAGATCGGAGTGGGCGGGCCGGCTCCCGCGCGCTACGGGGTGAGTAAGCACCGTGGTGAGGTTGCCCCAGGGGTGTCCTCGCAGTACGGGCCCGGGAACCGGCATAGGCCGTGCCAGGCGTGAGGCCAGACGCAGGATCTTAACGCTCCCTTGATGGCCTTCTGATGTACGGCTCTCCTGATGAGCCTTCCATAGACCTAGCATCGCCAGATGTGAGATCGCTGCTGCCCAAACACGTGCTCGTCGGCCGTCCCATGCGGACCAGCCAGCTCTCCGAGACCCTGCTGCCCAAGCGGCTGGCCATCCCGGTCTTCTGCAGCGACCCGCTCTCCTCGGTGGCGTACGCGACCGAGGAGATCCTGCTCATCCTCGCCTTCGGCGGCACCCAGCTGCTCCACCTCACCTGGTACATCGCCGCCGCGATCATCGTGCTGCTGGTGGTGGTGATCACCTCCTACCGGCAGACCTGCTACGCCTACCCCAACGGCGGCGGCGCCTACGCGGTCAGCACCGACAACCTCGGCCGCACCGCCGCCCTCACCGCGGCCAGCGCCCTGCTGGTGGACTACGTGCTGACCGTGGCCGTCTCGGTGGTCGCCGGGGTGGCCGCCATCACCTCCGCCGCTCCCTCCCTGGGCAAGTACGCGGTGGAGCTGTCGGTGGCCTCGGTGGTGCTGCTGACGCTGATGAACCTGCGCGGTGTGAAGGAGTCCGGCCGGGCCTTCGCCGTGCCGACCTACGGCTTCGTCCTCGGCATCTACGTGATGTTCGCCTTCGCCGCCGTCCGCCTGGCCACCGGAGAAACGATCCGCGCCGAGTCGGCCCACCTGTCCATCCACGCCACCGGCACCTACACCGGCCTGGCCCTGGTCTTCCTCGGCATGCGCGCCTTCGCCTCCGGCTGCACCGCGCTGACCGGCGTGGAGGCGATCAGCAACGGCGTGCCCGCCTTCCAGAAACCGAAGAGCCGCAACGCCGCGATGTCCCTGGTGATCATGGGCGCGATGTCGATCACCATGTTCGCCGGCATCACCGTCCTGGCGCTGCTCTACCGCGTCCACGTCGCCGACCACCCCACCGAGCTGGGCCTGCCCGCCGACGCGTCCACGCCCACCGCGCTCGCCCAGATCGCCAAGGCGTCCTTCGGCAACGTCAGCTTCCTCTTCTACTACGTCCAGGCGTTCACCGCGGGCATCCTCATCCTGGCCGCCAACACCGCCTTCAACGGCTTCCCGCTGCTCTCGTCGCTGCTGGCCCAGCACCGCTTCCTGCCCCGCCAGCTGCACAACCGCGGCGACCGGCTGGTCTTCTCCAACGGCATCATCCTGCTCGCGCTCGCCGCGATCGGACTGATCATCGCCTTCAAGGCGGACGTCTCCTCGATCATCCAGCTTTACATCGTCGGCGTCTTCGTCTCCTTCACCCTCTCCCAGGCGGGCATGGTCAAGCACTGGAGCAAGGAGCTCGCCCGCACCACCGACCCGTCCGCCCGGTTCCGAATCCGCCGCTCGCAGGTCATCAACGCCACCGGAGCGTTCTTCACCGGCGTCGTGCTGATCATCGTGCTCGCGACGAAGTTCCTGCACGGCGCGTGGATCGTCACCATCGCCATGCCGCTGCTGTTCTTCGCCATGAAGGGCATCCGCCGCCACTACGACCGCGTCTCGAGGGAACTCACGGTTGCCCCGGCCACGACCGCTCAGCCGCCGTCGCGTAACCACGCAATCGTGCTGGTCTCCCAGATCCACGCGCCCACCCTGCGGGCCCTGGGCTACGCCCGTTCCACCCGCCCGCACAAGATCGAGGCCCTCAACGTCTCCGTCGAGCCGCACGAGAGCGACGAGCTGAAACGCCAGTGGGACGAGCACAACCTCGATGTGCCGCTGGTGGTCCTCGACTCTCCGTATCGCGAGGTGACCCGCCCGGTCCTCGACTACGTCCGCCGCATCCGCCGCGACAGCCCCCGCGACGTCGTCACCGTGATCATCCCCGAGTACGTGCTGGGCCGCTGGTGGGAGCAGCTGCTGCACAACCAGAGCGCCCTGCGGCTGAAGACCCGCCTGCTGTTCATGCCCGGCGTCATGGTCACCAGCGTCCCCTATCAGCTGGACGCCGCCCTCCATCAGCCCGAATCCGCCAACGGCGGCTGACGTACCACCGAAGCAGCGCACGAAGTAGATCCGTATGGAACGCGTTAAGACCCCGTACGGGATCCATCAAGGAAGCCCTCCGTCCGTCGCCGAGTACGGGGACGCGTGCGGTGCTATGGAAGAACGGCACCCGCTGGACGTTCGCAGCCGTGGAGAGGATCGGTCATGGTGGAGTGGCGTCCTCTGCGTACCGCCCCGGTCAGGCCCGTGCCCGAGCCGGTGGCGACGCCCTTCGTGTGGGCGGCGGCCTTCGTCGGGTGCTTCCTGCTGGTGGCCGTGCTCAGCGCTGTCCACGCCCTCTCCAGCTCCTCCATCGCTCTCGGTGCGCTGTGTGCACTGGCGGCGCTCCTGGGACTGCCCGCCCGCTTCCGTGCCGCCCCCGGCATCGCCGTGGTGTGCTGGCTGTTCCTCAACGACTACGCCGTCGCGCCACACGGCCGGCTCGCCTGGCACGGCAATGCGGACGCCGTCCGCCTCGTTCTTCTGCTCGCCGCCGCCTTCCTCGGCACGCTCGTCGCTCGGATCGGCGACGCGATCGGAGCCCATCACCGCATCACACCTGGTCAAGCGCCAGAATGAGATGGACGGGAACGGCGCTTCGGGTTGCGTCTGATGGCCGAGCACCGGCTGCCCGCCCCACCGGTCGCCGGGCCGGACGCGACCGCGCTGGAGGTCGCGGCCCTGATGGCACAGGTCCGCAGCCGACTTGTGGCGGTCGTGGACAAGGGCAAGGACGGCAAGCGGCTGCTCGGCGTGGTCACTGCATACCACTTGCTGGAGCGGCTACTGATCGCCGCCTTGTGACGCGGATGGTCCGTGCCCTGCGTACACGTCGACAACCCGCTCCAGCCCCAGTTCGTGGAGGGTACGGCGTGCCTGGCTGCGGACGTGCGTGATGATCACCCGTGTGCTGTGCTCCCGAGCCGCACGCAGGGCCATGAAGAACGCCGCGCCGCCGTCACGGCTCAGGTAGGTCACGCGCCCCAGGTCGATCTCAAGGACGGTCGGCCGAGTTCCCAGCACATCCTGCAGGCGTCGTCCGATGCGTCCGGCGTTCTTGGAGGTGATCTCTCCCGTGAGCCGGACAACTACGCGATCCAACGCGTGCGCGGCTGAATGAAGGCGGCGGCTTGGAAGCAGACGCGACAGCCGGCCCAGCGCGTCCCACGGCCCGTGCGGGTTCTCGGTGGGTGACGGCTCCGGCATCTCGGCCTCCAAGGCAGGAAGCAGCTGACTGCCGACCAGTCTTCCCGGCGCACCTGACCGCCAGCCTAGGTCTCCGTATCGCCTGCCGCTTCCGCTGAGCCGGTCATTCTGTACGCGGCCTGCCACCTCACCCACGCTGGTCCCTGCGGGGGCGGGCCGGCACCGTATTCCTCCCGCCATGAACCCGGGAGGAATACGGTGTAATCGTGCGTGAGATCGCAGAAGCCGTCCTCCGCTTCCCCACGGTCACGTTCACAGCGGCGCTCGTGGTGGTCGTGGGCTTCTGGGTGCTGATTCTTCTGGAGCCGTCGAGACGTGACCGGATTGCTCACCGTGTGGAAGCCGACGCGCCGCACCCGGACGGGACCCCGGTGATCGCTGATGCGTCTCTCGTGATTGCCCTTGCCTGGATCGCGAGTCTCGGCGGCTCCTTGCTGCTGCGCCCACACGAGGCTCCCCAACCGCTGGGAACGGCATTGGCCGTTCTCATTCTCATCGCCTCGCTCGCGCTGGCCGCCCTGGCCACCCGCCTCATGACACGGACACGACGCCGCCCGCACGGCTGACACCACCGGTGAACGCGGGGTACGTCGCCGAAAGGCGGCATCAAAGGCGCGTAAAGCTTGCCGGAAGACGGCAATGAAACGGCCCGCCTCACCATGTCAGGATTCCGTCAAGCCGGAGATCAGCGACGGGTGAGAGGGGGACAGCACGAATGGCCTGGTTTCTTGGACTCGGCATCACGGGGGTCGTGCTGCTCGCCCTGTCGCTGGTCTTCGACGGGCTGCTGGACGGCGCGCTCGACGGCGCGCTGGGCGGCAGCCTCGACGGGTGGCTGTCGCTGCCGGTCGTCGCCGGCTTCCTGTCGATGACCGGCTTCGGCGGGGTCATCGCGCAGGCGGCCGTGGGGGTGGGCCCTGCGGGCGCCACCGCCGTCGGCGCGTTCACGGGGGTGGGCACGGCTTGGCTGACGTATCGCTTCAGCCGTGCCCTGATGCGCGACCAGACGGCGGTGACGCCCACCGGGGACGACCTGATCGGCACAGCCGGCAACGTGGTGACGGCCATCCCCGCCAACGGGTTCGGCGAGGTGCTGCTTCAACTCGCGGGCCAGCCGGTCAAGTTCGCCGCACGCAGCGCGACGCCGGTGGGCAGGGGCACCGAGGTGTGGGTGGAAGCGGCGCCGTCCGCGACCTCCGTATTGGTGCGCCCGGTGGACCGCTGAACTTCGGTCCGTCGTCCAGCCGTTCGTCTCTCTTGGTTTCTCCTCATTTGCTTGTCGCCCCCTTGCGGGGCCTTTCCATCCCCTCCGGGGTGCTACGTGTCTGGGGGCACTGTCATGAGTCCTGTCGTCATCGCCGTGGTCGGAGTCGTCGTACTCCTCGTACTGCTGGCACTCGTCGTCGTCACCCGCTACAAGGTGGCCGGTCCGAGCGAGGCGTTCATCGTCACCGGTCGCCGGGGCAAGAAGGCCACCGATCCGGAGACCGGCCGGGTCTTCACCGACAACAGCGGGCAGAAGGTCGTGGTCGGCGGCGGTGTGTTCGTCGTGCCGTTCGTGCAGCAGAAGTTCACCCTCGACCTGTCCTCCCGGCACATCCCGGTCGCGGTGCGCGGCGCGGTCACCCTGCGCGGCGTGAAGGCCAACCTCGACGGGGTCGCCATCGTCAAGGTCGGCGGCACCGAGGACTCCATCCGGGCTGCTGCCCAGCGGTTCCTGATGCAGCAGGACGGCATCGTCGGCTTCACCCAGGAGGTGCTCTCCGGCGCGCTGCGCGCGATCGTGGGCCGGATGTCGGTGGAGGACGTCATCCGCGACCGGGCCGCGTTCGCCGGCCAGGTCGCGGAGGAGGCGGAGGCGAGCCTGTCCGGGCAGGGCCTGGTGCTGGACGCCTTCCAGTTCCAGGACATCACCACCGAGGGCTCCTACCTGGAGGACCTCGGCCGCCCCGAGGCCGCCCGCGCCAAGCAGGAGGCCGACATCGCCGAGGCAGTCGCACGGCGCGCGGCCGAGCAGGCCAGGCTCAAGGCCGAGGAGGAAATCGCCGTCGCCCAGCGGACCTTCTACCTCAAGCAGGCGGAGATCAAGGCCCAGACCGACGAGGCCGCGGCCCGCGCCGCAGCCGCGGGCCCGCTGGCCGAGGCGGCCCGGCAGCAGGAGATCCTCACCGAGCAGGAGAAGGTCGCCGAACGGCAGGCCGCACTGACCGACCGTCAGCTCGACACCCAGGTCCGCAAGCCCGCCGACGCCCAGCGTTACGCCGCCGAACAGGAGGCCGAGGCCAAGCGGGTGGCCCGGGTCAAGCAGGCCGAGGCAGAGAAGTCGGCTGGCATCGCGGCCGCGCAGGCGGAGGCCGAGAGGGCCCGGCTGACCGGTGAGGGCGAGAAGCAGCGCCGCAGTGCGCTGGCCGAGGCGGAGGCCATCGAGGGCCTGAAGCAGGGTGAGGCCGAACGGTCCCGGCGCGCGGCGATCGCGGAGGCGGTACGGCTGGAGGGTGACGCGGAAGCCGCGGCGATCGCGGCGAAGGGCGGTGCGGAGGCCGAGGCGATGCAGAAGAAGGCGGACGCCTACGGCCAGTACGGCGAGGCCGCAATTCTCCAGATGCTCGTCGAGGTGCTGCCGCAGGTCGTCGCCAAGGCGTCCGAACCGCTCAGCGCGATCGACAAGATGACCGTCATCTCCACCGACGGCGCCAGCCGGATCCCACGCGCGGTCGCCGACAACGTCGCCCAGGGCCTCGAACTGCTCGGCTCCACCACGGGTGTCGACCTCGCGCAGCTCCTGAAGGGCGTCACCGAGCGTGCCGCCTCGGCCGCCGCGCCGGCGGAACGGCCGGCCCAGACCAACGGAAAGGTCGAGATCACCGGCTGAGGAACCGGCCGCGCACCAGGGGCCCGCCAACGAGGCGGGCCCCTGTGACTTGGTCGGACGGCGGGACCGGGCTCAGATCTCCTGGGCGGGCCAGCCCAACAGCCGGGCCCCGATGACCGCGGTCTGCAGGGTGTAGCGGTGTATGGGATCGGCCGGGTTGCTCCCCGTCAGCTGGTGTATCCGCTCCAGCCGGTAGGTGAAAGCACGCACACTCAGCGACAGCCGGCGCGCGGCCTCGGCCGCCGTGCACCCCGAATCGAAATACGCCTCCAACGTCCGCAGCAACGGCTCGGCACCACCCCGCGCGCCTCGCAGCGGCCCCAGAGCACTGAGCACGAGGTCGGCCATGGCCTGCCGGTCGCGCGTGAGGACGGGGTACACGAGCAGGTCGCCAGCACGCACCACCGGATCGTCGAGATCCAGCCGCTCGGCCAGTTCCAGGGTGCTCAGAGCCTCCTCGTACGAGTGCACCACGCCACCCGCGCCGGGCTGGGCGCGCCCGACGGCCACCCGGCTGCCGTCCGTTGCCGCGTGCGCCTGCTTGGCGAAATACGTGAGGACTTCCTCGTCGTCGCCTGGGGCAATGCAGATCAACTGCCCGTTCTTCGTGGCGAGCAGGATGCGCCGGTCGCCGAACCGTGCGATCAGAGCGGCCTCCACCCGGCGCGTGACCGGGGCGGTGTCGTCATACGCCTCGGGTCCTTCAGCCACAGCGACCGCGTACGCGCGGGAGAGGACGAGGCCGAAGCGTTCGGCCCTCTCGGCGAGCCGCCCCAGGTCACTGCGGCCGTACAGCAGATCGTCGATGAACTCCCGGCGCGCGGCCTCCTCCTGCCGCACCGCCAGGCGCTGCGCCCGCTCGTACCCTTCGGCGAAAGCGTCGACGGCCTGCTCCACCGCCGCCAGGACGCTGCCGACCGCACCCGCGGAGGCGCCGTCCGGCCAGGATGCCCGGGTCGCCGCGAGGTGCTGGCGCACGAGACCACGCAGACTGTGCCCGGCGTCCGCGGCCTGTTCCCCGAGAACACGCCGCTGATCCAGCTCGTTGCGGGTGAGCCTTCGTCCGGTGGCGGAGACCTCGGCCAGTATCCGGGCGTACCCACGCAGGTACTCGGCCGTCTCCGACTCCGCCACTCCGGCTTCCCCCATTCCCGCTGCACCGTTGACGTGTTCTTGACGGTGTCCGCCCGGGGAGGGTAGCCAACGCTGCTGGAAACCGGCAATGCGTGACGGCGTCCCTGAGCCTCGGGTGTCGGCTCACGGGTGGAAGTCGGATCGCTACCCCTCGACGGGGAAAGGTGGCTGGTCACGTGCGTGGTGACCTCACGCGCGCACGGATCTGGGCCACGACGAGACCTGCCATTCGCGCGTGAGGTTGCCCCGCTGGGCGGGGTCCAGGGGTGCGCTATAGCGCTCCTACACCTCGACCTGTATTGAGTTCGTTATGGCGCTGAGGGCGAGCGCGAAGAGCGAGTGAATGTTTCGGGCGGGCTGAGAGGGGGGCAGTGCGCAGACGGCGTGGCGTCTGGAAGGGTGGGCGGCGGCCGTCGCTGTGGTCGACGGGGGGCGACGGCCGCCGACGCGAGGCTCTCCCTCCACCTGACGTGAGTGCCTCGCGTGGGATCGTCCTTACGGCGCTTGGGGCATGGGGGAGGTGCCCCACTCGAACCGGCTGCAAGGACGAGGGCTGAGCGTCGGGGTCTCCTGCTGGTTCGTTGCGGGGCCCCGGGGCCGACTGGGGTTGTGCGACGTTGGTGACGCGCTCAGCCAAGAGAGTACGCCTGAACTGGGCATCGGCAGCTGGTGACCGGTCAAGTCATCTGGATGACTTTGCGGTGCGTGCGGGATGGGCCCGTGTCCGGGACAGGTCTTGTTCGTTGCTCCACCGACGGGATCGGTTGGGATGTGAGCTGGCTCCGCTTGTCCCGGCGACACCGCTCGGTGCGTATTGGCTGTGGGTGCCGGTGGTGTTGACCGGGATATTTCGGTGCGGTTCGGGCGCCGCGGCGGATGACGACCAGGTGAGCAGACAGGGTGCCGCTTCCCCGAGGCGCGGGGAGTTTCCAGCGCTAGGCGCCTGTCTGCCCTGGTCCGTCAAGGCGCGGACGGTGTTGGTCGCTGTTGCTGGTTCAGTGATCGTGGCGGGGATGTGGGCAACGCTCGCCAAGGCCGTTGCTTGGTGGCGGCTGGCCTGGGCCGGCTCATCGTGCGGACACAGACCAGGCGGCTTCTGGCTGGCGGAGGGGCTGAGCTGGGGGCACGCTGGGGGCGTGGCCGCTTCCTCGTTGCCGGTTGTGCTCCTCGTAGGCGGGGAGCAGATCACGGTCACGGCTGATCTGGGGACGTTCGACACTGCGGAGCGTGAATGGGGCGGCGTCCTGCGGGGGCTGCCGCCGTGGGTGGGGTCTGCTGTGGAGCAGGGTGAGGAGGTGCGGCTTCGCCTCCCCGATGGACAAGAGCGGCGCATTCGTCTGTCCGGGCTGATACGCATCGATGATCAGGGGCACCGTGCGGTGACCTTCCTGGGCGAGGGGGCAGCGCCGTTCTCGTAAGCCGCTGTTCGGCCCTGGTCGCCCCTGTCTCCGAGTACTAGACCCCGGTCTCTGCTGCAAATCGGCGGCTGCACCGGCGTCTCCCGGTGAGGCACGGGCTTGGGCGTCAGCCTGCCCTGCCTGTCCATCCACACCGTCACCTGGGTACCGGCCAGGATGACGAACGATGAGGTGTCCGTCAGTCCGTCGGGTTTGCGCAAACTGTAGATTCGGTTCGGTTGCGCTGGGCGGCGGTCCTCTGCCCCGTCGGCTATCCACAGGCCGTGCATAAGGAGGGGGCGGTGGCTACCGAGGACAACCGGGACGGATTGCCGAGCTTTCCTGAAAACGATCCTGCCCAGCAGCCGCAGCGCCTCGGCCCGGTCGAGTTCCACAGCGTGGCGGGGGCCGGGGGCGCCGTTGCGGGCCGGCGTCCGGTGCTCCGGAATACGCTCGTCGGACACCGTGAGATCCAGCGGTGTTTGCGGGCGGCCTCGGCCGCTGGAGTTCTTGGTTGATCTGGTGGGCGGGCAGTGGACGTCGCGGCCTGTGCGGCGGCGGACAGCGGCGGTTGCGGCTGCCACCAGGAGCAAGGCCGCCGCGGTGATCACCCAGGGGTTGCCCAGGAAGCCGCCCAGTGCGCCGAGAGCACCGGCGGCGACCAGTACGGGCCCGGCACAGCAGACGATCACCAGCAGGGCAGCGCCGATCCCGGCGGCGGCCACGCCGCGGCCGGAGGGCTCTTGGCCACTGCGCGGGGGCCGGTCGGTGGCAGGCATGGCAGTGGTGCTCCTTGCGGGTCAGCCCTGGCTGTCGGGGATGCGGGTGCAGCAGGTCAGGGCGGTGGCGTTGTCTGCGGCGAGCGAGCGGGCGAGGACGACCAGGTCGGCCACGCGGGGGTCGCCGACGGAATAGCGCAGTTTCTTGCCGTCACGGCGGGCGGTGACGTAGCCGCAGTCGCTTAGGCAGGACAGGTGCACCGAGACGCGGGGCTGGGAGATGCCGGCGTGCTCGACGCACTCGGCACTGGTGCGCTCGCCGCGCAGGATGAACTCCAGCAGCTTCAGCCGGGTCGGGTCGGACAGGGCGCGGAAGAACTTTGCCACGGTGTCCAGATGGGTGCAGGGAACCTCGCCGGCGGCCGGGGCGGACGGGATGGGGGTGGTCAGGCGCTGGGGCATGCGGACGGCCTCCACAACTGGAACTATTCGCCTGAGCGCATACTATGGAGCCGCTGACCTATTCGGCAACCCGCATAGCAACGAGTCCGGAATCCGGGCTCCGCACGAGGGAGGCAGCATCGTGACGACGACGGAATCCGGCATCGACGTGGCAGTCGTCGGCTCGGGCTCGGCGGCGTTCGCCGCCGCCATCGCCGCCGTGGGCCAAGGCAAGCGCGTCGTGATGATCGAGCGCGGCACCACCGGCGGCACCTGCGTCAACGTGGGCTGTGTGCCGTCGAAGGCGCTGCTGGCCGCAGCAGCGGCCCGCCACACCGCCGCCGCGACTGGGCGCTTCCCCGGCCTGGCCCCGGCCGAGGTTCCGGTCGGCTTCCCGGCGCTGATCGGCGGCAAGGATGCTCTGGTCGAGCAGCTGCGGGCGGAGAAGTACACCGACCTCGCGGCCGACTACGGCTGGGAGATCGTCCACGGCACCGCCGCGTTCGCCGGGAGCACCGCGACCCCCGTAGCGGAGGTCGCTCTGAACGACGGCGGCACCCGTCGAATCCAGGCCGCCCACTACCTGATCGCCACCGGCTCCGCCCCCTGGACCCCGCCCGTCGATGGCCTGGCAGAGGCGGGATATCTGACCTCCACCACGGCGATGGAGCTCGACGCGCTGCCGGAGTCGATGATCGTGGTCGGCGGCAACGCGGTCGGCCTGGAGCAGGCCCAGCTCTTCGCCCGCCTCGGCACCCACGTGAGCGTCGTCGAGGCGCTGGAGCGGCTGGCACCGTTCGAGGAGCCCGAGGTCTCGCAGGTGATCGAGGAGGTCTTCGCCGACGAGGGCATCGCCGTGCACACCGGCGTGGCCCCGGCCGCCGTCCGGCGCGACGAACACGGCTACGTCCTCACCGCCCGCCGCGGCGGCGCCCCCATCGAGCTGCGGGCCGAAAAGCTGCTGGTCGCCACCGGCCGCCGCCCGGTCACCGCTGGGCTGAACCTCGACGCGGTCGGTGTGAAGACGGGCGAGCGCGGCGAGGTGGTCGTCGACGACTATCAGCGCACCACCAACGCGAGGATCTGGGCGGCGGGCGACGTCGCCGGAGGCCCGCAGTTCGTGTACGTGGCCGCCGCCCAGGGCACCCTGGCCGCGGGCAATGCCCTCACGGACGCGGGCCGCACCCTGGACTACACCGCGCTGCCCCGCGTGACGTTCACCAGCCCGGCCATTGCCGCCGTCGGCCTGACCGACGCCCAGGCTGCCGAGGCTGGACTGCCGTGCGACTGCCGCGTTCTGCCGCTGGAATACGTGCCCCGGGCCCTGGTCAACCGGGACACCCGCGGCCTGGTCAAACTCGTCGCGCATGCCGAGACCGGACGCGTGCTCGGCGTCCACGTCGTCGCCGACGGCGCCGGCGACATCGTCACCGCCGCCACCTACGCGATCACCGCGGGCATGACCGTCGACCAACTCGCGCACACCTGGGCGCCGTACCTGACGATGGCCGAAGCTCTCAAGCTCGCCGCCCAGACCTTCACCGCCGATGTCACCAGGCTCTCCTGCTGCGCGGGCTGAGCTGTGGAAGCGAGGGCGGAGGTATCCGTGGACGCGAACCCATCCCGGCCGATGACCATCGGGGAGCTGTCCCGCCGCACGGGCGTGCCGGCCAAGGCCCTGCGCGAGTACACCGACTCGGGGCTGATCTACACCCTCGGCCGCAGCCCCGCGAACTACCGTCTGTACGACACTGACGTCCTGTGGTGCGTGCGCTTCATCGGCGAACTGCGCGGGCTGGGCCTGACCGTGGCCGAGATCAGGGAGCTGACGGGCGCCTGGGTGGCGGACGGTGCAGGGCAGCCGCTCGGCACGCACCTGGCCGAGCTGCTGAACCGTCACCGTCGACCAACTCGCCGTCCGGTCCGGCCGCACCGCCGATCCGTACCCCGCGGAGCAGCCCTACGCGGTGTGGCCGCCGGTGGTGAGGACGTAGTCGCCGACGAGGTCGCCGAGGAGGGCGCCGGCGAGGATGTCGCTGGGCAGGTGGCCGGCCATGTACAGGCGGGAGTAAGCGACTTCGGCCGCCATCCACTGGTAGTCCGCGGCGCGGTGCGGGTTGAGGTTGCTGAGGTAGGTGACCGCGGTGGCGGACAGGGCGCCGTGTTTCGAGGGGTAGGAGCAGGGGCACTTCGCGCCGGCCTTGATGTGCTTTTCGGGGCGCAGCGAGGTGTCGAGGACGTACGGGGCCGGGCTGTTGTACCGGGCGACGAGCTGCTTGGTGATCGTTTTGGAGAGGGTGAAGGCGGCCTTGAGCTGCGCTTTGTCGGTCTTGCCCTCGGCGGCGGGAAGGAGGTCGCGCTGGTCGTGGAGGTAGACCTTCCAGATGTCCTTCTTGCCGTAGACCTCCAGCCAGGTCGCGGCCTTCTTGCCCGCCGCAGTGCGCGTGCGGGCGAGTGCCTGGACCTGCTTGAGCTCGGCGGCACGCGCCGTGCTGCTGGGCGGGGCGGGGATGTGGGCTTCGGCCCAGGTGGTGAAGGCGTGGTCGTCGCGGGTGGTGCCGTGGGCCTTCTTCCATTGGGCGAAGAGGGTGTCGGCGGTGTGCTTCTGGGCCGTCAACTGCTGGGCGACGTGGGCGATTTGGGCGTCGGTGAAGAGGGCGGGCGGGGGGTTCTGCTTGACCCGGTCGGTGGCCGAGAGCTTGGTCTTGGCCGAGGCGGCGGGCGTGGCGTCGGTGGTGACCAGGGGGCGTACGAGCCCGAAGGTGGCGGCTGCGACGGCGGCGACGGCGATGACGGGGTACTGCCATTTCACGCGGCGGGCGGTGGCTGTCATGCGGCGGTGGTCCTTTCAAGGGCGTGTGCGGGGGCGCTGGTGGTGAAGTAGGTCCGGGCGATGCGGCGGAAGTCGTTGCCGGGGAGTCCGGGTACCAGCAGGGAGAGTCCGATGGCGTATTTGCTCACGGAGACGGGCCGGGCGCCGAGGTCGAGCAGGAGCCGGTCGGCGGGGGCGGGGCGCAGGCCGCCCTTGGTCTCGACGAGGACGTGACCGGGATCGAGGGCGGTGGTCCCCTCGTTGCGGTGGCAGGTGAGGAGGCCGTCGAGGGTGACGCGGGTGCCGGCTTCGAGGTCGGCCAGGGCCGCCCGGTGGTAGCGGATCTCGCCGGCCGGGGTCAGGTCGGTGGCCGGGACGGAGGTGATTCCTGCCTGGCTGAGCATGGCGGCGACGAAGTCCGTTGCCGCGCTGTCGAGGCGTCCGTACGTGTCGGCCTCGGCGCCCAGGGCGTGCTTGACGGTGGCGCCGCGTCCGTCCTTGGTCTTGACCTCGATGCGGCACAGCCCGTCCTCGGCGTAGAGCCGGGTGCGGACCTTCCACCGGCGGCGGCGCCCCTGGATGTGGGCGTGCCAGGCGGCGAGTTCGGGGGTGTCGAAGTAGGTGCTGCGGTAGTCGGTGGTGCGGCGGCCTGTGATGTCCAGGACCCGGTGGGTGGCGGCGAGCGAGGCCGCCAGCTGTGCGGCTACGGCGAGGGGGACGAGGTATTTGCGGTCGACGCGGTGCTGCAGTGCGGCCGCCGCGTCGACCTCGGCGAGGGTGGCGCCCGGCAGACGGGACAGGCCCAGGGCCTCGGCGAGCGATGCCGGCCCCTGCGGAGTCAGTGTCGGGGCGTGCAGGACGCTCGTCGCGGGCGTCATGCGGGCTGCCGTTCCGCGGTACGGGTGACAGGAGGCGCGTCGGGGTCAGTCTCCTCGGGCGCCTCGGCCTCGGCCGGGTCCTGGAGGGGGAAGCGGACCGAGACGCGGGTGGTCTCGCGTACGTAGTCGACCTCGTCAACGGCCACCGACAGCGGTTCGGCGCCGAGCCGGGCGGCGACGTCGAGCCGGATCTCCTCCGGGTCGCGGTAGACGCGGTCGAGGGTGACGCGCACCACGCGGGTGGGCCGGTGCGCGGAGGGGTCGTCCACCAGGGCGACGGCGATCAGCAGCAGGGCGTCGATAGCGACGATCAGCCAGGTCTGCCGCTGCGGCAGTCCGCTGGCCAGGCCGACGACGAGGGCGACGAAGGTGTAGGCGACGTCGCGGAGGGTGAAGGCGGCGCTGCGCAGCCGGACCATGGACAGGATGCCGAAGAGCCCGAAGCCGACGCCGGCCGGGAACTTCCCCGCGGTGATCGCGGTCATCGCGGCGAGGAGCCCGAGGTTGAGCGCGGTCAGCACCAGCGGGATCTCCGTGACGGAGCGTCGGCGCCGGTAGAGCCAGCCGACCAATATCATCAGCGCGACAACGTCGAGCCCGCCCCGGGTGATCATGTCCGTCGCCGTCAGGTGCGCCGAGAGCCCCTTCGCCGCGAGCAGCGATATCTGGCTGTGCATGCTTCTCCTCTCCAGCGGACACGGTGATCGATCCGCTGCAAGGTGAAGGACGCTAGGGATTTCACATGAACGCACCATGAAGGTTGAGATGACGACGAGCGGTGGCCGGTGTCCCAGGCCGTCCGGATCCCGCATACCCTTCACGCCGTGCACTTCTTGGTCATCGACGACGAGATCCGCCTGGTCGAGCTGATCGTCCGCTACCTGCGCGAGTCCGGTCACACCGCCGACAGCCGCCACGACGGCCCGGGCGGGCTCGCGGCTGCCCGCGACCCGCAGGTGGACGCGGTCGTACTGGATGTCATGCTGCCCGGCATGGACGGGGTGGAGGTCTGTCGCACCCTGCGCCGTGAGGGCAACGATGTGCCCGTGGTCCTGCTGACCGCCCGCGGCGCGGTCGCCGAGCGGGTCGCCGGGCTGGACGCGGGCGCCGACGACTACCTGGTCAAGCCCTTCGCGATGGAGGAGCTGCACGCCCGGCTGCGCGCGATATCCCGCCGCCGTCCGGGCGCGGACAGCCTCAGCGGTCTGGACAGCCGCCTGGAGGTCGGCGACCTCGTCCTGGACCCCGAAGCGCAGCGCGCCTGGCGGGACGGCACCGAACTGGAGCTGTCCAGGCGGGAGTTCGCCGTGCTGCAGGTGCTGATGGAGAACGCCGGGCTGGTGGTCAGCCGCACCCGGCTGCTGGACGAGGTGTGGGACGGCGAGTTCGACCTCCGCAGCAACGCCATCGACGTCCACGTCTACAAACTCCGCACCAAGGTCGACAAAGCCTTCGGCCGCAGTGACATCACGACGCTGCGGGGCCGCGGATACCGGCTGGAGACCACCCGGTGACACCGCTTCCCGGCCGCGCACCGCGATGGTGGCGGCCGCACCGGCTGCCCATCGTGCTGCGGCTGCTCATCGCGGTCGCCGCCGCCATGTCCGTCGTGCTGACCGGAGCGGCGGGCCTGGTCTACTGGCGCGTCGAACAGGCTCTGGACCAGCAGCTGAACGAGGACCTCGCCAAGTACCGCCACGGCATCAGCACGGCCCTGGGCAGGGACGGAACGCTGCCGCAGGGCCCGGCCGGAAGTCTTTACCAGGTGATCGACGCCCGTGGCCGGATCACCATGGCCAGCGACGGCCGGCACGCGACGCCGCTGCTGACCGCTGCCGAGCTGCGCGCGAGCAGGGCAGGGACGACCGTGCGACACGACATCGGGCGTCTCCTGCCGATCGAGCCGACCTCGCTCCGGCTGGAGGCCAAGCGGGTCCGCCTCCCGGACAGCACGACCGTGGTGGCCGTCGCGGCGATCCAGCGCGGCCACCGCGACGAGGCGCTGCGCGAACTCCTCGGCCAGCTCGCCCTCGCCGCCGGCCTGACGCTGGTGGCCGCGTCCTACGTCGGCTACCGCACCGCCCGCGCCGCCCTCGGCCCGGTGGAACGCTATCGGTCCCGCGCGGCGACCCTGGCCGACGGCGCCTCCGGCCTGCGACTGCCCATCCCCGACGACCGCGACGACGAGCTGACCCGGCTCGGCCACACCCTCAACCGCATGCTGGACCGCCTGGAAGCCGCCGCCGAACGCGAGCACCGCTTCATCGCCGACGCCAGCCACGAGCTGCGCACCCCGCTCGCCCTGCTGCGCGCCGAACTCGACGTCGCCCTGCACCGCCCCCGCACCGCAGCCGAACTCACCGACACCCTCAGGGCGGTCGACGCCGAAGTGCAACGGCTGGTCGACCTGTCCAACGCCCTCCTCGACCTGGAGGAACTCGGCAGTACGCCGCACCTCACCCGCACGCCGGTGGACCTGGCCGACCTGGTGAACGCCGCCCTGGAGCGCCACCAGGGCGCCGCCGAGCGCGAGCACCGCACCCTGAGCGCCGACATCACTCCCGCGACCGTTTTGGTGGACGCCCGCTGGATCGGTCCCGCCCTCGGCAATCTCCTCGGCAACGCCCTGCGCCACGGCGCGGGCGACATCCGCTGCACCGGCGCCGTCCACGACGGGCGGCTCCGCCTCGCCGTGGCCGACGAGGGAGCGGGATTCCCGCCAGGCTTCCTGCCAAAGGCTTTCGACCGCTTCAGCCGGGCCGAAGCCAGCCGGACCACCCCGGGATCCGGCCTCGGCCTGGCCTTCGTGGCCGCCGTCGCTGCATCGCACGACGGCACAGCGCGGGCCGAGAACACCGGACGCGGCACCGTCGTCACCATCGAAATCCCCTGCTGACCTCCGTTCACCCGGAACGCGCCTGCACACCCACGGGGCGGGGCCAAGAGTTCACCCGTGCAGGCTTGGCGGCCTGCTGGCCGATCCTCTACAGTCGCACCGAACTTCTACGTGATGTAGTACTACCCTCTGTTCTCCGCGCGTTCCTCTCGGCCGCCCGCTCGCGGGGCCGGGACCGGCCGCTTCGGCACACAAGGACCCCATGCCCTCCCACCTGTGGGCCGCCGTACCGCACACCGCGGTACTGGCCCTGAACCCGCTCGACACCACGTCCGTACTCACCAGCCTCGGCGCGCTCGGCGTGTTCGCGGTGCTGTTCGCCGAAACCGGGCTGCTGATCGGCTTCTTCCTGCCCGGCGACTCCCTGCTGTTCACCGCCGGCCTGCTGTGCACCACCACGACCGCGGGCGTGCGCCTCTCCCTGCCCGCGGTACTGGCGGCCGCCGTGGCCGGCGCTGCTCGGCGCGCAGACCGGGTACGTCATCGGCCGACGGGCCGGCCGCCCGCTGCTGGAACGCAGTCGCAATCCGCACCTGACGCACGGTGCGGCGCGGGCGGAGGAACTGCTGGCCCGCTACGGGCACGGCAAGGCCATCGTGCTGGCCCGCTTCGTGCCCGTGGTGCGTACCGTCCTCAACCCCCTCGCCGGAGCTCTCGGCGTCCCAGTGCGTACGTTCGCCGCCTGGCAGGTCGCCGGCGGGCTGCTGTGGTCGCTCGGGGTCACCTTGGCCGGCTACCTGCTGGGCTCCACCATCCCGAGCGTCGACAAGTACCTGCTGCCCGCCGTCGCCCTGATGGTCATCATCTCCCTCATCCCCGTCGCCCTGGAGGTGCGCCGCCACCGCCGTAGCGCCGCAGCTTCTCCGCAGCCCCCGGGGCCCGTCGCATGACGGGGCACCCCCGCCACTTCCGTCGGTGCGGCGCCGCCGCTCTAGTGACTCTTCGAATAGTGCAGGGACAGGACCAATGAGTGCGATCAGTGTCGGGCAGGCCGCTGTGCTCGGAGTTGTCGAGGGGCTGACCGAGTTCCTTCCGGTCTCCTCCACCGGCCATCTCAAGATCACCGAGGGGCTGATGGACATCCCGGTCGACGACACCGCCGTCGTCGGCTTCACGGCCGTGATCCAGGTCGGGGCCATCGCCGCCGTCCTGCTCTACTTCTTCAGGGACATCGTGCGCTTCGCCGGCGCCTGGGTGCGCGGCATCACCCACCGCGACGCCCGCCACAGCCACGACTACAAGTTCGCCTGGTGGGTCATCTACGCCACCATCCCGATCGTGGTCGTCGGTCTGGCCGCCAAGCCCCTCATCGAGGGCTCGCTGGCCTCGCTGTGGGTGGTGGCCGCCAGCCTGATCGTCGGCAGCGGCTACATGTGGGCGGCCGACCAGATGGGCCGGCACAAGCGCGGCGAGGACGATGTCACGGTCAAGGACGCGATGATCGTCGGCTGTTCGCAGATCCTCGCCCTGCTCTTTCCCGGCTTCTCGCGCTCCGGCGCCACCATCTCCACCGCCCTCATCCGCGACCTGGACCGGGTCGCCGCCACCCGGCTCTCCTTCTTCCTCGGCATCCCCGCGCTGACCGGCGCCGGACTGTACGAGCTCAAGGACGCCCTCGGCACCGGTGCGGGCGCCGCCCCGCTGGCCGTGGGAACGCTGGTGTCGTTCGTGGTCGCGTACGCGTCGATCGCCTGGCTGCTGAAGTTCGTCGCCAAGCACTCCTTCAACGCCTTCGTGTTCTACCGGATCATCATCGGGCTTGTGCTCTTCGGCCTGCTGGCCACGAACGTGCTCAGCGCATAGGAGCGACACCGGCCGGACCTCATACTTGCCTGAGCGCCGGATTCGCCCTCTACGTCTCGTAGTAGTTTGGGTGTCCAGCCCAGTCCGCGTGCGGAAGGAGCGAGAGCAGAGTGAGCGATCAGGGAGCGGCAGGCCGGCGGGCGCGCGGAGAGCTGGAGAGCGAGGTGCTGGCGGCCCTGTGGGCGGCCGGTGAGCCGGTGGCGGCAGCGGCGGTGCGCGAGCAGGTGCACGGAGATCCCGCCCTTACCACGGTGCTGACGATCCTGACCCGCCTGCACGGCAAGGGCCTGGTGACCCGGGAGCGGGCGGGGCGCGCCTACCTCTACGCCCCGGTGCGCGACGAGGCGGCGCACACGGCGGCCGGGATGCGGGCGCTGCTGGAAAAGGGCAGTGACCGGGCCGCGGTGCTCGCCCGGTTCGTCTCCGAGCTGGAGGCGGAGGACGAGCAGGTGCTGGAGCGGCTCCTGCACGGACACCAGGGGGATTGACGCGTGCGGATCGACGTGTACGTGCCGCTGCTGCTGAGCACGCTGTTCGGCGTGGCGGCACCGTGGGCCGTCCGCAGACTGCCGCCCCGCGCCGCCACGTGGCTGCTGACCTGCACTGCGGTGGTGGCGGCGGGCACCTGGGCTGCGGCGCTGGCCCTGCTGGCCTTCACCCTCGTGGGTCAGATACCGCTGGTGGCGTCCGAAGGGCCGTGGTCGGCCGGGGTGCTGGCGGCGAACGATCCGGTGCACCGCCCGGTGGCGCTGATCTGTGCTCTGGTGCTGCTGGCGTCCGTGGCGGGGCTGGCGGTGGTGTCCTGGCGGCGGGTACGGGTGCTTGTCGACGGGTGGCGGGAATGCCGGGAGCTTCGGGCGGCCGGGGATCTGGCCGTGGTGGACGACCCGGTGCCGACCGCGTTCGCGCTGCCCGGGATGCCGGGCCGGGTGGTGGTGTCTTCCGGCATGCTTCTGGCGCTGTCCGCCGATGAACGACGGGCCCTGCTCGCGCACGAACGTGCGCATCTGCGCCGTCGCCACCATCTGTTCCTGCTCGTGCTCCAACTGGCGGCGGCCGTGCATCCGTTGTTGCGCCCGCTCGTCCGGGAGGGTGCCTTCACGGTGGAGCGGTGGGCGGACGAGGAAGCCGCCGCCGAGGTCGCGGACCGTACCCTGGTGGCCCACGCTGTCGCTCGTGCGGCGCTGGCCGCGAAAAGGGCACCGCAGCGCGCCCTCCCGGCCACCGGCGGGCCGGTCCCGCGGCGCGTGCAAGCCCTGCTGACTCCGCCCGCGCCCTTCCGGCGGGGTCCGGTGATGGTGTGTGCCGCATTGATGCTGGTCTGCTGCGTGAGCCTGGCCGAGGCCGCCCACGACACCGAGCTGCTCTTCGAGAACGCCATGCACACCAGCGCCGCCACGCACGAGCAGCCGCGCTGAGATCTACGGGACGGACGGGCCCTCATCGCGAGCGGCGGGGATGTCAACGCGCCGACCGGCCCCCAGGCGGGCCAGGGCCAGGACCGGTGCGGCAGCGAGAAGCAGAGCGAGGGCCGCGTATCCGGCCGTCAGAGTCGATGCCGCGGCCACAGCGGCGACCAGCAACGGACCGCCCGCATCGCCGAGTTCACGGCCGAGTTCCGCGGCGCCCATGGTCTGGCCCATCCGCTCCTGAGGGGTGGCCGCGGCCAGGGCCGCGAAGGCGACCGGGGTGATCACACCCGTTCCGGCACCGATGCCCACAGCGGCCAGCAGCACCCCGGCGACGCCGGGCAGCATCGCCGCGCCGAGCCCCGCAGCCGTCAGGGCAAGCCCGGCGGTGATGCCGGTGGCGGCGGTGATCCGTCCGGCGTCCAGGGCGCGGCCCGCCCGGGGCTGAACGAGGGCGGCGCAGGCGGCCAGTACGGAGACCGCGGCGCCGGTGGTGAGCGGGCCCAGGCCCGCCGTGGCGCCGGAGACCGGCAGGAAACCGACCCCGACCGACAGCCCGGCGGTGGCGGCGGCCAGCGCCGCGGTCGGTCGCAGGAAGCCGCCCTCGCCCAGGCGGCGGGCGAGGGCGAGCACGGTCTGCCGGGAGCGGGGCAGCGGCGGCACGGCCGGGACCACCGCGAAGGCCCACGCCGCCACAGCCAGGGCCAGCACCGTCATGACGGCGAACAGCAGCCGCAGCCCGCCCAGCCCGATCACCGCGCCGCCCAGCAGCGGGCCCGCCGTATAGCCCAAGCTCTTGAAGAAGCCGTACGAACCGAACGCCCGGCCCCGCTTGCCCTGCGGATGCAGCCGGGCGACCAGCGCGGAGGCGGCCGGGGAGAACGCCGAGGCCGCCGCCCCCTGGCCGAGCCGGGCCGCCCACAGCAGACCGGCGTTGTCGGCCAGCACAAAGCAGACGGACGCGGCGGCGAAGCCGAGCAGCCCGCCGAGCAGCACCGGGCGGGCACCGATCCGGTCCGCCAGCGTCCCGAACACCGGCTTGAGCAGCACCTCCGCCCCGTCGTACAGGGCCAACAGCCCGCCCAGCACCAGCAGCGAGGCGGCATGCCCCTCGGTGTAGCGGCCGAGGCTGGCGGCGATGCCGTGGGCGCCGAAAGCAGTGGTGAAGCCCGCCGCGTACAGCGGCCATATCCGCCACCGGGCCACGGCAGCGTCGGGGGTTTGCGAGGTCATGGCTGCGGTCTCCTCCGCCCAGGGGCCCGGTCAGGGCTGGTGCAGGGCACGGAAGACCTGCTCGGCATAGTCCTCGTAGGCATCGGCGCACTCCTTCAGCCGCTGCCCAGCCCGGAAGGCCTCGGGCGCCCCGAAGACGTCGCGGGCCTTGAGGTCGCGGTGCCAGCGGCGCAGCCGTTCCAGGCTCTGTTCTTCCTCTTCGAGCTCGGCGAGGGTGAACTTCTGGGTGCGGATCTCCTTGGCCAGCTCGGCGTCGTACTTGTCGCAGTCGGCCAGGAATTCGGACCAGTCCTCCTGCCGGGCGGCGGTGAACAACGCCTGGAAGCGGGCGGCGTCGGCGTCGCTGCGGCCGGTGGCCTCAAGGACGACCGCTTCGCCCCCGGCCCGCTCGGTCAACCGCAGCGCGCGCTCCAGCCCCTCGGCGAACACCGGGACGTCGGGCACCGCCCAGACACCCTGGCCAAGCGACAGGGCACCGACCCGGCTCAGCTCACGCCACACCGCCACGCGGTGCCGGGACGGGCCCGGGGGCAGCCTGACCAGCAGCAGCACCCACCGCACACGCTCTTCCCCACCTGTCACGCTGGAAAGTGTATCGGGCGTTACATTCAGAGGCGTTACGGCGTGAGTGGCTGGCCCGGCTGGCTGCCAGCCGGATGCCCGGGAAGCGGCTTCCGTACGTCCTGCGTCGCGGCGGCAGGAACCTCGTCGTCCGTGCCGAGGTCCGCGGCGACCGGCGGCCCGAGGGGGCCGAAACGGTCCAGGAAGGGGACCAGGTGCAGCCGCGGCAGCAGCCAGGCATGCCAGACACCGGTCAGGCAGACGATCGCGGAGCCGCTGACCAGCACCGAGCCCAGGACGTCGATGGGATAGTGCGCGCCGATGTACAGCCGGGAGAACGCAATGAGCGCGACCGCGGCGGCGCCGCCGAGAGCCGTCGGCCGCTGCCAACGCGTGCCGCGGGCCAGGAAGTACGCGGCGATCGCGGCGGAGACGGTGAAGGCGACGTGCCCGCTGGGGAAGCTGTTGGAGCCGGTCTCCGGGTCCAGGGAGTAGACCGCCGGGGGCCGGTTGCGGGCGACGATCAGCTTGGCGATCTCGGAGCTGTTCCAGCCGACCGCGACCACCAGGAACGTGGAGACCGCGGCCACCGGGCGGTGACGGCGCAGGAGCAGCCAGCCGCACCACAGCGCCAGGATGGCCAGCCCGCCGACCGGCGAGGCGATGTCGCTGACCCCCAGCATGACCGTGTTCAGCCATCCGGTGCGGGTGTCGGTCTGCAGGGCGCGGTCGAGACGCAGCTCGTCGGGCTGCAGCAGACTCGTGTGTGCGGCGACCAGCCCGAGGGCGATCGCCAGCGCGAACACGATGAGCGAGTTGCGTAGCCAGTGGCGCACCTGGGGCATGGAGTGGTCCTTACGCGAGACGCGGCGGGGCGCTGGCGGTCGCCGCCCGCACGGCAAAAAGCCGCGGGGACCAGTCGATGACGTACGAGTGAACTCGAAGCGACCGCCCGACCAATCTACTACATGTTGTAGAGTAAATGGTCGGGCTGCACCCCACGCGACTCCGCGAAGGAGAGTGGAGGCATGCACGCGATCACCGACTGGCTGGCCGGACTTTCCGGCCCGGTGGTCTACGCCGTGGTCGCAGCCCTGGTTTTCTGCGAGGACGCCCTCTTCTTCGGCTTCGTCCTGCCCGGGGAAACCGCCGTGGTGCTGGGCGGGGTCCTGGCCAGTCAGCACCATGTCTCCGTGTACTGGCTCGCCCTGGCCGTGGTGCTCGCGGCGATCGCCGGGGACTCGGTGGGTTACGAGGTCGGCCACCACTTCGGGCCCCGGATCCTGGCCACCCGGCCTCTGCGCCGACACCAGGACCGGATCACCGACGCCCAGGCGCTGATCCGCCGCCGTGGGCCCGCAGCGGTCTTCCTCGGCCGCTTCATCGCCTTCTTCCGTGCGATGATGCCCGCCCTGGCCGGCGCCTCGCACATGCGCTACCGCACATTCCTGCTTTTCAACGCCCTGGGCGGCCTCGCTTGGGGTGTCGGCTTCACCCTGCTCGGCTACTTCGCCGGCTCCGCCTACACGCGGGTCGAGCACACAGTCGGCCGGGCCCTCGCGCTCGTACTGGCCGCCGTGGTGATCGCCGCCCTGGTGGTCTGGCATCTGCGCCGGCGCAGCTCCGGCCGGGAGTCCGGCGACGCCAGGCGTTCGACCGGCGGTCGGCGCGACGCCCCCTGAGACCCGCCCGGTTGAAGGCCGCCCCGGCAACGCCCTCGCGCCTCGAACTTCTACGCCATGTAGTAGCTTTACGCCGCCCCCGTCCCCCCGGCCGCCGGAGTCCGAGCGATGCCCTCGCCGAGTCCGCACTCGATTGCGTCGGGCATCACCCTCACGGTCCAGGTCGTCGCGGCAGTGGCCGGCGTCGCCGCGCTACTGGTCAGCGCGGCGCTCTGCTCGCGTGAAGTGCGCAGGCAGGCTGGAATCGCGGGATACGTGCTCGCGCTGGCGCTGTCCCTTCTGGCGCTCGTCACCGCATACGCGGCCCGGTGAGCGGAGTCCCGCCAGCCCTTCCGGACGCCGAAATCGGGGAAACTCTCCCCTACTTCTACATGATGTAGTAGTTTCGCTTCAGTCCACCGGCCTCGCCTGGCCGCCGCACGTCATCGCGGGACGCAGGCACCCCCATGCATGCGGCGTGCAGAGCGCGGGCGGGCCCGGAGCATCACCCGTCGTGCCCTCACCAGTCAGGAGCTGATCGGCTGTGTCCTACCGCGACAACCCGGCGGACAAGCACGCCTCTGCGCCGCCCGCCGCGACGGGGTACGGCCTTCCACGCCCGCGCATCGTCATCGTCTCGGCGAGCGTGGGCGCCGGGCACGACGGTGCGGCCACAGAGCTCGCCCGCCGTCTCACGGCGCTCGGATTCGCCGTGGACCGGCACGACTTCCTCGACTTCCTCCCTGCCGGCCTGGGGAGACTGCTCTCCGGCAGCTACCACCGCCTGCTGACCCTGGCCCCTGCCGGCTATCAACGGATCTACGCCGCCACCGAGCACGCCGTACGCCCCGGCCCTGCCGTGCGTGCCATGTTCCGCAGCGCGGAGCGCCGGATTCTGCGGGTGATCACCCCTGATACCCGGGCGGTCGTCTCGACCTATCCCGGCGCCAGCCAGGTCATCGGCGCCCTGCGGCTGCGCGGCAGGCTGTCCGTCCCGGCGTTCACCTACCTCACCGACTTCTCCGTCCACGCCCTGTGGGTCGCCCCCGGCATTGACGCCCACCTCGCCGCCCACGCCATCCCCGCCGGCCAGGCAATTGCCCAGGACGCAGCCGGGGTCGCTGTCACCGGCCCCGTCGCCGATCCCCGCTTCAGCCCCGCCACCCCGGTCCAACGGCACGCCGCCCGCAGGCGGTTCGCCCTGCCCGCCGACGCGCCCTTGGCGCTGCTGGTGGCCGGGTCGTGGGGCGTCGGCCCGGTCCGGCAGGCCGCCGCCGAGATCCGCGACAGCGGCGTGGCGATGCCCGTCGTGGTCTGCGGACGCAACCAGGCCCTCGCCGACCAGCTGCGCGCCGACGGCATCGAGCACGTCCACGGGTGGACCGAGGACATGCCCTGCCTCATGCACGCCTGCGACATCCTCGTCCAGAACGCCGGCGGACTCACCTCGCTCGAGGCCCTCGCCTGCGGGCTTCCCGTCGCCAGCTACCGCTGCATCCCAGGCCACGGCCAGACCAACGCCGCCGCCCTCGAAGAGGCCGGCCTGGCCGTATGGATCCGCGAGGCTGGGCAGCTGGGCCCGACGCTCGCCGAACTCCTCGACGGCACGCGCGGCCAAGCGCAGCGAGAGGCGGGCCTCGCCCTGCACCAATGCCGACCGGGCCCCGCCGAGGCCATCGCCGCCGCAGCCGCCCACCGGCCGCCCGCCGCCTCAGCCCGCGCGCGGGTGCGCCGCCCGGCCCGGCGCCGTATCGCCGTCATGACCGCAGCCACGGCCATGACCGCCTCCCTGGGCATCGGCGCACCGGTCGCCTACGCCTACAGCGGTGCTGGTGCCCACCTCAGCGCGGTCGCCCGATACTTCGACGGAGACGACCGATGACCCCGGGCCGCCTGACACGCACCGCCCTCACCGCGGGCGCGGCGCTGCTCCCCACGCTCGCCGCCCTCCACGGCGCACCCGTCATCTCCACCTTCGGGCCGCTGCGCAACCGGGCCATGCCCCGCCTCGCCGGACAGGGCCGGCCCGACCACATCGCGCTGACCTTCGACGACGGCCCGGACCCCCTGTCGACCCCGCACTTCCTGCGCGCCCTGGAGGCCCGCGGAATCCGCGCCACGTTCTTCCTGCTCGGCTCCATGCTGGTCCGCAACTTCGGCCTGGCCCAGGAAATGGCTGCCGCCGGGCACGAGATCGGCATCCACGGCTGGCACCACCGACCGCTCCTGCTGCGGGGGCCCCGCGCCACCTACGACGACCTCGCCCGCTCCCGCGATCTCGTCGCCCAGGTCACCGGCGAGCCGCCCCGGCTCTTCAGGCCGCCGTACGGGGTAATGACCACCAGCGCCCACCTCGTCTGCCGACGACTCGGCCTGACCCCCGTCCTGTGGACCGCCTGGGGCGAAGACTGGCGCAGCCGGGCCACCCCACGCTCGGTCCACGACACCGTCACCCGCGACCTCCGCGGCGGCGGCACCATCCTGCTCCACGACTCCGACTGCACCTCCGCGCCCGGCTCCTGGCGCACCACCCTCGCCGCCCTGCCCCGCATCCTCGACACCTGCGCCGCCCACGACTGGCACACCGGCCCGCTCCGCGACCACGGAACGCCCCGGGTGAGCCAGGACGACCCGGCCGTCGCGGTCAGAAACCGACGCCTTGTTGGTCGCGCTGGTACGCCCGCAGCGTGACGGAAGCACCCGTCCACGGCCGTCGAACGGGCCGGAGCCGACGCCAGTCGTACGGCGGATGCCCGAGCTTGGGACGCGAACGGTCGTAACCGTTGCTGACCACCCAGCACCCGACACACACAACGATCAGCACCCGTGCCGAGAGATCGGCGGGACCGGACCCCGGCGCCATCAGACCGCCGATCCCCGCCGTCCACAACCAGTAACCCAGCAACGGATAGACGATCAACTGATGCCAGATCTTGGTCGGGGCGACGGCCTGCTCCCAGGTGAAGAACCCCGCCCGCAGCTCCCCACACCACTGCACCAGGCCGAACCCGAGCCACACGACGAGTGAAGCCAGCCCGAACCACGGCCCCGCCAGCCCGCTCGGCGCCCTCCCGTGCATCCGTGCGACCCCGAGAGCGACCGCCGCGGCCAGCAAGGGATCACCGAGCAGAACCGCGACGAAACCACTGCGCACCCCCATCAACCGCCGCTCCAGCACCAAAGCCAACACCCACAACGCCCCCGGAGTGACGGCAAAGGTCGCGGCCGCCGCGACCCAGGGGCCATGCTCCAGCGGAACACCGAGCCAGGGAAGATAGAACCCGCTCACGATAAGTACCAACCGCGGCAGGGCAACCACGATTCCGTTGACACCCACCACAAGGCCGCCAGCGCAAGGGACGACGCAGGAGGGCAGGAGCCTCAGGGCAGCATGTTGCGAATCAATCCGAGCGGATCGCTTCTTAGTCGCATCAGAGAAGGTCTTCCCGGCCATCATCGGCCACACCGCCCAGGTCACCTCGCCCTGCCGGGCCACCGTACGCCTGACCGAGCAGATCCTCTCCGGCAACGCCTCGTCCGGCTGCTGCCGACCGCCCCGGGAGACAGTGCGCGCTCGGGAGCAGGCGGAGCGAGCACGTCAGGCGAGCGCCGCGGCGCCGCCGGGCGGGTCGTCGGGCAGGGGCAGGGCGATCGCCCCGCCGGGCGGGCAGGGCCCCGGCCGCCGCGGCTCGCGCACCCCCGCACTGCCGGGACCCGGGCCGCCGCCGGGGCCGGGGCAGGCGGGCGCGAGGCGGATCACCCGGAGCGTGAACGCCGCCCAGACCAGCGCGACCAAGCTGGCGGCCGCTGCAGTGGGCAGCAGCACGTTGGCGAGGCTCCCGCCGGTCAGTAGCCCGGCTGCGGTGAGGGCCGCCACGGCCGACCAGCGCACACAGCTGCGGTAGGTGATCACGGTGCGGCCCAGCCGCACGAGGCTGCGCGGCCCCTGCCACCGGGTGCAGGGGCGCGGCCCGCAGCGCAGGCACGCGGCACACCGGGCAGAGGCTCCAGAACAGTCCTTGACCATGTGCTGCCTCCGTCCCCAAGACGGCGAAGCGACTGGTGGCACCCAGCGTGTGTCCGAACCAGCCGTCCGGGCAACCGTCTTGGGGATGACAGTCCGGCCCAGGGAAGCGGCCGGACAGCGCGCCGGAGAGTTCTGTGCACCTCTTCGGCCCTCAGCGTGGATCCGGTCGAAGCCGACACCCGGGGCGGAGTGTAAGCGGGATCACCGTGGTGAGCGGACCGGCGCTCTAGCGTCGCGGCATGGACTCCGATGACCTTCGCGGGGGTGAAAGGATCATGCTGCGTGCCGTGTGGAACGGAGCGGTGCTCGCCGAGGCGGAGCGCACCGTCGTGGTCGAGGGGAATCACTACTTCCCGCCCGAGACACTGCACCGCGAGTACTTCACTGAGAGCCGTAGCCGGTCGCTGTGCCCGTGGAAGGGGATCGCCCGCTATTACACGCTCACCGTGGACGGCGAGGTCAACTCGAATGCCGCCTGGTACTACCCGCACCCCAGCCCGTTCGCCAGGAAGATTAAGAACCACGTCGCCTTCTGGCACGGGGTCACGGTGGAGGCCGTGCCAGAAGGCGACCGGTAGGCGCGTGCGGTGACGGCACGGCCCAGCGACATCTGGCAGGGGAGGAAGGGTCAGCGGCGCACGAGATGCCGCACCGCGACGACGACCTGCATGGCGGCGGCCGGGCGCAGGAAGGCGGGGCGGGGGCGCTCCGGCATCGCGCCGCGGCGGAGGGCGACGGCGGTCACCGCGGTGACCGGTACCGCCCACGCGGTGAGGGCCGCCGCCCGCGCCGTACGGCTGGGTTCGTGCCGCAGCACCAGCCAGGTCCAGAACGCGGCGTCGGCGAGGGAGTCGGCGTAGTCGCCGAAGGGAGTACCGGTGCCCTGGCGGCGGGCGAGGCGTCCGTCGGCCAAGTCCGAGGCGAGCGCCAGCACCCCCGACCAGCGGCACGAACCGGCGGCCGTGGCGGGAAGGTTGGCCCGGAGCAGGGTGAGCACATCGGCCGGCGAGAGCCGGTCACGGTGTTCCAGCAGGCCCAGGTGCAGGACGGCCAGCCCCCAGGTGGCCGTCACCCATCGGCGCCCGGCCCGGCCCCGGGCGACGGCCAGCAGTACACCGTGTACGACGGTGACCTGGGCCAGCGCCCGAGGACGGCACGCCGCCTGCCGTACCGACTGATGAGCCGCCATCCCCAGGAACCGCCCGACAGCGCACGGTCTCCAGCGGCCCTCCCTCAGCACCCCCAGCAGCGCATCGGTCGCCGCACGGCTGTCGGTGAGGTCGGACACGGACACCTCGGTCGGCCTTTCTCCAGATGCGTGGGATGAGCTGGGCCCACCGTAGGCGGCACAGACCCGCGGGAAACGTGAGCGCGCTCACCGATCGGCCGTCCGGTCGGCCGTAGCGTCGTCTCCCGGACGGCATTCCTGGCGGACGTTCCCGTATGAGCGGGAGAAGGGGCGCGGCTCATGGCGTGGATTGGGCGGCTGACGGCCGTGGCAGCGGCGGGAGGCGGGGTGCTGGCCGGTTATCTGGGGGTGGTGACCGGGGCGGTGCCCGTCGATGTGGGCGTGGGGCGGCGTACCCGGCCGCTGGGCCCGCAGACCGTCGACATCGCGGCACCCCGGGACGTCGTCTTCGACGTAGTGGCCCGGCCCTATCTGGGCCGCACCCCGCGGGCGATGCGGGAGAAGCTCAACGTACTGGAGCGCGGCAGCGACATGGTGCTCGCCGAACACTTCACCCCGGTCGCGGGCGGCCGGTTGACCGCGACCACGGTCGAGACGGTGCGCTTCACCCGCCCCGAACGCATCGACTTCCGGCTGGTGCGCGGCCCCGTGCCGCAGGTGACCGAGTCCTTTGTGCTGACCGAGACCGGAGCGGGCGCGACCCGGCTCGTGTACGAGGGCCGCATGGGCACCGATCTGTGGCGCCTGGGTGAGTGGTGGGGCGCCGCGGTGGCCCTCCGCTGGGAGGCCACGGTCGCCTCCTCCCTCGCCGTGGTCAAGGCCGAAGCCGAGCGGCGGACCGGCCGGCAGTGATGTACGGCGTTGCCGTCGCCCCTGGCGGATTCAGGCCGCATCGATCAGCCGGATACCCGTAACCAGGTCCGGGTGGATGCGGACGGCGTAGTCCATCTGCTGCTCCACCCACGGGTGCAGCATGGCTTCGTAGCGGGCCAGGTCGGCGGGGTCGGTGATCAGACGGGCGTAGCCGGTGGCCACGACGCTCCAGCCGAGGTGGGTGGCGGGGTCGATGACGTCGGCTTCGTACGCCACGACGGTGCCCGGGGCGTCGGCCTGCTGGACGTGCGCGGCCACGGCGGCACCTTCATGAGTCCGGATGATGATGTCGCCCTCATCGACCACATGGTTGACCGGGCGGATGGCGGGCAGCGCGTTCCGGCTGAAGACGATCCTGCCCAGGGAGATGCTGCCCAACAGCCGCAGCGCCTCGGCCCGGTCGAGTTCCACAGCGCGTCGGGGACCGGGGGCGCCGCCCTGGGCCGGCATCCGATGCTGCGGAATCCGCTCGTCGTTCATCGTCTGCTCCCGTAGGGCACGACATCTGCCGTCCGACGGCTGGGCGCGGGCCCGGGACAGCAGCTGTGCGGCATCGATTACCGCCGTGGGCGCACGGACCTGCCTCGCGTGCGAGTGGGCGTTCGCTCGCGGACGGCATTCGCGGCCGTCGGCAGGTCCGTGAAGGTCAGTAGACAAGGCGGCGACGGCCGTGTGCCAGGGCCGAACGGCCCATTCCCCAGCGGTCACGGCCGTACTGACCGATCTTGCCGCGGATGGCGTCCCTTGTCGGACACGTGGTGTAGCCGATCACGGTTAGGCGTGCGCCGGGGGCGCGTGCTCAAGCGGCCTAGAATGCCCGGGGATCGTGCGGCATTAACCACACCCCGTCATCGCTCACAGGACCGTGAGCAGATCGGAGGCGGCGGATGCACAAGCACGTCATGACAGCTGAGTCGGCATTGTCAGTGATCGCGGAGCTTGATGCTCACGAAGTACGAGCCTGTGTCGGTGGCGGATGGGCCGTTGACGCGCTGATGGGCATGCAGACCCGCGAACATTCCGACCTCGACCTCTGGCTTCCAGCAGCTGACCTTGACCCGTTGATCGCCGCGTTTTCCCGGCTCGGCATCGACCGCGTGCTGCCTTGGGGCGGCGACAGGCCGTGGAACTTCGTGCTACACGATGGTGAGCACCTGCGAGTCGATCTTCACTTGTACGAGGAGCTCGCCCACGGAGTCGTTCACTACGGGAGCGTCCTGAACGGACATCAGTTCACTACGGCCGACCTCGGTGGCGTAGGCCAGATCCTCGACACGGTCGTGCGCTGCGAGGCCCCAGAGTGGGCACTGCGATGCCACACCGGATATACCCCACGCGCAGTTGACTTCTCTGACGTGACGCAGCTTTGCGCCCGATTCAGGCTCCCCATGCCCGAGTCATATCGCACCAGCTGATCCAAGCGGTGAGCGGTCAAGTTCGATGAGCCAGGAGTCGGGGCTTCGAAATGGGTCGCGCGCTCATCAAGGAGCGTCCAGTGGATTACGGGCACTCCGGGCGCCCAGTCGCGCACAGCTACACACCCAATGCACCCCGGCGCACGCCCCCGGGCTAATCGGCTGCACTACGAGAACGAGAAGGGGCGCGCTCTTGCCGCGCCGACGCGGACAGTACCCGGGAGCCGCCGTCATCGATCAAGGCACCATCCCGGCAGGGCGGCGCCCTGCGGGCATGCCACACCCGCCGATCAGCATGCGCGATCCGGTCAGGACTGAGGTCCCGGCGGCACGTTCCGGCGGCATCCTCCCTGCTCGGTGAGCGCGCTTACATTCCTCGGCCGTGGGGCGGCCGTAGCGTCGGGCGTGTGGTGCTACGACTCGCGCTCGGCACGGTCTACACGGTGATGGCCATCGGCCAGCTCGCCTCTGCCGCGAGCATGCCCCGGATCCTGTCCGCCTACGGGCTGGTGGACGGGGCCGCTGCCGCCGTCCTGGCGGGCGGGCTGATCGTCGGCGAGCTGCTGTGCGGGGCATGGTTCCTGACCCGGCCGCGCTCGACCGCGGTCACCCCGGTGTGGGCGTACACCGCAGTGTCGCTGGTATGGAGCGCCCTGGCGGTGCAGGCGTACGTGCGCGGGCTGACGGTGACCAACTGCGGCTGCTTCGGCGTGTACCTCACCCAGCGGCTCACCTGGTTCGTACTGGTCCAGGACGCGCTGACCCTGCTGTACGCGGCGCTGCTCGTGCGCGGCGCCCGCCGAGCCCTAGCGGCCGCCCGGCACAACCGATCCGACGACACGGCACACAGCCAAGCAGCGAAGGCGGACACGCGATGACGGCACATCCCACGGCACGACCGGCACACGCGGGGCAGCAGCAGACCGCTCCGCCCTGCATGAAGCAGGACCGGGACGAGGTGTTCATCGAGTTCACCAAGTCCGTCTGCCCGCTGTGCAAGACCCCGGTCGACGCGCAGGTCAACATTCGGGAGAACAAGGTCTATCTGCGTAAACGCTGCCGCGAGCATGGCGAGTTCGAGGCCCTGGTGTACGGGGACGCGGAGGAGTACCTGTCCTCGGCCCGTTTCAACAAGCCCGGCACCATTCCCCTCACCTTCCAGACCGAGGTGAAGGAGGGCTGCCCGAGCGACTGCGGGCTGTGCCCCGAGCACAAGCAGCACGCCTGCCTGGGCATCATCGAGGTCAACACCGGCTGCAACCTGGACTGCCCGATCTGCTTCGCCGACTCCGGCCACCAGCGTGACGGCTACTCCATCACCCAAGAACAGTGCGCGCGGATGCTGGACACCTTCGTGGCCTCCGAGGGCGAGGCGGAGGTGGTCATGTTCTCCGGCGGCGAGCCCACCATCCACAAGCACATCCTCGACTTCATTGACCTGGCCCAGGCCCGCCCGATCAGGAACGTCACCCTCAACACCAACGGCATCCGCCTGGCCACCGACAAGAACTTCGTCGCGCAACTCGGCAAACGCAACCAGATCCCCGGCAATTCGGTGAACATCTACCTGCAGTTCGACGGCTTCGACAAGCGCACGCACCTGGAGATCCGCGGCCGTGACCTTCGCCCCCTCAAGCAGCGGGCACTGCACCACTGCGCCGAGGCCGGACTGACCGTCACCCTGGTCGCCGCCGTCGAACGCGGCCTGAACGAGCACGAGCTGGGCGCCATCATCGAGTACAGCATCGACCACCCGGCCGTCCGCTCGGTGGCCTTCCAGCCCGTCACCCACTCCGGACGGCACGTCCCCTTCGACCCGCTGAACCGGCTGACCAACCCTGACGTGATCCGTCTGATCGGCGAGCAGCTGCCGGGCTGGTTCACCAAGGGCGACTTCTTCCCCGTCCCGTGCTGCTTCCCGACCTGCCGCTCCGTCACCTACCTGCTGGTGGACGGCGAACCGGGCAACCGCACCGTCGTCCCCATCCCGCGGCTGCTGAACGTGGAGGACTACCTCGACTACGTCACCAACCGGGTCCTGCCCGACGACGGCATCCGGGAGGCGCTGGAGAAGCTGTGGTCCGCCTCGGCGTTCATGGGCACGGCCACCACGGAGGAGAAACTGCGGGCGACCGCACAAGCCCTCGACTGCACGGACGCGTGCGGCATCGACCTGCCGGAAGCGGTGAAGGACCTGAACGACAAAGCGTTCATGATCGTCGTACAGGACTTCCAGGACCCTTACACCCTCAACGTCAAGCAGCTGATGAAGTGCTGCGTCGAGGAGATCACCCCGGACGGCCGGCTCATCCCGTTCTGCGCCTACAACTCCGTCGGCTACCGCGAGCAGATCCGCGCGGCGATGTCCGGCGTCCCCGTCGCCGACGTCGCCCCGAACGCACTGCCGCTGTCCGGCCGGCTCACCGACACCCCCTACGGCTCCAAGACCGCCCGCGTGGACGGGAGCGAGCGATGACCGCTGAGGATGAGGTCAAAGCCTGCTGCGCCGCCGCGTACTCGTCCGACGTCGTCGCGCTCCTGCTCGGCGACTCGTACCACCCGGGCGGCACTGCGCTCACCCGCCATCTCGCCGACGCGCTCGCGCTGTCCGCGGACGACCGGGTGCTGGACGTGGCCTCCGGCCGGGGCACCACCGCCCTCCTGCTGGCCGACGCCTGCGGGGTACGGGTGGACGGAGTCGACTTCTCCTCCGCCAACACCGCCCTCGCCCAGGGCACCGCACAGGCGACCGGACTCGCGCACCGGGCCGTATTCGTCACCGGCGACGCCGAGCAGCTGCCCTACCCGGACGGCGTGTTCGACGCGGTCATCTGCGAGTGCGCCCTGTGCACCTTCCCGGACAAGGCGCAGGCAGCCGCCGAGTTCGCCCGCGTGCTGCGGCCCGGCGGACGGCTCGGGATCACCGACGTCACTGCCGCCCCCGACCGGCTGCCCTCGGACCTGACCGGCCTCGCCGCCCGGATCGCCTGCGTCGCCGACGCCCGCACACTCACCGAGTACGCCAGCATTCTGACCGCCGCCGGACTGCGCCCCCTCGCCATCGAGCGCCACGACCACGCCATGGCCCGCATGATCGACCAGATCGAGGCCAGGCTGAACCTGCTCCGCATCACCGCCCCGGCGAAACTCGCCGACGCCGGAGTGGACTTGGACACGGCCCTGGCCGTCCTGGGCACCGCTCGCACGGCCGTCGCCGACGGCGTGCTCGGCTACGGTCTGCTGATCGCAGGGAAGTCCCCCTGACGGCCGCGGCCGCTTCCTCCTACCGGTTGGTACGTAAGCGCGCTCACATACCTGCACCCTGCACCGCTCCTAGCGTCGAACCAGACAGAAGGAACCGCTCAGAAGAAGGACACCCACGAGCAGGAGGACCTCACGATGACCACCTTGCGGGTTTCTCCCACCACCGCCGTCATCCCCGTCCACGCCGTCTACGGCGCGGTGGCGGGACTGGTCGGCGGTGTCGGGTTCGGTATCTGGATGTCGGTGTCGCGCCCGATGACGGACACCGCGATGATCACGATGGTGGCCGGGCTGCTCGGCTCCACGAACGCCGTCGTCGGCTGGCTGGTCCATCTGGCCATCGCTCTCTTCGCGGGCGCCGGCTTCGGCGTCCTGCTGGGCGAGTTCGCCCAGCGGCTCGTGCCCGCTGCCGTCCTCGGGCTGGCCTACGGCGCCGTGTGGTGGGTGCTCGGCGCCCTGTGGATCATGCCCGCGAACCTGCACATGCCGGTCTTCGACTGGAACCCGGTCACCCGCTCCAGCCTCGGCGGCCACCTGCTGTTCGGGCTGCTCCTCGGCCTGACCTATTCCGCCATCGCCCGCGCGACGGCCAACCGGACCGCCCCGGCCGGACGATGACATCCACACCGCCCCAACCGCCGGATGCCCCGCGCTCGGCGGACCGGGCTGCCCAGCGTTGCAGCGCTAACGGCGGCGCCCCCGTGCCTTACTGTCTGGCGGAGGGCGCACACACGCTGGCCAGCCCGGCCTGGGGAGCCGCGCCTCCGCCGTGGGCCCCGGGACGACGCGAGGAGACGCACCACATGGCCGACGCCGGCGAGGACACCGACCGGACCTGGTGCCTGGCCGAGGTCGACATCTTCTGCGACCTGTCCGAGCCGGAGATGGCAGCGATCGCCGAAGCCGCGCCCATGAAGAGCTACACGGCCGGGGAGATGCTGTACTCGCCGACCCAGCCCTGCGAGGTGCTGTTCATCCTCAAGAAGGGCCGGGTACGGATCTTCCGCGTCTCCGCCGACGGCCGCGCCCTGACCACCGCGATCATCACGCCGGGCACCATCTTCGGCGAGATGGTGCTGCTCGGCCAGCGCATGTACGACAACTACGCCGAAGCCCTCGACGACGCCGTGGTGTGCGTGATGAGCCGGACGGACGTGCACCGCCTGCTGCTGGCGGACGCCCGGATCTCCGCCCGCATCACCGCGATCCTCGGCCGCCGCCTGGCCGACCTCGAACAGCGCCTGTCCGACAGCGTCTTCAAATCCGTCGCGCAGCGCATCGCCACGACCCTGCTCACCCTGACCACCGCCCAGCCCCCGGCCGGCCCTCTGCGCCCGGTCGCCCGCCATCCGCAGATCGCCCTCACCCACGAACAACTGGCAGCCCTCGCCGGAACCTCCCGCGAGACCTGCACCAAGGTCCTGCGCGACTTCGCCGACCGCCACCTGATCCGCCTCGCCCGCGGGCGCATCACCGTCCTGGACTCAGACCGCCTGCACGACGAAGCCGGATAGTCCCGCAGCCTTCGCCGAGCGCGCTGGGTGGTTTGCACTGGAATGCCGCTTACATGCCTGCTGGTCGAGGAGCACGCCGCGGGCAAGGCCGAACGCTTCTCCGCCTTCGTCGGCATAGCCGCAGTCCTCATCAGCCATCGCCGCTGCGGCGGCTGTCGCGCGGCGGAGCGCCTAGTCCGCAGCTATAACGGCCTGGATCAGGCCCGGGAATCGACGGTCCAAGTCCTCCTTGCGGAGGCGCATGTACAGCCCATTCCCAGCGTCGCGCTGGTACACCAAGCCTGCTTCGCGCAGTACTCGCCAGTGACGGGTGCGACTGGACTTGCTCACCGGCAGATCGAAGGAGGCGCAGAGCCGCTCTTCGTCTGGCCGTGCGGCCAGTTCAGCCACGACCCGACGCCGGTTCCCATCAGCAAGTGCCAGAAGGATGGGTCCCACCTCCAGCTCCTCAGCACGAGGGTGCGCCAACTCGCCTGCCGCCATCACTTCACCTCTCGACAAGGTACGCCTAGTTGCGTACCTTACCTAGAGGTACGCAACTAGGCGTACCTTACCGCTGCCGGGGGAACCGTGTCTGTACCTGCATCGCCACGCCGCCGAGTTCTGTCGCGTATCCGCTTGGCACTGCGCAAGCTCCTGCTCAGCGAGCACTCGCCGTTCATGACCCTCTGACCTGGATGGATCCGGCCGCCCCGCGGGGCCGGACGCGTGAAGGCCGCCGCCCCAGTCGTCCATAAGAAGCGACCGCTCATGGCCAGCCACCCGGGAGCGTCCAAGGGGGAATCGGGCGCAGGAAGGTCGCCAGTCGGGTACGGGGGCCGGAGACCCGAAGGCGGCTGATGAACTGCTCGTGGGTGACGATCGGGTCACTGACCGAGGGACTTGGCTTGGCGGCGTCAGGATGAGGTGCGCTAAGTGGGCATCAAGGCGCTGGTCACTGCACATGCTTGTCGATGCGGGGGCGTCCCGCGCTGGCTTGGCGGGGAGCGTCAAGGTGGGCGGAGTCGACAAGGGGCTGGCCAAGGTAGGGGTGAGGCTCAAGCGGGACCCGAGTCCTCATGGGGAGGCGCCTCGGCATCCGGACATCATCGCCGCGACCTACGCGACGGGTGATCGCTACGGGCGGCCGGTGTACGCGGTCCACTCCGAGAGCCGCTCGCCGGGCGGCACCATCAACATGAGCCGGCGCAGCGAGACCGGTATGGGCTTCGGGTTCGTCGAGGCGATGGTGCTGGAGTTCGGCGTTTGGGCGTTTGCCGAGCGGGAGAGAGTCGGAAGCCTATGATTCTGAGGCTGCGGGCGCATTGAGGTTGCGTGAGCAGGTCAGGGCGGCGCTCGACTCGGGTTCGACTCCCCTAGGTTCAATGGGTGGTCGGGTGGCGGGTAGCCACGCCCCCGTCACCCGACCATTGGACTTGGTTCGCCATCCAGATTCCATCGGCGCGTGAGCGGTGTTCCCTGTCGTGTTCCCATCGGAACACGGCAGGGGGTTCAGGCGAATCGAAACGCGTGCGAGAGGGAGGCGACCCGCATGGTTCGGTGCAGGTCAACGCGCTTTCACGAGTCAGCTTATGTAACATTTCGGGTTCGAGTCCCGCTCCGCTTTCTTTGGTTCAGTTCAAGGAAATGGGACAGAGTGATGGCCGTATGACGGCAGCGTTCACCATAATCCCCTCCGTGTGAGGAATGGGGGCGGGTGGATCAGGCGACGTCAAGAAACCTCTTTGGCTCCACCGGGCGCATTTCGTGAGCGCGGTGTGCATGCAAGCGGACGGAGGCATTGCGCTGCTCATCGAGCCAGGCGTACACGTCTCGCATCGGATAGCGGACGGCGCCGCCGTCGAGCTTGATGTAAGCCGGGCCCTTGCCGTCATTCCGCCAGTTGCGCAGCGTCTTGTCCGACACTGCGAGCAGCTCGGCTAGCTGCGGAGGTGCCAGCAACTGCCAAATTGTCGCGTGTTCGGTCACAGGCGTGGAGTCGCCCATTCCAAGAGCCTCCAGAGGTGTCTGTATATCCTTTAGAAGGAGATCGTTTGGGTGACTGCCTTCGGAAACAACATAGTGGGTTGTGTCGGTGTACGCGTGGCAGAATCTTCGGGTGGGGAAGCCTGATAACCCCAGGACGGTAGAGGTGTATCCGCTTTCCGTCCCTCTCGATCCCAGATGCGTCCTGCTGCATCCCTACTTGCCGGTAGTTGATGTGGCTGAAGTCACACGAAAGTAATGTCGGTCTAGCCCGCTAAGGAGTGTCGAGTACGTGCCAGGACATATAGAAGACCGCTGGATCAGTAAACGAACCAAGGAGAAGACCAAGCTCTACGGCAAGGGGAAGCGTTACAAGGTCGCCGGCATCCCCGGTGTCCGTGCCCGCAGCTTCACCAAGCTCACCGACGCCAAGCAGTGGCTCGCTCATGCTCAAACCGACGTGACGCGGCAGGAGTTCGTCGACCCGCGTGAAGGAACGATCCTGCTGCGCTCGTACGTGGAGGATCGATGGTGGCCGCACCAGCGGTACGCCGCCACCACCCGAGATGCGACGCATCGACGAATATGGGGACACGTTCTCCCGGCGCTCGGGTCGCTGCCCCTGAATGCCATCACTGCGCCAGCCCTCCGGGAATGGGTCGTCCGGATGGAGGAGACTCTGTCGGCCGGGACGATCCGCACCACCTGGGGGCATCTCTCTACGATCCTCCAGGCCGCCGTCGAAGACGGCAGGCTGGTGAAGCATCCGATGAAGGGGAGCCGCACCGCTCGGCCGCCGGCCAAGCCTGCGCAGAAGGCGCGGGCGTGGTCGCGCGAGCAGGCGATGCGGGTACGCGCTGGGCTCCCGGAGCAATACCGCCTCGCAGTCGACTTGGGGGTGGGGCTCGGCCTGCGCCAGGGCGAGGTATTCGGACTGTCCCCGGAGGACCTCGACGCGGAGAGCGGGGTCGTACATGTCCGGCGGCAGGTCTGCATGATCGACGGCCACCTCTTCTTTGCGCTCCCCAAGGGAGGTAAGACGCGAGAAGTTGATGCGGCACCTGGCGTCCTGGCCAGCATCAAACAGCACGCGAAGCGCTGGCAGCCGGTCGTGGTGAAACTCCCGTGGGAGAGCCCCCATGAACCTCAGAGCGAACGGCAGCGCGTCGACTGGGCTCCGCGTACCTACCCACTTTTCCTGGCCACCCGGCAGGGGCGCGCATGCAACCGCGACACATGGAACAGGCGTCTCTGGAAGCCCGCGCTCGCCTCTGCGGGACTTATCGGCAAAGTGGAATCCGATTCCGGCGGGAGCAAGTGGGAGCCGTCGCGCGAGCTCGGCTTCCATGCCCTGCGCCACACCTATGCCAGCGTCCAGCTCGAAGCAGGCGAGTCGATCGTCTCCCTCGCCCGCTGGCTTGGGCACGCCGACCCTGGCTTTACTCTGCGTACATACACGCACTTCATGCCCGATGCAGGCACGCGAGGTCGCGCCGCCATGGATGCTTGGTTCAGCGGGGAGGCGAACTCCCTGGAAACCCCCTGACGGTCATGCGGGGGTGTGAGGGGCAGGAAACGTGCAGGTCATTGCGGGTACGGAGCGGAATTCATGCGGTTGACGGTCTTCTGGCAGCGGATGACGGATCACTTCGGTCCGGGATACGCCGACACCTTCGCGCGCGACCATGTGATGGCGGAGCTCGGCGGTCGCACGGTGCACGGTGCGCTGGACGCCGGCTGGGATGCCAAGGACGTGTGGCGCGTGGTCTGCACAGTCATGGACGTTCCGGGGGAGAAGCGCTGATCGGTCACGAAGATCGCAGGACGGTAGTTGATTGTCACACCAGTGGGCGAGACTTGATCCGTGGCACCCACTGACGAGACCGGGCAGACGGCCCAGCAGGCATCTCCGTTCGGCACGACGCCGCCCGACCGGCCTCCGGCCGACGGCGCTGTCGCGTCCGGTCGCATGCCCCGCTGGCTGCCGCGTGCCGCGGTGCTCGTGCTCGGCCTCTACGCCGCGTTCCAGCTGGGTACTTGGGCCTTTCACCAGCTCACCGGCCTGCTGATCAACATCCTCATCGCGTTCTTTCTGGCCCTCGCCATCGAGCCCGCGGTGAGCTGGATGGCCTCGCGCGGGATGCGCAGGGGGCTGGCCACCGGCATCGTCTTCCTCGCCGTGATGATCATGGCGGCGGGCTTCGTCACCTTGCTCGGCTCCATGCTGGCGGGCCAGATCATCAAGATCGTCGAGGATTTCCCGGACTACCTCGACTCCGTCATCAACTGGATCAACACGCATTTCCACACCGACCTGAAGCGGGTGGACGTCCAGGAGGGCCTGCTTCGCTCCGACTGGCTGCGCAACTACGTGCAGCACAGTGCCACCGGTGTCCTGGACGTGTCCGCCCAGGTCATCGGCGGCCTCTTCCAGCTGCTGACGATCACGCTGTTCTCGTTCTACTTCGCCGCGGACGGCCCGCGGCTGCGCCGTGCGATCTGCTCCGTACTGCCGCCCGCTCGGCAGGCCGAGGTGCTGCGCGCATGGGAGATCGCCGTCAACAAGACCGGCGGTTACATCTACTCGCGCGGTCTGATGGCGCTCATCTCCGGCATAGCGCACTACATCCTGCTGCAGATCCTGGGCGTGCCCTACGCGCCCGTGCTCGGCGTCTGGGTGGGCCTGGTCTCCCAGTTCATCCCGACCATCGGCACCTACCTCGCGGGCGCCCTGCCCATGCTGATCGCGTTCACCGTCGATCCCTGGTACGCGCTGTGGGTGCTGATCTTCGTCGTGGTCTACCAGCAGTTCGAGAACTACATGCTGCAGCCCAAGCTGACCGCGAAGACCGTCGACATCCACCCTGCCGTCGCCTTCGGCTCGGTCATCGCCGGCACCGCGCTCCTCGGCGCCGTCGGCGCACTGATCGCCATCCCGGCCGTCGCCACGCTGCAGGCCTTCCTGGGGGCGTACGTGAAGCGGTACGCCGTCACGGACGACCCTCGTGTCCACGGGCACCGGAGAGGCGGATCGGGACCGGGTCTGCTCACGCGCGCGAGGCGACTGTCGACACGGCGACCGGGGGCGGCACAGGACGAACTGGCGGAGTCCGGGGAAGGCTCCTCCTCCTGAGGCGCGGCCGGATCACCGGGCGCAACCGGCTCAGTAGGTCAGGACGGCCCATATCCCGGCGCCGATGACGGCAGTGACGTAGCAACCGGTCGCCGCGGCCACGATCCGCCGCCGGACCGGCTCGCTCCAGGACGTGCGGGACAGCAGCCGGGCCAGCACCGGCAGGACCAGGACCGCGTGCAGGCTGACCCCGTGCAGCGGCTTGAGCGGGGCCGTCGAGTGGTACGCCGCCTCCTGGTGCCCGGTACGGGTGAGCACGACACCGCGCGCGATCATCGCGGCGCCCGAAGCGAGCGCGACGAGCAGGATCGCGAAGCCGGAACGCACCGCGAGCGCCATCCCCGCAGGGCCTGCGGGCCGGTGCCGGAACGAGGCGAGGGCGAACACGGTGAGCAGCACCACGAGGACACCACCGCCCACCGCAAGCGTCATGGACACCGCGGTGTCGAACGGCGTCTCCATGTCGAGGTGCGAGGGCACCCGGCGCCAGGCCTGAAGGGTGATACCGCCGACCTCCACGACGCAGTCGGCGGCGAACACGATCAGCAGCAGGGCGCGCAGCCGCGGACCGATGCGCAGATACGACGTCACCCAGGTGACCGCGATCAGCGTCGCCCCGAAGGACAGCCCGAACGTGACGGGCTTGCGCCAGGACACGGGCCCGTCCCAGGGGCCGCCGTCGACGGCGAACACCACCAGGTGCATGAGTCCGGAGAGGATCAGAAGAAGTCCGACGCAGTGGCAGAGGCGCTCCGCCGGGCGGACCCCCGACCACCACGCCACCGTGGCCGACGGCCGCGTCGGGGGACGTTCCGCCCTGCCGCCCTCTCGGGTGAGCTTCTTGGTCTCCATGCCTTCAGCCTTGCGAGACCGCCCCGTCCGGTCGTCGTCCGGCCGAAGACACCCGCCGTACGCCGCGGGGAGTAGCCGGACGGGGCGCCGGCACGAACAGCGGCCGCGTGGCTCGGAGTCCGGCCCGCTGTCGGACCGCGGACGTAGTCTCGGAGGTGTCGCGTGGTGCGCTTGACACGAAAATCGAACATCTATTCTTATGGAGGCTCGGCGAGACTCTCGACGGGCAATTCGACACGTTTTTGACGGAGACGTACCCGAGTTATCCACAGGCCGGATGGGCGTCGAGGCGCATTGTCAGTGGCAGGCGTTAGCGTCTTTGACGTGAAGCGATCGACTCAAGCAAACCGGGTGGAACCCATGGCAGGAACCGACCGCGAGAAGGCGCTCGACGCCGCGCTCGCACAGATTGAACGGCAGTTCGGCAAGGGCGCCGTAATGCGCCTCGGCGAGCGGCCGAACGAGCCCATCGAGGTCATCCCCACCGGGTCGACCGCACTCGACGTCGCCCTCGGCGTCGGCGGCCTGCCGCGTGGCCGTGTGGTGGAGGTGTACGGCCCGGAGTCCTCCGGTAAGACGACCCTGACGCTGCACGCGGTGGCGAACGCGCAGAAGGCCGGCGGCCAGGTCGCCTTCGTGGACGCGGAGCACGCCCTCGACCCCGAGTACGCGAAGAAGCTCGGCGTCGACATCGACAACCTGATCCTGTCCCAGCCGGACAACGGCGAGCAGGCGCTGGAGATCGTGGACATGCTGGTCCGCTCCGGCGCCCTCGACCTCATCGTCATCGACTCCGTCGCCGCGCTCGTCCCGCGCGCGGAGATCGAGGGCGAGATGGGCGACAGCCACGTCGGTCTCCAGGCCCGTCTGATGAGCCAGGCCCTGAGGAAGATCACCAGCGCGCTCAACCAGTCCAAGACCACCGCGATCTTCATCAACCAGCTCCGCGAGAAGATCGGCGTCATGTTCGGCTCCCCGGAGACCACGACCGGTGGCCGCGCGCTGAAGTTCTACGCCTCGGTGCGGCTCGACATCCGTCGCATCGAGACGCTGAAGGACGGCACCGACGCGGTCGGCAACCGCACCCGCGTCAAGGTCGTCAAGAACAAGGTCGCCCCGCCCTTCAAGCAGGCCGAGTTCGACATCCTCTACGGCCAGGGCATCAGCCGTGAGGGCGGTCTGATCGACATGGGCGTGGAGAACGGCTTCGTCCGCAAGGCCGGTGCCTGGTACACGTACGAAGGCGACCAGCTCGGCCAGGGCAAGGAGAACGCGCGCAACTTCCTCAAGGACAACCCCGACCTGGCCAACGAGATCGAGAAGAAGATCAAGGAGAAGCTGGGCGTCGGCGTGCGACCGGAGGAGCCCACCGCTGAGCCGGGCGCGGACGCAGCCGTCTCCGCCACCGCGGACGACGCCGCGAAGGTGCCGGCCCCGACGGCGGCCAAGGCGGCGAAGGCCAAGGCCCCGGCTGCCAAGAGCTGACCCCATGACACGGCGAACCGACTGGGCCGAGTACGCCTACCCGGACGCTCCGCGTATGCGGGGTGGGGGAGGCGACGAGGGTTCTGCCGGGCTGGGCGGCGATGCTTACGGGCGCAATACGGGGCGTGGCACGGACGGGGGACACGGCCGTGCGGAGTGGTACGGCACGGGGGGCTCGTACGGCGACAGCGGGTCGTACCGGGACGGCGGGTCGTACGGGGACGACCGGTCGTACCGCGAGAGCGAGTCGTCCGGTGGCGGGGAGTGGCCGGACGACGGCTCGGTACGTGGCTCCAGCCCGTCCGGCGGTCGCTCGCGCCGTCGTGGCGGTGCGGCCCGTGATGGCGGGGCCCTTGGTGCGGGCGGCTCCCGTGGGCGTCGGCAGCGACGCCGCGGGAAGTCGACCGATGAGGACGGGGGCTCCTCCTCCTCGTCGAGGGCCGAGCAGGAGGAGTCCTCAGGGGACCCGGTCGAGCGGGCACGGGCGATCTGCCTGCGCCTGCTCACCGGGACCCCGCGCACGCGCAAGCAACTCGCCGATGCCCTGCGCAAGCGGGAGATTCCGGACGACGCGGCGGAGGAGGTGCTGTCGCGGTTCGAGGAAGTCGGGCTGATCAACGACAGTGCGTTCGCGGACGCCTGGGTGGAGTCCCGGCACCACGGCCGGGGGCTCGCCCGGCGGGCGCTGGCCCAGGAGCTGCGGACCAAGGGAGTGGACTCCACGCTGATCGACGCGGCCGTCTCACAGCTCGACTCCGAACAGGAAGAGGAGACCGCGCGCGAACTCGTCGCCCGCAAGCTGCGTTCTACGCGCGGCTTGGACCGCGACAAACGGCTGCGCCGCCTCGCGGGCATGCTGGCCCGCAAGGGCTACTCCGAGGGCATGGCGCTGCGGGTGGTCCGGCAGGCGCTGGAGGAAGAGGGGGAGGACACGGAGTTCCTCGGGGACGAGGGGTTCTGACGCGGCACTCGCCATTGAGGCGTGGCCGCCGGGTTGCGTGCCGCGTCCGTCAAGCGTGACCGTCGGACCTCGCGCTGCACCCCTCCCCGCTGCTGCTGTCGTTGTCCGCCTCGAGGTCATGGCCCACGGCTACTGAGCGTGGGCGGCGTCGATGGCCGATCGCGAACCCCCTACGACGTCACTGGCAGCCCCGCCGCCTTCCACGCCTGGAATCCGCCGACCAGATCGGTGGCCCGTCCCAGTCCCAACTGGTGCAGGGACGCTGCCGCAAGGCTCGACGCGTACCCCTCGTTGCAGATCACCACCACCCGCACCTCATGACTCGTGGCCTCGGGCACGCGGTGGCTGCCCTGTGGGTCGAGGCGCCACTCCAGCTCGTTGCGCTCGACGACGAGAGCGCCCGGGATCAGGCCGTCCTGCTCACGCAGGGCGGCGTATCGGATGTCGACCAAGAGTGCCTCGCCGGCCCGGGCGGCGTCGTAGGCCTCCTTCGGCTCGATCCGCTCGTAGCCCTCGCGCACCCGCTCCAGCAACTCGTCGATGCCGACGGGCTGTTCGCCCGCGCCGCCCGCCTGCCCGCGGACCGGACCGTCGCCGCTCACTGCCAGTCCTCCGGGCGCTCGACCTGCTCCAGACGCAGGACCTGGCCCACGCGGCTGTAGCGGCGGATCTGCGGCAGGGGCGGGTAGTAGGCGTGGACGGAGACCGCGTGCCGGTCGGCGGACTCGTTGAGCACCTCGTGGACGTGATGGCGACCGAACGCACGCCCCTTGCCGGCCGGCAGTTGCCGCTCCCGGTCCACGCCGTCGGTGAGTTCCAGGGTCTTCCAGCCGTCGGAGGGCAGCCGGGCGGCGAGTGAGTTCTCCTTGAGTTCACCGGCCGCCGTCACGAAGGCGCCGACGGACTCGGCGTGGTCGTGCCAGCCCGTGCCTGTGCCGGGCGGCCAGCCGATCAGCCAGGCCTCGCTGCCGCCGGGTCCCTCGAGGCGCACCCAGGTGCGGCCTTCGGGGTCGAGCGGGAGCGAGGCGATCAGCTCGGCGTCGGCGGCCGTACGCCGTACGAAGTCGAGGAGGTCAGCCTGTGTCGGAACCTGGGCGGGTGCGGCGACAGAGGGAGAGGCAGAAGGGGAGACAGACACGTGGCACCGTCCTGAAGAGTGTTCGCGTGGGAGCGCGCGGCAGCACTGGGAGGCGCGCGCGGGAGGAGAAGATGCGAATTCAGCAGGACGGACGACACACGCAGCCCGCATAGCGGACGAGGTCCATATGGACCCTCCGCCACAGGCGCACAAGGGTGTCGGTCACGATTCGGAGTACACCATTGCCGGTGTAGAGCGGTCAACTCACCGTCACTATGTGGACCACAGGGTGACGGTGAGTAGGGTCACTTCGAGGTCGAGCCTGCCGTGGCCTCCGCCTTCGTCGGTCCGCCCAGTGTCGTCTCCGCAGCCGCGTACAGGTCGGCCGGACGTACGCCGCCCAGCGCCGCGACCAGGTGGCCGTCCGGCCGTACCAGCAACACGCTGTGGGCGGCAGCGCCGGGGTAGCTCTCGGCGACCAGCAGCTCGGCGGGGTGCGGCAGCGCGGCCACTGCGGCCGCCAGCCGGGGCATGATCCCGGCGGTCGCCCAGTGCTTGCGGTCCCACACTCCCGTGCCCGGCGCGATCAGCACCACCAGCAGTGCACCGCGCCCGAGCCGGTCCCGCAGCTGTACGAAGGTGCCGTCCTCCGCGGTGACCCGCACATCGGTGACCGCCGCGCCGGGCGCCGTGTCCACGGGGACCTCCGCTTCGAGGTGCTGGGGCGCGATCGGGGAGGCGGCGTACGCTCCCGGCGCACCGAGCGGTCCGCGCCCCAGGTGACCGTCCGTGAGCAGCGTGTCGTGTCCGCGGGCCGAGCCGGGCACGTATACGCGCAGTCCTCCGCCACCGCGGAGCAGCGGCAGCGCCTGGTCGGCGGCGCGCAGCCGGCCCGCGACCACCCCGCGTCGCTCTGCCTGGTAGCTGTCGAGCAGCGCCTCGTGCGGTCCGTGGTGCCAGGCGAGCGCCAGCTTCCAGGCCAGGTTGTCGGCGTCCCTGAGCCCCTCGTCCAGGCCCTGCGTCCCCAGCGCGCCGAGCAGATGCGCCGCGTCCCCGGCGAGGAAGACCCGGCCGACCCGCCACCGGCGGGCCAGCCGGTGGTGGACGGTGTGGACTCCCGTGTCGAGGAGTTCGTACGGCGGTGTCGGGCCCCCGGTCCAGCCGGCCAGGGTCTCCCGGATGCGGGCCAGCAGCAGCTCGGGCGTGACCAGGTCCTTGCCCGGCGGCAGCAGCCAGTCCAGGCGCCACACGCCGTCCGGGAGGGGGCGGGCGGTCACCTCCCCGGCCGAAGGCCCCGACGTCCGCCACGGCGGCATCCGATGGAGCAACGCCTCGTCCGCCCACGGAAGTTCCGTGCGCAACGCGGCCACGGCGTGTCGCTCCACCGCGGTACGGCCCGGGAAGCGGATGTCCTGGAGTTTGCGCACGGTGGAGCGCGGGCCGTCGCAGCCGACCAGGTAACTGCCGCGCCACCAGGTGCCCTTGGGGCCGCGGGTGTGGGCGGTGACCCCCGAGGGCTCCTGCTCGACGGTGTCGAGGCGGCTGTCCACGGCGACCTCGACGAGGGGCTCGGTGGCCAGGGCGGCGCGCAGGGCGCCGGTCAGGACGTGCTGGGCGATGTGCAGCGGGGCGGGGTCGTCGCCGCCGAACGTGACCTCGCGCATCACCTGCTTGCGCCGCATCGACCGCCATCCGGCCCAGTGCGCCCCCTCCGGTGCGAGCGGCACGCCGGCCAGCCGCTCCATCAGCGCGGCGGTGTCCTCGCGCAGGACCACGGTGCGCGCGGGGCGCGGTTCGTCCTTGCCGGGACCCTCGTCCAGCACGACGGAGGGCACTTCCTGACGGGCCAACGCCAGGGCGAGCGTGAGCCCGACGGGCCCCGCTCCGACGATGATCACCGGGTCCACGGCGCGGCGCCCCCTGCCCGCGGCGGTGTCCTGACGGACGTATGTGAACAGGAAGTTGGAGCAGGGTGCACGATCACAGAACGTATGCAACCCATTGGCGGGGTTTGCGTCAAGCGACGGAGGCAGTGGCGATCATGCCACTGCCTCCGTGTCGTCCATGCTCTTTGACTGGCCGTCAGAGATAGGTCCCGCTGCCGGGGAGGCCACCGCCCTCGCCGCCGGTGCCGAAGCTGCCGCCCACCGCGGCCGGGTTGACCTCCACCGTGTCCTCGGTGAGGACCGCGCCCGTGCTCTTCTTGCTGCGCCGCAGCCTGCCTTCCAGCCAGCTCGCGAAGCTGGTGAGGAGGAAGTTGACCGCGATGAAGATGGCTGCCACGCCGATGAAGCTCTGGATGACGTCGGCGTAGTTGGCCGCGAACGTGCTGCGCGCGTTGAGCAGCTCCGGGTAGCCGATCATCACGCCGCCCAGCGCGGTGTCCTTCACGATGACCACCAGCTGGCTGACGATGGCCGGCAGCATGGCGGTCACTGCCTGCGGGAGCAGGATGCTGGTCATCGTCTGGCCCTTGCGCAGGCCGATCGCGTACGCAGCTTCCGTCTGCCCCTTGGGGAGCGCCAGGATGCCGGCCCGGACGATCTCGGCGAGGACCGAGGCGTTGTAGAGCACTAGGCCGGTGACGACCGCGTACAGGGGCCGGTCCGCGGTGGTGACGTTCGTGGAGCGGGCGTAGAACTCGTTCGTGAACAGGATCAGCAGGAGCACCGGGATCGAGCGGAAGAACTCGACCACAACTCCGGCGGGCACCCGCATCCACCGGTGGTCGGACATGCGCGCGATGCCGAAGAAGGCGCCCAACGGGAGGGCGATGACCATGGCGAGTGCGGCGGCCTTCAGGGTGTTGCCGAGGCCCGGCAGGAGATACGTCGTCCAGGCCTCGGACGTGGTGAACGGCTGCCACAGGGACCACTTCAGCTGGCCCTTGTCGTCCATCGTCCGCCAGATCCCCCATGCCAGCAGGGCGAGCAGGGCGACGAAGACCACCGAGAAGAGGACGTTGCGCCGCTTGGCCCGGGGGCCGGGGGCGTCGTACAGGACCGAGGTCATCGCTTCACCGCCAGTCGCTTGCTCAGCCAGCCGAGGATGAGGCCGGTGGGCAGGGTCAGAACCACGAACCCGAAAGCGAAGACCGCGCCGATGAGCAGCGTCTGGGCCTCGTTCTCGATCATCGTCTTCATCAGGTAGGCAGCCTCGGCCACGCCGATCGCGGCTGCCACGGTGGTGTTCTTGGTCAGCGCGATCAGTACGTTGGCCAGCGGACCGATGACCGAGCGGAACGCCTGCGGCAGCACGATGAGCCTGAGGGTCTGGCTGAAGCTCAGCCCGATGGCGCGGGCCGCCTCGGCCTGCCCCAGCGGCACCGTGTTGATGCCGGAGCGCAGCGCCTCGCAGACGAAGGCCGAGGTGTAGACGATGAAACCGAGCACCGCCAGCCTGAAGCCCTGGACCTTGAAGTCGGAGGCGCCCAGTGTCACGCCGAAGACGTCGGCGAGGCCTAGCGAGTTGAAGACGATGATGACCGTCAGGGGGATGTTCCGGACGATGTTGACGTAGGCGGTGCCGAACCCGCGCATCAGCGGGACCGGGCTGACCCGCATCCCGGCCAGCAGGGTGCCCCAGATCAGGGAGCCGACGGCGGAGAGGACGGTGAGTTTCACCGTCATCCAGAACGCCCCCAGGACGTCATAACCTTGAAGAAAGTCGAACACGATCTCCCGCGCTTCCGGGTGTGTGGCGTACGAGGAGGGCGTGGCGCGCCGCCGCCGTGATCGCGGCTGGCGGCGGCGCGCCCGAGGAACCCTGCGGTGGCCCTGGGCTGCAGCCCTTGCCTTACTTGACGATCTGGCCGATCTGCGGCGCGGGCTCGTACTTGTAGTTGGCCGGGCCGAAGTTCTTCTCGACGTCCTTCTTCCAGGTGCCGTCGCTGACCATGCTCTTCAGGGCGTCGTTGATCTTGTTGAGGGTCGTGGTGTCACCCTTCTTCACACCGATGCCGTAGTTCTCGTTGCTGAGCTTGAGTCCGAGGAGCTTGAACTGGCCCTTGTACTGGGCCTGCGCGGCGTAGCCCGCGAGGATCGAGTCGTCCGTGGTCAGCGCGTCCACGGCGCCGCTCTGGAGGCTGGAGACGCACTCCGAGTAGCCGCTGTTCTCCTTGAGGTTGGCCTTGGGGGCGATCGTCTTCTGGACGTTCTGTGCCGAGGTGGAGCCGGTCACAGAGCACAGGTTCTGGCCATTGAGGTCCGTGCCCTTGTTGATCTTCGAGTTCGCCTTGACGAGCAGGTCCTGGTGGGCCAGGAAGTAGGGGCCGGCGAAGTCGACCTTCTGCTTGCGCTCGTCGGTGATCGAGTACGAGGCCACGATGAACTTCACGTCGCCGCGGGCCAGCGCGTTCTCGCGGTCGGCGCTCTTGGTCTCGACGAACTCGATCTGGCTGGGCTTGTACCCGAGCTTGCCCGCCACGTACGTCGCCACGTCCACGTCGAAGCCGGAGAAGGAACCGTTCGGCTCCTTCAGACCCAGGCCGGGCTGGTCGTACTTGATGCCGATCTTGATCTTCTTGCCGCCACCGGAGGAACCGCTGTCGTTGTTGCTCGACCCACAAGCCGTGGCGGCCACGGCAAGGGCGAGGACGGCGGCCGAGGCGGCAGTGACCTTGCGGAGCTTCATGATGAACATCCTTTGGGTGATGAAGAGATGAGGGCCGGCAATGGCGGAAGGCGCAAACCGTCAGTGGTGAAGGATCTTCGACAGGAAGTCCTTGGCCCGGTCGCTGCGCGGATTGCTGAAGAACTGGTCGGGCGCAGCCTCCTCGACGATCCGGCCGTCCGCCATGAAGACCACACGGTTTGCAGCCGATCGTGCGAAGCCCATCTCATGGGTGACGACGATCATGGTCATGCCGTCGCGGGCGAGCTGCTGCATGACCTCGAGGACCTCGTTGATCATCTCCGGGTCGAGGGCCGACGTCGGCTCGTCGAAGAGCATGACCTTGGGGTCCATGGCCAGGGCCCGCGCGATGGCGACGCGCTGCTGCTGGCCGCCGGAGAGCTGAGCGGGGTACTTGTCGGCCTGGGTGGCCACGCCCACGCGGTCGAGCAGGGCGCGGGCCTTCTCCTCGGCCTTCTTCTTGTCGGCCTTGCGGACCTTGATCTGGCCCAGCATCACGTTCTCGAGCACGGTCTTGTGCGCGAAGAGGTTGAAGGACTGGAAGACCATGCCGACGTCGGCGCGCAGCCGGGCCAGCTCCTTGCCCTCCTGGGGCAGCGCCTTGCCGTCGATCGCGATCGAGCCGGAGTCGACTGTCTCCAGGCGGTTGATGGTGCGGCACAGGGTGGACTTACCGGACCCGGAGGGCCCGATGACCACGACGACCTCGCCGCGGGCGATCGTCAGGTCGATGTCCTGGAGTACGTGCAACGCGCCGAAGTGCTTGTTGACGCTCTTCAGGACGACCAGTTCGCCGGTCGCGGCCACATCTTCCTTGGCCACCGATACTTCGGTCATCGCTATCGGGCTCCGTCCTCCTCGGTTTCGGAGGACAGTAGTAACCCCGTTCCACCTGCGTCATTACATCTGAGGGGAATCTGAGCATCACGATCCGATAGCAATCGGACACGTGTCGTAGCAGTTGCGCGCGGTCACGTATCGGCCGGGTAACTAAAGCGGCGCGCAACTGGAACCCACTTGACGCCGTCCTCGTCCATCAGCGTGACTGCGTTGGTGCACGCGCGCGTGCACGCGTTTTCCTGTCCATCCTGATCGTACGGCCGATGAACCGAAGGAGGCCCGGATGAGACTGCTCCTCGTCGAGGACGACAACCATGTCGCCGCCGCTCTTTCTGCGGTTCTGGCGCGGCACGGTTTCGACGTCACGCACGCGCGTAGCGGCGAGGAAGCTCTCCAGGCGCTGGTTCCGGAGGGCGAGGGTTTCGGCGTCGTCCTGCTCGACCTGGGTCTGCCCGACCAGGACGGCTACGAGGTCTGCGGCAAGATCCGCAAGCGCACCAGCACTCCGGTGATCATGGTCACCGCGCGCTCCGACGTCCGCTCCCGCATCCACGGCCTCAATCTCGGCGCCGACGACTACGTGGTGAAGCCGTACGACACGGGGGAGCTGCTCGCCCGGATCCACGCCGTCAGCCGGCGCAGCGTCCACGAGGACGCCGCTGCGGGCGGCGAGCACGAGCTGCGCCTCGGGTCCATGCTCATCGAACTGCCCACCCGGCAAGTGAGCGTTGACGGTTCGGTTGTCCAACTGACCCGTAAGGAGTTCGACCTTCTCGCCCTGCTCGCGCAGCGCCCGGGGGTCGTCTTCCGCCGGGAGCAGATCATCAGCGAGGTGTGGCGCACCAGTTGGGAGGGGACCGGACGCACCCTGGAGGTGCATGTCGCGTCCCTGCGCGCCAAGCTGCGGATGCCGGCCCTGATCGAGACCGTACGCGGCGTCGGTTACCGGCTCGTCGCTCCGGCCTCGTAGCGTGCACGGGTGCGTACACGTCTTCTTCCGCTGCTGATCGTCCTTATGGCGGCCGTACTGCTCGCGCTCGGCATCCCGCTCGCCGTGAGCGTGGCCTCCGCCCAGCAGCAGAAGGTCGTCGTCGACCGGATCGACGACACGGCACGCTTCGCGTCCCTCGCCCAGTTCGTCACCGACGCCTGCAGCTCCACGCGTACGTCCACGGACGAGCGCCTCGAGACTCTGCGCAGTGAACTCGCCAGCTATTACGGCGTCTACGGCATCCGGGCCGGGGTGTTCTGCCGCACCGACATCCCCATGGCCCAGGCGCCGCAGAGCTTCTTCCTCCCCGACAAGGGCGAGGTGCGCGAGGCGTTCGCCGAGTCGCTGCTCAGCCGCCGCAGCCACGACCCGAAGCAGGTGTGGCCCTGGCAGCGCCACCGTCTGGTCGTCGCCTCACCGGTCATCCGGGACGGCGACGTCGTCGCGGTCGTCGTCACCGACTCGCCCACCGGAGCGCTGCGTTCGCGGATCCTGCACGGCTGGCTGGTCATCGGCGTCGGCGAGATCGCCGCGATGCTGCTGGCCGTCGGCGCCGCGCTCCGGCTGACCGGCTGGGTGCTCAGGCCCGTGCGGGTGCTGGACGCCACCACCCACGCGATCGCGAGTGGCCGCCTGAAGTCCCGGGTGGCGGCTGCCGGTGGTCCTCCGGAACTCCGGCGCCTGGCCCACTCGTTCAACGAGATGGCGGACAACGTCGAGGACGTGCTGGAGCAGCAGCGCGCCTTCGTGGCCGACGCCTCGCACCAGCTGCGCAACCCCCTTGCGGCGCTGCTGTTGCGTATCGAACTGCTCGCTCTCGAAATGCCGGAGGGCAACGAGGAGATCGCATCGGTCCGCACCGAGGGCAAGCGCCTCGCGGAGGTCCTCGACGACCTGCTCGACCTTGCCCTGGCCGAGCACACCGAGGCCGACCTGCGGATCACCGACATCGGCGCGCTGACCGCCGAGCGCGTCGCGGCCTGGACGCCGACCGCCGAGGCCAAGGGCGTACGGCTGGTGGGCGACTGCCCGCCGACCACCGCCTGGGCCGATCCGGTCACCCTGTCCAGCGCCCTGGACGCGGTGATCGACAACGCGGTCAAGTTCACGCCGAAGGACGAGTGCGTCGAGGTCACGGTCGCGGCCGACGGCGACACCACGACCGTCGTGGTCACCGACAACGGCCCGGGCCTGACCGACGAGGAACTCGCCCGTGTCGGCGACCGCTTCTGGCGCAGCGGCCGCCACCAGAACATCAAGGGCTCCGGCCTCGGCCTGTCCATCTCACGCACACTGCTCGCCGCGGGCGGCGGCTCGATCTCGTACGGCCATCACGAGCCGCACGGCCTGACGGTGACGGTGTCCGTGCCGAGGAACAGCCCCAGGGCTTGACCGGCGGGGGACCGCTGCGGCCTGGCCCGGGGGCGGTACCGCTACGGCTTGACCGAGCGGTAGTAGCGCCGGGCGCCCTCGTGCAGGGCCAGTGGGTCGGTGTAGATCGCGGTGCGCAGGTCGACGAGCTGCGCGGAATGGACCCTCGTGCCGATGCCGTCACGGCTCCTGATCACGGTGCGGGTGATCCACTCGGTGAGCCGGGGGTCCATGTCCTTGCGCGTCATCAACAGGTTGGACACGGCCAGCGTAGGCACGGCGAACCCCCCCTGGACGCTGGGGTAGGCCGACTCCGGCATGTTGGTGGCGCGGTAGTAGCCGGTGGCCTGGTCCTGGCCGTGCAGCTTGGCGACGAGTTCGGGCTTGATCGGCACGAACCGGAAGGTGAAGGTGTCGGCGAGCGTCTGCAGCCCCTCGGTGGGCAGCCCGCCCGACCAGAAGAACGCATCGATCTTGCCGTGCTTCAGCCGGTCCGGCCCGGTGTCGATGCCGTCGGCAAACGGCGTGATGTCCTTCGCCGCGTCGATGCCGGCCGCCTTGAGCACCCGGTTGGCGATCAGTCGCACACCTGAGCTGGGCGGTCCGATGGCCACCCGCTTGCCCTTGAGGTCCGCGACGGACTTGATGGCCGAGTCGCGCGGGACGACGAGCTGTACGTAGTCGTCGTACAGGCGGGCGACACCGCGCAACTGGTGGGCGCCGGGGTTGTGACCGGCGAGCTCGTACGTCTCCACCGCGTCGGCCGCGGCGATGGTGAAGTCGGCCTTGCCGGTCGCCACGCGTCTGACGTTCTCCTGGGAGCCGTCGCTGGTCAGCAGCTTCACCTTGAGGTCCGGCATGTCCTTGTCGAGCGCGGTGCGCAGCAGCTTGCCGTACTGCTGGTACACCCCGGCCGGCGTTCCCGTGCTGAACGTGATCGTTCCGCTCGGAGGAGCCTCGCCCAGGGGCAGCAGCCACCACAGCAGCAGCCCGAGGGCGACGAAGCCGGCGGCCGCGCCCTGCAGGGCCCAGCGCCTGCCGATCCGGGGGAACATCTTGGACATGCGAGGGATCCTGCCAGCCGGAACGCGGTGCTGACCAGGGCTGCTGACCAGGGCAGGGGTCACAACGGGATCACGACCGGGCGTTGTCAGTGGCGGTCGCTAGAGTCGCCGTATGAGCTCATCGCCCGCCGACCTGGTTCGCCAATTCCACCTCGCCGTCGGGCTCGACGCCCGTAGTACGCCCACCGAAGTCCCGCCCTCTCTGGCCGCCCACCGGGGAGAACTGCTCGCGGAGGAGGCCGCGGAGGTCGCCGAGGTCTCGGTCGCCGGCCCGCTCGACAAGCTCGCACACGAACTGGCCGACGTCGTCTACGTCGCCTATGGCACGGCCCTGGTCCACGGCATCGACCTCGACGCGGTGATCGCCGAGATCCACCGCTCCAACATGACCAAGCTGGGCCCCGACGGCCTGGTCGCCCGCCGAGCCGACGGCAAGGTCCTCAAGGGCGACCACTACGAAGCCCCGGACGTGTCGGCGGTGCTGCGCCGGCAGGGGTGGATGCCCGAGGGTGCGTGAGTCCTGCGGCGCAGCACGTCGACGGGGCCCGTCAGTCGTCGGTCGGGCGATGGGTGAGAGGCGGTGAGTGAGGCCTTCGTCGTGCCCTGCCGACAGGGCGGGCAGTTGTCCACCGGGCGACGGGTGTCCGACGTCGCGTGAGTCCGCGGCGCGGCCCGCCGACGGGCCTGGCACTCGTCCGCCGGGCGGTGGGTGGCCGACGTCGCACGAGTCCTGCAGCGTGCCCCGTCGACGAGGCCGTCGCCGCCCACCGACCGATGGATGCGCGACGGTGCGTGAGCCCTCCCGTCGGGCCCTCCGCCAGGGCCGTCAGTCACCCATCCGACGCGCCCGCTTTCGCTGCCTGCGAGGAATCCGTACGGGATGACAGGCCTCCAGACGGCCCGCGAACTCTCCCGCCACCCGCCCGGCCTGCGCATCCTCGTCCTGACGATGTACGACAACGACCAGCACTTCTTCGAGGGCCCTCAAGGCCGGAGCCAGCGGCTACGTCCTCACGTCCGCCGCCGACCGGGACATGGTCGGGGCGTGCCGGGAGGCCGTACGCGACGAGTCGTTCGTGCAGCCGGTCGCGGAAGGGGCCCTCGTCCGCTGCTACCTCGACCGCCTGCACCGGCGTGACAACCTGCCGCCGCGTGAACCTGCTGCACAAACTGGGTATGCGCGACCGCCTGGAACTCATCCGTTATGCGATCCGAACGGCTCTGATCGAGCCCTGAGCCCCCGGTTGTCCACAGGGAGACCGGAGGCACTTCCGGCACCGCCTACCCTTGTCGCATGAGCAGCATCGACCGGAGCCAGGCAGTGGGCGTGAAGACCTACGAAGTCCGCACCTATGGGTGCCAGATGAACGTCCACGATTCCGAGCGATTGTCCGGGCTGCTCGAAGAGGCCGGTTACGTGCGTGCGCCCGACGGGTCGGACGGGGACGCGGACGTCGTCGTCTTCAACACCTGTGCCGTGCGGGAGAACGCCGACAACCGGCTGTACGGCAACCTCGGCCGCCTTGCCCCGATGAAGACGAAGCGCCCCGGGATGCAGATCGCGGTCGGCGGCTGTCTCGCGCAGAAGGACCAGGACACCATCGTGAAGAAGGCGCCCTGGGTGGACGTGGTCTTCGGCACGCACAACATCGGCAAGCTGCCAGTTCTGCTGGAACGCGCGCGCGTGCAGGAAGAGGCCCAGGTAGAGATCGCCGAGTCCCTGGAGGCGTTCCCCTCCACCCTGCCGACGCGCCGCGAGAGCGCCTACGCGGCCTGGGTGTCGATCTCCGTCGGCTGCAACAACACCTGCACCTTCTGCATCGTCCCGGCACTGCGCGGCAAGGAGAAGGACCGCCGCACCGGCGACATCCTCGCCGAGATCGAGGCCCTGGTCGACGAGGGCGTCTCCGAGATCACCCTGCTCGGGCAGAACGTCAACGCGTACGGCTCCGACATCGGCGACCGCGAGGCCTTCAGCAAGCTGCTGCGCGCCTGCGGAAAGATCGAGGGCCTGGAGCGCGTCCGCTTCACCTCCCCGCACCCGCGCGACTTCACGGACGACGTGATCGCCGCGATGGCCGAGACCCCGAACGTGATGCCGCAGCTGCACATGCCGCTGCAGTCCGGCTCGGACACGGTCCTGAAGGCGATGCGCCGCTCCTACCGGCAGGAGCGCTACCTCGGGATCATCGAGAAGGTGCGGGCCGCCATTCCGCACGCGGCGATCACCACAGACATCATCGTGGGCTTCCCCGGCGAGACCGAGGAGGACTTCGAGCAGACCCTGCACGTCGTCCGCGAGGCGCGGTTCGCGCAGGCCTTCACCTTCCAGTACTCCAAGCGTCCCGGCACCCCGGCCGCGACCATGGAGAACCAGATCCCGAAGGAGGTCGTCCAGGCGCGCTACGAGCGTCTCGTCGCCCTCCAGGAGGAGATCTCCTGGGAGGAGAACAAGAAGCAGGTCGGCCGCACCCTGGACCTCATGGTCGCCGAGGGCGAGGGCCGTAAGGACGGCGCCACCCACCGCCTCTCCGGCCGCGCCCCCGACAACCGCCTTGTCCACTTCACCAAGCCCGAGCAAGAAGTGCGCCCGGGTGACGTGGTCACGGTCGAGATAACGTATGCCGCCCCGCACCACCTCCTCGCCGAGGGCGCCGTCCTGGACGTGCGCCGCACGCGCGCGGGGGACGCCTGGGAGAAGCGCAATGCGGCCGAGGCGGCGAAGCCGGCGGGCGTGATGCTGGGCCTGCCGAAGATCGGGGTGCCCAAGCCGCTGCCGGTCGCGGCGGGGAGCGGCTGCGGCTGCGACTGACCCGTCCGCTTGGCGCAGTGTCCGTGGGCAGTCGGCGGGGTTACCCTGCCGATCATGCTTGTCGCCGCCGCAGTCTGCCCTTGCCCGCCGCTGCTCGTGCCCGAGGTCGCCGCGGGTGCCGCCGCCGAACTGGACATTGCGCGTGCCGCGTGCACGGACGCGCTCGGTGTGCTCGCGGCCGCCCGGCCCGACCGGCTCGTCGTCGTCGGTCCCGCCGAGCAGAGCGGCCGTGGCACGCATCCGGAGGGCACGCGGGGCTCCTTCCGGGGCTTCGGCGTCGACGTGGAGGTACGGCTCGGCAGTGCCGGGGACGCCGAGGCCCAAGTCCCGGCCCCGGCGTCGGAGCGCTCGCTTCCGCCTTCGCTGGCGGTGGCCGCGTGGCTGCTTCAGCGCATCGGGTGGTCAGACGCCCCGATCGAGGGACTCGGTGTGGGGGAACCTCTCGCGGCTGAGCGGTGTATTCAAGTCGGAAGGGAAATCGCCGCAGGGGCTGAGCGGCTGGCGCTGCTGGTCATGGGCGACGCCAGTGCCTGCCGCACGCTCAAGGCCCCCGGCTACCTCGACGAGCGCGCGGCACCCTTCGACGCGGAGGTCGCGCGTGCGCTGGGAGCGGCGGACCTGGCGGCCCTCAAGGCGCTGGACACCGAGCTGGCGTCCGAGCTGAAGGCATCGGGCCGAGCTCCTTGGCAGGTCCTCGCGGGAGCGGCCGAGGGCACGGACCTCGCCGGCGCACTGCTGTACGAGGACGCGCCGTACGGCGTGGGGTACGTGGTCGCGACCTGGTCGTAGAAGCGCCGGGAAACGGCGGACGGCCGGGAGCCCTTGAGCCCCGCGGCCGTCCGACGGTGTGCCGTGCCGTTCAGGAAGCAGGCGGCGTGGAGTCCGGCGGTGCGGTTGTGCCGCCGCCCGTCCTCGTGCCGTCCTTGTGCGCGAGTCGGTCCATGGCGTCCTTGGCCTTGCCGGTCCCGGTGTGGATCTTGTCGCTGTACTTGCCCTTGGTCTTCTTGTCGACGGCCTTCGCGGCCTTGTCGAGACCGTGCGTGATCTTGTCCCCGTGCTGTTGCGCGAGGCCGGAGACCTTGCCCTTGGCCGGGTTGAGCCTGGCCTTCAGATTGTTCAGGAGACCCATGGTCCACCTTCCGTTGTTCCCGGGCTCGGCACGCCCCTTCGGCTCACTCGCGTGGATGGCGGTTACGTGCGGGCATCCTCGCCGGCATCGCTGTCGGCAGCTTCCTCGACGGACTGCTGCTTGGGGATGTCGACACCCTCACCGGAGGCGGACTCGGCGGCCTCCGTCGCCGTTGGCTCGCCCTCGGTCAGCTCCTCGGCCTCGGCCGACCCCTTCACCTCTGCCGCCCCCTCCGTCGCAGGCTCGGCCGTCGGTGTGTCGGCCTGAGCCTCGGCGGTTGACGCCTCCTCCGTAGCCTTCGACCTTCGGAGAAGTCGTGCAAAAACGCCCATATCCACTCCATACGTTACTCGTGCGGGCGAAATCCCGCGTCGTCCGGTGCGTCCGTTTGCGCCGCCCGGGTCGCCGCCCCCCGAAACCGGCGGCGGGAACCTCGCAACGGGCAACGACCCGGCACTCGTGCCGTCACGTAACTCGTTCGAGGAGAGCCCTCGGGGTTTGCGAGACTGGTGCGGTGAGCACCGCACCCCCCGCCCCCCGAGTCATTGCCGTCGTCGGACCGACCGCGGCCGGAAAGTCCGATCTGGGCGTTTTTCTGGCCCGGCAGCTCGGAGGCGAGGTCGTCAACGCCGACTCCATGCAGCTCTACCGGGGGATGGACATCGGAACCGCCAAACTGACGCCCGAGGAGCGCGGCGGTGTCCCGCACCACCTCCTCGACATCTGGGACGTGACGGTCACGGCCTCCGTCGCCGAGTACCAGAAGCTCGCTCGCGCCAAGATCGACGGCCTGCTCGCCGAAGGCCGCTGGCCGATCCTGGTCGGCGGCTCCGGCCTGTACGTCCGCGGGGCCGTCGACAACCTGGAGTTCCCCGGCACCGACCCCGAGGTCAGGGCCCGGCTCGAGGAGGAGCTCGCACTGCGCGGGTCCGGCGCTCTGCACGCCAGACTTGCCGCAGCGGACCCCGAGGCGGCGCAGGCGATCCTGCCCAGCAATGGCCGCCGTATCGTCCGAGCCCTCGAAGTGATCGAGATCACCGGCCAGCCCTTCACCGCAAACCTCCCCGGTCATGACTCGGTCTACGACACCGTCCAGATCGGCGTCGACGTGGCCCGCCCCGAACTCGACGAGCGCATCGCCCGCCGGGTCGACCGGATGTGGGACGCGGGGCTCGTGGGCGAGGTGCGTGCGTTGGAGGCGCAGGGATTGCGCCAGGGGCGTACGGCTGCCCGCGCGCTCGGCTACCAGCAGGTGCTCGCGGCGCTGGCGGGGGAGTGCACCGAGCCGGAGGCGCGGGCCGAGACCGTGCGCGCCACCAAGCGCTTCGCGCGCCGTCAGGATTCCTGGTTCCGGCGCGACCCGCGGGTGCACTGGCTCAGCGGGGCTGCGGCGGATCTCACAGAACTTCCGCACCGCGCACTGGCGTTGGTCGAACGACCGGTTACAGCCTGATCACGTCATGGCATCGGGACGCTCCGGCCGCCGTCCCGGCCTCCGACGCCGTGCCATCATCGAGCTTCGATCGACCAAGTGGAGTCCTAGTTGGGAGGGCGCGTGGCGATGGAGGCCGGCCCTCGCGACACCGCACAAGGCACCGAGCCCCTCACCGTCGACAGCGGTGAACCGGAGCAGGACGAGGACCGTCTGAGCCCCGACGGGCCGGACGAGACGCAGGGCGGAGTGACCGCCGACGGCCCCGAGCCCGACGAGATGTTCGCCGGTGGCCCCGAGGTCGAGGTCGAGCTGCGCCCGCAGCGCCGCCTGCGCATCTGGCAGCTCGCCCCCATCGTCGCCCTCGCCGCGGTCGGCTCCCTGATGTTCGCCTTCCCGCTCGCCTTCGACTTCGGTGACAGCGGGGCCGTGATCGCCATGCTGGGGCTCCTGATCTGCTCCTGCGCGGCGGGCTGGGGCATGATGGCCGCCCGCCGGGTCGGCTACACCGGCCCGGGCCTGCCGCAGCGCGGCTCCGGGCGGCGCCCGGACTGGCGGGTGGTCCTCGCGTACGTCGTCGTGGTGGCCGCGGTGGTCGTGCTGGCCGTGTGGCGAGTGGCCCGGCTGCGCTGACCTCCACGCGCGCGTGCGGAGTCCGGACGTCCCTCCGTGCGACCCGGTGTCGTACCCACCCCGTACGATCGAGGAATGAGCACGCGGATCGCCTTCCTCAAGGGCCACGGCACGGAGAACGATTTCGTGATCGTGCCGGACCCCGAGAACTCCATCGACCTGCCCCCGGCCGCCGTCGCCGCCCTGTGCGACCGCCGCGCGGGCATCGGCGGTGACGGCCTGCTGCACGTGGTGCGGTCCGCCGCGCACCCCGAGGCGCAGGACATGGCGGCCGAAGCCGAGTGGTTCATGGACTACCGCAACGGCGACGGCTCGATCGCGGAGATGTGCGGCAACGGCGTGCGGGTGTTCGCGCACTACCTCCAGCGCGCCGGATACGTCGGCGAGGGCGACCTCGCGGTCGCCACGCGTGGTGGCGTGAAGAGGGTGCACATCGCCAAGACCGCATCCAGCGGCGGCTCCGGCGCGGGTGACATCACCGTCGGCATGGGCAAGGCGCGCCTCCCCGAAGGGGACGTCACGGTGAGCGTCGGCGAGCGCAGCTGGCCCGCGCGGAACGTGAACATGGGCAACCCGCACGCGGTCGCGTTCGTCGACGACCTCGCGCACGCCGGCAGCCTGTACTCCCCGCCGCCCTTCAGCCCGGCCTCCGCATACCCGGACGGGGTGAACGTCGAGTTCGTGGTCGACCGCGGCCCCCGGCACGTCGCGCTGCGCGTCCACGAGCGCGGCGCCGGCGAGACCCGCTCGTGCGGCACGGGCGCGTGCGCCGTCGCCGTCGCCGCCGCCCGCCGGGACGGCGTCGACCCGGCGGTCACCGGGAGCCCCGCGACGTACACCGTCGATGTGCCCGGCGGGACCCTGGTCATCACCGAACAGCCCGACGGCGAGATCGAGATGACCGGCCCCGCAGTGATCGTCGCCGAGGGCGAGATCGAATCCGAGTGGCTGGAAACATTCGTCCGCTGAACAGCGTGACTGCCTGGGATCCGAGGCCTGTGTGCCGGGTGGTGCACAGGAGGATCTCCAGGACGACGACCGCGCGTTCGAAATCACGGGCGGCCCCCTGTCACGTGGCGCGAAACCGTAAACGTGCAGACCTTCGCTCGAATGGGTGATCCGTTTCACGCTCGGCGAGAGGCGGTCAGCCGCACGTGATGGGCTCGGTAGCATCAAGCACCGGCCCGGACGGGGGACCGTTGCCATCCCCTGAGCCGTGTCCGCCATGGGGCACCCCGTCCGCCGGTCCACGCAGCCGGAGGTGCCCATGAGTGCGGAGGCCACGAATCCCGCGACCCCAGGTCCGGTATCAGGCCCGGCGGCGCGCTGGCGGGCGCGGATCGACCTGCGCCGCCTCGGCCGTGCCGCCCTGCTCGGCCCCGCCACTCGTGACCGGCTGCCCAGCGCCATCAGCCATGTCGTCGACGCTCACCGGGCCCACTACCCCAGCGCCGATCTCGAACCCCTGCGCCGCGCCTACGTGCTGGCCGAGTCCTCGCACCGCGGCCAGATGCGCAAGAGCGGCGAGCCGTACATCACGCACCCGCTCGCGGTGACTCTGATCCTGGCCGAACTCGGCGCCGAAACAACGACTTTGACGGCCTCTCTGCTCCACGACACTGTCGAGGACACGGACGTGACGCTTGATCAGGTCGGCGAGCAGTTCGGGTCGGAGGTCCGCTATCTCGTCGACGGCGTCACGAAGTTGGAGAAGGTCGACTACGGCGCCGCCGCCGAGCCCGAGACCTTCCGCAAGATGCTCGTCGCCACCGGCAGCGACGTCCGCGTGATGTCGATCAAACTCGCCGACCGGCTGCACAACATGCGCACCCTCGGCGTCATGCGCCCCGAGAAACAGGCACGCATCGCCAAGGTCACCCGCGACGTCCTCATCCCGCTCGCCGAGCGGCTCGGCGTTCAGGCGCTGAAGACCGAGTTGGAGGACCTGGTCTTCGCGATTCTCCACCCCGAAGAGTACGAGCACACGCGGGAGTTGATCGTCGACAACGCCTCCCGCGCCGACGACCCGCTCGCCGAGATCGCCGACGAGGTACGAGGCGTGCTGCGCGACGCCGACATCCCGGCCGAAGTCGTCATCCGGCCGCGGCACTTCGTCTCCGTCCACCGCGTCGCCCGCAAGCGCGGCCAACTGCGCGGCTCCGACTTCGGCCGCCTGCTGGTGCTGGTGAACGAGGACGCGGACTGCTACGGCGTCCTCGGCGAACTGCACACCTGTATGACGCCCGTGGTCTCGGAGTTCAAGGACTTCATCGCCGTCCCCAAGTTCAACCTGTACCAGTCCCTGCACACCGCGGTCGCACGCGCGGACGGCCAGGTCGCCGAAGTCCTCATCCGCACCCACCAGATGCACAAGGCCGCCGAGGCCGGCGTCGTCGCGCTCGGCAATCCCTACGCTCCTCCTCCGGAGGAGCACACCCCGGCCGACGGCGAGCGCGTCGACCCCACCCGCCCCGGCTGGCTCTCCCGCCTCCTCGACTGGCAGGAGGCCGCGCCCGACCCGGACACGTTCTGGTCCACCCTCCGCGAGGACCTCGCCCAGGACCGTGAGATCACCGTCTTCCGTCCCGACGGCGGCACGCTCGGCCTGCCCGAGGGCGCCACCTGCGTGGACGCCGCGTACGCCCAGTACGGCGAGGACGCGCACGCGTGCATCGGCGCCCGCGTCAACGGCCGCCTGGCGACGCTGAGCACGGTTCTGCGGGACGGCGACACCGTCCAGCTCCTCATGGGCCAGGACCCGGCCTCCGAGCCCTCCAGAGAGTGGCTGGAGCACGCCCACACGCCTGCCGCCCGTATCGCCATCCAGCGGTGGCTCGCGGCGCACCCGACGCACGCCGAGGCGCAGGAGGAAGAGCAGGAGAGGGCGCAGGAGACCGACGAGGAGCTCTCGGCCGCTCCCCGGCCCGCCGCCGAGGGACCGACCTCCCGCCCCACCACCGACGACATCACGGTCGACCAGGCCGGCGCGACCGTGCGCCTCGCCGGCTGCTGCACGCCGGTACCGCCCGACGAGGTGACCGGCTTCGCCGTACGCGGCGGCGTGGTCACCGTCCACCGCGTCGAGTGCGCCGCTGTGGAGCGCATGAAGAGCGGGGGGCGCGCCGAGGTCGACGTGCGCTGGGGGGACACCACCGAGTGCCGGGTCACGCTGCTCGCCGAATCGTTCGTTCGCCCCCATCTGCTGGCGGACCTGACGGAGGCCATGGCCCTCGAAGGCGCCGAGATCGTGTCCGCGACGGTCGAACCCCCGACCCAGCAGCGCGTCCGCCACACGTACACACTCCAACTCCCGGACGCGGCCCACCTGCCCGCGCTGATGCGGGCGATGCGGAATGTACCGGGGGTTTACGACGTGAGCCGGGCGCAGACGCCGGGGGCGTGAGCGGGGGACCGGGGTGCGTCCGACCCGCATTGGGGTGAGCGTGTGGTGTGCGGCGTATCCGTCACGCGCGCGTGACGGATACGCCGCACGTGTCGCGAAGCCCAGCCCCGCGTGAGCCCCGTGCCGCGCGCCCCATAACGCCAGAGCCGCACACCCGCACGTGAGACCTACCCATTCGGGTGGGCCGAACGCGAGTCGTCGCCGTCCGGCACGCGCGCGCTGATAGCGGTGATCCATGCTGCTCACCCCGCGCTCCCAGGCCCCACGACCCGGCACCCACGGCCCGCGTCCCGGCATCGCGGCTCGGTTCCGCCGCCCTCCCCGGAGTCCCCGCCGTCTGAAGGCGACCGCACTGCTCGCCTCCGCCGTCTCCGTCTGCCTCCTGGCCGCGAGCTCGCCTCCCGCCCCCCTGGGCGTCGGCGACCGCCTCTACCCGGACCTCGGCAACCCCGGATACGACGTGGAGTCGTACAACCTCTCGTTCACCTATCCCGGGACCAACAGCAAGCCTCTCCAGGCGGTCACCACGATCAATGCCCGGACGACCACGGACCTGGCCCGGCTCAACCTCGACTTCGCCCACGGCAAGGTCGAATCGGTCCAGGTCAACGGTGAGCCGGCCACGTTCGCCAGCGCGGGCGACGACCTCGTCGTCACGCCCGCCAGGCCGCTGCCCGCGGGCAGCTGGACGCGGATCACCGTGCGGCACACCAGCAACCCCGTGGCCGCCAAGGACCAGGACGGCGGCTGGGTGCGTACCGAGGACGGGCTGGCCATGGCCAATCAGGCCGATGCCGCGCATGTGGTGTTCCCGTGCAACGACCACCCCTCCGACAAGGCGCTGTTCACCATCCGGATCACCGCCCCCAATGGCTACACAGCCGTGGCCAACGGCCTGCCGACCGGCGTGGAACGCGGCGACAAGTCGACCACCTGGACGTATCGCACCCGGCACCCCATGGCCACCGAGCTCGCCCAGGTGTCCATCGGCCGCTCCAGCGTGCTGAACCGCACCGGGCCGCATCACCTGCCCGTACGCGACGTCGTGCCCACCAAGGACCGCAAAGAGCTCGAACCGTGGCTCGCCAAGACCCCTGACCAGATCGCCTGGATGGAGAGCAAGGTCGGCCGCTACCCCTTCGAGACGTACGGCGTGCTCATGGCACAGGCGTCCACCGGCTTCGAACTCGAGACGCAGACGCTCTCTCTCTTCGAGAGAGAGCTCTTCACCGGCCACACCTACCCCAAGTGGTACGTCGAGTCGATCATGGTGCACGAGCTGTCCCACCAGTGGTTCGGCGACAGCGTCAGCCCGCGCACATGGTCCGACCTGTGGCTCAACGAAGGGCATGCCACGTGGTACGAGGCCCTGTACGCGGAGGAGAAGGGCCACATGCCCATGGAGAAACGAATGAAGGCCGCATACGCCGCCTCCGACGGCTGGCGAGCCGTCGGCGGGCCGCCGGCCGAGCCCAAGGCGCCCGACCCCGGTCAGAAGATCAGCATCTTCCGGCCGAACGTCTACGACGGCGCCGCGATCGTGCTCTATGCCCTGCGCCAGGAGATCGGCCGCCCCGCCTTCGAGCGCCTGGAACGGTCCTGGGTGAGCCTCCACCGCGACGGTACGGCCACCACCGCCGACTATGAACAGCTCGCCTCCCAGATCTCAGGGCGCGACCTGAGCGGCTTCTTCAAGGCCTGGCTGTACGGCAAGAAGACCCCGCCGATGCCCGGTCACCCGGACTGGAAGCCGGCGCCGCCCGCCACGAAGGCTGCAAAAGCCGCGAAATAAGGCGATGACCGGACGGCCTGTGCCGTGCGACCATCTTCGGGTCGGCGCGGCACGGGTCACGGGAATCTCCCGGGGTACTTGTGCGTTGTGCACAGTGACGGCTGTCGCGATCGCCGTATCGGAATCCCCATCGACGTAAGGACCCAATGACCTCCTCTTCATCCCCTTCCCAGGACACTGAGCGCTTCGCGCACACCTACCCCGAGCGTCTTCGGGCCGATGCCCTGATGGAAGAGGACGTCGCCTGGAGCCACGAGATCGACGGAGAGCGGGACGGCGACCAGTTCGACCGCTCCGAGCGCGCGGCCCTGCGCCGCGTGGCGGGCCTCTCCACCGAGCTCGAGGACGTCACCGAGGTCGAGTACCGCCAGCTCCGCCTGGAGCGCGTCGTGCTCGTCGGCGTCTGGACCACGGGGACCGCGCAGGACTCGGAGAACTCCCTCGCGGAGCTCGCCGCCCTCGCGGAGACCGCGGGTGCGCTTGTGCTCGACGGCGTGATCCAGCGCCGCGACAAGCCCGACGCCGCCACCTACATCGGTTCCGGCAAGGCCACCGAGCTGCGGGACATCGTTCTCGAAACCGGCGCGGACACTGTCATCTGCGACGGTGAGCTCAGCCCGGGCCAGCTCATCCACCTCGAGGACGTCGTCAAGGTCAAGGTCATCGACCGTACGGCGCTGATCCTCGACATCTTCGCCCAGCACGCCAAGTCCCGAGAGGGCAAGGCGCAGGTCGCGCTCGCCCAGATGCAGTACATGCTGCCGAGGCTGCGCGGCTGGGGTCAGTCGCTGTCCCGGCAGATGGGCGGCGGCAAGGGCGGCGGCCTCGCCACCCGTGGTCCCGGTGAGACCAAGATCGAGACGGACCGGCGGCGGATCCGCGAGAAGATGGCGAAGATGCGCCGGGAGATCGCGGAGATGAAGACCGGCCGCGAGATCAAGCGCCAGGAGCGCAAGCGCAACAAGGTGCCGTCCGTCGCCATCGCGGGCTACACCAACGCGGGCAAGTCCTCCCTGCTCAACCGCCTCACAGGCGCCGGTGTCCTGGTCGAGAACGCACTGTTCGCGACCCTGGACCCGACCGTCCGCCGGGCGGAGACGCCGAGTGGCCGCCTGTACACGCTGGCCGATACGGTCGGTTTTGTACGGCATCTGCCGCACCACCTGGTCGAGGCGTTCCGTTCCACCATGGAGGAGGTCGGCGAGTCCGACCTGATCCTGCACGTGGTCGACGGCTCGCACCCGGCGCCGGAGGAGCAGCTGGCCGCCGTGCGCGAGGTGATCAGGGACGTCGGCGCCACCGACGTACCCGAGATCGTCGTGATCAACAAGGCGGACGCGGCCGACCCGCTGACGCTCCAGCGGCTGATGCGGATCGAGAAGCGCTCCATCGCCGTATCGGCCCGCACCGGCCAGGGCATCCAGGAACTGCTCGCGCTCATCGACAACGAGCTGCCCAGGCCGTCCGTCGAGATCGAGGCGCTGGTGCCGTACACCCACGGCAAGCTGGTCGCCCGAGCCCACGACGAGGGCGAGGTGATCTCCGAGGAGCACACCCCGGAGGGCACGCTGCTCAAGGTGCGGGTGCACGAGGAACTGGCGGCGGACCTCGCGCCGTATGTCCCGGCCCCGGTCGTCTGAGCCGACGGACAGCTGAATTCCCGCAGAATCGCCAAAGGCCCGCCCCTTCACCCGGGGGCGGGCCTTCCGCACGAGCGGGTCAACGACCGCCGTATGTCGCGCTCAATGGGTTGAGGCGAGTGACAAATCGACTCCCGCTGTGCGGAACGGAGTTGAGCGAGGCAACGCGCCCCAGCCGTCACAAGGCGGCCGGGGCGCGTCTCTCTGCTGATCCCTACTGACCGGCGAACTTCTTGCTCACCGAGTCGTACACACCCTTGGCCACATCACCCAGCCGCGGTCCGGCCAGCCAGCCCGAAGTCACCGGGCCGATCGAGGTGTTGGACACCAGCGCCGGCTTGCCGTCCGAACCCGTCGCGACCCAGCCACCGCCGGACGAACCGCCGGTCATGGTGCAGCCGATGCGGTACATCGTCGGGTCCGAGGCGTTGATCGACAGCCGTCCCGGCTTGTCCGTGCACTGGAACATCTTCTGGCCGTCGAACGGCGCGGCGGCCGGGTAACCGGTCGCGGTGATGCTGGGAACCCTCGGCACGGCCGGGGCGTTGAAGTCGACAGGCAGTGCCGAACCGACCGTCTCCTCCAGCGACTTGCCGTTGCCGCCCTTCTCCGGCGTCACATGGATGACGGCGTAGTCGTACGAGGCACCGTCACCGCCCGTCTCGCCGCCCTTCTCGATCCACTGCTGCGAGGTCTGCGCCCAGTCGCCCCACCAGACGCCGAACGGAGCGGCCTCCTCCTTGGTGGCGTTGTGCAGTTGGGCGGCCGATTTGCCCGCGTTGTTGTACGACGGCACGAACGCGATGTTGCGGTACCAGCCGCCCTTCTTGCCGGCGTGCACGCAGTGGCCCGCCGTCCACACGAGGTTCGACTTGCCGGGGTGGGCCGGGTCCTCCACGACCGTCGCCGAGCAGACCATCGTGCCCTCGGGGGAGTCGAAGAACACCTTCCCGGACGTCGCCGCGTTGGCGTGGTACGTAGGCGCCACGGCCTTCGCGTCCACTGCTGCCGGCGTCGGGTCGGTCACGCCCTGGTCACCGGACAGGTCGTTGTCGTCGACGCCCTTGTCCGGGTCGTTGGCCTTCCGCATCCGGTCCGGGTTCCACAGGCCCTTGATGATCGGGTTGATGAAGTCGTCGGCCTCGCGCAGCCAGTCGTCCTTGTTCCAGTTCTTCCAGTCGCCGTTCTTCCACTTGTCGATGTCGATCCCGTGCTCTTTGAGCTTGTTCTTGATGTCGTCCGGGATCTTGATCTTGCCGTCGCCGCTGCTGCCGATGCCGGTAGCGGAGGCGGAAACTTGGCCGTCGGCCTTGTCGTCGCCCGAGTTGCAGGCGGTGGCGGTGAGCGCAAGTGCCGAGGCGAGGGCAACGGCGGCCAGAACGGGGGAGGTTCTGCGGCGGGCACCCCGTTTCCGGTGAACGGTGGCGGACGGCCTTATGGATCGCATGCTCTGACTCCCCCTGGGGTGAACTGAACAAATCGGGTGCTACGTCCGTGATTTCACGCTTGGTGCAGGTGATCTCATGTGACTTCACGGCTCCTTGGAACGGCATCACACACTATGCGCTCGCTGTGGGGGACTTCCGACGGAACGGCAACGGTTCCGTCACGGAAAGGATCTTGAGACAACCCGTAACCCGGTGAGCGATGGGGGGTTGGTAGCGGTGGGGGTTCTGCTGTCCGTGTGCGGTCCCCCGGCGGGAGGACAGGGAGTCGTGGCCGAGTCTGCAGGTGGCGGGAGTGCGTCCGAGGAGACTCTTGGGCGGCGTGCTGTCGGTGAGGTGTCCGCGACCGCGCGGGCCGCGCACGAGGGGATCCTGCGGCGCCAGTCGGCTCGCGAGTCGGCGGCGCGCACCTATGCGCGTGCCCTGCCGATCGTGCCGGTGCGGGCCCGGGGGATGACCATCGAGGGTGCCGACGGCCGCCGCTACCTCGACTGCCTCTCCGGAGCCGGAACGCTCGCCCTCGGCCACAACCACCCCGTGGTGCTGGAGGCCATCCGCAAAGTCCTCGACTCGGGCGCCCCGCTGCACGTCCTCGACCTGGCGACCCCCGTCAAGGACGCCTTCGTCACCGAGTTGTTCCACACCCTGCCGCGCGGTCTCGCCGACCACGCGCGCGTGCAGTTCTGCGGACCGGCGGGTACCGACGCGGTGGAGGCCGCGCTCAAGCTGGTCCGCACCGCGACCGGTCGCACCGGACTCCTGGCCTTCACCGGCGCCTACCACGGCATGACCGCCGGAGCCCTTGACGCGTCCGGGGACGCCTCGGACGTACGAGTCGCCCGCCTCCCCTATCCCCAGGACTACCGCTGCCCCTTCGGCGTCGGCGGCCCGCGTGGCGCCGAACTCGCAGCCCGCTGGACCGAATCCGTCCTCGACGACCCCAAGTCGGGGGTGCCACATCCTGCGGGGATGATCCTGGAACCCGTCCAGGGCGAGGGCGGGGTAATCCCCGCGCCGGACGAGTGGATGCGGCGCATGCGAAGGGTCACATCGGCCCGCTCCATCCCGCTGATCGCCGACGAGGTCCAGACGGGCGTCGGACGGACCGGTGCCTTCTGGGCGGTGGAGCACAGCGGCATCACCCCCGACGTGATGGTCCTCTCCAAGGCCATCGGCGGCAGCCTCCCCCTCGCCGTGGTGGTCTACCGCGACAACCTCGACGTCTGGGAACCCGGCGCCCACGCAGGCACCTTCCGTGGCAATCAACTCGCCATGGCTGCAGGCACGGCGACTCTGACCTACGTCCGCGAAAACCACCTCGCCGAGCGAGCGGCCGCCCTCGGCTCCCGCATGCTCGCCCAACTCCGCTCCCTGGCACGGGAGTTTCCGTGCGTCGGGGATGTGCGGGGACGGGGGCTGATGATCGGGGTGGAGTTGGTGGATGCGGAGGGGTATTGCGGGGGGCACGAGGGCGGGGGCTCCCGTGGCGGCGTTGGGGGTTCGGTGGCGCTCGAACGGGGGCTCGGGGAATTGGATTGGGCCCCTGACGAGCCGAGTCGGGGGGTGGACGGGTTGGATCGGAGTCGTCACAGGGGCAGGGTCGATCCCTCGATGGGGTGCGAGCCCCTCAACCGTGGGGTGGCTCCGGCGGCGGTGCCGGATTCCTGCGCCGGCAGCCCACGCCCGGCCGATCCCGAACTCGCGGCCGCCGTCCAGCGGGAGTGCCTGCGACGCGGCCTCATCGTCGAACTGGGGGGCCGCCACGCAAGCGTCGTACGGCTCCTCCCGCCACTGACGATCAGCGACGAACAGGCCGCCGCCGTACTCGACCGACTGGCCGATGCAGTGGAGGCGGCAGCCCGCGACCGCTCCGGCCGACCACTCGGAATACGACGGCCGCACGGACCCGCCCTGCAGCACCGACGGCAGGGCGAGCCAGCCGAGCGGGCAGGTCAGTACGGCAACTGATGCCGGAGTGCACTTGTACGTCCCGTCGGCACCAACGTCCATGCCTGTGCATGTCCCGTACCTCCCTGAACTTCTCGAACACCTTGAAACCAGGACTCCCATACCTCCACCTCGCCCGTAGCGCAGTACGGCCCAGGTTCGTCACCGCACGAGCCAGAACCACCCACGAGGACCGCCTTGAACCCCACCTCCGCATCCGACGCCCGTGCCCACGCCCCCGAACGTGGCCCCTCCGACGTACCGCCCTCCCAGCACACGCCACCTGCACCGGCGACCCCATCAGTGCCTTGTCAGCAGGGACGGGCCGCCGCGCGGGAGCCGGAGCAGTGCCCGGGGCCGGGGCGGGAGTCGGAGCAGGGGCCGGGCCCGGCTCGGGCTTCGGCCGGGGGTGGAGCCGCGGGGGAGTGCAGGGACGCCGGTCAGAAAGCAGGAAGCGGACCGAAGCGGGGCGAAGGCTCGGGGGCAGGCAGGATTCCGGTGCAGAAGGGTGACCGACAGCCACAGAGCGTGCCGCGACAAGGGCCGGCACCAGAGCAACAGGGGGCCCTGGAGAAAGAGAGGCCCCTGGAGCAAGAAAGGGCTTCTGAGCTAGCGAGGGCTCGGGAGCAGCGCAAAGTCCCCGTCGCCGAAAGCTCGCGCCACGCCGCCGCCGATCTCCTCGAGCACCCCGACCCGCGCACCGCAGCCGAGGCCGCGGCGGTCGAGAACCTGCTGCGCTGCTGGGTGCGCGAAGCCGGCCTGCACGCCCCCGACGACGGCACACTCCGCATCCCCTTGCCCGCCAGCGGCACGGCCCTCCTTGCCCCGGTCCATTACTGGTCCCCGACGGGATGGCACCGGTTCGGTCTCCCGTTCCTGGCCAATGCCCCCGAACATTCCCCACCGGCCGACGCGGTCACAGTCGCTGCACTGCTGGCCAGGGAGACGCCTGGCAGTGGCAACGACTCGGCCGCCCTGTCAGCCACCCCCGGACCCACGACCAGCGCCGCTTGCAGCCCCGCGACTGCACCGACACCAGCCCCCGCCCCCACCACCTCGACATCCGGCCCGGACCTGGTCGCCCGCGTCGCCGACTCCCTCCGCCGTACCGTCACGTTCATCCGTGACCGCCGGGAACGACCGTTCGACGGACCCGACCTCTTCCTCGCGTCCGAGCAGGCACTCGTACTCGGGCACCCGCTGCACCCGACCCCGAAGAGCCGTGAAGGTCTCTCCGAGGCTGAAGCGCGCCTGTACTCACCGGAGTTGCGCGGCTCCTTCCCCCTGCACTGGTTGGCTGTCGCCCCTTCTGCACTTGCCACGGACTCCGCATGGACCGAGCGCGGCCGTCCCGTCCCCGCGCCCCGGCTCATGGCTCAGCTTGCCGAAGCCGAGCTGATGCTTCCCGACGGCTACGCAGCTCTGCCGTTGCACCCCTGGCAGTTGCGGGAGGTTCGGCAACGCTCCGAGACCGCTGCCCTGTTCGACGCCGGACTACTCCGCGACCTCGGTACGCATGGCTCACCATGGCACCCCACCTCCTCCGTACGCACCGTCCACCGGTCCGGCTCCCCTGCCATGCTCAAACTGTCGCTGGGCTTGCGGATCACCAACTCCCGTCGCGAGAACCTCCGCAAGGAACTGCACCGAGGTGTCGAGGTCCACCGGCTGCTGCGCAGCGGCCTGTCCAAGTAGTGGCAGGCTGCGCACCCGGGGTTCGACATCGTCCGCGACCCGGCCTGGCTCGCGGTCGACGCGCCGGACGGCAGCCCCGTGCCCGGACTCGACGTGATGATCCGCCACAACCCGTTCAGCCCGTCCGACAACGTCTCCTGCATTGCCGGACTCGTCTCGCCCCGGCCGCAGGCTCAGGCAGACGGCACCTCAGCGGGCCCGGCGCGCCGCCCGGAGGATGGCCCGCCGCCCCTGCAGTCCCGTCTCGCCAGGGTCGTCATGCGCCTCGCGGGCCGAACCGGTCGTCCCTGTGCGGCCGTTGCCGCCGAGTGGTTCCTGCGCTACCTCGAGCAGGTCGTCCGTCCCGTGCTGTGGCTGGACGCGGAGGCGGGGATCGCCCTGGAGGCGCATCAACAGAACACGCTGCTCCTGCTGGACACCGACGGCTGGCCCACCGGCGGCCGCTACCGCGACAACCAGGGCTACTACTTCCGGGAGTCCCGGCGCACGGAACTCGACGCACGGCTGCCCGGTATCGGCGAGCACAGCGACACCTTCGTCTCCGACGAGGTCACAGACGAGCGTTTCGCCTACTACCTCGCGATCAACAACGTGCTCGGCCTCATCGGTGCCTTCGGCTCCCAGCGCCTCGCCGACGAACAGGTGCTGCTCGCCGCCTTCCGCCACTTCCTCGGCGACGTCGCCTCCGGCCCTGCCCGGTTGGACACTTCACTGCCTGCCCACCTGTTGGACTCACCTGTCCTGCGCTGCAAGGCCAACCTGCTGACCCGCCTGCACGGCCTCGACGAACTCGTCGGCCCGGTCGACACCCAGTCCGTCTACGTCACGATCGCCAACCTCCTTCATTTCTGACGGCCCCGCCGACCACCATCAACTCCCTTCGCTTCTGAGGAACATGCCCCATCCCGTCTTCTGAGAGGAGCGGCGCCGTGCCTCCCACCGACGCCAGCACACACGCAGCCACCGCCCCCGGCACTGACCTGGGCGCCGACTCGGGCTCCCTTAGGGCCGAGAGCAGTACCGGCATGGGCACGGACAACGAGGACACACTGGACCTTCGGCTGCCCGACGAACTGGTTGCACTCTTTGCAGGGGAAACCGACTCCGGCGAGACACGAAGGCGGCGCGAAGATCCAGCCCCGCCCGCTTCCGTCACCAGAGCCCACGACGACCTCCTCGACCGTGTCGCCGGCTGGGGGCCGGTCGTCACATCCGCGGGTGTGTTCCACCTTGCCCCCGTGCACGTCGAGCGGGACCTACCGCTTATCAGCCGCTGGATGAACGACCCTGCCGTCGCGGAGTTCTGGGAGCTGGCCGGCCCTGCGACCGTGACGGAGGGCCACCTACGGGCCCAGCTCTCCGGCGACGGACGCAGCGTTCCGTGTCTCGGTGTGCTGGAGGGCACGCCGATGAGCTACTGGGAGATCTACCGGGCAGACCTCGACCCATTGGCCCGCCACTATCCTGCTCGACCTCATGACACCGGAATCCACCTCCTCATCGGCGGAGTCGCCGACCGAGGCCGCAAACTCGGCAGCACACTGCTCAGAGCCGCGGCCGACCTCGCCCTAGACAGGCGGCCTGCCTGCGCACGCGTCATCGCGGAACCCGACCTTCGCAACACCCCCTCCGTCGCTGCTTTTCTGAGCGCCGGGTTCCGGTTCTCCGCCGAGGTCGACCTGCCCGCCAAGCGGGCCGCCCTCATGATCCGAGACCGGTCCCTGCGCGATCTGCTGTGACGCCGTGCCACGACAGCTTCACTTTTGGTACACCGCCCGTGCCGATCCGGTTCCCACTGGCGCCGATCCGGTTTCCACCAACGCCGGTCTCAAGGACACCCGAGCCGATCTTCCCGAGCGATCCGCCCCGACCCTCACCCGAGGAGCACCCGGTCTTGATCCCGCCCCTCGTCCCTGCCTTGATCACCCGTTTGTCAGTGCCGGGCCGTAGGGTGGTCGCGCTATGACGAAGCCCTCACTCCCCGAACTCCTGCACGCTGCCGTCACTGCCGTCGGTGGTACGGAGCGCCCCGGCCAGGTGACCATGGCCGAATCCGTCGCGGAGGCGATCGACGACGGTTCCCATCTGCTGGTCCAGGCCGGCACCGGCACCGGAAAGTCGCTGGGCTACCTCGTGCCCGCGCTCGCGCACGGGGAGCGTGTCGTCGTGGCGACGGCCACCCTCGCCCTGCAGCGCCAGCTCGTCGAGCGGGATCTGCCGCGCACCGTCGATGCGCTGCACCCTCTGCTGCGCCGCCGCCCGGAGTTCGCGATGCTGAAGGGCAGGTCGAACTACCTCTGCCTGCACCGCCTCCACGAGGGCGTCCCGCAGGACGAGGAGGAGGGTCTCTTCGACCAGTTCGAGGCAGCCGCGCCCACCAGCAAGCTGGGTCAGGATCTGCTGCGGCTGCGCGAGTGGTCGGACGAGACCGAGACCGGCGACCGCGACAACCTCACCCCCGGGGTGTCCGACCGGGCCTGGGCGCAGGTGTCGGTCTCCTCCCGGGAGTGCCTGGGTGCCACGAAGTGCGCGTACGGCGCCGAGTGCTTCGCCGAGATGGCCCGAGAGCGGGCCAAGCTCGCCGAGGTCGTCGTCACCAACCACGCTCTGCTTGCGATCGACGCCATCGAGGGCGCCCCGGTCCTCCCTCAGCACGAGGTGCTGATCGTCGACGAGGCGCACGAGCTGGTCTCCCGAGTCACCGGAGTGGCCACGGGCGAGCTCACGCCGGGCCAGGTCAACCGTGCGGTCCGCCGCGCCGCGAAGCTGGTCAACGAGAAGGCCGCCGACCAGCTCCAGACCGCCGCCGAGGGCTTCGAGCGGCTGATGGAGCTGGCCCTGCCGGGCCGCCTGGAGGAGATCCCGGAGGACCTCGGGTATGCGCTCATGGCGCTGCGCGACGCCTGTCGGACGGTGATCTCCGCGATCGGCGCGACCCGTGACAAGTCCGTCCAGGACGAGGATGCGGTCCGCAAGCAGGCGCTGGCGTCTGTGGAGACGGTGCACGACGTGGCGGAGCGGATCACGAACGGCTCCGAGTGGGACGTCGTCTGGTACGAGCGCCATGACCGCTTCGGAGCCTCCTTGCGTGTTGCCCCCATGTCCGTGTCGGGACTCCTGAGGGAGAAGCTCTTCGCGGACCGCTCCGTCGTCCTGACCTCCGCGACGCTGAAGCTGGGCGGCGATTTCAACGGCGTCGGCGCCTCCCTCGGGCTCGCCCCGGAAGGCACGGAGGGCGAGGACCTCCCGCAGTGGAAGGGTGTCGACGTCGGTTCGCCCTTCGACTACCCCAGGCAGGGCATCCTCTACGTCGCCAAGCATCTGTCGCGCCCCGCGCGGGACGGCGACCGCGCGGACATGCTGGACGAGCTGACGGAGTTGATCCAGGCGGCCGGCGGCCGCACCCTCGGCCTCTTCTCCTCCATGCGGGCTGCGCAGCTCGCCGCCGAGGAACTGCGCTCCCGGATCCCGGAGTTCCCGATCCTCCTCCAGGGTGAGGAGACGCTCGGCGAGCTGATCAAGAACTTCGCCGCCGACCCGAAAACCTGCCTGTTCGGCACGCTGTCGCTCTGGCAGGGCGTCGATGTCCCCGGACCCAGCTGCCAGCTCGTCGTCATGGACAAGATCCCGTTTCCGCGTCCGGACGACCCGCTGATGAGCGCCCGCCAGAAGGCGGTGGAGGACGCGGGAGGCAACGGCTTCATGGCAGTCGCCGCCACGCACGCCGCGCTGCTCATGGCCCAGGGCGCCGGCCGTCTCGTACGGGCCTCGGGGGACCGCGGGGTGGTCGCCGTACTGGACCAGCGACTGGCCACGGCGCGGTACGGCAGCTATCTGAAGGCGTCACTGCCGGACTTCTGGTACACGACGGACCGTAACCAGGTCCGGAAGTCGCTGGCGGCGATCGACGCGGCAGCGAAGAAGACAGAGGCCGAATGATCCGGGGTTGGTCTGTCGCGGCGGTGCGACGGACCAACCCCCGATGCAAAACACCTGCCGGTGGGGCCCGGACAGCACAGGGCCCCGGAACCGGCGCAGGGGTCCCGGGGCCCGGTCAGAGGGTGGTTCTGTACGAACCGCCCGCCGCAGCCGTCATACGCGCCGCAGCACGGCCACCACCTTTCCGAGGATGGTCGCGTCGTCGCCGGGGATCGGCTCGTACGCCGCGTTGTGCGGGAGGAGCCAGACGTGCCCGTCCTCGCGCTTGAAGCGCTTGACGGTGGCCTCGCCTTCGAGCATGGCCGCGACGATGTCGCCGTTCTCGGCGACGGGCTGGCGGCGCACCGTGACCCAGTCGCCGTCGCAGATCGCGGCCTCGATCATGGAATCGCCGACGACCTTCAGCACGAACAGCTCACCGTCACCGACCAGCTGGCGGGGGAGAGGGAAGACGTCCTCGACCGACTCCTCGGCGAGGATCGGGCCACCGGCGGCGATGCGGCCGACCAGCGGGACGTACGACGCGGCGGGCTTGCCTGCGGTGTCGGTGGGCTGCACGGAGGCGCCCTGGTCGGAGCCGCGCACCTCGTACGCGCGTGGACGGTGTGGATCGCGGCGCAGGAAGCCCTTGCGCTCCAGTGCCATCAGCTGGTGTGCAACCGAGGACGTGCTGGAGAGGCCGACCGCCTGGCCGATCTCCCGCATCGACGGCGGGTAGCCGCGCCGCTGCACGGAGTCCCTGATGACCTCGATCACCCGGCGCTGCCGGTCGGTGAGTCCCGAGCTGTCCGCCCGGATGCCTGGAGGTCGGCCCGGCAGGGAGCGCTTGTGCCCCTCGGGATTCACGGCTTCGTTCATCGCATGCACCGGCTCGAGTCGGCCCTGGGAGCGGTCCTGGGCAGTGATGGTGGCACTGTCTGCGGTGGTGGTCACGTCGGCCCCTCTCGATGGTCTCCCTGCTGGACAACGGTAGTTGCTTTCGAAAGGTTGCGCCAAACACACGTTCGAGTGAAAAAACGCGGATAGCCTGACTTGATCATGTGTCTGGGTGTATAGCTAACGCGGCACCTGGCGGACAAAAGGGCCCATTGTTGTACTCTTCACCGCCGGGGTGCTGACCTCGTGGGTTACTGCCCCAGTCTGCCATCCGGCATTCCGTCAACCGGGAACCGGCACCCATCTCTGCGGGAGCCCCACGTCGCCTCCCTGTGGCGCCCACGGTATCTCCGCATGTGTCGCAACGGTACGGCCGTGCGCCTCCGGATCCGGTGCGGCGCTCCGGTCACGTGGCACATGCCAATACGTGCGCGACACGCGCGTATGGCGTGCATGCATGGGCCAATCCCCACATCTAGTGGTTGGATTGCAGCAGCAGCCCAGAAGTTGTGGTCCCCGGGGTCTCCAGGCCCCTGGCGATCGCCTATGCTTGGGGCTGCTTCGAGGGGCCCATGAGGCCCAGCGAGGCTATTGAGTCTGCTGTGAGGAGGGTTGGGAGTTCATGCACTGCCCCTTCTGCAGGCACCCCGACAGCCGCGTCGTCGACAGTCGTACGACCGACGACGGTACGTCGATCCGCAGGCGCCGCCAGTGTCCGGACTGCTCCCGTCGTTTCACGACTGTGGAGACGTGCTCGCTCATGGTGGTCAAGCGGTCCGGAGTCACCGAGCCTTTCAGTCGTACCAAGGTCATCAATGGCGTGCGCAAGGCATGCCAGGGGCGGCCTGTCACCGAGGACGCACTCGCCCAGCTCGGCCAGCGGGTCGAGGAGGCGGTGCGGGCCACGGGAAGCGCCGAACTGACCACCCACGACGTGGGGCTGGCCATACTCGGCCCGTTGCAGGAGCTCGACCTCGTCGCGTATCTGCGATTCGCCTCCGTCTACCGGGCGTTCGACTCGCTCGAGGACTTCGAGGCCGCGATCGCGGAACTCAGGGAGGAGATGCGACCCGTCGCCGCGGACAACGACGACCGCGAGGACGCTGTCGCGGGGGGCCAGGAAGAAGACTGCGGGCCCGGAGGGACTGCTCAGGTCCCCGAGCCCGCCCACGCCGCCGACTGACCGGCGGGCCGGAACCGGGCGGAGACCCCGATTCCGGCCGGACGGCGGCTATCGAAGACCCGTTGCGGGCGGCAGCGCGAGATGCCCGCAACACCAGACACCACACCGTGCCACGGGAACATCGGGGCACTTCAGGGCGTTTTAGCCCGTACAGGGAGGCGGCATGACAGAGACGGCGAGCGGTCCGGCACGGAGTTCCCGCGCCAAGGGCACCAAGGCGACCAAGGGACTGCGTATCGAGCGCATCCACACCACCCCCGGCGTGCACCCGTACGACGAGGTTCAGTGGGAGCGCCGTGACGTCGTCATGACCAACTGGCGCGACGGCTCGGTCAATTTCGAGCAGCGCGGCGTCGAGTTCCCCGACTTCTGGTCGGTGAACGCGGTCAACATCGTCACCAGCAAGTACTTCCGCGGTGCCGTCGGCACCCCGCAGCGCGAGACCGGCCTCAAGCAGCTGATCGACCGCATCGTGAAGACGTACCGGAAGGCCGGCGAGGACTACAAGTACTTCGCCTCGCCCGCCGACGCGGAGATCTTCGAGCACGAGCTGGCGTACGCCCTCCTGCACCAGATCTTCAGCTTCAACAGCCCCGTGTGGTTCAACGTGGGCACCCCGCAGCCCCAGCAGGTCTCCGCCTGCTTCATCCTGGCCGTCGACGACTCCATGGAGTCGATCCTCGACTGGTACAAGGAAGAGGGCATGATCTTCAAGGGCGGCTCCGGCGCCGGCCTGAACCTCTCCCGCATCCGCTCCTCCAAGGAGCTGCTGTCCTCTGGTGGCAACGCCTCCGGGCCGGTCTCCTTCATGCGCGGCGCCGACGCGTCCGCCGGCACCATCAAGTCCGGTGGCGCCACCCGCCGTGCCGCCAAGATGGTCATCCTCGACGTCGACCACCCCGACATCGAGGACTTCATCGAGACCAAGGTGAAGGAAGAGGAGAAGATCCGCGCCCTGCGCGACGCGGGCTTCGACATGGACCTCGGCGGGGACGACATCACCTCCGTCCAGTACCAGAACGCCAACAACTCGGTCCGGGTGAACGACACGTTCATGAAGGCCGTCGAGTCGGGTGGCAAGTTCGGCCTGACGTCCCGCATGACCGGCGAGGTCATCGAAGAGGTCGACGCCAAGACCCTGTTCCGCAAGATGGCCGAGGCGGCCTGGGCCTGCGCCGACCCGGGCATCCAGTACGACGACACCATCAACCACTGGCACACCTGCCCGGAGTCCGGCCGTATCAACGGCTCGAACCCCTGCAGCGAGTACATGCACCTGGACAACACGTCCTGCAACCTCGCCTCGCTGAACCTGATGAAGTTCCTGAAGGACGACGGCAAGGGCCACCAGTCCTTCGACGTCGAGCGCTTCGCCAAGGTCGTCGAGCTCGTCATCACCGCGATGGACATCTCCATCTGCTTCGCGGACTTCCCGACCCAGAAGATCGGTGAGAACACGCGCGCGTTCCGCCAGCTCGGCATCGGGTACGCCAACCTCGGCGCCCTGCTGATGGCGACCGGCCACGCGTACGACTCCGACGGCGGCCGTTCCCTGGCCGGCGCCATCACCTCCCTGATGACCGGCACGTCGTACAAGCGCTCCGCCGAACTCGCCGCGGTCGTCGGCCCGTACGACGGCTACGCCCGCAACGCCAGCGCCCACAACCGCGTCATGAAGCAGCACTCCGACGCCAACACCGTGGCCGTCCGCATCGACGACCTCGACACGCCGATCTGGGCCGCCGCCACGGAGGCCTGGCAGGACGTGCTGCGCCTCGGTGAGAAGAACGGTTTCCGTAACGCCCAGGCGTCCGTCATCGCCCCGACCGGCACCATCGGCCTCGCGATGTCCTGCGACACCACCGGTCTTGAGCCCGACCTCGCCCTGGTCAAGTTCAAGAAGCTGGTCGGCGGCGGCTCGATGCAGATCGTCAACGGCACGGTTCCGCAGGCCCTGCGGCGCCTGGGCTACCAGGAGGAGCAGATCGAGGCGATCGTCGCCCACATCGCCGACCACGGCAATGTCGTCGACGCCCCGGGCCTCAAGCACGAGCACTACGAGGTGTTCGACTGTGCCATGGGCGAGCGCTCCATCTCCGCGATGGGCCACGTCCGCATGATGGCCGCGATCCAGCCGTGGATCTCCGGCGCGCTCTCCAAGACGGTCAATCTGCCGGAGACGGCGACCGTCGAGGACGTCGAAGAGGTCTACTTCGAGGCCTGGAAGATGGGCGTCAAGGCGCTCGCCATCTACCGCGACAACTGCAAGGTCGGCCAGCCCCTCTCCGCCAAGACCAAGGAGAAGGAGAAGACCGAGGTCACGGAGAAGGCCGAGGCGACCATCCGCGAGACGGTCGAGAAGATCGTCGAGTACCGCCCGGTCCGCAAGCGCCTCCCCAAGGGCCGCCCCGGCATCACGACGTCCTTCACCGTCGGCGGCGCCGAGGGCTACATGACCGCCAACTCCTACCCGGACGACGGTCTCGGCGAGGTCTTCCTGAAGATGTCCAAGCAGGGCTCCACCCTCGCGGGCATGATGGACGCCTTCTCGATCGCCGTCTCGGTCGGTCTGCAGTACGGCGTGCCGCTGGAGACGTACGTCTCGAAGTTCACGAACATGCGCTTCGAGCCGGCCGGCATGACGGACGACCCGGACGTGCGGATGGCGCAGTCGATCGTCGACTACATCTTCCGCCGCCTGGCGCTCGACTTCCTGCCCTTCGAGACGCGTTCCGCCCTCGGGATCCACTCCGCCGAGGAGCGCCAGCGTCACCTGGAGACCGGTTCGTACGAGCCCTCCGATGACGAGGTGGACGTCGAGGGCCTGGCCCAGTCGGCGCCGCGCGCCCAGGAGCTGAAGGCTGTCGCCACGCCGCGTGCCGAGGTCGAGGCGGCCAAGCCCGCCCCGAAGCAGGCCCACACCAGCGCCGAACTGGTGGAGATGCAGCTTGGCATCCAGGCCGACGCCCCGCTGTGCTTCTCCTGCGGGACGAAGATGCAGCGGGCCGGGTCCTGCTACATCTGCGAGGGCTGCGGCTCGACCAGCGGCTGCAGCTGACCCAGGCAGGGGCACGCCCCGCCTGACAGACAGTCCCTGAAGAGGAGGGGCGCCGACCATGCGTCGGCGCCCCTCCTCGCCGTACGACGCCTCTCAGGACTGGTGCGCCCGGCCCATGGTCCTGGTGAACGTCGCCGGGTCGTCCTCGAAGCCGTGGATGCCAGGTTGGAAATTCCAACCGCCGGATGCGTCGCGTACGAACTCCCCGACCGTCGCAGCCGTGGCCCCGAGGACGCTGCCGAAGTCGTCCTCGGCCAGGACCGTGTAACCCTCGCGGATCCGCAGGCCTGGGTTGAGCACGCCGACGAAGGTCCGGTGCGCCGTGCGCTGCTGAATGACGACTCCGACCACCACGCGCGCGTACCGGCTGTCCAGCCGGTCGAGCTCCAGCGTCATGACCTCGTCCCAGCCGAATCCCTTGCCGTCCTTGCTGTCCCGGTTGAGATAGATGGTGCCGTCGGGGGAGCGGCTGTCGAAGTGCACCACATAGGCGGGCTCGCCGTACGGATCGCCCGCCAGGTAGGTGGCGGCGACGATGTCCAGATCGGTGGGCGGCTGCCCCGTCGGACTCGGGTCCCACTTCAGTGCGACTTCGGCCTTGCGGATCCCCTTGTTGAGGCCGTTCACCAGACTTCCCCTTCCCCGTTCCCCGTGCGCTGCCTCCGCCCCGAACTGCCGGACGGACAAGGCCGGTTGTCCATCCTGCCACGCGCGCGCGTACATGTGCCGCGGAGCTGTCCACCGGAGCGTGACCGGCGCCACGCTCCGTGGCCTTACCATGGCGCGGTGCTGGTCAAGTGGATTCGCTGCACCGTGGTGGACCGCCGCGGCTTCGAGCGGGGGCAGCGAAAGTGGGCGGGGCTTCTGGGGGAGCCGGGGTTTCGGGGACAAGGCGGTGGCTGGAGTCGGGGACGGACCGGAGTGGCACACATCTTCGCCTTCTGGGAGAGTCGTGCCTTTTACGACTCCTTCATGGCCCGTTCCCACGATCGGCTGGCGGCGGCCCAGTCGGGCACCTTCAAGGATGCGCAGGTCAAGCTCTTCGACTACCGGTTCGACGTGAAGACCGGCTTCGAACCGCGTTTCACGGACGCGGACCTGCTGCGGGTCGCCCTGTGCCGAGTCCACGAGGAACGGGCCGAGCACTTCACGCTGATGCAGGAGAAGGTCTGGAACCCCGCCATGGCCGGGTCTCCCGGCATGATCCGGGGCCTGTTCGGCGAGGCACCGGGACACGAGTTCCTGGTGCTGTCCATGTGGAGATCGGCCGCCGAACACGGCAAGTACCGCACGGAGCGCGTGGAGAGGCTCGCCCTGCGGGCCCAGACCGAGGCGGACATCGCGGCGCTCACGGGTGACATCATCGAGCTGGAGCCGACCTGGACGGTTTGACGCGGTGGGTTTGGAAACTGGACGCGTTAATCGTGCGTCCTGGCGTGGCCAGTGGTGCAGGAAGTGTGTGACCTACGCTGTATGGAGCCCGTACGAGTGCTCGATCGGCCGTCACCCGATCTAGGGTTTTGGCATGGCACGACCACGGCGCATCGTCCTTGTCCGGCACGGAGAGTCAACGGGCAATGTTGATGACACCGTTTACGAGCGGGAGCCCGACCATGCGCTGGCGCTGACCGAGCGGGGCTGGCAGCAGGCCGAGGAAACCGGCAAACGGCTGCGCGAGGTCTTCGGCCGTGAGCGCGTCAGCGTGTACGTCTCGCCGTACCGCCGCACACACGAGACCCTGCGCGCCTTCCATCTCGATCCCGAGCTCATACGGGTGCGCGAGGAGCCGCGGCTGCGCGAACAGGACTGGGGAAACTGGCAGGACCGCGACGACGTGCGCCTCCAGAAGGCCTACCGGGACGCGTACGGCCACTTCTTCTACCGCTTCGCCCAGGGGGAGTCCGGTGCCGACGTGTACGACCGGGTCGGCGGCTTCCTGGAGAGCCTGTACCGCAGCTTCGAGGCCCCCGATCACCCGTCCAACGTGCTGCTGGTGACCCACGGCCTGGCCATGCGGCTGTTCTGCATGCGGTGGTTCCACTGGACCGTCGCAGAATTCGAGTCGCTGTCGAATCCGGGGAACGCGGAGATGCGGATGCTCGTTCTCGGGGACGACGGCAAGTACGCGCTTGACCGGCCTTTCGACCGCTGGCGAGATCCGGAACCGTACGGGATCACCGGATAGAGTGGCAGAGCAATGACCCCTGACTCCTCTTCCGACGGGCGCCTGGACCGCGCCTTGGCCAGCCTGCGTGGACTGGCGGTGGGGGATGCGCTGGGCTCCCAGTTCTTCGTACCGGTGAACTATCCGCTGCTGAAGCGTCGCGAGCTGCCGCCGGGCCCCTGGCAGTGGACCGACGACACGGAGATGGCCTGCTCCGTGGTCGCGGTCCTGGCCGCTCACCACCGCATCGACCAGGACGCCCTGGCGCACTCCTTCGCCCACCACCATGACTTCGACCGGGGGTACGGTCCCGCGGTCAATCGTCTGCTGCGGCTGGTTCGAGAGGGCGGGGACTGGCGTGAGCTGGCCGCCGAGCTCTTCAAGGGACAGGGCTCCTGGGGCAACGGAGCGGCCATGCGGATCGCCCCACTGGGCGCCTGGTACGCGGACGACCCGGAACAGGCGACGCATCAGGCGGAGATCTCCGCGTACCCCACCCACCAGCACCGCGAGGCCGTCGTCGGCTCCATGGCGGTTGCGGCGGCCGCCGCGCTGGTTGCCGCCCCCGGCGGCCCGCCGAGCCCGGAGGCACTCCTCGACGGAGTCGTCGCACTCGTCCCGAAGAGCGCCGTCGGCGCGGGGCTGCGGCGCGCTCGGGACATGCTCGACTACGCAGACGCGGGCACCGTCGCGGCCGTACTGGGCTGCGGACGGCGTACGTCCGCCCACGACACCGTGCCCTTCGCGCTCTGGTCTGCCGCGCGAGCCCTCGGCGACTTCGAGCAGGCGTTCTGGACGACCGCGCAGGTCGGTGGTGACGTGGACACCACCTGCGCCATCGTGGGTGGTGTGCTCGCCGCCGGGAAAGCGGGAATGCCGCCGGCCGAATGGGCGGGGCTGACTGAGGCGCTGCCGGACTGGGTGCCGAACGTCCGCACAACACCGTCGGCCTGAGCCCTCTGCTGCCTCGTGGAGCTTGTCAGGGTGACGGGCCGCTGGAAACTCTCTGTGCTTGTCGGGAACTCTGCGTGACCATGCATCCGTTGTCGTGGCATCAGCCGTGTGGCGCATGAGTCGGTGTCCGCACCTGACGTGCGAGAGGGCCTGGGGGTGGTCATGCAGTTGGTGGTCGTGTTGGTCGTGTTGGCAGTGCTGTCGGTTCTGACCTCACTGAGCCCTGCAGGACGTGTGCGGATGGCCGGACCGACGTCCTCGCCGTCGGTCCCCCGGACTCGGTCCGGCCATCCGCGGCCCCAGGCGGGCGCGGCCGGGTCAGCCGGCCGTTGCCCCCGCCGTGCCGGCGAGTGCTTCCAGGTCGCTCTTGCGGACCCGGATCACGAACCAGGCAGTGCCGAAGGCGAGTACGGCCATGGCCGCGGCTGCCACGAAGCCCATCGAAATGCCCTGCGCGAGCACCTCGTGCCCCCACGTGCCGGGCAGCTGGTGCGTCTTGGCGAACTCTGCCTTCTGATCCGCCGAACCGTTGGCGAGGAACTTCGGCAGCTGCTTCTGCGCCTCGTCCTTGCTGGCCGACCCGAACACCGTCGTCAGGATGGACAAGCCGAGCGAACCGCCCACCTGCTGCGTGGCGTTGAGAAGCCCGGAGGCCGCACCCGCCTCGTGCTGGGCGACACCGGAGACTGCCGTGACCGTCAGCGTCACGAAGTTCAGGCCCATGCCGAAGCCGAACACCAGCATCGGACCGAGCACTCCGCCGGCGTACGAGCTGTCGGAGCTGATGAGGGTCTGCCAGGCCAGCCCGATCACCGCGAGAGCCGAACCGGTGAGCATGAACGGCTTGGGCCCGAGCACCGGCAGGAACCGCTGGGACAGACCCGCGCCGAGCGCGATCACGACCGTCACCGGCAGGAAGGCGAGGCCGGCCTGGATCGGGCTGTACCCCAGCACGTTCTGCACGAAGAGCACGATGTAGAAGAACATGCCGAACATCGCCGCGGCCAGGCTCAGCATGATCACGTACGTCCCGGAGCGGTTGCGGTCGGCGAACATCCGCAGCGGAGTGATCGGCTCCTTGGCCCGGGACTCGATGAGCGCGAAGGCCGCCAGCAGGACCACTGCGGCGCCGAAGGAGCTGAGGGCCAGGCTGTCCCGCCAACCGTCGTCCGCAGCGCGGATGAAGCCGTAGACGAGGGATGCCATGCCCGCCGTCGAGGTCACGGCCCCCGCGATGTCGAAGCGGCCGGTGTGCCGTTCGGACTCGCTGATGTAGAGCGGTGCAAGCAGGGTGATCGCGATGCCGATCGGCAGGTTGACGAAGAGCACCCAGCGCCAGTTGAGCCACTCGGTGAGCATGCCGCCGGCGAGCAGACCGATCGCGCCGCCGCCCGCGGAGACGGCGGCGAAGACGCCGAACGCCCGGTTGCGCTCGGGGCCTTCGGGGAACGTCGTGGTGATGAGCGCCAGCGCGGTGGGCGACGCAATTGCGCCACCCATGCCCTGCAGGACGCGTGCGGCCAGCAACTGCCAGGGCTCCTGGGCGAGTCCACCGAGCATCGAGGCGACGGTGAACAGCACGATGCCGGTCATGAAGACCCGGCGGCGGCCGAGGATGTCACCGGCCCGGCCGCCCAGAAGCAGCAGGCCGCCGAAGGTGAGCGTGTAGGCGCTGACGACCCAGGTGAGGTCGGTGGTGCTGAACTTCAGAGCGTCTTGAATGTGCGGGAGCGCGATGTTCACAATCGTCGTGTCGAGTACCACCATGAGTTGGCAGGCTGCGATGACTGCGAGCGCGATGCCTGGATGTCCGTCCCGGCGAGCCGCACCTGGCTTCTGTTCCTTGATCAACTGAGAGGTTGTCACTATGGGTCCCCCACAAGTGCGTTAGTGAACGCTCGCGTTCACTGTCGCGTCAACCGTAGTGAGTCCCCGATAGTGAACGCAAGCGTTCACTTAAATTGGTGTCGCGTGGCGAATCCCCCGTTGCCGCCACGTGGCGCGCCCCCAACCCCCGAAATCCCCGCTCCCCTTGCTCGCTGGAGACACTCAGATGGTTACTTCGCGCTGGACGGCCGCCCCCGCTCAGGCGGCCTCCCTCCGTCGGCGCGGCGCCGTGCTCGAACGCGCGATCCTCGATGCCGCCCTGGAACAGCTCAGTACGGTCGGCTGGAACGGCCTCACCATGGAGGGCGTCGCCGCCGGTGCCCAGACCGGCAAGGCCGCGGTCTACCGGCGCTGGCCGTCCAAGGAGGATCTCGTCGCGGACGCGCTGCAGGCCGGACTGCCGCGCATAGAGGAGGCGCCCGACCTGGGCAGTGTGCGCGAGGATCTGCTCGCGCTGTGCCGACAGGCGCGTGAGGCAATGTTCTCCCGACCCGGCTTCGCGGTCCGCGCCGTGATTCACGAATGCGACCCGATCCAGGCGGAGCGCTTCCATGGCGTGATCTTCGACGGGATCGTGGAGCCCACCATCAAGCTGCTCCGTGAGGTCATCACCCGCGGAATAGAGCGGAATGAGGTGCGACCCGACGCGGCGAACAGCTATGTCTTCGACGCCATCCCGGCGATGATGATGTATCGCTCCAAGATGCGCGGAAGCGAATGGATCGATCGTGATCTCGAGGAGATGATCGACCAGTTGATGGTTCCGCTGCTGCGGCCGAGCTGCGGCTGAGTGCGGGGCCCGGGGGCTGTGACGTGGTTGTGGGAGCCGGGGTGTCGCCTGGTGATCCGCGGGGCGTAGTCTGAAGGCGCCATGCCGTACGAACCACCTACTCACACCGTCGAGCGCTCCCTTCGCGCCACGACCGGAGCGAAGATCATTGCCGGTGTCGACGAGGTGGGGCGCGGTGCGTGGGCCGGCCCCGTCACCGTCTGCGCGGCGGTCACCGGACTGCGCAGGCCCCCCGAGGGCCTCACCGACTCCAAGCTGCTCAGCGTCAAACGGCGCACCGTTCTTGCCGTGGAGCTGCAGAAGTGGGTGACCTCGTACGCTCTGGGGCATGCCTCCCCGGAGGAGATCGATGATCTGGGCATGACCGCCGCCCTGCGCTTGGCGGCGGTGCGCGCCCTGGAGGCTCTGCCGGTCCGCCCCGATGCGGTGATCCTCGACGGGAAGCACGACTATCTCGGCGCTCCCTGGCAGGTCCGTACGGTGATCAAGGGCGACCGCTCGTGTGTGGCGGTCGCGGCGGCCTCGGTGATCGCCAAGGTTCAGCGCGACAAAATGATGGCCGAACTGGCTGTCGACCATGCAGACTTCGGTTTTGCGGACAATGCCGGGTATCCGTCGCCCGTGCACAAGGCCGCACTGGCGGAGCGGGGCCCCACCCCGTACCACCGGTTGTCGTGGGCGTATCTTGATGCGCTGCCCCAGTGGCGGCATCTCAAGAAGGTCCGTAGCGGGGCGGACGGAAGCGTTCCGGAGATCGAGGGTCAGCTCGGCTTCGATTTCTGACGAATCCGCTCGCACTCATGTGCCACCCGCTGACGCGAGCCGTACCAACGTTTGATAAATATCAGCTCATGCCTCTCATTCCCGAGGAGCCTCAGATTCACGAGAGTGCCCAGGGTCCCCGCGCCACTCCGGCCAGTGGCCGCACCGCGCCGACCCCCCGTCCCGTACCCGGTCCCCGTCCCGCGGCTCCGCCGCGTCCCGGTCGTCCTGGTCCGCTCCGGCCCACGCCGCCGGTGCAGCGCACGCCGCGTGACGTGGCCGCGGCCAAGCCCGGACCCTCGGTCCCGGCTGCTCCGGCCACTGTCACTGGTTCGGCCACCCCGCAGATCCAGCTGATCCCGGCTTCGGCGGAGGGCGCGCTCGACGCCGCCGAGGAAGCCGTGGACCTGCTTCTGGACTCGGGTCGTGCCCCCGGCGACGTACTGGTGATCACAACCGGTGAACAGCACCCGTGGGCCGCCCACGAGCTGTCCTTCGGTGAAGCCTCCTACTGGGCGCAGCACGACGCGGGCGACGACGTCTTCTACACGGAGGCTTCTGTCGCCGGTCGCGCAGCCTCGCGCCCCGTGGTCGTGGTGGCCGTCAATGGTGGTTCCGACGCAGCCGCCGCCTCCGCCCTGCCGCTGGCCCTCACCCGGGCCGGAGCCCTGCTGATCGTCTGCGGCGACCCGCAGCAGATCAACTCGGTGCTGGGCGCCGGCGTCTGAGTCTGTTCCGGTACGTCCACGGGGACGCCGGAGCGACGAGGACGCCGCTGCGGCGGCATCGGCACGGCGGGCGTTTCGGCGTGCGCAGAACCCGTCGGGATGCCCGGTGCGCGAGCGCTTCCGCCTGGCCCTTTGATGTGTGACGAGGACGTGGGGGAGCATCAACGCGGGGCCGGGCGTCCGTCGTCCGTGCAGCGAAGGTGCCCCAAAGCGTGCGGGGGTGGGTGCTCGGAGTGCCGACGGGCGGCCTTGACCGGCGTGTGCAAGATCCCTCGTTCGGTGCGGGGCGAAGGTGGCGTACGAGGGGAGCGTGCCGGTCGGCCGGGCGTGGCCCGGCGGGGTTCTCAGCGAGCCGCAGCGCGGCGCAGGACCTCCGAGGCGGCACCACCCGTGCGTGGCAGCGGGGGCAACGCCTCGGACATGCCGAAGGACTCCGGTGACGAGTCCGCGTTGGGACGGCGCCCGCCGCGGCCCTCGCCCAGCACCTGCCAGCCGTCCCGGGTCAGCGTGATGTACGCCCCGCAGCGCAGACCGTGCAATGTGCACGCGTCACGCAGGCCCCACATCCATGCGCCGTCCTCCTCGGTCCAACGCGCGTCGCCCTCACGGCAGTAGAGCAGCACCGCGGTGCGCACCGGTGTGCGGCGCCGCAGGTCGTGCGGGATGACCCGGCGCAGCTGCGCGAGCAGCGTGTTGCGGAACATCCAGCCGTCGGCCGGAGCCGGGCGGCGGGTGAACGAGGCGCTCGCGCAAAGGCGTTCGTCCGGGTCGAGTACGGCCACGATCGCGGTCGCAGGCCTGGGGTGATGCCGGGAATGGAGCCCGCTGACGACCTCTCGGGGATTGCGCAGCAGGGGGATTCCGGCGGCGGCCCACTCCGCGGGTTCGAGCATGCGGGCGAGAGGGTTGGCGGATGCGGCGGACAGGTCGGCAGACGTCGACGTGGATGCCGCCGAGGACGGAGCGAATCCGAAGGTCACGGTCCTCCCTTCGGCTACGCGCCCACACTACGGGCGGGGTTTTGTTCAGGGGAGCGCACGCCGCAGCAGAGCCCTACCGGACCACGGACGAGCCGTGCGGGGAGCGGACTTCAATTCTTCCTGCCGAACTTGGATGCGGCAACGAGCAATTGGGGCCACTGACCGGAACATCTCGGTCTGCGGTTTATATCCCTACCCAGTGCGTCGCGCCACGACGCATGAGGCGACCGTTCACCCCGAGTTAGTACACCGTTGGGGCGGACGTGGTCCAGGGCAAGGCCGCCGAGCGGGCCTGGGGCGCCGCGCCGCGATCAGCTCTGGACGGCCAGGACGAGTGGCAACACCCCCTGCGCACCGGCACGTCGGAGCATGCGGGCCGCGACCGCGAGCGTCCAGCCGGTCTCGGTGAAGTCGTCCACGAGGAGGACCGGGCCGCCGGCCTCGGCGAGGGCGGAAGCGAGGGCGGGCGGCACGGTCAGCATGCCGTCCAGTGCCTTCAGGCGCTGTGCACTGTTGCTGCGGGAGACATGGGGCGCGTCGCTCGTGTATTCCACCGAGCCGAGCAACGGCAGCCTGCCGACCTGCGCGATGCGGGCGCCCAGGGAGTTGATCAACTGGGGTCGAGTGCGCGAGGAGACGGTGACCACACCCACCGGGCGCGCCTGTGCGTCCGCCGCTCCCGAGGCCCATCCCCCGGGCCCCTTGGCCCAGTCCGCGAGCACGCCCACAACGGCCTTCGCCACGTCGTCCGGCACGGGGCCGTCGGGGGTCTGCGGCGCGAGCATCGGCCGCAGCCGGTTGCCCCAGCCGATGTCCGAAAGGCGGCCCAACGCCCGCCCCGAAGCGGCCTGTTCACCAACCGGAATACGCCCCTTGAGGTCGACGCCGATCGCCGGCAGGCCGGTCGGCCACATACGGCGTGGCTCCACCTCGACGCCCGCCCGACCGAGATCGACGCGTGCCGCGTCCAGTGCGGTCGTGGACATGTCCGCGGTGAACCGCGCGCCCGCGCAGTTGTCGCAGCGGCCGCAGGGCTTGGCGCCCTCGTCGTCCAGCTGGCGCTGCAGGAACTCCATGCGGCAGTCGGTCGTCGAGGCGTACTCGCGCATCGCCTGCTGCTCGGTCCTGCGCTGCCGCGCGACCCAGTCGTACCGCTCTGCCTCGTACGTCCACGGCTGTCCGGTTGCGGTCCAGCCGCCCTTGACCCGCTTGACCGCCCCGTCCACGTCCAGGACCTTGAGCATGGTCTCCAGGCGGGAGCGGCGCAGCTCCACCAGGGGCTCCAGGGCGGGCAGTGACAAGGCCCTGTCCGCGCGCGCGATGACGTCGAGAGTGCGGCGTACCAGATCTTCCGGCGGGAAGGCGAGCGACGCGAAGTACTCCCAGATCGCCTCGTCCTCCTTCCCCGGCAGCAGGAGCACCTCGGCGTGTTCGACGCCGCGTCCGGCGCGGCCCACCTGCTGGTAGTAGGCGATGGGCGAGGACGGCGAGCCGAGGTGCACCACGAATCCGAGGTCCGGTTTGTCGAACCCCATGCCCAGTGCGGAGGTCGCGACCAGGGCCTTAACCCTGTTCGCGAGGAGGTCGTCCTCTGCCTGCAGCCGGTCGGCGTTCTCGGTCTTCCCCGTGTAGGAAGCGACAGTGTGACCGCGGTGCCGCAGGAAGGCAGTGACCTCCTCGGCGGCGGCCACGGTGAGTGTGTAGATGATCCCGGAACCCGGCAACTCGCCCAGGTGGTCGGCGAGCCAGGCCATTCGATGTGCGGCGTCCGGCAGCCGCAGCACGCTCAGGCTCAGGCTCTCCCGGTCCAACGGGCCTCGCAGCACCAGGGCGTCCGACGAGCCCCCGGTGCCGAGCTGTTCGGCGACGTCGGCGGTCACGCGCGCGTTGGCGGTGGCGGTCGTCGCGAGCACCGGTACGCCCGGCGGCAGATCGCTGAGCATGGTGCGCAGCCGCCGGTAGTCCGGGCGGAAGTCGTGCCCCCAGTCGGAGATGCAGTGCGCCTCGTCCACCACGAGGAGTCCGGTGGCGGCGGCGAGTTTGGGCAGCACCTGATCCCTGAAGTCCGGGTTGTTGAGCCGCTCCGGACTGACCAGCAGGACGTCGACCTCACCCGCGGCGATCTCGTCCTGAACGGTGTCCCACTCCTCGGTGTTCGAGGAGTTGATCGTCCGTGCATGGATACCGGCCCGGGCTGCGGCCTCGACCTGGTTGCGCATCAGCGCGAGCAGCGGAGAGACGATGACGGTGGGCCCGCTGCCCCGGGCCCGCAGCAGCGACGTCGCCACGAAGTAGACCGCGGACTTGCCCCACCCCGTGCGCTGTACGACGAGCGCCCGGCGTCTGTCGGCGACCAGCGCCTCGATCGCCCGCCACTGGTCCTCGCGCAGCCGGGCCGCGCCCGTGGCGTCCCCGACGAGGCGGGCGAGGACCGTGTCGGCGGCCGCCCGGAGTTCCGCGTTGCTCGTGTGCTCCATGCATCCCATCAAACAGGACGGCACTGACAAGCCGGACCAGGCTTGTGGAGGAGAAGGGCGGGGGAGACATCGCAACGCCCTGGGCATCGGGCAAGTTGCATCCGCTGGGCATCGACTTGACGTGTCCCTGGCCTGACTTATCCACAGGGCAAACCGGAATATCGCGATCCGCGAGATCGTCGGCGCATGACGAACCACGGCGAAACCACTGGATCCCCCGAAAACGGCAAGGCCGCCGGACGCGACGGTACCGGGCCTCACGACGAACAGGGCGAACCCGCCCGACAGGAGAAGCACGTCGGTCCGACCGCCTCGGACGACCACGGCGGACCCGCCGCGCAGGGCAGGTGCGGCGCACAGGACGTGCGGGACAAGCACCCGGGCCGCCCGGCCCACGTCGACTGCACCGCCTACGACAGTCACGGCGCCGAGCACCAGGTCACGCTGCGCACCCCGGCCGAACTGGCCGACGCCCTCCCTTATCTGTTGGGGTACCGCCCCGAGGAAAGCATCGTGCTGGTCGCCCTGCACGACAGGGACGGCCGCGGACGGTTCGGCGGCCGCGCCCGGCTCGGCATTCCCGCGAGTGCGGACGACTGGGCTTCCGTGGCCCAGCAGTTGGCCCACGGGCTGGTGACGGGCAGCGAGCGCAGGGGAGCCCGGCCCGAACAGATGGTCGCCTATCTCTGTCAGGAACCGGCGAAGGGCGAGTCGGGCCGGCAGGTCATGGAGCGATTGCGCCCGCTGGCCCAGAAACTGCGCGTCGAGTGCGGTCAGCTCGATGTACCGGTGATCGAGGCGCTGTGCATCTCGGACGGCCGCTTCTGGTCCTACTGCTGCGGGAACGAGGCGTGCTGCCCACCCGAAGGCCTGCCCATGGGCCTGCCCGGCACCTCTGTGCTGGCCGCCGCTGCCACCTACGCCGGCCTGCAGGTGCGCGGCACTCTGCGCGAACTGCGCGCCAGGCTGCTGCCCTGGGAGACCGCGGCCGCTTTGGAGCAGGAGAGCGCCCTGGACGCCGCGAGCATGGCGCTGGTCCCCAGGATCCTCGACGGCGCCAGCCGCGCGGGCGTGGCCGAGGAGACACTGGAGCTGTCCGCGCGGATCATGTGTCGGCTGGCCGACGCACCGCCGGTGCCCGGCACGCTCACGGCGGATCTCCGCGATGACGAACTGCTCGCACACGACGAAGCCGCGACACTGATTCTCGGCCTGCAGGACCGTGCAACCCGAGACCGCGCGGCCGAGTGGATGGAGGGCGAGGAGGCCGCGCCCGCACTCCGGCTCTGGCGGGCCCTGGCCCGCCGGTGCGTCGGACCCTACGGCGAACACGCGGCGGCACCGCTGACGCTGGCCGGGTGGGTCGCTTGGTCCACGGGTGACGACCTGGAGGCCCGGGAAGCCCTCGCCATGGCTCTCGGCGCGGACCCCGGTTACCTCTTCGCCCGCCTGCTGCACCAGGCCTGCAACGAGGGCCTGGACCCGGAGTCGATCCGCCGCTGCCTGCGTGCGGAGCGACAGGACCGCGGGCGGACGGCAGTCCAGCTCTCGCACGACAGGGAGGGAACCGCAGAGCCGGTGACGGCCGAGGCCATCGAGCCGGAGTGGGTGTCGGAGGAGGCTTCCCGTCCGCGACGCCGTGTCCGCTCGAGCGGCACGGTCCGCAGCCATCCCCGCCCGGCGAGGGCAGAAGGCCGGGGGAGCGGTACTGGCGTCCCTCGCCGGCGGACGCCGGTGGCAGGTGGCACCCATCCCGGATCCGAACGGGCTGGCCGCACGCGCCCGCGTACCACCGGCAAGGGCGCAGCGCACCGCCGCGACAAGTGCCCCGAAAGCCTTCGCCCCGGAAGCGACAGCACAGAGGAGGAGGCGTGAGCGAGTGCAGGGCGAGCGCTGGTCGGTGCGGTCGGATCGACGGCAGTCGTGGAGCGATCCGCGCGCGGCAACGAGAAATCGCCGGGGGCGATCAGCGGCGCCGGCGTCCGTCCGGGCGGGCCCGCCGCGGGCGTGACCCGGAGGACTGCTCTTCCGTTCACCTGAGTGGCGGAACGCCCGGATGGGCCGGGCCGCCGCAGAGCCCACGCCCGTCCGGAACCCCCCACCCGGCGCCGCATCCGCCCGAGGTGCACCGAGCGCAGAAGAAGCCGTCCATGCATCAGCCGACTCCGCCCTCCGCTGCCGGTGACGGCCCTTCCGGCGCAAACCGGTCCACGCTGTCTCCCGGGGCGGGCGCTCGCCTGCCGACACATGCGGACCGTGCAGGCCGGCGCGAGCCCCGGCTCGCGGCCGACGCCGCACGCGCCGCTCCACCCACCGGCCAGGACTGGTATCCGCCTGTGTCGACGGACCGACCCCGGTCCGCAGTCGGGGCGGCCTGTCAGGACCGGCCCCCTGTCAGGCCGACCGACCAGGGCCTCACCGCCGTTCGCCCGCACGTCCCTGGGCCCTGTGCGCTCGAGCCGACCGAGCCGGGCGACCCTGTGTCCCGGCCGACGGGCCCGGACCAACCCCCGGCCTGGTCGCCCGGCCCGGCCCAACCCTCCGCCCCACTGACAGGCCGGCAACGCTCACTGCAACCACCCGCAGGCCGGACCCTGCCCTCCCCCGCAGGCCAGACGCCCCGCTCGTCCGCCTTCCCGCCCCCAGGAGCCACTCCACCGCCCCGAGCCGCTCCGCTTCCAGCACCGCGCCGGTCCGTCGAACTGCCGTCCACGCACACCGCCATGATCTGCGTCGCGCTCCCTGGACTCGCCATCTCGTCGGAGCAGGGGGAGATGACGGGTCAGGGGCTGGAGGGGTTCTACCGTGCGGGCCGACGCGTGCTCTCCCGTTGCCAGGTCCGCGTGGCCGGGCGCGAACCGCTGGTGGTCCAAGCCCGGATGACCTCGGCCGACCGGGCCCGCTTCGTTGGTGCGCTGCGTGCCTCGCCGCACTCCGGCCCGGACCCGGACCTCGTCGTCGAGCGCATTCGCCATGCGGACGGGACGGAGCGGATCACCTTGCACAGTGCGGCCCTGCGCCCCCTGCGTGTGCCTCTCGAAGTCGCCCTCGGTACGGATCTGGCCGACCTGGGCGCCATCGCGTCCGGCACCGCCGGGCCCGAACTGCCCGCCAGCGTCCACGACTCGGGCCTGCGCTGGTCCTGCGCCACCGGGAACTCGTCGGTCACGGCAGATCCGCCGCCCGCGGATGCACTGGCCTCGGCGGGGTTGCTGCGCTGGGAGTTCGAGTTGCCACCCGGCGGCAGCAGAAGCGTGGAGCTACGGGTGCGGCCGGACGGAGCGGGACCCGTCCGGGCCGTGGGCCGCATGGCCACGAGCCCTCTCGCCGCCGCTCGGGCGTCCGGCGACGACCTCAGGGTCCAGTCGCTCCTGCGGACAAGCGTCGAGGATCTGCATGCCCTTCTGTTGCGCGACCCCGCGCACCCTTCGGACATGCATCTCGCGGCAGGAGCCCCTTGGCGCTGCGGTCCGGCCCCGGCCGAGGCACTGGTCGCGGCGCGGATGACGCTGCCCCTCGGCACCCGGCTCGCCGCAGGCACGCTGCGTACCCTCGCGCGCAGCCAACTCCGGAGCGCGGGACCGCAGTCCGGCATGATCCCCGGGCCACGACGGGACACGGGCCCCCATCTGCCGCCTGGTTGTACCGGCACGGAAGCCACGCTGCTCTTCCCCTCGCTCCTCGCGGAGGCCCGCCGCTGGGGCCTTTCCGAGGCCGAGACGGAGGTCCTGCTGCCGGCGGCCGAGCACTGTCTGGCCTGGCTGCGGACGGCCGTCGGCGAGGGCACCTACTTGTGTGACCCGCACCCCGGCGGTCCCGTCCGCTGCGAGACGCAGGCCCACGCCCACCGTGCGGCCCTGCTGGGCGCCGATCTGCTCGATGCCTGCGGGAGGCCGGGCGGCGCCGAGTTGCGGCAGTGGGCCCAGGCGCTACGGGCGGCGTTCAGGGAGGACTTCTGGATCGACGACCGGGGCGGCGGCCGACCGGCCGCCGCTCGCGCGCCCGACGGCACCCCGGTGCCGCACCTGGGTGCTGCTGCCGCCCATCTCCTCGACACGGGACTGCTCGGCGGCGGCGAGTCGGCCCCCGGCCTGCTCGACAAGGTGCAGACCGAACAGCTGGCACGCTTGCTCGGCGGCCCGGGCATGGACTCGGGCTGGGGTCTGCGCGGACTCGGCGCGAAGGAAGCCGGATACAACCCGTTCGGCCACCGCAGCGGCGCCGTGCGGGTCCACGAGACGGCGATCGGCGTCGCAGGCCTGGCCGCTGCCGGCTACGAGAAGGAGGCAAGTTCACTACTGAGGGGCGCACTGGCGGCGGCCGAGAGCTTCGGGCACCGGCTGCCCGAGATGTACGCGGGGGAGCAGCGCACCGCCGGGAGCGCTCCCCTCCCGCACCCGGCGGCCTGTCGTCCCGCCGCCACCGCGGCGGCCGCCGGCGTGCTGCTGCTGGTGACTCTCGCGGGTATCCGTCCGGATGCTCCGGCCGGGACCGTCACACTGCGGCCCATGCACAGTGCACCCCTGGGCGAGATCGTTCTGAGGGGACTGCGGATCGCCGGTGCTCCCTTCTCCGTGCGGGTCAGCCGACTCGGCCTCGCCATGGTCGAGGAGGCTGCCGAAGGGCTGCAATTGGGAGTGTGACCTCGGATGACGCACCACCGCACAGCACCCGGAACCAGATGGTGAGGTCCATACCGGACCGAAGTGGATCAGCCACCGAAGCGGCCGACGAAGGGAGTGTTTATCGTCAGGCAGACGACTATGATCGCCGCATGCCCTACGACCCGTCAGCGTTTCCGCCCTTTGCCGTCACCGTGGACCTGGTCGTGCTGACCGTGCGCCGCCATGCCCTGTGTGCGCTGGCGGTACGCAGGGGCGAACCACCGTTCCAGGGGCGCTGGGCGCTCCCGGGCGGCTTCGTACGGGCCGACGAGGATCTGGCGCAGGCAGCCGCACGCGAGCTGGCCGAGGAGACCGGGCTGCGCGCCCACGACCCGGCCGTTCCCGCTCAGGACAACGGCGCCCACCTGGAGCAACTCGCTACCTACGGAGACCCCAAGCGGGACCCCCGGATGCGCGTGGTCAGCGTCGCCCACCTGGCGCTGGCCCCCGACCTGCCCGCACCCCGAGCGGGCGGCGACGCCAGCAATGCGCGCTGGGCTCCGGTTGAGGAACTGCTCCAGCAGGGCGGTTACGGCCGTGACGGCGAACCGGTGGCGCCGCTCGCCTTCGACCACGCCCAGATCCTGTCCGACGGTGTGGAGCGCGCCCGCTCCAAGATCGAGTACTCGTCCCTCGCCACGGCGTTCTGCCCCACCGAGTTCACCGTCGGCGAGCTGCGCCGGGTCTACGAGGCGGTGTGGGGCGTGGCGCTCGACCCGCGCAACTTCCACCGCAAGGTCACGGGCACACCGGGCTTCCTCGTTCCCACCGGCGGGACCACCACACGCCAGGGCGGGCGCCCCGCCCAGTTGTTCAGGGCCGGCGGCGCCACACTGCTCAACCCCCCGATGTTGCGCCCCGAAGTGTGACGGCAGGGTTCCGGGCGGACCGGCCGCGGCCTGCAGAGCGGGCCACGCTATACCCGAAAAATCGGACATAGCGCGCTATCTTGCTTCGGGTGATCCAGGCCTACGGATTGACCAGCAGTCCCCGCAAGGAGCTTCCGCCCGCCGTCGACGACGTCTCCTTCGACGTACGCGCAGGCCGCGTCACCGCGCTGCTCGGCGCGCCGGGAGCGGGCAAGACGACCGCACTCAAACTCATGCTCGAACTCCAACAGGGCCGTGGCATCACCTACTTCAAGGGCCGCCCCCTGCACCGCATCGCCCATCCGGGGCGCGAAGTCGGCGTGTTCCTGGGTGATGTACCGGGGCACCCCGCTCGTACCGTCCGCGGCCATCTCCGCATGCTGTGCGCCGCCGCGGGAGTCCCCGCCCGCCGGGCCGACGAGGTCCTCGAGGTGGTCGGCCTCGTCAGCCTGCGCGACGAACGCCTGGGCACCCTCTCGCGCGGCATGGACCGCCGCCTCGGCCTGGCCTGCGCGCTGCTGTCCGACCCGCACACACTCGTACTCGACAACCCCGCCGGCGGGCTCTCCACCCGCGAGGCCCGCTGGCTGTACGGCATGCTGCGCGCGCACGCGGCCCAGGGCGGCACGGTCCTGTTCACCACGGCCGACCCCAAGGAGGCCGCGCGCAGCGCCGACCGGGTCGTCACGCTGGAGCGGGGCAGGCTCGTCGCCGACCAGGTCGCCGACGACTTCGCCCGCACCCGGCTGCGCCCCCGTGTCGCCGTCCGCAGCCCGCACGTCGTGCGCCTCGCCGCCCTGCTCACCAAGGAGGCCCGCACCGCGCATCGCTCCGTCGAAGTCGTACACGAGGGCGGCAACCGCCTCTCCGTGTACGGCAGTAGTTGTGCCGACGTCGGAGAGACCGCGTTCCGCCACGGCATCCTCGTACATCAACTCGCCGACGAGATCGGGGACATGGGGCCCGGTGCGGTGGAACCCCCCGTCGGCGGGCCGGAAGCCGCCGACGAGCCGCAGGTGTCGGAGCCGCGCACGGCGGACGGGGCCCCGGAGCCCGGCGCGGCACCGCACCACTCGGCCCCGGCTGAAGCGTCCCGGCAGGGAGACGCCTCACCGAGCTCCCTCACTCGCGCTGATGCGTCCCGCGAAGCGCAATCCCCGGCACCGGCCGACGCGCCCCGCAGCGCCGACGCGCCGAAGTCACCTGTCACCGCACCCCAGTCGCGTGTGGCTTCCGGGCGCGCCCCGACGCCGGCCGTACGCCCGACCGAAGCCGGCGCCCTCGACAGCCCGCCCTCCCTTCCGCCTCCCATCTCCGTCCGCCCGGCTCCCAGTCCCCTCCGCCCTCTGCGCTACGAAATCCGTCGCGCCGCCGGCATCGGCACGGGGTTCGTCACCGGGGCCATCGTGCTCGTCGTGTCCGCCCTCGCCGCCGTCCTCCTGGCCCGGATCGGACACACCCCGCAGTCGCGCCTGCTGGCCGCGTGGCCGCGCGAGCTGCCGCTGCCGCCCGCCGCGCTCGGTGCGGGACTCCTCGGCGCGCTGGCTTTCGGCGACGAGTTCCGCCACCCCGCGCTTGCGGTGGACCGTGGCACCGTGCCCCGTCGGCTGGGGCTGCTCGCCGCAAAACTCCTCGTCGCCACGGCCACCGCGCTGATGCTGGCCTTCCTCACGGTCGGCTGCGACGCCGAAGCGCTCTACCTCGTCTACGGACGGGAGCTCATGCAAGTTCCCGCGGACTGGCTTTCGCTGAGCGCCAGTTGGCTCGGGCTGGTCGTCGGATGTGCCTGGGCCGGAGTGCTGGCCGCCGGCGTCTTCCGGTCCACCACGGCAGGACTGGCGGCCGTGATCTCCGTACCGGTCCTCGTCGTTCCGCTCGTACAGAAGGCCTTGGCGGGATCGTCCGTGCGGATGGCGGCCGGGCTTCCGCTGCGGTTGCGCGAGGTGTTCCTGCTGCAGTGGCCCTTCGGGGGAGAGCGCTATCTGTCGGCCGTGGCGAGGGTGATCGCCCAACCCGTGGGCGGTGCCCTGACGTTGTCGCTCACCGCTCTGCTCTGCGCGTATCTGCTCACCACCTTGCGCAGCAGGGTCCGATGACGACAGCCCGCGCGCTTTCGTCCCACCCTGTGCGCAACTCCCTGGGGAAAGCCCATTTCTTTCCGATAAGGCGTCAATTGCGACGGGGTGAGCGATCACCCTTTCGTGTGCTTTTCACCAAAGACCTCAAGGGAGTTGGAGACGGCGCCGACAAAGGATCCGTGAGTACCCTTGCGCACACCATGATGACCGCCGCCCGCTCCGCCGACTCCGGTCTGGCCGGCCCGGGCGATCTCGACCGCTACCCCTACGCCGAGGCCCACGTGGTCGACCGCGTCGGAGCCCCCGCCTGGGAGAGCGCGGACCCGGAGCTGGGCCGCGTGGGCCGGCGCGCCGCGGGCAGCCGCGGACGCGGGCTGCACGGCCAACTCGTCCAGCAGCTGGGCCAGATGATCGTTTCCGGCGATCTGGGCGCCGACCGTCCGCTGGTGCCCGAAGAGATCGGCCAGCGTTTCGAGGTCTCCCGCACCGTCGTCCGTGAGTCGCTCCGTGTCCTGGAGGCCAAGGGCCTGGTCAGCGCCCGGCCGAACGTCGGCACGCGTGTGCGCCCGGTCAGCGACTGGAACCTCCTCGATCCGGACATCATCGAATGGCGCGCCTTCGGGCCGCAGCGCGACGACCAGCGCCGCGAGCTGAGCGAACTGCGCTGGACGATCGAACCGCTCGCGGCCCGCCTCGCCGCGGGGCACGGGCGCGAGGACGTCCAGCAGCGGCTCGCCGACATGGTCGAGATCATGGGCCACGCCATGGGGCAGGGTGACGCCATCACCTTCTCCCGCGCCGACGCCGAGTTCCATTCCCTGCTCATCCAGGTTGCGGGCAACCGGATGCTGGAGCACCTCTCCGGGATCGTCTCGGCCGCCCTCCAGGTCTCCGGCGGCCCGGTCACCGGCTGCGACCGGCCGAACGAGACGTCTCTGGCGCACCACGGCAGGATCGTCGACGCTCTCGGCGCGGGGGACGGTACGGCGGCCGAGTCGGCCATGCGTCAACTGCTCACCGTCCACCCCGAGGTGGAGCGCGTGGTGCCCGCGCCGCGCGAACACTGACCGCACCCCGCGGGCGGCGCGGCCGGGAGATGCCTCCCCCTCCTGGGGCATGGCTCGGCCGCCGAACCGCCTCCGTCGGACCCCGCAGGATCTCCGGGATCCTGCGGGGTCCGACGGCGCCACGGGCTGTGGCAACCTTGAGAGAGCCCCAGTCTCACCCATTGGTAACCACATCTATCCGCATATGACCGTTTTTGAGCGCTTACAGGGTGTGACTCGGACCACGCAGATTGGGCGTAACACTCGGGGAAACAGCGCGATGACCTAAGAGGTGACAGCCGAGGAGGGAATACGGACGCCGTTTGCGGCGCTGTGCATCTTCCCGGCCCCCGCCCGCGCCGTCGGCCCAATCCCCAAGCCGGCGGTCGGCTCCTGTCCGTCCTGGACGGGGCCGGAAGCCGTTTTCCAACGTTCCGAGAGGTTGTTCGTGTCGGCCAGCACATCCCGTACGCTCCCGCCGGAGATCGCCGAGTCCGTCTCTGTCATGGCTCTCATTGAGCGGGGAAAGGCTGAGGGGCAGATCGCCGGCGACGATGTGCGTCGGGCCTTCGAAGCTGACCAGATTCCGGCCACTCAGTGGAAGAACGTACTGCGCAGCCTCAACCAGATCCTCGAGGAAGAGGGTGTGACGCTGATGGTCAGTGCCGCGGAGCCCAAGCGCACCCGAAAGAGCGTCGCAGCGAAGAGTCCGGCCAAGCGCACCGCCACCAAGACGGTCGCGGCAAAGACGGTGACCACCAAGAAGGCCACTGCCACTGCCACCCCCGAGGCGCCCGCCGCCGACGCGCCCGTCGAGGACGACGCCACGAAGGTCGCTGCGAAGAAGGCGGTCGCCAAGAAGACGGCGCCCGCGAAGAAGACGGTCGCCAAGAAGGCGGCGGCCAAGAAGACCAGTGCCAAGAAGGACGACGGCGAAGTCATCGAGGAGGAGGTGCTCGAGGACACCCCCAAGGGCGCCGACGAGCCCGAGGGCGCCGAGAGCGCGGGCTTCGTGCTCTCCGACGAGGACGAGGACGACGCGCCGGCGCAGCAGGTCGCGGCCGCCGGTGCCACCGCCGACCCGGTCAAGGACTACCTCAAGCAGATCGGCAAGGTCCCGCTGCTCAACGCCGAGCAGGAGGTCGAGCTCGCCAAGCGCATCGAGGCCGGTCTGTTCGCCGAGGACAAGCTGTCCAACGCCGACAAGCTCGCCCCCAAGCTCAAGCGCGAGCTGGAGATCATCGCCGAGGACGGGCGCCGCGCCAAGAACCACCTCCTGGAGGCCAACCTCCGTCTGGTGGTCTCCCTGGCCAAGCGCTACACCGGCCGCGGCATGCTCTTCCTGGACCTCATCCAGGAGGGCAACCTCGGTCTGATCCGCGCGGTCGAGAAGTTCGACTACACCAAGGGCTACAAGTTCTCCACGTACGCCACCTGGTGGATCCGTCAGGCGATCACCCGCGCCATGGCCGACCAGGCCCGCACCATCCGTATCCCGGTGCACATGGTCGAGGTCATCAACAAGCTCGCGCGCGTGCAGCGCCAGATGCTCCAGGACCTGGGCCGCGAGCCCACCCCGGAGGAGCTGGCCAAGGAACTCGACATGACCCCGGAGAAGGTCATCGAGGTCCAGAAGTACGGCCGCGAGCCCATCTCGCTGCACACCCCGCTGGGCGAGGACGGCGACAGCGAGTTCGGTGACCTCATCGAGGACTCCGAGGCGGTCGTTCCGGCCGACGCGGTCAGCTTCACGCTCCTGCAGGAGCAGCTGCACTCCGTGCTCGACACCCTGTCCGAGCGCGAGGCGGGCGTCGTCTCGATGCGCTTCGGTCTCACCGACGGTCAGCCGAAGACCCTCGACGAGATCGGCAAGGTGTACGGCGTCACGCGCGAGCGAATCCGCCAGATCGAGTCCAAGACCATGTCGAAGCTGCGCCACCCGTCGCGTTCGCAGGTGCTGCGCGACTACCTCGACTAGGTCGCCGTCGTACGACACCGAAGGCCCGGTTCTCCCTCGTGGGGAACCGGGCCTTCTCGTGCTGTCGCGCAGGTGCGGGGTGTGGCGGGCTGGATCACTCTGGGTCTCCCACGACCATCCCAGAGTGAGGAGCCTGTATGCGCCGTCCCTTTGTCCGGGCCCTGGCCCGGCCGCTGGCCCTTGTGGCCGCGGCGACCGCAATACCGTTGCTTTCCACTTCCCCCGTGGCCGCCGACAGCGTTGTCATAGGGAGTTTCCCGATCGACGTGTCCGAGAGTCCGTGGACGGTGGCACTGTCCAGCCGTGACCGGTTCGGGGGTACGCGTGCGGGGCAGTTCTGCGGCGGTGTGGCCATCAGTCGTACGACCGTGCTCACCGCGGCCCACTGCATGGGCGAGGACGTCCTGGGGGCGCCGCCGGAGCGTGTCCACGACCTCAAGGTCATCGCGAACCGTACGGACCTGCTCTCGGGCCGCGGCCGGGAGATCTCGGTGCGTAACGTCCGGGTGAATCCGACCTTCGACAGCGACAGCAACGCCGAGGACTTCGCCGTGCTCACTCTCGCCAGACCGCTGCCACGCAGCTCGGTCATCGGGATGGCGGCGGCCGGCGATCCTGCGTACAAGCCGGGTACGAGCGCGACGGTCTCCGGGTGGGGGGACCTCACCGGTGGCGGTGATTACGCACACAGTCTGCGGGCGACACGGGTGCACGTGCTGCCCGACGCCCGGTGCGAGGAGGCGTATCCGGGCAGCGCCGACGGCACGTACCTGGCCAAGAGCATGTTGTGCGCCGGGGAGGCCGCAGGTGGCCACGACGCCTGCCAGGGCGACAGCGGCGGGCCTCTCGTCGCCCAGGGCAAGCTCATCGGGCTGGTGTCCTGGGGGAGCGGCTGCGGCCGTGCGGGCAGCCCCGGCGTCTACACGCGCGTGTCCGAGGCCCTACGAGCGCTGGGCCGACGGAGCGGGCGCTGACAGAGCCTGAGCGGCCATCTCCGGTACGAGCGCGGGCGGCGCGGTCCCTGAAAGAGGGGCCGCGCCGCCCGTACACCGGCCTGTGCCGGAGCTGGCTCGTCGTGGATGCGAGGTATCAGCGCTCTTCTTCGGAGGCGGATGCCGGAACGGAGGTCAGCCGCTCCGTCTCGTCCTGTATCTCAGCGGCGATCTTCTTGAGTTCCGGCTCGAACTTGCGGCCGTGGTGGGCGCAGAAGAGCAGTTCGCCGCCGCTGAGCAGGACAACGCGCACGTAGGCCTGCGCTCCGCAGCGGTCGCAGCGATCGGCGGCCGTCAGGGGGCTCGCGGGGGTCAGAACAGTAGTCACGTCGCCTCTTCTCTAGCTCGACGAGCTGTCGTACCAGGGTCAACATCCAACCAGCCCTAAAACGTTCCCGCCCCGGGCTTTTCCTCGAAAAAATCTTTCGAGGCCGGCTGTCTGCTGCCGGTTGGCGGCGAATGTGCCGTATTGCGTGTCTGTGTGTCGTACGGGTTCGCGCAGTTTGTCAATGTCTGGTCCTCCCGGCTGGCTTGCCGGTTGTTCATGAGGACGTGCCCGGAGCCTAAATGGTTCATGCCTGGAAGGGAACGTGATATGTACTTCACTCCATCGAGGGATCGAACGTGTATGCGACTCTGGACTAGTCTTAACTACAGACGAGGGTGGCGTTACAACGGCTCTACCAGGCCTCGGTACCCTCTTGACGGCGACCGAAGCCGCGCCCTTACCCACAAGGGCCCCACCTGAAATTCAGCGAGGAGCGAACCGCGTGACCGCCGAGACGTCCGTGCCGTCCACAGCGCTGCTGGCAGGAGCAGACCGGGACGGTTCCAACTACACCGCGCGGCACCTGCTCGTCCTCGAGGGGCTCGAGGCCGTGCGCAAGCGCCCGGGCATGTACATCGGGTCGACCGACAGCCGCGGTCTGATGCACTGCCTGTGGGAGATCATCGACAACTCCGTCGACGAAGCTCTCGGGAACTACTGCGACCACATCGAGGTGATCCTCCACGACGACGGCTCGGTGGAGGTCCGGGACAACGGCCGGGGCATCCCCGTCGACGTCGAGCCCAAGACGGGCCTCTCCGGTGTCGAGGTCGTCATGACCAAGCTGCACGCCGGCGGCAAGTTCGGCGGCGGCTCCTACGCCGCCTCCGGCGGTCTGCACGGTGTGGGCGCCTCCGTGGTGAACGCCCTGTCCGCCCGCCTGGATGTCGAAGTCGACCGCGGCGGCCACACCCACGCGATCAGCTTCCGCCGCGGCGTGCCGGGTGCCTTCGCCGCGAATGGCCCCGACGCCAAGTTCGAGGCCGCCAGCGGGCTGCGCAAGGCCAAGCGGATCCCCAAGACCCGCAACGGCACGCGCGTGCGTTACTGGGCCGACCGTCAGATCTTCCTCAAGGACGCCAAGCTCTCCCTGGAGAACCTGCACCAGCGTGCCCGTCAGACGGCGTTCCTGGTGCCCGGCCTGACCATCGTCGTCCGCGACGAGTTCGGGCTCGGCGAGGGCGGCAGCAAGGGTGAGGAGTCCTTCCGCTTCGACGGCGGCATCAGCGAGTTCTGCGAGTACCTGGCGAGCGACAAGCCGGTCAACGACGTCCTCCGCTTCTCCGGCCAGGGCAGCTTCAAGGAGACGGTCCCGGTCCTGGACGACCACGGCCAGATGACGCCCACCGAGGTCACCCGCGAACTCGGCGTCGACGTCGCAATGCGCTGGGGCACCGGCTACGACACGACCCTGAAGTCGTTCGTCAACATCATCGCCACCCCCAAGGGGGGCACCCACGTTGCCGGCTTCGAGCAGGCGGTCACCAAGACGATGAACGAGGTGCTGCGCGCGAAGAAGCTGCTGCGCGTCGCCGAGGACGACATCGTCAAGGACGACGCCCTGGAGGGCCTCACCGCGGTCGTCACCGTCCGCCTCGCCGAGCCCCAGTTCGAGGGCCAGACCAAGGAGGTCCTCGGCACCTCGGCGGCCCGTCGCATCGTGAGTACCGTGATCTCCAAGGAACTCAAGGCGTTCCTGACCTCGACCAAGCGGGATGCCGCCGCGCAGGCCCGGGTGGTCATGGAGAAGGCCGTCGCCGCCGCCCGGACGCGCATCGCGGCCCGCCAGCACAAGGATGCCCAGCGCAGGAAGACGGCTCTGGAGTCCTCGTCGCTGCCCGCGAAGCTCGCCGACTGCCGCAGCGACGACGTGGACCGCAGCGAGCTGTTCATCGTCGAGGGAGACTCCGCGCTCGGTACGGCCAAGCTCGCGCGGAACTCCGAGTTCCAGGCGCTGCTGCCGATCCGCGGCAAGATCCTCAACGTCCAGAAGTCGTCTGTGACCGACATGCTCAAGAACGCCGAGTGCGGCGCGATCATCCAGGTCATAGGAGCCGGCTCGGGCCGGACGTTCGACATCGACGCGGCCCGCTACGGCAAGATCATCATGATGACCGACGCCGACGTCGACGGCTCGCACATCCGGACCCTGCTGCTGACCCTGTTCCACCGGTACATGCGGCCCATGGTCGAGGCCGGGCGGGTGTTCGCCGCGGTGCCGCCGCTGCACCGCATCGAGATCGTCCAGCCGAAGAAGGGCCAGGACAAGTACGTCTACACGTACTCGGACCGCGAACTGCGCGACAAGCTGCTGGAGTTCCAGAGCAAGGGCATCCGGTACAAGGACTCCATCCAGCGCTACAAGGGTCTCGGTGAGATGGACGCCGACCAGCTGGCCGAGACGACGATGGACCCGCGCCACCGCACCCTGCGCCGGATCAACCTCTCCGACCTGGACTCGGCCGAGACGGTCTTCGATCTGCTGATGGGCAACGACGTGGCGCCGCGCAAGGAGTTCATCTCCAGCTCGGCGGCAACGCTGGACCGGTCGCGCATCGACGCGTAGCCGCTGCGCTCGGCTTGGGCCGGAGGCAGGGCGTGTGACAGATGCCCGCCCAGGTCGGATCGACGGTCTGGGGCCGAGGCGGCCGGCTCGCGGCTGATGGCCTGCCCGGACCGGGCGGGGTGGTCGTGGGGCTCCACCCGTGGGTGGAGCCCGTGGCGGTTTGCGGATCCACCCACGATCCACCCCTGCTCCGATCTGCCGGCCTGCGAATGTCCGTAGCGTCGAAGGCGTCGACAGCACTCGCTGCCGGCTCCCCTCTTCGCTCACGGAGGCTCTGATGTCCGGGCTCGTCAACGGGCTGGTGATCGCGGCTGTCGTCGTCCTCGTACTCGTGCGACAGTTCCGCGCGCAGCAGATCGGCGTGGGCAGGCGCTGGTGGCTCCTGCCCGTGATCCTCGCGGTCGTGGCGCTGCGCGAGCCCGGCATCGTCGATGTCCACCACCGCACGGAGTCGGTCGTCCTGCTCGGCGCCGAACTGCTCATCGGTCTTGCCACTGGGGCCGGCTGGGCCTGGACGACCCGCATATGGGCGGAGCCGGACGGCTCCGTGTGGAGCAAGAGCACCAAGGCGAGCGTGTCTGTCTGGATCGTCGGCATCGCCCTGCGCGTCGGCCTCTTCGCGCTCGGCACCCTGGTCGGCGTGCACCAGGACAGCTCCGCCCTGCTCCTCGCGCTCGCCGGCACCCTCCTGGTCCGCTCCGGGATCCTGCTCTGGCGGGCCCAGTCCATCGCCCCGGCAGTGGGCACGACCCCGGCGTACCGTGACTCCACGGCCTGGTCCGCGCGGAAGGAGCGTGTGTGACACAGAACGCCTGGACGCGCTGGCCCTCGAGGGAGGCGCTGGGGCGCGAGGGGCTCACCCCGCCCCGGAGGGTACTCGCCTGGGCGACGAGGCTCCTCGCGCTCGCCATGCTGCTGTGGAGCGCCTTCACCAGCGGCCATGTCCACGGCTGGGGCATGGCGGTGGCCGCCATGGTGGTGTTCGTGGCAGCGGCCGCGTCCTGGGGCCTCTACCGCACCACGCTGGCCCACCGGCTCGTGCCGTCCCTCGCCCTGGCCTTCCTCCTTGTCGCCATCGCGGTCGTGGCACAGGTCACCGGGTTCCGCGTACCGGCCCTCGTCATCTGGTGCGGCTGCGGCGTCATCGCGCTGGAGCGGCTTCCCCTGGCAGCCGCGCTCCCGGTCACCTGGGTCTCTTTCCAGGCGTACGCCACCGTCAACAACGACGCGTGGCTCACCACCGCCGCCACGATGGTCGGCCTGGCGCTGGGCGGCTATGTGCTGCGCCTCGACGCGGAGGCCCGCGGCAACGCTCAGCGGCTCCTCGCCCAGGAGCGGGCCGCCCGGGCCGCCGAGGCCGAGTCGGCGGCGCTCGCGGAGCGGGCCCGCATCGCGCGTGAGATCCATGACGTGCTGGCGCACAGCCTCTCGGCCCAGCTCGTGCACCTGGAGGCGGCCCGACTGCTGATCGAGCGGGGCGCCGGACGGGAGCGGATTCTGGAGCGAGTGGTGGCAGCAAGGGGCATGGCTCGTGACGGTCTCGACGAGACGCGGCAGGCGCTCTCCGCGCTGCGCGGAGAGCTGACTCCGCTGGAGGACTTCCTCTCACAGCTCGTCGGTACGTCGGCCGGTGCCGAGGTCACCATTACGGGTGAGCGCAGGTGGCTGCCCGCAGAGGCGTCGCAGGCCGTGCGCAGGGTCGCGCAGGAAGCCCTGACGAACGTGCGCAAGCACGCGCCGGGGGCCAAGGTGCGGGTGCGTCTGGACTACGGCGACCATCAAGTGACGCTGGATGTACGGGACTCCGGCGGCTCACCGGGCGAACTCGCCGGGGCGGGCGCCGGGTACGGTCTGCTGGGCATGCGCGAGCGTGCCGAGCTGTTGGGCGGTTCGCTGGAGGCCGGGCCGGACGAGGAGGGGTTCGCGGTGACGCTGAAGGTGCCCGTATGACGGAAGGGGCGGAGCAGCGGCCCGCGCGCGTGGTGGTCGCGGACGACCAGACCGTTGTGCGTGAGGGCATCGTGATGCTGCTGGGCCTGTTGCCCGGGATCGAGGTCGTCGGTGCCGCGGGGGACGGGGACGAGGCGGTGCAACTCGTCGCGGAACTCGCCCCGGACGTGGTGCTGATGGACCTGCGCATGCCGCGCTGCGACGGTGTGGAGGCGACCCGGCGCATTCGCGCGGAGTACCCCGGGACGCAGGTCGTGGTGCTCACGACGTTCGCGGACGACGAGTCTCTGTTCCCGGCGTTGCGGGCGGGGGCACGGGGCTATCTCACCAAGGACGCGGGCGGGGACGAGATCGTACGGGCCGTGCAAAGTGTGCTGTCCGGGGACGCGGGGCTGTCGCCGAGCATCCAACGGCGGCTGCTGGAGCGGCTGTCCGGCCCGGAGCCGCAGCCGGCGGTCGTGACCGCGGCGCCGGACGGGCTCACCGCGCGCGAGACCGAGGTGCTGCTGCTGATCGCCGAAGGCCTCAGCAATCAGGAGATCGCCCGCAAGCTGCATGTCTCCACCGCAACCGTGAAGACCCACATCAACAACCTCTTCGCCAAGACGGGGCTCAAGGACCGTGCCCAGGCCGTGCGTTACGCGTATGCAAAGGGGCTCGCGCGGCCACCGGCGGGGTGAGTCACCTGATGGGGTGAAGAGCGCGGAGAAGGAGAGTCGGGGATCTTCCCGTTCTGTCCATCCTTGGGCATGGAGTCAAGCAACGGTCGTCCCCGCGGAGGCGGGGGTGACGCCGATGGTTCGGCCGAGCACCGCGATCATGACCCGTCCCCCGCAGAGGCGTCCGGGGGTGCGAGGTACGACGACCCGTGGTACGACGCGCTTGCCTCCGGCTGGGGCGAGTCGGACGGCGTCGGCGGCCTCGTGCCCGAGGCCGGGTCTGCGCGCCGCTCGAGCGAGGACGAGGCGGCCGACGTGTACCTCGAGGTGCAGCGCAGCGCGGCGTTCCAGGAAGTGCGCAGTCGCTACCGGAGGTTCGTGGTGCCGGGAGTCGCCGTCTTCTTCGTCTGGTACGTGGGGTACGTCGTGACCGCCACGACCGCGCCCGGGTTGATGGCGCATCCCGTTGCCGGCGCCGTGAACGTGGCGATGCTAGCGGGGCTCGGGCAGTTCCTCACCACCTTCCTGTTCGCGTGGGCCTACGCCCGGCATGCGCGGCTGCGCCGGGACCGGACCGCGCTCGAACTGCGGTGGAACACGCAGGAACTGGCGCGCGGCGTCCGGGGCGGTGCGTCGTGACGGGCAGCCATCAGACGCTGGCGCTGTTTCTGTTCAGCGTGTTCGTCGCCATCACGCTGGCGATCACGACGTGGGTGAGCCGCAACCGGCAGGGTTCGGCGGAGGAGTTCTACGCGGGCGGGCGTCTTTTCTCACCCATGGAAAATGGTTTTGCCATCGCGGGCGACTACATGTCGGCCGCTTCCTTCCTGGGCGTCACGGGGCTCATCGCGCTGTTCGGATACGACGGGCTGCTGTACGTGGTCGGCTTCCTCGTCGCCTGGCTGCTGGTGCTCTTCCTCGTCGCGGAACTGGTGCGCAACTGCGGGCGGTTCACGCTCGCCGACGTGGTCGCGGCGCGTATGAAGGAGCGGCCCGTGCGGATCGCGGCGGGAACTTCCTCGGTCACCGTGTCCGTTCTGTATCTGGTGGCGCAGATGGTGGGGGCGGGCAGCCTGGTCGCGCTGCTGCTCGGGGATACGAGCGCGGCGGCGCGGGCGTGGACCGTCATCGGTGTCGGCGCGCTCATGGTGATCTATGTGTCGCTGGGAGGGATGCGGGCAACCACCTGGATCCAGATCGTCAAGGCGGTGCTGCTGCTCGCCGGTACGGTCGCGTTGACCGTACTCGTCCTGCTGCGGTTCCACGGCGACTTCGACCGGCTGCTGCTGACGGCGGCCGCGCGCAGTGGTCACGGCGACGCGTTCCTGGCCCCGGGGCTGAAGTACGGCGGTGACTGGACCGCCCGCTGTGACTTCATCAGCCTGGGGCTCGCCCTGGTGCTGGGCACGGCAGGGCTGCCGCACATCCTGTCCCGCTTCTACACCGTGCCCACCGCCCGGGCGGCGCGGTGCTCGGTGCTCTGGTCGATCGGGCTCATCGGCGGCTTCTATCTGATGACGATCATCCTCGGCTTCGGGGCGGCCGCGATCGTGGGGCCGGATGCGGTACGCGGGTCGAACGCGGCAGGGAACACAGCGGTCCCGCTTCTTGCGCTCGCCCTGGGAGGCGGTGCGAACTCCACAGCAGGAACGGTTCTCTTCGCGGTTGTCGCCGCCGTCGCCTTCGCCACGATCCTCGCGGTGGTTGCCGGGATCACGCTCGCCTCCTCGGCGTCCGTGGCCCACGACCTGTACGCGTCCCTGCGGCGCAGACATGCCAAGCCGCGCAGCGAAGTGGCCGTGGCGCGCGTCGCCTCGGTGGGCATCGGTGTGGTCGCGATCGCCCTCGGTCTGCTTGCCCGTGACCTCAATGTGGCGTTCCTGGTGGGCCTCGCCTTTGCAGTCGCTGCGTCCGCGAACCTCCCGGTGCTGCTCTACTCGCTGTTCTGGCGCGGCTTCACCACCCGCGGTGCCGTGTGGGCCGTATACGGCGGGCTGGTCCCCGCACTCGCCCTCGTCGTGCTGTCGCCGGTGGTGTCGGGCAGTCCGGAATCGCTGTTCCCGGACGTCGACTTCCAGTACTTCCCGCTCCAGAACCCCGGCCTCGTGTCGATCCCGATGGGCTTCCTCGCGGGCTGGCTCGGCACGGTCACCTCCGACGAGGTCCCCGACGAGGCCAAGCACGCCGAGACCGAGGTGCGGGCGCTGACGGGGGCGGGGGCCGCGTAGCGAACGCTGCCTTCACCGTCGTACGGCGCAAAGCGCAGTCTTCGGCCTACGGCGCCACCCACGCGTACAGGTGTTCCGGGCGGCCCGTGTCGCCGTACTTGAGGGAGAGGCGGAGGCGGCCGGCCTGTTCGAGGTGGCGGAGGTAGCGCTGGGCGGTGGAGCGGCTCAGGCCGGTCTCCGCGGCCACTTCGTGGGCCGAGAGCGGGTGCTCGGCATGGTGCAGGACCCGGCAGATCAGGTCGGTCGTCGGTTCCGAGTGGCCGCTGGGCAGGCCTGGTGACGACGGCGCCGGCGCAGTGCGCAGGGCGCCGAAGATCCGGTCCACCTGCTCCTGGCCGGCGATGCCGCGGCCCCCGACCCGGTCGACGGTGCGGCGCAGGGCGGCGTACGAGTCCAGGCGAGTGCGCAGGGCGGCGAAGGTGAAGGGCTTGACCAGATAGTGCAGCGCGCCGAGGCGCATGGCGGCCTGCACGGTCGCCACGTCGCCGGCCGCGGTGATCATGATGACGTCCGTGCCGTGGCCCTGTTCCCGCATGCGGTGGACGAGTTCGAGGCCCGTCTGGTCGGGCAGGTAGTGGTCGAGCAGCACCAGGTCGATGGCCCCGCGCTGCACGCTGGCCAGCGCCTGGGCAGCGCTGTGTGCGCGGGCGGCGACCCGGAAGCCGGGAACCTTTCCCACGTACTTGGCGTTGATCTCGGCAACGCGGAAGTCGTCGTCCACGACCAGGACGTCAATCATCGGGCCTCTTTCTGTCAAGGCCTGGCGAGCGTTAAGCCCGTGTTTCGGCTCCGCTGTTGTAGCGCGCGCAAAACGAGCACAACAGGCTGTTGCAAGCAAAAGAACGGCATGCGCTCACAAGGCTGCTGCTGTGGCCCGGGCCACATCTACCGTCCCCGGCCATGAGCGCAGACACCAGCCCCGCCATCCAGCTACGGGGCGCGAGCAAGATCTTCAGGACCCCGTCGGGGGGTTTGCACACGGCCGTCAGGGAGCTGGACCTCACGGTCGGGCGCGGCGAGTTCGTGGCGGTCGTCGGCCCCACGGGGTGCGGCAAGTCGACCACGTTGACCCTGGTCAGCGGGTTGGAGGAGCCCACCGAGGGCGAGGTTCTGGTCGCCGGTGAGCCGGTTCGCGGCGTCGGCGACAAGGTCGGTTTCGTCTTCCAGCAGGACGCCACTTTTCCCTGGCGTACCGTCCTGTCGAACGTCATGGCGGGCCCGCGTTTCCGCGGTGTGCCCAAGGCGGAGGCCAAGCAGAAGGCACGTGAGTGGCTGGCCCGGGTCGGGCTCGCGGCCTTCGAGGACCGTTACCCGCACCAGCTCTCGGGCGGTCAGCGCAAGCGCGTCGCGCTCGCCGCGACCTTCGTCAACGATCCCGAGATCCTGCTGATGGACGAGCCCTTCTCGGCGCTCGACGTGCAGACCAGGGCGCTGATGTCGGACGAGCTGCTCGAGCTGTGGGAGGGCACGGGAGCCTCCGTGGTCTTCGTCACACACGACCTGGAGGAGTCGATCGCGCTGGCCGACAAGGTCGTTGTCATGACGGCCGGGCCGGCCACCGTGAAGCAGGTCTTCGACATCGACCTGCCGCGGCCGCGCAAGGTCGAGTCGGTGCGCCTGGAGCCGCGGTTCATCGAGATCTACCGCGAGATCTGGGAGTCCCTCGGCGAAGAGGTCCGCATCACCCGTGAGAGGGGTGCCGCCAATGTCGCCTGATGTCATCCCCGACGCCCAGGTCGCGCCGACCACGACCGAGTCCGGCAACAAGACGAACCGTGCTCATTCGCGCGCCCGTGCCGCCCGTAGACGCAAGATCGCCGTGATGGCTGCCCGCGTGCTGCTCCTGGTCGCGGTCCTGGGGCTGTGGGAGGTGTTCTCCCGGACCAAGGTCATCGATGTGTTCAACTTCTCGATGCCCTCGAAGATCTGGGACCAGGTCTACGCCTGGGTGATGCACGGGACGGCGCAGGGGCCGCTGGGGGAGCAGATCTGGTACACGCTGTACGAGGCGCTGCTCGGCTGGATCCTCGGTGTGATCGCCGGTGTCGTGTTCGGCATCGTCCTCGGCCGGATCACCTTCCTCGCCGACGTCCTTGGTCCATACATCAAGGTGCTCAACTCGATACCCAGGATCGTCCTTGCCCCGATCTTCATGATCTGGTTCGGACTCGGTCCGGCCTCCAAGGTCGCGTCGGCCGTCGTCCTGGTCTTCTTCCCGGTCTTCTTCAACGCCTTCCAGGGCGCCCGAGAGGTCGACCGCAACCTCGTGGCCAACGCCCGGATCCTCGGCGCGAGCAATCGGAGGGTGACGCTCCAGGTGGTCATTCCCTCCGCGACTTCGTGGATCTTCACCAGCCTTCATATCAGCTTCGGCTTCGCCCTCATCGGCGCCATCGTCGGCGAGTACCTCGGCGCGACCAAGGGCATCGGCCTGCTCATCTCGCAGTCGCAGGGGACCTTCAACACGGCCGGTGTGTACGCGGCGATGGTCGTCCTCGCCGTTGTCGCACTCGCCGCGGAGGGGCTGCTGACCTTCGCTGAGCGCCGCATCTTCCGGTGGAAGCCGACGGGTTCCGACAGCTGAACCCCCGCCTCGAGCCGCCTCTTTCCCCGCACAGCTCTCTCACAAGGACGTGAACCCTCATGCGCAAGACCGCCAGATACTCCACCCTGGCCGCCGCCGGCCTGCTCGCCCTCTCCTCCCTCACCGCCTGTGCCAATGACGTGGCCGGCACCGCCTCCAGCAAGGGCGATGGCAAGGGGACGAAAGTCAAGATCATGGTCGGTGGCCTCGACAAGGTCATCTACCTGCCCGCCATGCTCGCCCAGCGGCTCGGCTACTTCGACGCCGAAGGCCTCGACGTGGAGCTGCTGAGCGAGCCCGCCGGTGTCCAGGCCGAGACCGCGCTCGTCTCCGGGCAGGTCCAGGGAGCCGTCGGCTTCTACGACCACACCCTTGACCTGCAGACCAAGGGCAAGGCCGTGGAGTCCGTGGTGCAGTTCTCGCACGCGCCCGGCGAGGTGGAGATCGTCTCCAGCAAGGCGGAGGGCGACATCAAGTCGCCCAAGGACTTCAAGGGCAAGAAGCTCGGCATCACCAGTCTCGGCTCGTCGACCGACTTCCTCACCAAGTACCTTGCCGTCAAGAACGGGGTGCAGGTCAGCGACTTCACGCCGGTCGCGGTGGGAGCGGGACCGACCTTCATCGCGGCGCTCCAGAAGGGTGCCATCGACGGCGGCATGACGACCGACCCGACCGTCGCCACGGTCCTGGACAAGAAGGCGGGCAAGGTCCTCCTCGACATGCGGACACCGGAGGGATCCCAGGAGGCGCTGGGCGGACCGTACCCGTCGTCAAGCCTGTACATGCAGACGGACTGGGTCAACAGTCACAAGGACACCGTCCAGAAGATGGTCAATGCCTTCGTCAAGACGCTCAAGTGGATGTCCACCCACAGCTCCACCGAGATCGCCGACAAGATGCCCGCCGACTACTCCCAGGGCAACAAGGTCCTCTACGCAGCGGCCATCGAGAGCACCCTGCCGATGTTCACCAAGGACGGCGTCATGCCCAAGAACGGCCCCGAGACCGTCGAGAAGGTCCTCAAGGCGTTCAACCCCAACATCAAGAACGCCAAGGTGGATCTGAGCAAGACGTTCACTACCGAGTTCGTGGAGAAGGCCGCGGGCTGAATCCGTATGTAGGGAAGGGGCACGGCCCCTTCCCCCGCCCCCAACGGCCGTGCCCTCAGGCGCGGGTCGCCCACACATAACGGTGTTCAGGGCGGCCCGCGTCGCCGTATTTCAGCGTGAGCCGGGCCCGGCCCGTGCGCTCCAGGAGCTTCAGGTAGCGCTGGGCCGTCTGACGGCTGACCCCCGTCCGATCGGCGATCTCCTGGGCCGACAGCGGGCCTTCGGCACTCATCAGGGACTGGCGTACCAACTCCGCGGTGGTGGGGGAGTGCCCCTTCGGCAGCCCCGGCTCCGAAGGCGCCGACAGGGCGCCGAAGATACGGTCCACCTGGGCCTGCTCCGCCTCGCCGCCGCCGTCGAGCGTGCGGCGCAGCTCCGCGTACGCCTCCAGTTTGGCGCGCAGGCCCGCGAAGGCGAACGGCTTGACCAGGTACTGCAGCGCGCCGTGCCGCATCGCGGCCTGCACGGTCGACACGTCACGGGCCGCCGTCACCATGATCACGTCGGTCTGGTGGCCGCGGCGGCGCATCTCCTGGACGACCGCCAGGCCCGTTTCGTCGGGCAGATAGTGGTCCATGAGGACCAGGTCCAGACGGGGCAGCGCCTCCAGCTGACGCAGCGCCTCGGCGGCGCTGTGCGCCTCGCCGGCGACGTGGAAGCCCGGCACCTTCTCGACGTAGGCGGCGTTGACCTGGGCGACCCTGGTGTCGTCGTCCACGACCAGGACCTCGATCATCGCGACTCCTCCTTGACGGGCATGTCCCCGGTTGCGGTCAGGGCCGGCTCCGGCGCCGACTCGGTCAGCGCTTCCGGCAGGACGACGGTGAACTCCGCGCCGCCGCCGTCCGCCTCACCCACCGTCGCGCTGCCGCCCTGCCGCTCCGCCAGCCTGCGCACCATGGACAGGCCGATACCGCGCTTGCGGTGCGCCGGCGGCTCCTTCGTGGTCCATCCGTCAGTGAAGATCAACTCGCGTTGTTCCGCAGGGATTCCGGGCCCCGTGTCGCGCACCCTGAGGACGGCGGTACGCCCTTCGGCGCGCAACTCGACCTCCACGCGCGCGTGGAGGGTGCCGGCGACCGCGTCGAGCGCGTTGTCCACCAGGTTCCCGACGATCGTGACGAGCCCCCTGGGGTCGATCAACCGGTCCGGGAGCCGAGTCCGGTCCGAGACCCACAGGGCGACGCCGCGCTCGGCCGCGACCGTCGCCTTGCCGACCAGCAGAGCGGCGATCAGCGGGTCCTGGATCTTCTCGGTGACCTGTTCCGCCGTGACCCGGTGGTCACCGACCACTTCCCCGACGAACTCCACGGCGTCGTCGTACATGTCCAGCTCGAGCAGCCCCAGGAGCGTGTGCATGCGGTTGGCGTGCTCGTGGTCCTGGGCTCGCAGGGCGTCGATCAGGCCGCGCGTCGAGTCGAGTTCCCGGCCGAGCTGCTCCAGTTCGGTGCGGTCGCGCAGGGTGGCCACGGCGCCGCCGTCGTCGGTGGGCATGCGGTTGGCGACCAGGACGCGCTGGCCGCGCACGGTGAGCAGGTCGGTGCCCGTCACCCGGCCGGCCAGGATGTCGGCCGTACGTCCTTCGCCGAGCGCCTCGTCGGGGGACCGGCCGACGGCCTCGGCATCGATGCTCAGCAGCCGGTGTGCCTCGTCATTGAGGAGGCGTATCCGACCGGTTCGGTCCAGGGCGACGACGCCCTCACGGATGCCGTGCAGCATCGCCTCGCGCTCCGCGAGCAGTGCCGAGATGTCCGAGAAAGCCAGGTCGCGGGTCTGCCGCTGGACCCGCCGCGAGATCAGCCAGGCGGCCAGCGCACCGACGGCCAGTGCGCCGCCGGCGTAGGCGAGCAGCCCAGGGATCGCGCCGATGAGGTCGGCCCGCACGCTGTCGTACTTGATCCCGACCGAGACCGCCCCGATGATCTTGCCGTCGGCGTCCCGCAGCGGCACTTTGCCGCGGGCCGAGCGGCCCAGGGTGCCCTTGTCGATCTCCATGACCTCATTGCCGGCCAGGGCGTCGCGGGGGTTCGTGGAGACAATGTGGCCTATCTCCGACGCCGTGGGGTGCGACCAGCGCACCCAGTTCCGGTCCAGCACCACGATGTACTCGGCGTGCGTGGCCCGCCGGATCCGCTCGGCCTCCTTCTGCACCGGGCCGTTCCTGCTCGGCGGGGTGTTCAGGATCCCCTCGGCGATCTGCGGATCCTGGGCTGTGGTCTCGGCGATGGCCAGCGCCCGGCGCATCGCCTCCTGGTCGAGCTGCTTGCTCAGCGGTGCCAGGAACAACCCGGTCGCGAGCACCGCGACTCCCGCGGCGATCGCCACCTGCATCAGCAGCACCTGCGAGAACACCCGCTTCGGCAGACCGAGGCGCAGGCGGCGTGCGGGGGGAGTGGGGCTCATACCCACGACGGTACGTGGACGTGCCGGAACTGCCGTAGGGGGTGTGGCATGCATCTCTTGATCAATGCTGAGCCGAGCGGGTCGAAGCATTGATCGCCGGGTCAACTCGCGAGTGCGGTCGTGCTCAGCTCGTGCACCGCCAAGACCTCCATACGCGCAGGTGAGCCGAGAATCGACGTCCCGCAGCTCTCCGGGCGGGCTGGCAGGGACGCGCCCTGGGCCACCTCGACGCGCCACCTGCGTCCGTCCGCGTGGTCGACGGTCACCCGCCAGCGCGGTGCGGCTCCGTCCATTCGTACGACGCTCAGGGCGTCCGCGGCGTACTCGCGGACGGCCGTGCGCACGGCCAGCTCGGCCGCCTGACCGGGCCGCTCCCAGGCGGAGCTCCCGCGGCATCCCTCCACGACGATCCGGCCTTCCTGGACGCCGTGCAGGATCTCCTTGACGGCATGGGCCTCGGCGCGGCCGTACGCGTATCCGTACGGCAGGACGAGCAGCGTGGGCGAGAAGCGATGGCCACCCAAATGAGTGACCTCCCAGACGCCCTCCACCTCGGAGGTGGCGAGCTCCGCCGCGAGCGGGCGGCCGAGCAGAGCGCAGCAGCGGTCGCGCTTGCCGTTGGTGCAGACGAGGGCGAGCGGACCACCGGCGTGCGCTTGGCCACCGAGCACCGAGTCGAAGGTGGCGTGCTCGCCCCTGCCGAGCGCGGCGAGGTCGAGGTCGAGCAGAGCCCGCGGATCGCAGACGGTGGCGGAGTGCAGCCACGCGTTGCCGGGCATGGTGTGGGCCATGTACACCTGCCGCGTGGTCGGCGTGCCGCAGTCGGCGTGCCGTCCTGGGCGGCGGATCAACGCGATACGTACGCCCGTCCCCTTCGCGGCCGCCTCCAGGGCGCGGCCGAGTGCCGGATCGAGGTGGCTCGAAGTGAGCGCCTTGGCGCCCCAGGGCCCCGGCTGCTCCAGCAGCAGCCAGGTCCTCGCGGTGGCCGCGGTTCCCGAAATGGGCTCGCCGAGCTCTCGGGACACGGTTGAGCACGTACTCACAGAGGTGAGCCTAACCTGACTTGGCTCACGGCGACTTCCGGCCGCGTTCGTGTCCTACGCCGGCCGGGACTGATCCTGCTCCGGCAGCGGTTGGGGCGGCTTCGGACCGACGTAGTGTCCGCTGGGCCGCATGCGCAGCGGGCGTTCCCCGTACTCCTCCAGCGCGTGGGCGATCCAGCCCGCCGTACGCGCCACGGCGAAGATCGTCTCGCCCGCGGTGGAGGGCATGCCCGAGGACGCGGTGAGCACGGCCAGGGCCAGATCGACGTTGGCATGCAGCGGCGTGTGGCGGGCGGTGGTCGCCACGATGTCGCGGGCCGCGGCGAGGGCGGGAGCGGCGCGGGGGATCTCCTCCAGGAGGCCGAACAGGACACGCGCGCGTGGGTCCTCGCCGGGGTAGAGCCGGTGGCCGAGTCCCGGGATGCGGCGGCCCGCCCGCAGCTCTTCCGCGATGACGGGGGCCGCGTTGCCCTCGTCGAGCACGTCCAGCAGCAGCCGGTGGGCGAGGCCGCTGGCCGCTCCGTGCAGGGGGCCTTCCAGCACACCGAGCCCGGCGGAGACGGCCGCGTAGGCGTGGGCGCGGGCCGAGGCGGCGACGCGCACCGCAAGGGTCGAGGCGGCGAGGTCGTGGTCGACGAGGAGGGCGAGCGCGGTGTCCAGCACGCGCAGCGAGGCCTCGTCGGCGTCCCGTCCGCTCAGCCGCGCCCACAGGCGGTGCGCCAGCGGACCCTCGTCGCGGTGGCCGCGCAGGGCAGGCGGCAGGGCGGCGACCAGGGTGGGGATGAGGGTGCGCGCGGTGCCGAGCACTGCGTCCTCGGAGAGGTCGAAGCGCAGCGGGTCCGCCACCGCGGCGGCGATCGCCGCAACGCGCAACCGGTCGGTCGGCCCGGTGTGTTCGGGCAGCGCGTCGACGGCGCGGCGGGCCACGGCGACGGAGGCCTCGGGCGCGGTGAACGCGATGCCGGGGCGCAGCCGGCCGGTCCACAGCCACTCGGCGACCTCTTCGTAGGAGTGGCGCATGGCCAGTTCGGTGGCGTCGACGCCACGGAAGAAGTACCGGTCCGTCTCGATGAGCGTGATGCGGGTCCGTACGGAGAGTTCGCCGCCCGAGGGCGAACTCCCGCTGCTCTCACGCCTGTTGCGGCGCGCGAGTGCCTCCACCTCCTTGACGTCGAAGGTGCTGCCCCGGCCGCCGGGCACGCGTCGGCTGCTGAGCTGGCCGCGGCTCACGTATGCGTACACGGTCTCGGGCTTCACGCCCAGCAGTTCGGCGGCTTCCTTGGTGGTCAGCCGGCGTTCGGCGTGACCGGCGGAGGGGTCTTGATCGCGCATGGGGTCACCGTATCCGCATCACGACGTATGGATCCAATGCATTGATTCAATCAATATTGACAGCCATTTAGTCAAGCATGGACAGTTGAATCAAGTCCAGGGAGGAATCATGTCCGTCAACAGGTCAGCAGCCGCCACCGTCGACGTGCCGCGGGGACTCGCCGGCGTCGTCGTCACCGACACAGAGATCGGGGATGTCCGGGGGCTCGAGGGCTTCTACCACTACCGCCAGTACTCGGCCGTCGAACTCGCGCAGACCCGCGGTTTCGAGGACGTCTGGCATCTCCTGGTTCACGGCGAACTGCCGGACGAGGCGCAGCGTGCGGCCTTCGTCTCCGAGGTGGCGGCCCTGCGGCGGCTGCCCGACGAGGTACGGGCGGCTCTGCCCGCCATTGCGGCGGCGAGGGGACGGTCGGGCCCGCTGGCCGGCATGCGTACCGCGTTGTCGCTGCTCGGCGCGGCGAAGGGCTTCCGGCCGGTGTACGACATCGACGTGGCCGACCGCCGTCAGGACACCCTCGTGGCGGCCGCGGCCGTACCGACGCTGCTCACGGCGCTGCACCGGCTGGGTCGGGGCCTCGAACCGGTGGAGCCCCGGGACGACCTGCCCTATGCGGCCAACTACCTCTACATGCTGACGGGTTCGGTGCCGGAGCCGAAGCGGGCCCGGGCGGTCGAGAAGTACTTGATCTCAACCATTGATCACGGCTTCAATGCATCAACCTTCACGGCGCGTGTCATCACGTCGACGGGGGCGGATGTGGCCGCGTGTCTCGTCGGAGCCGTGGGGGCGCTCTCCGGTCCGCTGCACGGTGGTGCGCCCAGCCGCGCGCTGGACACTCTGGACGCGATCGGCACCCCCGACCGCATCGACCCCTGGATCCGCGAACGCGTCCTCGCCGGCGACCGCATCATGGGCTTCGGCCACCCCGTCTACCGCACCGAGGACCCCCGTTCCCGGATGCTGCGCGAGCTGGCCCAGAGCTTCGGCGGCCCGCGTGTGGAGTTCGCCGTGGAGGTCGAGCGCCACGTCGAGGCGGTCCTGGCGGAACTGAAGCCAGGCCGCGAACTCCACACGAACGTCGAGTTCTACGCGGGTGTGGTCATGGAACTGTGCGGTCTGCCCCGCGAGATGTTCACTCCGACGTTCGCGGCTGCGCGGGTGGTGGGCTGGAGCGCGAACATCCTGGAACAGGCGGAGGACTCGAAGATCATCAGGCCGGTGGCACGGTATGTGGGGCCGGGGGCGCCGGTGGCGGTGCCTGCTGCTTCCTGAGGCGTGAAGGTGCTGAACGTTTGAGGTTGGCGCCTGCGTTGTGCTCTGGCGTGCAAAGGGCTCGGCACCGTCTGGCGCCGAGCCCGGAACGGCCTATCGGCCGGTGACGCGATCAGGCGTCGGGGATGTCCTTCTTTGCCTCGATCAGAGTCTCGCGGTTGATGACGACGATGCGTTCGTAGTCGGCGCGAGCGGCGTCGCTGGGCAGCTCCCTGTCGAGTTCTGCCGTGGCCTCGGTGCCGATGACGGCGAAGTTGCCATCGCTGAGCTCGAAGATGTCCGGGCAGGTTCCTGCATTGATGCTGGGTGATGACTGGCGTTGCCGGGGCGGCTTGCCGATCCGTCGTACGATTTTCACTTGGTGTTGGCCTCCCCTGTTCATGGATGTAGGCGCTGGCCTGGAACCGGCACTCTGTGATTGCTCTGCGTCAGGCACAGCAGTGGTGATGTACGAGTTGCCGGCATCAAGGGGAATGTCGGTCTTGGCGTGAATCAGGGTTTCGCGTGTGACCACGACGATGCAGCCGCCCTCGGTCAGAGGCGTGTCGGCCGGTAGCTGGGTGTCCAGCCCGTTCGTGGCGTCGGTTCCGATGACGGCGAAGTTACCGTCGGCCAACTCGAAGATGTCCGGGCAATTCTGTCCGGACACGCTTCCCCGAGCTCTCGGAGGTGTGCCTAGCCGACGGATGATCTGACTCACTGTTCAAGTTCCCCTTGGTCTCAAGGCCTGGGCGCCTGGGCGCTGCGGTGCGATGCGACCCTGTGGGGTTGTTGCTTCGACGACCGAGCGGCGTGGAGCGACGGTTCAATGGGGGTCGACCCTTAACGCGATCGCGGAGCAGTCAACCCTGTTGGCATCAGGGGAAACGTGCGAGTTTGCCAGTTCGTTATCGCCCGACGGTGTGATGTACCTGAAAGGCACATCGGTGGATGGACTCCAAGTCCGGCGGCCGGGGCGAGGGCAGTGCTAGTCGGCCGGGGGCTCACCCACAACCCACCACTCGTCGCTGTCCGCTTCGTCGAGTTGACGCAGGAGATCGTCGACCATCTGTCCGAGCTCCGCCTCCTCGGAAGTGTCGATCAGCGTGGCTCGATGGGGGCGAGTCGCGTACCAATACTCCCTGAAGATTGGATTCTGCAGGATGCCTCGGGCAAATCCGAAGAATTCCTCTCGGCTGATGTTGCCGATCCGGTAGTAGCAGAGGGCATTGGTGTAGAGAGCGTTGGCGAACAGGAACTGGCGCTGCTTCTTGGCGGAAACCGCTTCCTCGTAGGTGTCGAGCACCTCGGCGAGTTCGGGATCGTCCATGGCTTTGCTCAGCAGTTCCCAGTGCAGGCGCTGTTGTTGGGCGATATTGGCATCGCGCTGACTCTGTGCGGACTGCTCCAGACGTTCCACGCGTGCGCGGAGCGAGTCGATGACGTGTCGCTGCGCGGCAAGGGTTGCCAGCGCCCCCGACGCCAGGCCTACACCTGCCGCGGCGATCGCCCCCCATCGTGCTCCACGCTTCTGTGTGGCCATGTCAACCCCCGAGTCAGGCGGCCGTCCGCCGGTCGTCGGGGTGCGGGTCGACTGATGGGGACCGGCGAGCGGTGGGCGGCGCTTGCCGTCTCCCAGGGTGCCGAGCGGCTCTGATCGGCAGGGAGGCGGAGAGGCGGCGCACGGAAGGAAGCGAGGGTCGCACGCTCCGGCGCCTTGCCCAACGTCTGCCCCGCAAGTGCTGCTAACAATCGTTCACTTCGCGGTGATTATTCCGGCTCGTATCCTGGTCCGGCATTCAATCCTCGTATGTGCGCCGGGACCGCGATCCGGTGTGCGCGTCGGTGTCAGAGAGGTCGCACGTTGAGTCAGCCGAGCCAGAACCTCCGGCAGATCCCGGTCGTCGTACTCGCCGGATTCCTGGGCTCCGGCAAGACCACCCTCCTCAATCACCTCCTCCACCGCAGCGGTGGCAGCCGTATCGGTGCCGTCGTCAATGACTTCGGTGCCATCGAGATCGATGCCATGGCTGTGGCCGGAGCACTGGGCGATTCCACCGTCTCGCTCGGCAACGGCTGCCTGTGCTGTGCCGTCGACGTCAGTGAGCTGGACCTCTATCTCGAGCGGCTCGCCCGGCCCTCCGCCGGCATCGACGTCATCGTGATCGAGGCCAGCGGCCTCGCCGAACCCCAGGAACTCGTGCGCATGGTGCTCGCCAGTGAGCAGCCGGGGATCGTGTACGGCGGCCTCGTCGAGGTCGTCGACGCCGCCGAGTTCGACGACACGCGCGTGAAGCATCCCGAGGTCGACCGGCATCTCGCCCTCGCCGACCTCGTCGTCGTCAACAAGCTCGACCGTGCGCCGGACGCCGAGCGCGTCCTCGGGCTCGTCCGCTCCCTCGTCGACCGTGCTGCCGTCGTCCCGGCCACCTACGGCCGCATCGATCCCGAGTTCCTCTTCGACTGCAGGCCGAGCGAGGAGCGCATCGGGCAGCTGTCCTTCGACGACCTGCACGAACACGGCGAGCACGGCCACGCCGACCACCTGCATGCGGCATACGACAGCCTGTCCTTCACCTCCGAAGTGCCCCTGGATCCACGCCGGTTGATGGAGTTCCTCGACAGCAGGCCCGAGGGGCTGTACCGGATCAAGGGGTACGTCGACTTCGGGGCGTACGACGTCCACAACCGCTACGCCGTGCACGCGGTGGGGCGCTTCCTCCGGTTCTACCCGGAGCCCTGGGCGCCGGGCGACGCGCGAGTGACTCAGGTCGTCCTCATCGGCTCCGGCATCGACGCGCCCGCCCTCCGCAAGGAACTCGAGGCGTGCAACAGCGACGCCCCGCACACCGCCGACGAGCACGGTATGTGGGGCGTCCTGCGCTACGTACAGGATCCGGAAGAGGACCCGGTGGAGCCGCCGGTCTAAACGGGTCCCGCCACCACCGCCACCGTCTTCCCCAGAGACACGCCCGAGCCGTCGCGGCGCGGGTCGATCTCGGGGAGGTCGGCCGGGGTGCCGTTCTTCTGCGCCGCCTTGGCCGGGACGGTGCCCGCCCAGGCCAGCGACAGGCAGTCCTCGCCCTTCAGGAACCGCTGGCAGCGGACGCCGCCGGTGGCGCGGCCCTTGCGCGGGTACTGGTCGAACGGGGTCAGCTTGGCCGTCGTCTGGACCGAGTCGTCGAGCGTGCCGCGCGAGCCCGCGACCGTGAACACGACTGCATCCGCCGCCGGGTCCACCGCCGTGAAGGAGATGACCTTGGCGCCCTCGGTGAGCTTGATGCCCGCCATACCGCCCGCCGGACGGCCCTGGGGGCGGACCTGCGCGGCCTGGTAGCGCAGCAACTGCGCGTCGTCCGTGATGAAGACCAGGTCCTCCTCGCCGGTGCGCAGCTCGACCGCGCCGACGATCCGGTCGCCGTCCTTGAGGGTGATGACCTCCAACTCCTCCTTGTTGGACGGGTAGTCGGGGACCACACGCTTGACGACGCCCTGAGCGGTGCCGAGCGCGAGGCCGGGGGAGGACTCGTCCAGCGTGGTCAGGCAGACCACCGTCTCGTCGTCCTCAAGGGAGAGGAACTCCGACAGGGGCGCCCCGCCGGAGAGGTTCGGTGCCGACACCGTCTCCGGCAGCTGGGGAAGGTCGACGACGTTGATCCGCAGCAGACGGCCGGAGGAGGTCACCGCACCGATCTCGCCGCGTGCCGTCGCCGGGACCGCGGACACGATCACGTCGTGCTTGGTGCGCCGGGCGTCGGCGTCCTCCGGGAAGGGCTCGCCGTTCGAGGTGCGGGCCAACAGGCCCGTGGAGGAGAGCAGGATCCGGCACGGGTCGTCCGCGACCTGCAGCGGTACGGCGGCCGCCGGGGCGCCGGACGCCTCCAGCAGGACCGTACGCCGCTCGGTGCCGAACTTCTTGGCCACCGCGGCCAGTTCGGAGGAGACCAGCTTGCGCAGCTCCGCGTCCGACTCCAGGATCCGGGTCAGTTCCGCGATCTCCGCGTTGAGCCTGTCCTTCTCCGACTCCAGCTCGATGCGGTCGTACTTGGTCAGCCGGCGCAGCGGCGTGTCCAGGATGTACTGGGTCTGGATGTCCGACAGGGAGAAGCGCTCCATCAGGCGCTCCTTGGCCTGCGCGGAGTTCTCGCTGGAGCGGATCAGACGGATGACCTCGTCGATGTCGACGAGGGCGGTCAGCAGGCCCTCCACCAGGTGCAGCCGGTCGCGGCGCTTGGTGCGGCGGAACTCGCTGCGGCGGCGCACGACCTCGAAGCGGTGGTCGAGGTAGACCTCCAGGAGCTCCTTGAGGCCCAGCGTGAGCGGCTGGCCGTCCACCAGCGCGACGTTGTTGATGCCGAAGGACTCCTCCATCGGCGTCAGCTTGTACAGCTGCTCCAGGACGGCTTCCGGCACGAAGCCGTTCTTGATCTCGATGACCAGGCGCAGGCCGTGCGCGCGGTCGGTGAGGTCCTTGACGTCGGCGATGCCCTGGATCTTCTTGGAGCCGACCAGGTCCTTGATCTTGGCGATGACCTTCTCCGGACCGACCGTGAAGGGCAGTTCGGTGACGACGAGGCCCTTGCGGCGGGCGGTGACGGTCTCGATCTCGACCGTGGCACGGATCTTGAAGGTGCCGCGGCCCGTCTCGTACGCGTCCCGGATGCCGGCGAGGCCGACGATGCGGCCGCCGGTGGGCAGGTCGGGGCCGGGGACGTGCTTCATCAGGGTGTCGAGGTCCGCGCCCGGGTAGCGGATCAGGTGCCGGGCGGCCGAGATGACCTCGGCGAGGTTGTGCGGCGGCATGTTCGTCGCCATGCCGACCGCGATGCCCGACGAGCCGTTCACCAGCAGGTTCGGGAAGGCGGCCGGCAGGGCGACAGGCTCCTGCTCCTGGCCGTCGTAGTTGGGTGTGAAGTCGACCGTGTCCTCGTCGATCGACTCCGTCATCAGGCTCGTCGCCTGGGCCTGGCGGCACTCGGTGTACCGCATGGCGGCCGGCGGGTCGTCGTTGCCCAGCGAGCCGAAGTTGCCGTGGCCGTCGACCAAAGGCACGCGCATCGAGAAGGGCTGGGCCATGCGCACCAGGGCGTCGTAGATCGACGCGTCGCCGTGCGGGTGCAGCTTGCCCATGACCTCGCCGACCACGCGCGCGCACTTCACATAGCCGCGGTCGGGGCGCAGCCCCATCTCGTTCATCTGGTAGACGATGCGCCGGTGCACCGGCTTGAGGCCGTCCCGGGCGTCGGGCAGGGCTCGGGAGTAGATGACCGAGTACGCGTACTCGAGGAAGGAGCCCTGCATCTCGTCGACGACGTCGATGTCGAGGATCTTCTCCTCGTACGAGTCGTCGGGCGGCGGGGTCTTCGTGGTGCGGCGGGCCATCGCTGCCGGCTCCTTGCTCAAGCGTGAACGATATCTGACGCGGACCATTGTGGACCGTGGCACTGACAACGCGGACGAGGACCTGACGTCGGCCCTCCCGCCAGGCGTGGACGCAGGCTACGCGATCCGCTGTGGGCGTACGTCGTCCGGGAACTTCGCCGATGATCTGCACGCTTGCATACAGTGGCAGGACCGGCAGGAAAACCGCGGTTTCAACCACCGCATCCGCGATCGAAGGGACGTACATGCCCATGGGTCACACGGCCACAGACCAGGCAGGCACCGGGGGCCTGACAGCGACCGAGCACCGCCTGGCCAACGGCCTGCGCGTGGTGCTCTCCGAGGATCACCTGACCCCGGTCGCGGCGGTGTGCCTCTGGTACGACGTCGGCTCGCGCCACGAAGTCAAGGGACGTACCGGCCTGGCTCACCTTTTCGAGCACCTGATGTTCCAGGGCTCCGGGCAGGTCAAGGGCAACGGGCACTTCGAGCTGGTCCAGGGGGCCGGCGGCTCGCTCAACGGCACCACCAGCTTCGAGCGCACCAACTACTTCGAGACCATGCCCGCCCACCAGTTGGAGCTCGCTCTCTGGCTGGAGGCCGACCGCATGGGCTCCCTGCTCGCCGCCCTCGACGACGAGTCCATGGAGAACCAGCGGGACGTCGTCAAGAACGAGCGCAGGCAGCGCTACGACAACGTGCCGTACGGCACGGCGTTCGAGCGGCTGACCGCCCTCGCCTACCCGGAGGGCCACCCCTACCACCACACGCCGATCGGCTCGATGGCCGACCTGGACGCGGCGACCCTGGAGGACGCGCGCACGTTCTTCCGCACGTACTACGCGCCGGGCAACGCCGTCCTTTCGGTGGTCGGCGACATCGACCCGGAGCAGACGCTCGCCTGGATCGAGAAGTACTTCGGGTCCATCGCCGCGCACGACGGGAAGCCGGCGCCCCGCGACGGCTCGCTGCCCGAGATCATCGGTGAGCAGCTGCGCGAGGTCATCGAGGAGGAGGTCCCGGCGCGCGCCCTGATGGCGGCATACCGGCTGCCGCACGACGGCACGCGCGAGGCGGACGCCGCCGACCTGGCGCTCACCGTCCTCGGCGGCGGCGAGTCCTCCCGCCTCTACAACCGGCTTGTACGGCGCGACCGTACGGCCGTCGCGGCCGGATTCGGCCTGCTGCGCCTCGCCGGAGCGCCCTCCCTGGGCTGGCTGGACGTGAAGACCTCCGGTGACGTCGAGGTGCCGGTCATCGAGACCGCCATCGACGAGGAGCTCGCCCGGTTCGCCGCGGAGGGCCCCACGGCCGAGGAAATGGAGCGCGCCCAGGCCCAGTTGGAGCGCGAGTGGCTGGACCGGCTCGGCACGGTCGCGGGCCGCGCCGACGAACTGTGCCGGTTCGCCGTCCTGTTCGGCGACCCGCAGCTCGCCCTCACCGCCGTCCAGCGCGTCCTGGAGGTGACGGCCGAGGAGGTCAAGGAGGTCGCCAAGGCCCGCCTGCGGCCCGACAACCGCGCGGTGCTCGTCTACGAGCCGCTCTCGGCCGAGTCCGCGGAGCACACCCAGGACGAGGACTTCCCCGAAGACCCCGAGTCCGAAGCCACGGTGGAAGCCACCAACCAGAACGAGGAGGCGGCCAAGTGAGCGAGCTCGCCACGATGCAGTTCCACCCGCAGCCCCAGGCGGGCGAGGCCAGGCCCTGGGCCTTCCCGGCCCCGCAGCGCGGCGCGCTCGACAACGGCCTGACCGTGCTGCGCTGCCACCGCCCCGGACAGCAGGTCGTCGCCGTCGAGGTACTCCTGGACGCGCCCCTGGAGGCCGAGCCGGCCGGCTTCGAAGGCGTCGCCACGATCATGGCGCGGGCCTTCTCGGAGGGCACCGACAAGCACTCCGCCGAGGAGTTCGCCGCCGAGCTGGAGCGCTGCGGCGCCACCCTCGACTCGCACGCCGACCACCCGGGCGTACGCCTGAGCCTGGAGGTCCCGGCCTCCCGCCTGGCCAAGGCGCTCGGCCTGCTCGCCGACGCCCTCAGGGCGCCCGCGTTCGCCGACAGCGAGGTCGAGCGGCTGGTCCGCAACCGCCTCGACGAGATCCCGCACGAGCTGGCCAACCCCTCGCGCCGCGCCGCCAAGGAGCTCTCCAAGGAGCTGTTCCCGGCGACCTCGCGCATGTCGCGCCCGCGCCAGGGCACCGAGGAGACGGTCGAGAAGATCGACGCGGCGGCCGTACGTGCCTTCTACGACCGCCATGTCCGGCCCGCCACGGCCACCGCCGTCGTCGTCGGCGACCTCACCGGCATCGACCTGGACGGGCTGCTCGGCGACACCCTGGGCGCCTGGACGGGTTCCTCGGCCGAGCCCCGCCCCGTGCCGCCGGTGACCGCCGACGACACCGGGCGCGTGATCATCGTGGACCGTCCCGGAGCCGTCCAGACGCAGCTGCTCATCGGCCGCGTCGGCGCCGACCGGCACGACCGCGTGTGGCCCGCTCAGGTGCTCGGCACGTACTGCCTCGGCGGCACCCTCACCTCGCGCCTGGACCGCGTCCTGCGCGAGGAGAAGGGCTACACCTACGGTGTGCGCGCGTTCGGCCAGGTCCTCAGGTCCGCCCCGGACGGCTCCGGTGCCGCGATGCTCGCGATCAGCGGTTCCGTCGACACCCCGAACACCGGCCCGGCGCTGCAGGACCTGTGGACGGTGCTGCGCACGCTCGCCGAGGGCGGCCTCACCGACGCCGAGCGCGACGTCGCCGTACAGAACCTCGTCGGGGTGGCGCCGCTCAAGTACGAGACCGCGGCGGCCGTGGCGAGCACGCTGGCCGACCAGGTCGAGCAGCACCTGCCGGATGACTACCAGGGGACGCTGTACCAGCAGCTCGCCGCGACCGGCACCGTGGAGGCCACCGCGGCGGCCGTGAGCGCCTTCCCGGTGGACCGTCTGGTGACGGTTCTCGTCGGTGACGCGGCCGAGATCAAGGAGCCCGTCCAAGCCCTCGGGATCGGCGAAGTCAGCGTCGTGACGGCCGAGTAGAGGCTCGGTCAGCGGCACGCGCGCGCAGGGGCCCTGGTGACTGATGAGTCACCAGGGCCCCTTAATGTCCGAATTGAGGGAGAGGTTGCCTGTCTGCCCTGTGGCATGCGCTACAAAAGGCGTGATCCGTTTGGGGATTGAAAGCGGCCCCGCTTAGCGTCGTCCGGGCTGTCCGTCAGGCACCGCGCCGCATCCGCGGCACCGGACAGCCATCGCCGAGTCCCCGTACGGCGCGAGCCAGGGGAGCCGGGGACCCACCGCAGTCCCTGGGGTGAATCGGACGCCCGCGCGTGCAGCGAGGGGGTCCGTAGGAGACCTTCCTGCTCCGAACCCGTCAGCTAACCCGGTAGGCGAGAGGGAAGGAAAGGACCAGCCACTACATGGCGTTCACGCGCGCCACCGGGAAGCACCGCCGTCCCACGCGGATGCACCGCAACACCACCCGCGCCACCGGGATCGCGGCCCTCGCCACCACCGGCGTCATCGGCACCCTGGCAGCCCCCGCGCTCGCCGCCGACACCTCCGCTGAGCAGACCGGCCTCACCCCCGTCATCACCATCGGCGACACGATCGCCGACAGGATCGACGCCCAGGCCGACGCCCAGAAGCAGGCCGCCGAGGAGGCCGCGCTCAAGAAGGCGGCCGCGGAGGCGGCGCGAGAGAAGGCCGCCGCGAAGGCCAAGGCGGAGCGCGAGGCCAAGGAGCGCGCCGCCCGCGAGGCCGAGCGCAAGCGCCTCAACATGTTCGTCGCGCCGATATCCAACTCGTATGTCTCGACGGGCTACAAGGCCAGCAGCTCCCTGTGGTCCTCCGGCAGCCACACCGGCATCGACTTCCACGCCGCGAGCGGCACGACCGTCCACGCGGTCGGCTCCGGCACCGTCGTCGAGACCGGCTGGGGCGGCGCCTACGGCAACCAGATCGTGATCAAGATGAACGACGGCACGTACACCCAGTACGGCCATCTGTCGTCCATCGGCGTCTCGGTGGGCCAGACCGTCACCCCGGGCCAGCAGATAGGCCTCTCGGGCGCGACCGGCAACACCACCGGACCGCACCTGCACTTCGAGGCCCGTACGACCCCCGAGTACGGCTCGGACATCGACCCCGTCGCCTACCTGCGCTCGCACGGCGTGAACGTCTGACGACGGATCGCAAGATCTCCTGAGGCCCCGGCTCCCCGGCCGGGGCTTTTGGCGTTTCTGTCGCCCTGCTGTCCAAAAAATATCCATGGATTCCGGCCCGCCGTCGGAAATTCCGGCTCCGTGCAATAGAGTCACCGATACACGTCAATCATCGACGTTTCACGGGGATTAAGTCGGAGGTCGGTCATGCGTATTCCGGCGCACTCGGTGTGCACGGCGATCCGGGACGACATCGTCGCCGGTGTCTACGAGCGCGGCAGCCGGCTCACCGAGGAACTCCTCGCGCGCCGCTACGGCGTCTCGCGCGTGCCCGTCCGCGAGGCGCTGCGCACCCTGGAGGCCGAGGGCTTCGTGGTGACCCGGCGGCACGCGGGCGCGTGCGTCGCGGAACCGACCGAGCAGGAGGCCGCCGACCTGCTGGAGATGCGGATGCTCCTGGAGCCGCTCGGCGCCTCCCGGGCCGCCCAGCGGCGCACCGATGCCCACCTCAAGGTCCTGCGCGGCCTGGTCAGACTGGGCCAGGAGCGGGCCAGGAGGGGCAACAGCGAGGATCTGCGCTCCCTGGGAGGCTGGTTCCACGAGACGCTCGCCCAGGCCTCCGGCAGCCCCGCGCTGACCTCGATGCTGACCCAGCTGCGGCACAAGATCGCCTGGATGTACGCCGTGGAGGCACCGGCCAACCCCGTGGAGTCCTGGGCGGAGCACGGCGCGATCGTCGACGCCGTGGCCCGTGGTGACAGCGAGCGCGCGCGGGCGGTCACGACGCTGCACACCGAGCGCTCGAGCGCGGCGCACCGGCTGCGCTTCGGCGCCCCGGAGCGGGCAAACGGTGTGAGGAACTCGCAACATCCCGTAAACATGACGGGCCTGCGGCATTAACACGGGCGCCGTATACAAAGAGGAGATATTCGGCGGAGGAGTATTTCCGCTGCTCTTTTTCTGGCGCGCCGGGAATTTCCGCTCGCGCGCCGTTCGCATGCCCGGGTGGGCGTGCTGATTATGCCTGCGGTAATGGCGTCGGAACGAAGCCGCAATGGCGGTACGGCGAAAAACGGCGGAGCCGCGCCACCCGGAAAAGGTGACGCGGCTCCGCCGTTCGGTGCGGGTGGCGCTCAGACGGTCTCGGGGAGCTCCTCGAGCCCCTCGGAGACCAGCTTCGCCAGGCGGTCGAGGGCGACGTCCGCACCCTCGGCCTCGGAGGCGAGGACGATCTCCTCGCCGCCCTGGGCGCCCAGGCCGAGAACGGCCAGCATGGAGGCCGCGTTGACGGGGTTGCCGTCGGCCTTGGCGATCGTCACCGGGATACCTGCGGCCGTGGCGGCCCGGACGAAGATGGAAGCGGGGCGGGCGTGGAGGCCCTCGGCCCAGCCGACGTTGACGCGGCGCTCAGCCATGTGATGCTGCCCTTCAGAGTCTCAGGGTTGTCTAGACCAGTTTCCCACAACGTGAAGCGTCTCCGGAGCGGTTCTTCGTCCCGTCCGGGGTGGGCAGTCGGACCGCGGCCTCGGCCCGACTTCCGTCCTTGTTCACTTCTCAACGGACTGCCGTGTTCTCCACAGACTGCCCCGCGCCGTTGTCGGACGCGAGCCGTACTCTGGGGCCCATGCAGACCTCGCCGGACCGGCACGAGTACCCCGCCCACTGGGAGGCCGACGTGGTGCTGCGCGACGGCGGCACCGCGCGCATCCGCCCCATCACCGTTGATGACGCCGAGCGCCTGGTCAGCTTCTACGAGCAGGTGTCGGACGAGTCGAAGTACTACCGCTTCTTCGCGCCCTACCCTCGTCTGTCCGCCAAGGACGTCCACCGCTTCACGCACCACGACTTTGTGGACCGGGTGGGACTCGCGGCCACTGTCGGCGGCGAGTTCATCGCCACCGTACGCTATGACCGCATCGGCGCTGATGGCATGCCCGCGTCAGCTCCGGCCGACGAGGCCGAGGTCGCCTTCCTCGTCCAGGACGCCCACCAGGGACGCGGCGTCGCCTCCGCCCTCCTCGAACACATCGGCGCGGTCGCCCGGGAGCGCGGCATCCGCCGCTTCGCCGCCGAGGTGCTGCCCGCCAACACCAAGATGATCAAGGTGTTCACGGACGCCGGGTACACCCAGAAGCGCAGCTTCGAGGACGGCGTCGTACGCCTGGAGTTCGACCTCGAACCCACCGACCGCTCACTCGCCGTCCAACGCGCGCGTGAGCAGCGCGCCGAGGGGCGGTCCGTACGGCGGCTGCTCGTGCCCGGCTCCGTCGCCGTCGTCGGCACCGGCCGCACCCCCGGCGGCGTGGGCCGCAGCATCCTCGACAACATCCGTGACGCCGGCTTCACAGGGTCGCTGTACGCCGTGAACAAGGCGCTCCCCGAAGACCTCAAGGAACTCGACGGCGTCCCCGCCCACCGCTCCGTCCGGGACATCGACGGGCCCGTCGACCTCGCGGTCGTCGCCGTGCCGGCCGAGCATGTCCCCGAGGCCGTCACCGAGTGCGGTGAGCACGGCGTGCAGGGGCTCGTCGTCGTTTCCGCCGGGTACGCCGAGAGCGGGCCCGAGGGTCGCGAGCGCCAGCGCGAACTCGTGCGGCACGCGCGCACGTACGGCATGCGGATCATCGGGCCGAACGCCTTCGGGATCATCAACACGTCCCCCGACGTAAGGCTGAACGCCTCCCTCGCCCCCGAAATGCCCCGCCCCGGCCGGATCGGCCTGTTCGCCCAGTCCGGCGCCATCGGCATCGCGCTGCTGTCCCGGCTGCAACGACGCGGCGGCGGAGTCACCGGAGTCACCGGCGTGTCCACCTTCGTGTCGTCCGGCAACCGCGCGGACGTGTCCGGCAACGACGTCATCCAGTACTGGTACGACGACCCGGACACCGATGTCGTCCTCATGTACCTGGAGTCCATCGGCAACCCGCGCAAGTTCACCCGCCTCGCGCGGCGGACGGCGGCCGCGAAGCCGCTGGTCGTGGTCCAGGGCGCCGGTTCCGCCCCGCAGGGACATGCCGTACGGGCCACACGGCTGCCGCATGCGACGGTGTCCGCGCTGCTCAGGCAGGCCGGGGTGATCCGAGTGGACACGATCACCGAACTGGTCGACGCGGGCCTGCTGCTCGCACGGCAGCCGCTGCCGACCGGGCCGCGCGTGGCGATCCTGGGGAACTCCGAGTCCCTCGGGCTGCTGACGTACGACGCATGCCTCTCCGAGGGGCTCCGGCCGCTGAGGCCGCTGGACCTGACCACGGGGGCCTCGGCGGAGGACTTCCATGCGGCGCTGCTGCGGGCGCTGGGGGACGACGCGTGCGATGCGGTGGTGGTGACCGCGATCCCGGCGATCGGGGAGGGGTCGCCAGAGGATGCCGAATTGGCGGAGGCCCTGCGGTCCGCCGCGGAGGCCGTTCCGGGCAAGCCTGTACTGGTGGTGCACGTGGAGCTCGGAGGACTCGCGGAGGCGTTGTCGGCCGCCGCGAGCACCGCACCGCAGCCGGACACCGCGGCGGCCGGCCCCCGCAGGCTCCGCCCGTCGCAACAACTACCCCCTCCGGTACGGGCACAGGAACCCGCCGCCCCCGCCACCTGCTCCCGCCTCATCCCCGCCTACCCCGCCGCCGAGCGCGCCGTCCGTGCCCTCGGCGAAGCCGTGAAGTACGCGCAGTGGCGGCGCGACAGCGCCGATCCCGGCAAGGTGCCCGAGTACGAGGACATCGACGAGAAGGGAGCCGCCCGGCTCATCGACGGGATGCTCGCGCGCGGCCAGGGGCTCACGCTCGGCACCGAGGAGACGTGCGAGCTGCTCGGGCGGTACGGCATCCCCGTGCGCAGGGCGGTGCCCGCGTTCACCCCGGACGACGCCGTCCGGGCCGCCGGGACCCTCGGTTACCCCGTCGCCCTCAAGGCCACCGCCCCGCACCTGCGCCACCGCGCCGACCTGGGCGGCGTACGACTGGATCTCGCGGACGAGGAGCAACTGCGTCGGGCGTACGCCGAGTTGACCGAGCTGTTCGGGAAGCCGGAGGAGCTGAGGCCGGTGGTGCAGGCGATGGCACCACGCGGTGTGGACACGGTCGTACGGGCCGTCATCGACCCGGCGGCCGGAGCCGTCCTGTCGTTCGGGCTCGCGGGAGCCGCCTCACAGCTGCTCGGCGACATGGCGCACCGGCTGGTCCCGGTCACCGACCGGGAGGCGGCCTCGCTGGTCCGGTCGATCCGGACGGCGCCGCTCCTGTTCGGCTGGCGGGGCTCGACCCCGGTCGACACCCCCGCGCTGGAAGAGCTGCTGCTGAGGGTGTCCAGGCTGGTCGACGACCACCCCGAGGTCGTCGCGGTGACCCTGGAGCCGGTCGTCGTCGCACCCCGCGGTCTGACGGTCCTCGGCGCGTCCGTCCGCCTCGCGCCACCCCCCGCCCGCGACGACCTCGGCCCGCGCACGCTTCCCGTCTACTGAGACGGGCACGGAGACAGCCATGACCGGTGCCTCGCAGTCAGTGCACCCCCGTAGGATGGACGTCATGGCCAAGACCAGTACGACGACCCAGGGGCTGCGCGCGGCGATCGAGCGCAGCGGCTACTACCCGGCCCTCGTGGCCGAGGCGGTGGAGGCCGCCGTGGGCGGCGAGCCCATCCGGTCGTACCTGGTCCACCAGGAGACCACGTTCGACGCGAACGAGGTGCGGCGGCACGTCACGGTGCTCGTCCTCACCGGCAACCGCTTCATCGTCAGCCACACCGACGAGCAGGCGGCGGACACCACCTCCCCGACGCCGTACGCCACGACCTCGACGGAGTCCGTGAAGATCGGCCGGATCTCCTCGGTCGTGGTCAGCCGCGTGGTCGCCAACCCGGAGCAGTACCAGCCGGGCACCCCGCCCCGCGAGGTCGTCCTCACCATCGGCTGGGGCGCCGTCTCCCGCATCGACCTCGAGCCCGCGGCCTGCGGCGATCCCAACTGCGAGGCCGACCACGGGTACACGGGCAGCTCCACGGCGGACGACCTCAGCCTGCGCGTCAGCGAGGCCGGGGACGGACCGGAGACGGTGCGCCAGGCGCTCGCCTTCGCCCAGTCGCTCTCCGAGGCGACCGCGGACGTCGCCCGCTGATGTCTCAGCCCGCACCCTGGGACACGCACCCCGAACCCCTCGCCGTCGACTCCGCGCCGCTGCCCGAATACGGCAGCGGCTCCCTCGCCGACCTGCTGCCCACGCTGGCCGCCGGCATGGCCGTACCGGGCATGACCGCCGCGATCACCGAGCTGACCCCCGCCGACCGGAACTGCGTGTTCCTGATCGACGGACTCGGCTGGGAGCAGCTGCGGGCGCACCCGGACGAGGCCCCCTTCATGACCTCGCTCCTGGGTACCTCGCGCGGCGGCACCGGCCGCCCCCTGACCACCGGCTACCCGGCGACCACCGCGACCTCCCTCGCCTCCGTCGGCACCGGCCTGCCGCCCGGCGCGCACGGCCTGCCCGGCTACACCGCGCGCAACCCGGAGACCGGCGAGCTGATGAACCAGCTGCGCTGGCAGCCGTGGACGTCTCCGCGCGCGTGGCAGCCGTATCCCACGGTCTTCCAGCTGGCCGAACAGGCCGGTGTGCATGCGGCCCAGGTGACGTCGCCCACCTTCGAGAACACCCCGTTGACCAAGGTCGCGCTCAGTGGCGGAAGGTTCCACGGGCGGCTGTCCGGCGAGGACCGCATGGACCTCGCGGCCGAGCAACTGGCCGCCGGCGACCGCTCCTTGGTCTACACGTACTACGCCGAGCTCGACGGCGCCGGGCACCGCTACGGCGTCGAGTCGGACACCTGGCGCGGCCAGCTCATGCATGTCGACCGGCTCGTCCAGCGCCTGGCCGAGCAACTCCCGCCGCGCACCGCGCTGTACGTCACCGCCGACCACGGCATGGTCGACATCCTCTTCGACGAGCAGCACCGGATCGACTTCGACGAGGACTGGGAGCTGCGCGCCGGCGTCGCCCTGCTCGGCGGCGAGGGCCGCGCCCGGCACGTGTACGCGGTGCCGGGCGCCGAGAACGACGTACTCACCGTCTGGCGCGAGGTGCTCGGCGAGCAGTTCTGGGTGGCCTCGCGGGACGAGGCGATCGCGGCGGGCTGGTTCGGACCGCGCATCGACGAGCGCGTCCACGCCCGCATCGGCGACGTGGTCGCGGCCGCCCGCGACGACGTCCTGATCATCGCCTCCGAGCGGGAGCCCAAGGAGTCGGCGATGGTCGGCAACCACGGTTCGATGACCCCTGCCGAGCAGCTGGTCCCGCTCCTCGAAGTACGCTCCTGAAGCCCCACTGCCCTCCTCTTCGCCGAAAGGTGCTCAACTCCCCATGCCCGAGCTGGTGTTCTTCTCCGGAACCATGGACTGCGGGAAGTCGACTTTGGCGCTTCAAATTGGGCACAACCGTTCGGCCAGGGGTCTGCAGGGTGTGATCTTCACGCGAGATGACCGTGCCGGCGAGGGTAAGTTGTCGTCGCGTTTGGGCTTGGTCACGGACGCGGTTGAGGCGGCTCCGGGCATGGACCTGTACGGGTACCTGGTGGAGCAGATGTCGCACGGTGCCAAGGTCGATTACGTGATCGTGGACGAGGCGCAGTTCCTCGCGCCGGAGCAGATCGACCAGTTGGCCCGGATCGTGGACGACCTTGACTTGGACGTCTTCGCGTTCGGCATTACCACGGACTTCCGCACCAAGCTCTTCCCTGGCTCGCAGCGTTTGATCGAACTTGCCGACCGCGTGGAGACGTTGCAGGTCGAGGCGATGTGCTGGTGCGGTGCACGAGCCACCCATAATGCGCGCACCCTGGCTGGGGAGATGGTGGTCGAGGGTGAGCAGGTGGTGGTGGGGGATGTGGCCGGCTCGGCGGCGGAGGTGGGGTATGAGGTGCTGTGCCGGCGTCATCACCGCAGGCGGATGACGAGCGCCGCTGCCCATGCAGGGGCGTTGTCGCCGGACGTATTGCCTGTCACCTCCGCCTGATTTCCTGTCGGAGGGACGTCAGTGGACACGTTCTCGGTCGTGCTGGTCATGGTGGTTGCTGTGTGACGCGGGTGTGGTGGAGTTCCACTTCAATGTATAGGCCACGCAGTACCGTGGATTCGGCGAATTGGCAAACCGCCAGGTCAAACGGGGTCGACCCGAAATCGGGTCGACCCCGTTCGCGTGTCCGTGGCCGGATTCTGGCTGGACGGCCTGACGCTTCGTCACCTGTCGTCATCCGACGGCCACCGCCAACATCAGCAATGCTTCTGCCTGCGCGATGACAACTGCCGTGCGTTCCCGGCCAGTTCACTCCCCTGGTTGGCTGTCAAGTACCCAGAACCCTCCCGTTTTCGGATCAGTAGACAGTGGCTATGCAGGCAAAAGCGGTTCCAGGTCCCGATCGATGCGCTGCCACCCCCGAGCCGCCACCGTCCATGCATGTCCGTCCCCGAACCGTTTGGCAAATGTGGCCAGGGCTCGGTTCCGTAGCCGGCCGGCTTCCACCGTGCGCCCGAGCGAGTGCAGGGTGACCGCCAGGCCCAGGTCGGCGATCAGGGTGTCCGGGTGGTTGTCCCCGACACGGTCACGCAATGCCTTGGCGCAGGTCCGTGACAGGTGCTCCGCCTTGCCGAACTGCTCCAGATCACCGAGGGCGTTGGCCAGCGTCAGCATGCCGCAGAGAGTGTACGGATGAGCATCGCCGAGGTGCTCGCCCAGCGACTGCACGGTCCGGCCGGCCGCCGCCAGAGCCTTGTCCGTCTCCCCGGCCGCGCGCAAACAGACCGCGAGATTGTGCTCGCAGACGGCGGTGTCCGGGTGCTCGGCACCACAGACCTGAGCGAAGCGGTGCTGGAGTGTGCTGAGGGCGGTGCGTGCACCGGGTAGGTCACCCGCCCTGGCCGTCGCGAGCGCGAGGTTGATTTCGCAGGCCAGCCGGTCGGGATCGTCCCCCTCCCCTGCGGCGCGGTATCCCTTGTCGGCGGTCAGAGCGAGTGCGTGGGCTTCGTCCCACTCGCCCATGCGGCGCAGGGACACCGAGAGGCTGACGGTTGCACGCAGCGCGCCTTGCGTGTCCTGGCCCCGCGTCTCCTTCAGGGCGGAACGCAGCACGGGAACGGAACCGCCGTAGTCGCCTACCTCGCGCAGGTCGCGGGCGAGGCCCAGCGCTGACACCAGAGCCGACGGGTGCCCGTGCCCCAGCACTTCGCGCTGCCTTTGCCAGGTGGCCAGGCTGCGCTCCCGCGCGGCCGCGTAGTCTCCCACCAGACGCAACGACCGGGCCAGGGCTTCGGAGGTGGTGAGCGCCTGCGGATGTTCCTCGCCGAACGACTCCTGGAATCCGGCGGAAACCTCCCGCGCCAGTTCCAGCGCCTCGGCGAACCGGCCCAGCATCCGCAGGTCCTCCGCCAGGCCCGCCGCGGTCATCAGCGTGTGCGCATGGCCCGCCGGCAGCAGCATTCGCTGCCGCCTGAGCGTGTCGGAGTCCAGGTCGTACGCTTCGGCGTACGAGCCCAGGTCCCGCAGCGCCGCGGCCTGGTGACTGCGCAGCAACAGCACCTGGTGGTCGGCGCCCCTGCCGCCGTGGGTCCAGCTCCGGTCGAGACGACGCCCGAGTTCCAGAGCCTGCTCCGGCATGCCGCACTGAGCAGTACGGCGCAGCCGCTCGATGAGGATGGCCCGGGTGTCGTCGTCCCGGCACTCCTCGGCTCCGGAGTGATCGAGGTGGGGCCACAGCTTTTCGAAGGCCCGATCGTCCGCTTCGGTGCCGGAGCCGTCGCGTCGCGGCCCTGCGGCGCTGAGCAACTGGTGCGCCTCGTGGCGGACCTCGTCGACCTCGTGGGCGGGGAGAGCAGCCAATACCAGGCTCTGCACCACAGGGTGCACTTTCAGGGTGTGACCCGGCTGGTCGACCTCGGCCAGGCCGAGTCTGCTGATCTCCTGCACGACCCGGCCCAGCAGCATCGGCTCGTGCAGCGTGCCGTCGTGCAGACGCAGGACGCGTAGGGCCGCCTCGCTGTGCACCATGGGCAGCGGCACAGGCAGCGGCGCGAGATGGCTGCACAGGGCGAGCAGTCGCAGCGCCGCGGGAGCACGTTCGCCCAAGGTGGCCAGCGCCACCCGGGTACTGAGGGCGGCCGTGGGGTGAGCGCGGCCGTCCGAAGGGGGCGCGGTGGAGGCGCCGCTTTGCTCGGCCAGTTTCTGCAGATACTGCTCCGCCGAAGCCGTCGTCTGTGTCAGCCACGACCCGGCCTGCGCGACCGCGAGAGGCATGTCCTCCACCGCCGCCGCGATCCGGTCGGCGTCGTCGACGGTCAGCGCCGGAACCCGTCTGCGGAGCAGCTCGATGCTCTGCTCCCGGGTGAACGCGCCGACCTCCACGGTGTCCATCGCCGCGCTCCATCCCCGGTCCCGGGAGGTCACCAGCACATGTCCGTGCATGCTGGCGGGCAGTAGTCCGGACAGGCTCTCCGGGCTGCGCGCATTGCCGTAGATCAGCAGCCACCGGCCGTGAGGTGTGCCCCTGTCCAGCGCGTCGAGGGCCCGGCGCGCCGCCTCGGGGACGCCGGTGCCGTTGCGCACTCCGAGGCGGTCGGCCAGCTGCGCCAGCGACAGCAGGACCGACTCGCGGCTCTCCGCGCGGATCCACCACACCAGGTCGTACGCCGCCTGAAACCGGTAGGAGTACTCCACCGCGAGCTGAGTGCGCCCGGCGGCGCCGAGCCCGTCGCGGGGGAGGACCACGGCCCGCTGGCGGCTGACGTCGAGTGTGGCGTGCAACCGGTCCAGCAGCCGATCGCGGCCCACGAACAGCGGATTGCGCGGCGGAGCCTCCCAGACGGCCGGCGCATGGCCGGGAAACCGGGGCCGTGCAGGCGCCAGCGGCCGGGAGATCGTTTCACCGGGCAGTCCGAGGCTGCGCAGGACGGCTTCGGCCGTTCGAGGCTCGTCGAGGGAGGTCAGGTCGACTGGGTCGTAGTCGCTGAACGGCGCCGTCAGGGTGACGGATTCGATGCGGAAGGGGATCAGCTGTCGCGGTGCGCCGGGGTCGGCGTCGCCGACGCTCTCCCACAGCGTGCGGGACTGTGGTGAGCGGAGGAAGGACGACGACAGCAGCGCCACCGTGCGAGGCGCTCTGCCGGGGGTGGACGGCGTGGCGCCGACGGCGGGGGCGAGCACCTCGAAGCCGGAGTGCGTGAGCAGGGAGTTGATCCACTCCGCCCACATCCGGTCCTGAGGCGCATGCGACAGCCTCAGGGGAGTCGCGACGGGTGACATCGGGCGGACGTACAAGGCGAGGTGACGTCGGCGCAGATCGTCGTCGAGGGCCGGGAAACGTCGCACGCGTCCTTCGGTGATCCGGTCCGTCAGCTGCTCGAAGGCGGTCAGCAGACTGTTCGGGCTGTCCGGTGGGTCACCAAACGTGGCGAGTGTCTCCTCGTAGGCGTATTCCGGCTGGTGGGGGATCTCCATTCCGGCCCAGACGGCAGGCAGACGTGGAAAGGAGGAGCGGACCAGCTCCCGCGCGGCAGCCAAGCGCGTGCCCCGGCCATCGCCGACCCGCATGGCGACCGGCAGTACGCGCAGCGAGCGCGGATGGGCCTCCCGGGCAATGGACCGGGCCATGACGGCGGCGCCCTCGATGCTCTGCGAGCTCAGCGTGAAACAGTTCACCAGTACGTCCGGCAGGTCGATGGTGCACAGGCCGACCAGATCGCTCACCCCGCACCGGCTGTCGATGAGCGTGTAGTCGTAACGGCTCTTCATGTCGTGGCGTAGCGCGTCCAGGAACCGGGTGCCGCCGAACAGATCGGTGAACTCCCGCCAGCTGAAGTCCATCAGATGCGTCAGGTACTCCCCGTCCTGCCGCCCCGCGGGCATGTAGTCGAGGGTTCCGCCGCTGGGGAAGACCCAGTTGATCGAGACCGCATGCGGAAGCACCCTGGCGTGACGCTGCCTCAGGTCGGCCTCCGACTCGGTGCTGGTGTGCCAGTCCGCGACGTATTCGGCGAACAGGTTGAGCACGCCCGTAGTGGCGCCGGAGGTTGCGGCGTCGAGGAACGGATGGAAGTAGCGGTGCAACCCGGGTGCCTCGATGTCCCAGTCCGAGGCCAGTACTCGGTAGCCGTTGGAGGCCAGGATCCAGGCGGTGTTCGCCACCGCCATGGTCCGCCCGGTGCCGCCCTTCTGGGAATAGAAGGTGATGATCTGCCCGTCACGCCCGGCGGTCATCGGCCGCCTCCTCCACGGGTCCCCCCAGCACGGGTCCCCTCAGCCGGGGCCGGGCGATCGCGGGACCCTCCGGCGGATGGACGGGGGCGTACCGGATGAACTGCGCCGTCGCCCACTGGATCACGGTCGGCAGGATGGCGGCGAATCCCTCCAGCGACGGCACCCCACCCGTGGCCGACCGGGAGACGCTTCGGCCGCGTTGGAGGGTGCGCGGGAGGGTCTTCTCCAAGACGGTCTGCAGTTCGTGCCCGGAGGATGTGTTGTCCGGGTCGGACCGGTTCCATGGCACGATCACACTGACCCACGGTTGCGCTGCCTGATCCACCCGGGCCAGCAGCTCCCGCTGCCCGGGGTCGGTCAGCGCCCATCTGTCGAGCAGCACCAGTGTCGGCCCGTCCGGCGGCCGCTCGGTGAGCAGGCCGTCGGACGCCTCGCCGAGCGACTGGATCGTCGTCAGGTAGTCGAGCCGACGCACCTCCTCGGCGGCGAACTCGGCGAGTGGACGGCTGGCGTCCGTATCACTCACCCGGTACGGATTCCAGTCGACGGCGGATGGCCCGTAGCAGTCGGACGAGCGCCCCGGCGGCAGCTCCTGCCTGTTGGGTGCGGCCACGACGATGCGCAGCCGACGCGAGCCGGACCGTCGCCCGAAGGCACTGGGCAGATCGGTGAAGTCGAGCGGCTGCCCGGTGGGGATCGGGTTCTGCTGGGCTGTGACGACGATCGCCTTGGCCAGCAGATAGACGGCACGCTCGTACTCCTCGCGGAAGATCCGCAGTTTCATCAGGGCGTACAGACCCTCTGCGGCGTAGTCCCGACCGAACCGCTCATGGTCGTGGCTCAGGACCTCCGCCGCACCGGGAAGCCGTTCGGGCTGCACCGGCACCCAGAGCGCGGGCACGATCGCAGGGCCGGCGGCGCCCCTCGACAACCGGTGCTGTTCCTGGCGCTGGGAGAAGGCCCACCATTCCTTGCCGCACACGTCGCTGACGAAATAGCGCGGCGAGTAGAGCGGGACGAACACCTGGCAGGTCGCGAGTGCCTCCGACAAGCGGTCGCTCCAGCGTTCTCCGATACGCATCTCCCGGGCCATGAAGCCGATCGGCTGGCCCGCCGGGTGGTCTGTCAGCGCCATGATGTGGTCGCACAGGTCCCGGAACAACTGGTGGACCCAGTGGTCAGGGTCCGCAGACGAGTCGTGCCATGGCGTGTGCGCGTAGCTCAGAAAGAAATACGGCGCCTGCCGGTCCGCCCGGTCCGGTTCTTGGCTCACACGAAGCCCTCCCAACGGGCCGGCGGTCAGAGCGTCCGTAGAAACGCGGCCAGCTCCAGCATGTCGACGCGCTCATAATCCCTCGGATGGAGCAGGATCGTCAGCTCCTTGCACACGACCGACTGCCGTGACCTGGTGACGAAGGACAGCAGGATCAGCTTGACCAGGCTCCCGTGGTCCATGCTGTCGATGCGGGCCAGGTCCGATCCGATCACCGGCATGGCCACGGCCTCCCGTCGGGCGTGCAGATGCACTGCCCGCCACAGTTCTCCCAGTCCCCGCCAGAGTTGGTCCGGGCCTGAACTGACCGTCAGGTCGTTGCCCATGGTGCCGTAGGCGATCAGGAAGTACCGCTGTTCCGGCGAGCCGAGCACGGCGACCGTGCCGACGGGGTAGCGGGTGAGCTTTCCAGCACGTTTCGACGCCCGCTCCTCCACCCGAGCCGGCTCTGTGCCGAGCAGCGCAGCATTGAGTTCATCGTCCAGTCGGGCGACGTCGCCTGCGTAAACCCTGTGCAGGAACTGGCCCTGCACGCTGCGGCGCACGATCAGCAGGTCGTCCTGCGTGTCGGTGTCGAACACGTCGTTGCTGCCGATGACGAGATGGCACGGCTGGCCGAACAAGTCGCCCACCGAGATGGTGACTCGGAATCCCGGACGGACGAACTCGTGGCTGATGCGATCCCGGGGCCAGGACCGCAGGGTGCCGCCGACCAGGGCCAGGCAGGCGATGGCGATAAAGGTCGCGCCGCGAGGCAGGGAGCTGTCCGGCCAGAACGTGAGATACAGCTGAGCCGCGCCCGACAGCAGGCCGAACTGCACAGCGCAGGCTCGACCCGCCGTGGACAGACCGAGCCGGGTGCCGAACAGCATCCGCAGCCGGTGCCTGATCGCCGGACTCATTCCGTCTCGTCCAAGCCCGACGTGTCGGTCGCCGGATCAGCGAGGCGGACCGACTCGTCGTAGACGCCGGTGAACCTGGTCCGTTTCCTGGGAGGGTTGGCCTGGCCGTTGCGCAGCGCGTCCACGGCCCGCTCCAGATCGGTGATCCGGTTGATCTGCTCCTGAACCAGCGAACTCAGCTCTTCCAGGATCTCCTCCGGCGATCTGCGCGGCGGACCCTGCTCGGCGCTGTCCGCCGTGAGGTCGATCGCGGCCAGGCCGTCCCGCAGCTCCGGCCACACCTTGCGGAACAGGTTCTTGATCCGGGTGTCGTCCGGGTGTCGGTTGGCGGACTCACGCAGGACCGCGTTGATGGTCTTGACCATCTTGAGCACATCCGCCTCGTCGTGCGCCCGCGTCGACTGGAACTGGCGCAGCGGGCTGCCCGCCATCTCCAGGTCCTTGTGACTGCCCTCGAGCAGGAATGGCACGACCTGTCCCTTCCGCTCGTCGACCTCCTTCGACAGGGCTCCCGATTCGAAGGTGATCCAAGGGGCGTCGATGTTGGCCCGGGTGATGCACGCGATTCCGAAGGAACTCTCGTCGAGCTGCTCCTTGAGTTCCGTCAGTCCGCGTGCCCCCTTCCTGATGCTGTCCGAGGAGACGAAGGGTTCGAGCTCGTCGCTGAAGTAGGGCAACCACGCGGCGAGCAGTTCGGCGCACCCCTGGGAGGCCGATCCGGACCAGCTCAGAAAGATCTTCATGATGCCCCCCGGTCCGCGACCTCACCGCGAGGATAAGGCCAACAGGGATCAACTGCCCCTGGAACGGGGCATGTAGGCCTGTCAGCGGCTAGTCTGAAAGGCCTGGGAGTGCTCCGATCCCGGGCTGTGATGCGAATCCGACACGGCATGGCAGGGAGCGGCGATGACCGATGGCCGTGACGGACGCATCGTCACGTTCTACTCCTACAAGGGTGGTACTGGCCGCACGATGGCGCTGGCCAACGTCGCCTGGATTCTGGCCGCCAACGGCAAGCGAGTCCTCGTGGTGGACTGGGACCTGGAGGCGCCAGGCCTGCACCGCTTCTTCCACCCCTTCCTCGACCGCGCGGTGCTGGGCGCCACCACCGGTGTGATCGACATGATCACCGACTACGCGTGGGCCGCCACTGAGCAGCCGACCGCGCCTTCCGGGGCCTGGCATCTGCCCTACGCCCGGATCCGGACCCATGCCGTCTCCCTGAACTGGGAATTCCCTGACGGCGGAACCCTCGACTTCGTCTCGGCAGGTCGGCAGAGCCGCGAGTACTCGGCCATGGTCAGCACCTTCGACTGGGACAACTTCTATGAGCGGCTCGGGGGCGGTCTCTTCCTGGACGCGATGCGCGAGGAGATGAAGCGGCACTACGACTACGTTCTCCTCGACAGCCGCACCGGCCTCAGCGACACCGCGGACATCTGCACGGTGCACCTGCCCGACGTACTGGTGGACTGCTTCACCCTCAGTGACCAGAGCATAGACGGCGCCGCTTCCGTCGCTCGCGAGATCAGTGAGCGCTACGGAGACCGCGGGATCTGGATCCTGCCCGTGCCGATGCGCATCGACGAGGGAGAGAAAGACAGGGCCGACGCCGGCCGAGCCCTCGCCCGGCTGAAGTTCAAGGGCCACCCGGAGGGGCTCACGGGGTCCGGTCTGGCTTCCTACTGGGCTTCGGTGGAGATTCCGTACCGGCCCTACTACTCGTATGAGGAGACGCTGGCGACCTTTGGCGACGAGCCCGGCGTGGGCACCTCATTGCTCAGCGCCTTCGAACGTCTCACCGCCTGGGTCTCCGACGGCGAGGTCGCTGCCCTGCCACCGATGGAGGAGGCAGCGCGACGGCGCATGCGGGACATGTTCGTGCGCCGCCGCCCCGTCCCGCCCTCGGATCTATGGCTCGCGCACGTTCCCGAGGACCGCATGTGGGCGGACTGGACCGAGAGCGTCCTGCTCAGGTCGGGCTTCCGTGTTCGGGCCTACCCGGTGGGGGGCGCACCACCGGACGGCGACGGTGGCCGGGCGGTTGTCCTGCTGTCCGGGGCGTATGTGCGCTCCTCGTCGGGGCGCGCTCAGTGGGAGGCGCTCAACGCCCGGGACGTCACGGGTGTGTGGCGTCAACCGGTGCTGATTCGCGTCGACGACGCTCGGTTCCCGGAGCCGCTCCCGGACAGCCACCTTGTGGATCTGATGCGGTTGGACGAGGGCACCGCGGCTTCGGCACTGCTGCGCGCTCTGGACCGCCCCGGTCTGCTGAACGATGGTGCAGCGCCGACTCCCCGCTTTCCCGGCACGGTGCCTGCGGTGCAGAACGCTCCCGTACGCAACCACTTCTTCACCGGCCGCGACGCGATCCTGGAAGCGTTGCGCGACCAACTCGTAAGAGGGCCGAAGCCGTTGGTGCTGCAAGGGCCGACAGGGGTCGGCAAGTCGCAGATCGCTCTCGAATACGCGCACCGCTTCCTGGCCGACTACGACCTGGTGTGGTGGGTTCCCGCCGAGGAGGCCGAGCAGATGGCCGCCTCGCTGGCCGAGCTCGACGATCGCCTCGACGTTCGGAGCGCCCCCGACACCGGCTCGGCCGCCCTGCAGGCCCTGGATTCCTTGAACAGGGGGATGCCGTACGCCCGTTGGCTCCTGGTGTACGACGCCGCGGAGGACCCTCAGCAGCTGATCCCGTACGTCCCCGAGGGCGGCCATACCCTGGTCACCACCCGGAACCCGCACTGGAGTCGGCTCGCTGCCACCGTCGACATCAATGTCTTTGAGCGGGAAGAGAGCGTGGAGCACCTGCTGCGTCGCGTCCGGGATCTGACGCCCGAGGACGCTCACCGCGTGGCCGACGCAATGGGCGACCTGCCGTCGGCCGTCGACCAGGCCGCCGTCTGGTTGGACGGGACGGGGACGCCGACCGACACCTACCTCGAGCAGTTGCCGAACTGGCCCGGCCGGCACGGCCGAGATGACGTACAGCCGTGCTGACTCGCTCATGCGGGCACTGGTCGCTGTCCCCGCACAAGAGCCTCGTCGGCTCCCGACTGCCGACGGCGACGCCGGGAAATGGGCGGACGAGCAGCTTAGGGTGACGCTTTCGCTGCTGGGCGAGTGCGAGTCGGTGCGCCCCGGTGGGTGGAGTTGCGGTTCCGCTGCTACCGCAGACTTCCGGAGTACGACGACCTCGCGGGCGTGCTCGGGATGGGTGTGCAGGGCGTCGCTGGTCACAGGGCGTAGAGAACTCCATGGTCACGGAGGCATTGCCCGCCTCCCTACTCGCACCCGTCAATCCGACAGAACGTCACCTTCCGCCCCGGATAGGCGCCTTCGCCGGTGCCCTGATCGCGGGCCCGACAGCCCAGGCCGTCAACTTGATCGCGCATTTGCCCGACCGTTAACCCTTCATGGGCGGCACACCTGATGGGCTGTCGTAGATGTGACAGACGGGGGTCGGGATGGCAATCGAGCTGCCGGAGGAAGTGGTGTCGTTCCTCCAGTTCATCGGGGTGAACTGGCCGAACGTCAACGAGGACAAGGTCCGTGAATTCGCCGCGCATGTGCGGGAGTTCGCGCAGAACGTGGACGACACGCACCAGGACTCCACCGCGACGATCAAACGTCTTGGCGCGGTGTACCAGGGGGCGTCGTACGAGGCGCTGCTCGCGAAGTGGGCGCAGCTGTCCAACAGCCACATGAACGAGCTGATCGAGGCCTGCCACACCGTGGCCACCGCCCTGGATGTCGCGGCCGATGTGATCGTGGCCATGAAGGGCGAGGCGATCGCCGAACTGGTGGTGCTGGCCGCCACGTTCGTTGCGGACCAGGCGGCGGCGGTGGCGACCCTGGGCCTCGCGGAGGCGGCCGAGGCGCTGGTCGTGGAGGCGGCAGAGAAGCTGATGGACTTCCTTGAGCAGCAGCTGGAGCAGTACATCATCGGGCAGGTGATCGAGGCCGCCATGAACCCGTTGGTGGATGTGGTGGGGAAGGCCGTGACGGGGCTGGTGTTCCAGACCACCGAATCCGCGCTCGGTGTGTCCGCCGGCGGCGGGAGCACCGGGGCGGTGGGCGAAGGCTTCTCGGTCGACCCCGAGCGGATGCACGCGCACGCGGAGCTGATGCGCGGCCATGCCGAGACGGTGGCCTCTCATGCGGAGACGTTCCGGACCAAGCTCGCGACGGTGAGCTTCGAATGAGCAACCGGATCGTCCAGGCCCTGGAGGACGGGGCCCGGAAAATGGGCAAGGCCATCGGTGAGGACGCCGGCAAGGCCGTAAAGGACCTCTACCACAACACCGGCACACGGCTGAAGAAGGTCGCTCAGAACCACGTCGAGAACGACGCCAAGCACGCCTCCGAACTGGAGAAGATCCTCAAGGGCGGCGGCAAGGAAGACGTGCCAGCTCCGCGCGCCGGCACCAGTGGCACAGGGCGGGCGTCCGGCGCCGGGCAGGGCCGCGAGCAGGTGGAGAACGGGGCTCGCGAGGGCGTCGAGGAAAACGCCGGTTCCGAGGCCCGGCGCAGCGCCCGGGACGCGCTCGACGACAACCCGAGACACGAGGGCCAGTCGGCCAAGGAGAAGGTCTGCGACGGCGACCCGATCGACATGGCCACCGGCCGCATGCTCATGTCCCAGACGGACATTGCGCTGCCCGGCACGCTGCCGCTGGTGTTCACCCGCACCTTCGAGTCCTCCTTCCGATCCGGCGGCTGGTTCGGCCCCGCCTGGTGCTCCACCCTCGACCAGCGCCTGCTGATCGACGACCTGGGCGTGATCTTCGTACGGGAGGACCGCTCCCTGCTCTCCTACCCGCACCCGGCACCGGGGGCAGCAACGCTGCCGGTGGAGGGAGAGCGCTGGCCGCTGGAGGCGGCCGAGGACGGCTACACCGTCACCGACCCGGCCACCGGCCGCATCTGGTACTTCACCCACCACGACGGGTCGCTGGCGCTCCTCGACCAGCTCGACGACCGCAACGGCAACTGGATCGCCTTCGACCACGACCCGGCCACCGGTGCACCCCTCGCGATCCGGCACTGCGGCGGCTACCAGCTGAACATCACCACGGACCACGGCCGCATCACAGGCCTGTGCCTCGCGGGAGCCGCCGAGGACGGCGGCGACCAGCTCATCAAGGCGTACGCATACAACAGCGCAGGTCAGCTCATCGAGGTCGCCGACTCCGAGGGGCGTGCCATGCGCTTCGGTCTCGATGCCCTGGGGCGTATCACGTCGTGGACCGACAGCAACGGCAGCAGCTACACCTACGCCTACGACGAACGACACCGCTGCGTACACCAGTCAGGAATCGCAGGGCACCTCAGCGCCACGTTCACCTACGACGCGATCGATCCGGAAACCGGTCATCGCGTCACCGCGATCACCGACTCCCAAGGCAACACCACGCGCTATCTGATCAACGACGCGTCGCAAGTAGTCGCCGAGATCAGTCCACTGGGCGCGGTGACCCGCTTCGAGCGAGACCGCTACAACCGCCTGCTGTCATGCACCGACCCGCTCGGCCACACGACGACCTTCACATACGACGAGGAAGGACGGCTCGTCACCGTCCACCGAGCCGACGGACGCAGCAGCCACATCGACTACAACGCTCTCGGCCTGCCCGTCCAGATCACCGGCTTCGACGGCCGAGCCATACGGCAGACCTACGACAGCCGCGGCAACCGCACCTCCCTGACTTCTTCGACCGGCGCCACGACCACGTACGCGTACACACCGCAGGGCCACGTGTCGGCGATGACGCATCCGGACGGCAGTACCTCGCACGTGCGGTGCAACGCAGCCGGGATGCCCCTCGAGATCACCGATCCCCTGGGGAAAGCGACCCGTTACGAACGCGATGCCTTCGGCCGCCCGATCACGCTGACCAGCGCGCTGGGCGCGGCGACTCATCTGCGCTGGACCGTCGAAGGCAAGCTCAAGACCCGGATCTTCCCGGACGGTCATGCCGAATGCTGGACCTACGACGGCGAGGGCAATCAGCGCACGCACACCAATGTCCTTGGCCAGGTGACCCGCTTCGAGTACACCCACTTCGACCGTCTCGCCGCGCGCACCGGCCCGGACGGCGTACGGCACGAGTTCGCCTACGACACCCGACTCCGGCTCACCCAGGTCACCAACCCCCTGGGAGAGACCTGGAGATACTCCTACGACGCCGACGGACGCCTGGCCCTCGAGGAGGACTTCGACGGGCGCGTGATGCGCTATGGCCACGACGCCGCGGGGCGCCTGGCATCCCGCACCACCCCCGTGGGGCAGACCGTCCGTTTCACACGCGATGCGCTCGGGCGCATCGTCCAGAAGGACGTCGACGGCGCGCTCACCACGTACACATACGACACGACGGATCAACTCGCCGCGGCAGCGAGCCCCGATGTCCGGCTGGAGCTACGGCGCGATCAGCACGGCCGCGTGCTCACCGAGGCGGTCAACGGCCGCGTCATGTCCTTCGGTTACGACGCCATAGGCCGGAGGGTCTCCCGTACCACCCCCACCGGTGCGCACAGTTCATGGACCTACGACCATTCCGGCAACCGCGTGCAGCTGGTCACCGGTGGACGAACCGTGACGTTCACGCGCGACGCCGTGGGACGCGAGACGAGCCGCACCTTCGACGGCGGCTTGACCATGGACTTCGCCTACGACCCCCTCGGCCGTCTCGTCGGCCAGACCAGCGCGGCGCCGGCCACCGGCATCATTCAGTCGCGCGCGTACCGGTACCGCGCCGACGGCCATCTCACTGGCATCGACGACCAGTTGCACGGCCCCTCGGACTTCACCCTGGACGCAGTCGGCCGTGTCACCGCAGTCAACGCCCACAACTGGAGCGAGACCTACGCCTACGACGCCGCAGGCAACCAGACGGCCGCCAACTGGCCCGACGTCCTCGCCCCTGAAGGCCAGGGCGAGCGCACCTACACCGGGACCCGCATCGACCGCGCCGGTGGCCTGCGTTACGAGTACGACGCAGCCGGCCGCACCGTGCTGCGCCAGAAGACCCGCCTTTCCCGCAAACCCGACATCTGGCGCTACCGCTACAACGCAGAGGACCAGCTCACGTCCGTCACCACTCCCGACGGCACGACCTGGCGCTACCTCTACGACCCGCTCGGCCGACGCACGGCCAAGCAACGCCTCGACGACAGCGCAGCCGTCGTGGAACAGGTCGATTTCGCTTGGGACGGGAACACTCTCTGCGAGGAAACTCAAAGCACGACAGGCGTCACCCTCACCTGGGACCACGACGGCCGACGCCCCGTGGCCCAGTACGAACGAAAGCCGCTGTCGACGACCGAAGTCGACGAGCGTTTCTTCGCCATCGTCACCGACGTCGTCGGCACCCCCACCGAGCTGATCGACGAACACGGACGGCTCGCGGCCCGCACCCGCACGACGCTGTGGGGAACCACTGCCTGGGGCAACGGCGCGGTGGCTCATACCCCACTTCGCTTCCCAGGGCAGTACCACGACGCCGAGACGGGGCTTCACTACAACCATCACCGCATCTACGACCCCGTCACCGCTCGGTACCTCACGCCCGACCCCCTGGGCCTGGCGCCTGCTCCCAACCCCGCGTCATACGTGCACAATCCGCACGTCTGGAGCGACCCACTCGGCCTCGCTCCCCAGGAATGCGACCCTGATAATGTCCCGGGCACCAAGCGTACCTATGCAGAAGCCAAGGCCAAGGCGCTGAGAGATGCGGGAATTCCGGACGGTGCGGTGCCATTGGAGCAAAACGACTGGGTCAGGGCCACGACGCCGGAGTGGCAAGGGGCGAAGCACCTCATGGACGAGAACAACCAACCGATCTACTACACCGAGGAGATATACGAACACCCCAATGGCGAGGACCTCATCGTCTTCCAGGACCACCACTTCGGTCACCAGGAACCCGGAACCCCTGGCCATCAACCCGCGCACGTCCACGTACGACCGATAGACGACACCCGTAATGGGCAAGTCCCCGGAGCCGAAGAGCACTACTACTATGACCGTTCAACTCATCCCAGCCGACCCTGAGCCGCTTCGCCGGCTGTACGGCGACTTCCCCACCCTGGACGAATTCCGCCTCCGTTCCATCAACCTCAACGCGCGCGGACCCGCGCTCACACTCCGCGTCGACCTTCCGAGCTTCCCCGAACACCCACCCGAGGAATGGGCGGCGGCCGAGTGCGACGTGGTGCAGTGTCACATTGACTTTGCAGCGGTCGAGCACCTCATCCTGCAGGAGTGGAATCCGTCCGCGACAGTGCAGCTCACCGCATTGACGACGGAAGAACCGCGGAGGGTGGATGTGTCCGTCCAAGGTCCTGGCGTCACACTCGGATTTCGCAGCCACGAGTCCGTCATCATCCGTCACATCAGCGGTTTCCGCATTGCACCCGATGGTTCGGATGAGGCTCCCCACCAGTTCCTCAGCAAGCTCGACGCACGCCGCTTCTCGACGATCCCCCGCACCTACGAAAAGACCTTCTATGCACGCTGACAGCTGGGTTCAACTGCTCACGGAGCCCGCACTCATTGCGGGCCTCTACGATTCCCCGCCAGACCTGAGCGCATGCGCCCTCTTCTACGTCCATCTCGACGAGCGCGCAGATTCCGTGACACTGGGATTCGATACCTCGCACCTCCCGTCACACCCTCGCCCGGAATGGCAGGAGAAACCCTTCAACGCCTTCGAGTTTCATTTGCAGTTCGAATCCGTGTCAGGACTTCGCGTCGCGGGATGGGCTGCACCAGCACAGAAGAACATTCGGATGTCTGCGCGCGAGGCCGGAGGCGTGAGATTTTCGGCGAGCGCACCCGGATCACTGCTCGAATTCGCGGCGGACCAGGTCCGAGTCGCGCGGACGCGTACGTATCTCGCCTCGTCGGCACCTTGATGGGGAGGCCAGGACGTTGGTGACGCAGGACCGCGTGGGGTAGCGCTGCAGCACCACCCGCACCACCGCGGTCGTCAAGGCCGTCCTCCCCTTTGCGGCCGCGTCGGGATGAAGACCCTCAATCTCATCTCGGCGGCGCCCTCCAGAAATGGGGGATTCCCAAGCAAAAGGACGCTGGCTCTGCAGATCGAGCACAACCGCTCGGCGCGCGGCCTGGCAGGGATGATCTTCACCCGCGACGACCGCGCGGGCGAGGGCAAGCTCTCCTCCCGCCTCGGCCTGGTCACGGACGCGGTGGAGGTCGAGGACGGACAGGACCTCTACGCCTACCTCGTCGACCACCTCTCGCAGGGCGGCCGCGCGGACTACGTCATCGCGGACGAGGCGCAGTTCCTGGCGCCGGAGCAGATAGACCAACTCGCGCGCGTGGTCGACGACCTGGGCCTAGACGTCTACGCCTTCGGCATCACGACCGACTTCCGCAGCAAGCTGTTCCCCGGCTCCCAGCGCCTGGTCGAGCTGGCCGACCGCGTCGAGGTCCTCCAGGTGGAGGCCCTGTGCTGGTGCGGCGCCCGCGCCACGCACAACGCCCGGACGATAGGCGGTGCCATGGTCGTCGAGGGCGCGCAGGTCGTCGTCGGCGACGTCAACCAGTCGGAGGCCGTCGGCTACGAGGTCCTGTGCCGCCGCCACCACCGTCGCCGTATGACGGCGACGACGTCCGGCTCGGCGGCGCTGTCCCCGGACGTGCTGCCGGTGTCGCAGGTCTAAGCGCTCCGCCGGCTGTGCCGAATTGCGGCTCCGCCGCGAGGCCGCGACGTGCCGTCGGCCGTCTGCAGCGCCATCGTGGCTGGTCGCGCCCACGCGGCGGAGCCGCATATCGGCCGTGACATCAGCCGCTGCCGCGGCGGGGCCCCGCGCCCCTTCAGGGCGCTGCCGAACCGCAGCGTACTTCGCCCGGCCCGCTTAGAAGGCTTTCCGAGCCCTCATCGCGGGCTCTCGATCAGCGAGAAGCGGGCGCCCTCGGGGTCGGCGACCGTGGCCACGCGCCCGTGCGCGCTGTCCCTGGGGGACTTGAGCACATGGCCGCCGAGGTCCGCGAGGCGGCCGACCGCCTCGTCCGTGTCGGCGACTTCGAAGTACGTGATCCAGTGCGGGCCCCGGTCGCGCGGCAGGGCGGTGCCCACGCCGTGGATGCCGGCGACCGGGCGGCCCTCGATGTGCAGGGTCACATAGTCGAAGTCGGCGGAGACGACCGGCTCCTCCTCGTAGCCGAAGACCGTCTCGTAGAACTTGGCCACGCTCGCCGACTCGAAGGTCAGCAGCTCGTTCCAGGCGGGGGTGCCGGGCACACCCGTGATGGCCGTGCCGAGGTGCTGTGCCGCCTGCCAGATGCCGAAGACGGCACCGGAGGGGTCCGATCCGATCGCGAGACGGCCGGCCTCGGCGGCGTCCAGGGGCCCCACCCCGATCGTGCCGCCGCACAGCCGCACGGTCTCGGCGGTCAGGTCCACGTCGTCCGAGGCGAGGTAGGGCGTCCAGGCAATCGGCAGATGGCGGTCGGGCGGCAGCTGGCCGATGCCGGCCACCTCGTAGCCGTCGAGCAGGGCCCGCGCGTACGGGCCGAGCTGCTGGGGGCCCGGCTGGAACTCCCAGCCGAACAGCGAACCGTAGAAGTCCTGGGTCGCGGCCAAACCGTGCACCATCAGGCTCACCCAGCAGGGCGTGCCGGGCGCGTGCCGAGCGTGCGTCTCGCCGTTCGGGCCGGCCGACCCCCGTGCCTCGGTCATCGTCACTCTCTCCTCGACCCCTCGCGGTGGCCGTGTCGCGTCCGCTCTCCGGATCCCCGTGCAGATGCTCGCACCACAGGTGCGACCGCGCGCTCCGGGCGCGCCGCATGCCAGGAGGATGCCCGGTGTGCGGTTTGTCGTCCGTTTCTGTGCGATTGCCGACGGATGTCGATCGGCTGTACAGCATGTGCCCGAACCCGTACGCCTCGTGATCGGGCCTGTCCGGCGGAGCAGAGTAGCCGGACATGGACGATGCGGCCACCCCGTACGCAAGGATGGTGGCCATGAACGCCATCATCTCCGCTTCCGAACTCGCGAGCGACCTGTCGGGGCCGCGCCCGCCCGTACTGCTCGATGTCCGCTGGCAGCTCAGTGTGGCCAAGGCGGCCGGCGAGCCGCCCTTCGACGGCCGCGCCGCGTACGCGGCCGGGCACATTCCCGGTGCCGTCTACGTCGACCTGGACTCGGAGCTTGCCTCCGCGCCCGGCGATCGCGGTCGCCACCCGCTGCCCGGCCTCGAGGTGTTCGGCGCCGCGATGCGACGGGCGGGCGTCTTTGCCGGCACGCCGGTGATCGTGTACGACGGCGGGCAGGGCTGGGCCGCGGCCCGTGCCTGGTGGCTGCTGAGCTGGACGGGTCACCCGGATGTGCGGGTCCTCGACGGTGGGTTGCCGTCGTGGGAGGGGCCGCTGGAGACGTCGGCGCCCGCGGCGGCGGAGGGCGACTTCGAGCCGGTTCCGGGCGGTGCGGGGCTGCTGGATGCCGACGGTGCGGCGGCGCTCGCGCGGGCCGGGGTGCTGTTCGATGCGCGGGCGGGGGAGCGGTATCGCGGGGAGGTGGAGCCGATCGACCGGGTCGGCGGGCACATTCCCGGGGCGGTGTCGGCGCCCACGAACGAGAACGTGGGGGCCGACGGCCGGTTCCTGCCCGCGGAGGAACTGGCCGAGCGGTTCAAGGCACTTGGCGCGGCCGACGGTTCGCAGGTCGGCGTGTACTGCGGCTCGGGTGTCTCCGGGGCGCACGAGGTGCTGGCCCTGGCCGTCGCGGGGATCGACGCGGCGCTGTACGTGGGCTCGTGGTCGGAGTGGTCGTCGGATCCGTCGCGGCCGGTGGCGGTCGGGCCGGATCCGCAGTAGCCCGCCGGACGAGTGAGGGCCGCGCCCAACCGGCGCGGCCCTCACCCTCGTACGGCTGTCTGTACAGCCGTACGACCGACTACTCCTGCTTCTTCCGCCGCGTCCCGAACACGATCTCGTCCCAGCTGGGGACCGCGGCGCGGCGGCCCGGGCGGACGCCGTCGGCCTCGGCCTGGCGGTCCGTGGCGCCGACGAGGCGGTCGCGATGGCTGGTGACGGAGCGGGGCATGAGGACGTCCGCATAGGCGGAACCGGCCGAGGCCGCGGGAGCCGGGGGCTCCTCTTCCTCGGGTTCGGCGGCGGGGGGCTCCTCCGGCGGTGGCGGCGGAGGAGCGGCCTCCGTGGGACGCTCCGGGACCACCAGGTCGCCACGGAAGCTCGGTACTGCCTCCAACAGGCTGGTCAGCGAGTCCCGTTCACCCGTGCTCTCCTCGGCGGGCTCGGACGCCTGCGTCGGCAGGCTCGGCCGGTCGAGGGCACGGTCCAGCGGGCGGTCGCGCGGCAGCCGTGCGATGCGCGGGACGAACGGAAAGCTCGGCTCCGGCGCGGCGAGGTCCTCGGACTCGCCGATCAGCGAGCGCGCCTCCTCGTCGACGGCCTGGACGAGCCGCCGGGGCGGGTCGTACGTCCAGCTCGCCGAGTGCGGTTCGCCCGCGACCAGGTAGACCAGCAGGACCTCCCAGGTGCCGTCGTCGCGGCGCCAGGAGTCCCACTGCACGGTGTCCTTCTCGGCGCCGCGCAGCAGCAGTCGCTCCTGGACGGCCTCGCCGAGCTGGGGTCCGGCGTTCTCACCGGGCCGACGGACGGGCGTCTTGCGGGCCCGCTCGGCCATGAACGCGCGCTCCGCGAGCACGGGGCCCTCGAAGCGGCGTACGCGGTCGACGGGGATACCGGCGAGCTGGGCGACCTCTTCCGCGGAGGCGCCGGCACGTATACGCGCCTGGATGTCACGGGGGCGGAGATGGCTCTCCACCTCGATCTCGATCTGGCCGAGGCGGGGCCGGTCGCCGCGGACGGCGGCGCGCAGCCGTTCGTCGATCGGAAGCGTGTACTCCGTTGCGTCGGCAGCCTTCAGCACCAGCCGTGTGCCGTCATTCGAGACGGCCACGACACGCAGTTCGGGCATGGGGACCTCCCGGGTGGTGCCTGCCGACGTCACGTGCGTCGCTGCTTCCGCTAGTCGAGTGTGGCCTGCCCGGGTGCAGCCTGCCACAACCTTGCCGAGTTGCCCGGCGTGTCGGGCACGGGCCCTGGATCGCCGTTATGGCACGGTTACCTATTCGCAACGCTAAGTGACCAACTCCGTCACCCTGTGCAACTAGCCCCCTCCCGGCGGTCCTTGAAGGTCACGGACGCCCTGGCGGGAGACCGGACCCAGGGCTCGCAACAGTACTCCATTCGGGCCACGTGCGTGGATTGGCGCGCCGCCCAAGTTCTGGCAACGGACTGGACTCGGCCGCCCGTTGCACGGTTTCCGGGATCTTGAACGTGGCGTACTTCACGGAATCGGCAGAAACGGAACCAATGGCTACGCCCCCAACACCCGCCGCAGGTAGTCGTTCTGGAAGCGCCGGTCCGGATCGAGCCGGTCCCGCAGCGCGGTGAACTCGCCGAAGCGGGGATAGACCCCGGAGAAGTACTCGGCGTCCCGCGTGTGCACCTTGCCCCAGTGCGGCCGGCCCTCATGGGCGGTGAAGATGCGCTCGGCGGCGGTGAAGTACGCCTGATAGGGCGTCCCCCGGAACATATGGACGGCGATGTACGCGGTGTCGCGGCCCGATGCCGTGGACAGTGCGATGTCGTCGGCGGGGGCCGTGCGCACCTCGACGGGGAAGCTGATCCTCAGTCCGGAGCGGTCGACCATCGTCTTCAGTTCGCGCAGCGTCTCGGCGAGAGCCTCGCGCGGGACGGCGTACTCCATCTCCACGAAGCGCACCCGGCGCGGCGAAGTGAAGACCTTGTACGGAATGTCGGTGTAAGTGCGCGCGGACAGAGCCTTGCTGGAGATCTGGGCGATCGTCGGGACGGCCGCGGGTGCCGCGCGGCCGACCCACTGGGCCACCTGGAAGACGCCGTTGGAGAGGAACTCGTCCTCGAACCAGCCCGCGATCTGGCCGACCGGTTTCTCCGGGCCCGCGCTGCGGTTGTTGCGCTTGGTGTTGGTGCTGCCCGTGTGCGGGAACCAGTAGAACTCGAAGTGCTCGTTCTCGGCCCAGAGTTCGTCGAACTCGGCGAGCACCCTGTCGAAGGGCATCGGCTCCTCGCGCGCGGAGAGCAGGAAGATCGGCTCGACGGCGAAGGTGATCGCGGTGACGATGCCGAGGGCGCCGAGGCCGATCCGGGCGGCCGCGAAGACGTCCGGATTCTCCTTCTCGGAGCAGGCGAGCACCGACCCGTCGGCCGTGACCAGCTCAAGTCCCTTGATCTGGGCGGCGATCGAGGCCGACTCGCGGCCGGTGCCGTGTGTGCCGGTGCTGGTGGCGCCCGAGACCGTCTGCTCCATGATGTCGCCCATGTTGGTCAGCGACAGACCCTCGCGGGCCAGAGCCAAGTTGAGCCTCTTGAGCGGGGTGCCGGCCTCCACCGTGACCGTCATGGCGTCGCGATCAATCTTGCGGATGCCGGTCAACAGTTGAGGGCGGATCAACACACCGTCGGTCGCGGCGATGGACGTGAAGGAGTGCCCGGTGCCGACGGCCTTCACCGTCAGCCCGTCCTCCGCCGCCTGCCGCAGGGCCGCGGACAGTTCCTCCACGGAGGCCGGAGCGACCTCCCGCGCGGGACGGGACGCGACGTTGCCGCCCCAGTTACGCCACGTGCCGTTCTTCCCGCTCGCTGTGCTGCTCAACGACGCCTCCCCGACGCGGAGCCGGCCTGCTGAGCCGGCGGTACCCCAGGAAACCGACCGTGACCGCGACGGCCCCGGACACCGCCGGAACCCCGTACCCGGCACGCGCGCCGGCCGCGTCGATGACCCAGCCGGCCACCGAGGAGCCCAGTGCGACCCCGACCGCGAGCCCGGTGCTCACCCAGGTCATGCCCTCGGTCAACTGCGCGCGTGGTACGTGCTCTTCGATGAGGGACATCGTCGTGATCATCGTGGGAGCGATGGACAGGCCCGCAGCGAACAGCGCCACGGCCAGAAACGGCAAGTTTCCGACCAGTAGGAGGGGGATCATACTCACGGCCATCGCGCATATGCCCAGCAGCCAGCGGCGCCCGGGCGCCCCCTTGAAGTGCAGCAGTCCGAACACGACCCCCGCCACGCAGGAACCCGCCGCGTACAGCGCGAGCACGACGCTCGCGGCGGCCTTGTGCCCCCGCTCGTCGGCGAAGGCCACGGTGACCACGTCGACGGACCCGAAGATCGTCCCGGTCGCCACGAAGGTGGCCACCAGGACCTGCAGGCCACGCGCGCGCAGTGCCGTGCCGCCGCCGTGCTTCTCGCGCGGGTGGGGCTCGGGCTCGGTGGAACGCTGGGCGGTCAGCCAGAAGACGCCCGCCGCCAGGAAGCAGGCAGCGAGCAGCGGCCCCGCCTCCGGGAACCAGGCCGTGGACAGGCCGATGGAGATGATCGGCCCGAAGATGAAGCACACCTCGTCCACCACGGACTCGAAGGAGTACGCGGTGTGCAGTTGCTCAGTGCCCCGGTACAGGGCCGCCCAGCGGGCGCGGATCATCGCGCCGAGGCTCGGCACGGAGCCGATGCCGGCGGCGCACACGAACAGCAGCCAGTCCGGCCACCCGAAGTGTGCGGTCAGCAGCAGCCCGGCCGCCGAGGCGAGCGCGACGAGCGTCGCGGGCCGCAGCACCCTGCGCTGCCCGTGCTGGTCCACCAGCCGGGAGATCTGCGGCCCGATCGCCGCGGCCGCGAGCGCGATGGTGGCCGACAGGGCGCCCGCGAGCCCGTAGCGCCCGGTGAGCTGGGAGATCATCGTGACCACGCCGATGCCCATCATCGACAGCGGCATCCGGCCGAGGAGGCCCGCGGCGGAGAAGCCCTTGGTGCCGGGGGCGGCGAACAGGGCGCGGTAGGGGCTGGGCACGGGGTCTCCGATGGCTACGGCTCAGAAAGGTGCTGACTACGGCAAGGTGCGGCTACGGCTCAGTAAGGTGCGAATGCGGCTGATACAGCTTACGAGCGAGGTCACCCTAATGCACCAGCCGATTTGGCTGGTGAACATGTCCGGAAAGCGGCTCGCCCCCGCTCGTCACCCCGCCGTTTCCCGGCTGTCAGCGCCGGGTGGCAGGATCGACCCATGTCAGACGCGCTCGATGCCACCCCCTACGACGCCCTGCTCCTGCTCTCGTTCGGCGGCCCGGAAGGCCCGGACGACGTGGTCCCGTTCCTGGAGAACGTGACGCGGGGGCGGGGTATCCCCAAGGAACGCCTGAAGGAAGTCGGACAGCACTACTTCCTGTTCGGCGGGGTCAGCCCCATCAACGACCAGAACCGTGCCCTGCTGGACTCCCTCCGCAAGGACTTCGCGGACCACGGCCTGGACCTGCCGATCTACTGGGGCAACCGCAACTGGGCGCCCTATCTGACGGACACCCTGCGCGAGATGGTCGCCGACGGCCGCCGCCGCATCCTGGTCCTCGCCACCAGCGCCTACGCCTCGTACTCGGGCTGCCGCCAGTACCGCGAGAACCTCGCCGACTCGCTCGCCGCGCTCCAGGCCGAGGGCCTGGAGCTGCCGAAGATCGACAAGATCCGGCACTACTTCAACCACGAGGGCTTCGTGGAGCCCATGATCGAGGGCGTCCTGCAGTCCCTGGCCGACCTCCCCGAGGACGCCCGGGACGGCGCGCACATCGCGTTCTCGACCCACTCGATCCCGACCGCGTCCGCGGACACCTCCGGCCCGGTCGAGGACCACGGCGACGGCGGCGCGTACGTCGAGCAGCACCTGGAGGTGGCTCAGCTGATCGCCGACGCGGTCCGCGAGCGCACCGGCATCGACCACCCCTGGCAGCTCGTCTACCAGTCACGCTCCGGCGCCCCGCACATCCCGTGGCTCGAGCCCGACATCTGCGACCACCTCGAGGAGCGGCACGCGGCCGGTGTCCCGGCGGTCGTCATCGCCCCGATCGGCTTCGTCTCCGACCACATGGAGGTCCTCTACGACCTCGATACGGAGGCGAAGGCGAAGGCCGAGGAGCTGGGCCTGCCGATGCGCCGCTCGGCCACCGTCGGCGCCGACCCGCGCTTCGCCGCCGCGATCCGCGACCTCGTGCTCGAGCGCGCGTCCGTGGAGCGCGGCGAGGAGGCCACGCCCTGCGCCCTGGGTGCACTCGGCGCGAGCCACAACCTGTGCCCGATCGGCTGCTGCCCGGCCCGCGCCCCCCGCCCGGCCGCCGCGGGCGCCGACAGTCCCTACGCGTGAGGAGCCCCGTGACCGACCCCCTGCACCAGGAACTGCTCGCACTGGCCCAGGAGGCCGCCCGCCGCGCCGGGGAGCTGCTGCGGGACGGCCGCCCGGCCGACCTCGCGGTCGCCGCGACCAAGTCGAGCCCGATCGACGTGGTCACCGAGATGGACATCGCGGCGGAGAAGCTGATCACGGACCTGATCTCCGAGCACCGCCCGGACGACGGCTTCCTCGGCGAGGAAGGCGCCTCCACCGAGGGCACCAGCGGGATCCGCTGGGTGATCGACCCGCTCGACGGCACGGTCAACTACCTGTACGGGCTGCCCACTTGGGCCGTCTCCATCGCGGCCGAGCAGGACGGCGAGACCGTCGTCGGGGTCGTCGCGGCCCCGATGCGCGGGGAGACGTACCACGCGGTCCGCGGCGGCGGAGCCCGTGCCACGGGCGCCTGGGAGGGCGAGCGCGAGCTGGCCTGCCGCCCCGCGCCGCCCCTCGACCAGGCCCTGGTCTCGACGGGCTTCAACTACGTCACCGAGGTCCGCACCCACCAGGCCGAGGTCGCGCAGAAGCTGATCCCCCTGCTGCGCGACATCCGGCGCAGCGGCTCGGCCGCCGTCGACCTGTGCGACCTCGCGTCCGGCCGCCTCGACGGCTACTACGAGCGCGGGCTGCACCCGTGGGACCTCGCGGCGGGCGACCTCATCGCCCGGGAAGCGGGCGCCCTGACCGGTGGACGCCCCGGAGAGCGCCCCGCACGCGATCTGGCGATCGCCGCCACCCCGGGCGTCTTCGAGCCCCTCCAGCGGCTTCTGGACGACTTCGGCGCCTGGCACGACTGAGGGCCGTACTCACGGGCGGCATCGCGGCCAACGGCAGGTGAACGCCGTCGTACGACAACGCAGCGGGCCCCCGGCGCTGGATTCGCCGGGGGCCCGCTGTCGTACGTACGCGCTGATCAGCCGCAGACGCTATGCGCCGACCTCCACACCGTGCTCGGCGGCGAGGCGGCGCAGGTCGTCGAGCTCGGCCTGTTCCACCTCGACGAGGAAGTCGTCGCCCTCGTCGCGAGCCCGCGTCAGGTCGGACTCGGTCGTCCTTATGCGCTGCAGAAGTCCTGCGGTGAATGCGTCCATGCTGCGCCCCCTCGTCCTGGGTCGTGGGTCGGTGGCACGGGGGTGTGCCGTTCGGAAGGGGCGATCACGTCTCCTGCAGGTGCCCAGCACTGCCCGCGCCGGGCGGCGACGGTGCCGGACACCCACGCCCACTCTGCGGAAAGCGGATTGCGCCGTGCCGCATGGTGCTGCGGCACTAGCAGAGCGTGATCGCGGGGTATGAACCGTCCTCCCCCCGCTCCCTTCCACGGAAACCTCAACGCGGCGAGAAAATCTGGCATTCCCGGGTCTCACACCTGTCCTTCATCCTGCCCTCATCCTCCGCCCACCCGTCTTACAGCCGACTTATGACCGAAAAGGGCAGGATGGAGGCACACACCCATGAAGACCCCTGCCCACGTGTGCCCGTCAGGCGCTACGCGGGTGGACACAGGAAGGACAAGCGACGTGCGCGTACTCGTCGTCGAGGACGAGCAGCTGCTCGCCGATGCGGTGGCCACCGGACTGCGCCGGGAGGCCATGGCCGTCGACGTCGTGTACGACGGTGCGGCCGCCCTGGAGCGCATCGGCGTCAACGACTACGACGTGGTCGTCCTCGACCGCGACCTCCCGCTGGTGCACGGCGACGACGTCTGCCGCAAGATCGTGGAACTCGGCATGCCCACGCGCGTGCTGATGCTCACGGCCTCCGGCGACGTCAGCGACCGCGTCGAGGGCCTGGAGATCGGCGCCGACGACTATCTCCCCAAGCCCTTCGCGTTCAGCGAGCTCATCGCACGCGTGCGTGCCCTCGGCCGGCGCACCAGTGTGCCGCTGCCGCCGGTCCTGGAGCGTGCGGGCATCAAGCTCGACCCCAACCGCCGCGAGGTCTTCCGCGACGGCCAGGAGGTCCAGCTCGCGCCCAAGGAGTTCGCCGTCCTGGAGGTGCTGATGCGCTCCGAGGGCGCCGTCGTCTCCGCGGAACAGCTCCTGGAGAAGGCCTGGGACGAGAACACCGACCCGTTCACGAATGTCGTGCGCGTGACCGTCATGACCTTGCGCCGCAAGCTGGGCGAGCCGCCCGTCATCGTCACCGTGCCCGGCTCCGGCTACCGGATCTGATGCGCGATGGCCGCAACACCCGCTCTCCCCACGGCACCCCCCAAGCCCACCTGGGACCCCAGGAAACCCGAGCCGCCGTTCCCCTGGCTGCGCCCGACCATCCGCATACGGCTCACGCTGCTGTACGGCGGCATGTTCCTGATCGCCGGCATCCTGCTGCTTTCGATCATCTACCTGCTGGCCGCCCAGGCCCTCCATGAGGGCAGCGGCCAGTCCTTCTCGATCTCCGGCGCCAACATCGACATCACCAGCACCACTTGCCCCGCCCTGAACTCGGCGCCGAGGAGCGAGTTCAACACGATCCTCAAGAACTGCGACGCCATCCAGCGCCAGCACGCCCTGGACGATCTGCTCAGCCGCTCGCTGCTGGCCCTGCTCGGCCTCGCCGTGATCGCGTTCGCCTTCGGCTACGCGATGGCCGGCCGCGTGCTGTCTCCGCTCGGCCGGATCCTGCGCACCGCGCGCGCGGTGGCCGGCTCGGACCTGTCCCGCCGGATCGAGCTGGACGGCCCGGACGACGAGCTCAAGGAACTGGCCGACACCTTCGACGACATGCTGGAGCGCCTCCAGCGCGCCTTCACCGCCCAGCAGCGCTTCGTCGGCAACGCCTCGCACGAGCTGCGCACACCCCTCGCGATCAACCGCACGCTCCTCGAGGTGCACCTGTCCGACCCGAACGCGCCGGTGGAGCTGCAGCAGCTCGGCAAGACGCTGCTGGCCACCAACGAGCGCAGCGAGCAGCTCGTCGAGGGCCTGCTGCTGCTCGCCCGCAGCGACAACCAGATCGTCGAGCGCAAACCGGTGGACCTCGCCGAGGTCGCCGAGCAGGCCGTCGACCAGGTCCGCTCGGAGGCGGACGCCAAGGGCGTGGTGATCCGCGGCGAGCAGAAGCCCGCGGTCGTGCAGGGCAACGGCGTGCTCCTGGAGCGGATCGCGCTGAACCTCGTGCAGAACGCCGTGCGGTACAACGTGCCGGACGGCGGTTGGGTCGAGGTCACCACCGAGGTCCAGCACGGTCAGGCGGTCCTGGTCGTGTCGAACACCGGACCGGTGGTGCCGGCGTACGAGATCGACAATCTCTTCGAGCCCTTCCGGCGGCTGCGCACGGAGCGAACGGGCAGCGACAAGGGCGTCGGCCTCGGTCTTTCCATCGTCCGGTCCGTGGCCCGGGCCCATGGCGGGCACATCTCGGCCCAGCCGCGTGAGGGGGGTGGACTCGTGATGCGCGTCGCGCTTCCGATCTGAGATCATGTCGCCGACACACGGGGATGTTCGCTTTGCGCGGAATTTTCTGGCCGCCGAACGGCGCATCCCATGTGTGATCGATCACAAGGGCGATTTTCCAGCCATCTACTCTCCGTGATCATGAGGACTGCCGGAAAGCCGGGAAAATCCGGGTTTTCGGGTGTCCTGATCACGGGAAGTACAGGGTGAGACGCCTTTGAAGAGCGGTATGGGGACCGTGTACGGTCCCGTTCGCCATCCAAGCCGATCACTCTTGAGGGGTCCGGTTGGGTGTCGATTGAGTAACAGACCTTGATGTGAGGCAAAATCTCCGCCTCGGGTCGGGCACAAGTCCGGCCTCTCACGCGTTACGTGCGCTGGAGACACCGCAGACACCCAGAGGGGGAGAGCGACATGGCAACGGATTACGACACCCCACGCAAGACCGACGACGACGTCGACTCGGACAGCCTTGAAGAGCTGAAGGCCAGGCGGAACGACAAGTCGACGTCCGCAGTGGACGTCGACGAGTTCGAGGCCGCCGAAGGCCTGGAGCTGCCCGGCGCAGACCTCTCCAACGAGGAGCTGGCCGTCCGGGTGCTGCCCAAGCAGCAGGACGAGTTCACCTGCATGAGCTGCTTCCTGGTGCACCACCGCAGCCAGCTGGCCAGGGAGAAGAACGGTCAGCCGATCTGCCGCGACTGCGACTGAGGCCGGGTCGGCCGTGACCGGCTCGACCCCACCTTGGAAGCGCCGCTCCCCCCTGCCGGGAGCGGACGAAGGGCCGCCCGGCGGCCCTCACGGCGCGCGTGACGACGAGCGGGGCCCGTCCGGCACGAAAGGATCCACGGGATCGGCCTCGCTCGAACCGGCGGTCGGCCGGGCTGACCTCCCGGCCCCGTCGCAGACACCTGTGCCCGTCGTCAGACGGCGGGCCGCGGTGATCCGTGACAAGGCCAGGGAAGGCGTCCGCAAGGGCGGCAGCGCGGCCAGGGCAGGCCTCGCGTATGTCGCCGACCGGATCATCGAGAACGCCCCGCGGATCCCCGTACGGGACCTTGCGGCGCTCCGCAGGCAGTTCCCGGGCCTGGGGCCCGAGCAGCTCGCGGACAAGCTCGTGGCAGGCGCGGCAGCCGCCACATCGACGGTCGGAGCGGGGATCGGAGCGGCGGCGATGCTGCCCGTACCGCCCGCGATGCCGACAGAACTGGCCGCCGAGATCACCGGGGTCGCGGCGATCGAGCTGAAGCTGATCGCCGAACTCCACGAGGTCTACGGCGTACGCCCGCCCGGCAACCTCAAGCAGCGCAGCACCGCGTATCTCAACTCCTGGTCGGGAGAGCGTGGAATCGACGTGACCAAGCCGTCGACCGTGAGCTCCGCGCTGAACGGCCCCATGAAGCGCGAACTGCGTCAGCAGATCATGAAACGCATGGTCCGCGACCTGCCGAACCTCATGCCCTTCATGGTGGGGGCCGCCGTAGGGGCGGTCATGAACCGCCGGGACACCAGGAAACTGGCGGCGCGGATCCGCAAGGACCTGAGAAAGATCCAGGTGCCCTGGGACGCGCTCCCCGAACTCCCGCCCCTGGAAGCTCCGGAGCGGCCGCTGGAGCTGGGGGACGGCTCAGCGGGCTGAGAGCCGCTACGCCACGGCCTCCCTGGCCGTCCTCAGCGCCTCCGCCAGGCGCTCCGGCTCCCGCGTCGACAGGTACAGATACGGCGTCGGGTCCTCGGGGTCGGTGACCTCCACGCGCAGGGCCGTGGGGATGTAGGCGCGCAGCAGCAGGAAGGCGCGGGTGTCGGCCTTGTACGTGCGCCAGGCGCGCGCCTCCTCCGGGTCCAGGACCTCTGCCTCGCCCAGCGCCGTGACCGGGATCTTCGCCTCGCCCGCGATCAGCGAGCCGCCCACCACACGGATGCGGAGCGAGCCGTACGAGCTCGCCGCGACCGCCATCGCCGCCGTGCCGCCGACCAGGCCGCCGAGCATCGGCAGGGTGCCGAAGGGCAGCAGGATCAGGGCGAAGGAGACGCCCACGAGGAAGGAGATCAGCCACCACGAGCGGGGGGCGGTGAGGCGTTCTTCGTACGGGGTGGCGGAGAGCTGCATGCAGGCAAGCTTGGCACGGTGTCCGGATAGTGCCGACGCGCGGGTAAGGTCTGCGGCTGTGAGTGGTACTTCCGCAGCTCTTCAGCCTCCCGCCGACGCGGTGAAACCCGTGCGGCACCCTGACGCTCCCGCGCCCGGTGAGCTGCTCGGTGCCCACTACGAACAGTGTTTCGGATGCGGCGGCGAGCAGCCCCACGGGCTGCACCTGGCGGCGCGGGCCGGCGAGGGCGTCACCATCACCGCCGAGTTCACCGTCCAGCCCGCCCACCAGGGGGCGCCCGGACTGGCCCACGGCGGCGTACTGGCCACTGCCCTGGACGAGACCCTCGGCTCGCTGAACTGGCTGCTGCGCACGATCGCCGTGACGGGACGCCTGGAGACCGACTTCGCGCGGCCCGTACCGGTCGGGACGGTGCTGTATCTGGAGGCCGAGGTGACGGCGGTGGCGGGCCGCAAGATCTACTCGTCCGCCACCGGACGGATCGGCGGCCCGGACGGCCCCGTGGCCGTCCGCGCCGATGCGCTCTTCATCGAGGTGAAGGTCGACCACTTCATCGACAACGGCCGCCCGGAGGAGATCCGGGCCGCCATGAGCGACCCCGACCAGCGCCGGCGCGCCCGCGCCTTCGAGGTGAACCCGTGAGCCGTGACCCCGTGAACGTACAGATCCGGCGCGTCGACCCCGACGTACCGCTTCCGTCGTACGCGCATCCCGGTGACGCGGGCGCCGATCTGCGCACCACCGAGGCGTGCGAACTGAAGCCGGGCGAGCGGGTCGTGCTGCCCACCGGGGTGTCGATCGCCCTCCCGGAGGGGTACGCGGCCTTCGTGCACCCGCGGTCCGGGCTCGCCGCCCGCTGCGGTGTCGCCCTGGTGAATGCCCCGGGGACGGTTGATGCCGGGTACCGTGGGGAGATCAAGGTGATCCTGGTGAATCTCGACCCGCGCGAGGCCGTGCGGTTCGAGCGCTTCGACCGGATTGCCCAACTGGTCGTCCAGCAGGTCGAGAGGGTCCGCTTCCAGGAGGTCGCGGAGCTTCCCGGCTCGGCGCGGGCCGAAGGGGGCTTCGGGTCCACCGGAGGACATGCGGCGGTGGCCGGAACGAACAGCACAAGCGGTCAGGCCGCCAGTGGCGGCACTACGGGTGGGAATCGATACGCTTCGGTCGTATCCGACCGGGAAGGACAGTGACGTGTTCGGACGTCGCAAGAAGAAGGGTGCCGCCGAGGACGCGGCCGGCGAGGCCGAGCAGGTCGTCGACTACGTCGACACTGAGGCGGACGACGAAGAGGGCGAGCGCGAGCGCGTGAGGCTCGAGCCCGAGCCGCGGCCCGACGGGCCCTGGGACGACACCGAGGTGCGCGACCCCGCCGAGGGCCGCGTGGACCTGGGCGGACTCTTCGTGCCGGGAGTCGACGGCATGGAGCTGCGGGTCGAGGTCGCGGGCGACGCGATCGTCGCGGCGACCGTCGTACTGCGCGACAGCGCCATCCAGCTGCAGGCCTTCGCCGCTCCCAAGCGCGAGGGCATCTGGGGCGAGGTGCGCGAGGAGATCGGCTCGGGCATCACCCAGCAGGGTGGGATCATCGACGAGGTCGAGGGCCCGCTGGGCTGGGAGCTGCGCGCCCAGGTGCCGGTGCAACTGCCGGACGGCACGGGCGGCTTCCAGGTCGTGCGGTTCGTCGGTGTGGACGGCCCGCGCTGGTTCCTGCGCGGTGTGATCTCGGGCCAGGGCGCGGTGCAGCCGCAGGCGGCCGGTCTGCTCGAGCAGATCTTCCGGGACACGGTCGTGGTCCGCGGCGAGGGCCCGATGGCGCCCCGCGACCCGATCGTCCTGAAGCTGCCGAACGACGCCCAGATGGTCCCCGAGGGCGTCCAGCAGGAGGAGGGCTCGCGCTTCTCCGGCGGCATGGGACAGCTGCAGCGCGGCCCGGAGATCACCGAGGTCCGCTAGCCGTACATCGAAAGGGCCGCACCTCCTCCACGGGGGTGCGGCCCTCTTTCGTATGCGTGACCTCTTGACGGCGCATTGGTCTGTACCTACGGTCTCCGCTCAAGCGTCTGTTCACAAAGGCGCTTCACGTTCACATACGAGAACGGATGACCCCCGCCATGCGCCGTACCGCACTCCTCGCGACCGCCTCCGCTCTTGTCGTGGGCATGATCGCCTGGCCTGCCGCCCGCCACGCCGACGCCGCCCCCACCGCCTTCGTGCACCCCGGAGTCACCGTCTCCAAGGCGCAGTTGGACTTCACCCGCAGCAAGGTCAATGCGGGCTCCCAGCCCTGGAAGAGTGCCTTCGACCAGATGATGGCGAGCAAGTACGCCGACCTGAACCGCACGCCGAAGCCACGGGCGACGGTCGAGTGCGGCCCGTACTCCAACCCGAACTACGGCTGCACGGACGAGCGCGAGGACGCGATAGCCGCGTACACCGACGCACTCGCCTGGTACATCACCCGCGACGACCGGTACGCGAAGAAGTCGATCGAGCTGATGGACGCCTGGTCCGCGGTGATCAAGGAACACACCAACAGCAACGCACCCCTGCAGACCGGCTGGGCCGGCTCCTCCTGGCCCAAGGCCGCCGAGATCATCAAGTACACGTACACCGGGAGCTGGGCGAACTCCGGCCGCTTCGCGACCATGCTCCGGAACGTCTATCTCCCCGAGATCATCAACGGCTCCAACTCCAACGGCAATTGGGAGCTGTCGATGATGGAGGCCGCCGTCGGCGTCTCCGTCTTCCTCGAGGACAGGACGTCGTACGACAAGGCCATGGCGAAGTTCCGGACCCGTACGGCCGCGTATGTCTATCTCTCCTCCGACGGCGATCTGCCCAGGACCGTGCCCAGCCAGAACCTCGACACCAAGGCGAAGATCGTCAGCTACTGGCAGGGGCAGTCCACCTTCGTCACCGGCCTCACCCAGGAGACCTGCCGCGACCTCACCCACACGGGTTACGGCATCTCCGCGATCTCCCACGTCGCCGAGACCAGCCGGATCCAGGGCCAGGACCTCTACGGCACCGACGTCGGCGAACGGCTGCGGCAGGCGCTCGGGTTCCAGGCCAAGTACCAGCTGGGCGCGGCCGTCCCGAGCTGGCTGTGCGGCGGGTCGCTGAAGCTCGGGCTCGGGCCGGTCACCGAGGTCGGCTACAACGCCCTGCACAACCGCCTCGGCATCGCGATGGCCAATACCCAGACGCTGACCGAGCAGCAGCGCCCGGCCGGCAGCAACAACCTCTTCGTCGCCTGGGAGACCCTGACCCACGGGGACAACCCGAGCTGACCGGGCTGTCGTCGACAGCGAACACGTCAGCGCCATGGTCGCCACAAGCGCTGAGCGCCACGGCGTCAGAGTTCCGTCAAAGACGGTCGCCCGGCCGGTCCCGGGACCTTTTGTCGCGATTGCTGGCCGTAAGGTCGACGCTGCGTAGGCAGCAGGGACCGGAAGACAATAGGGGCCATGGGACGCGGCAAGCTTCGGATCTACCTCGGTGCGGCACCGGGCGTCGGCAAGACGTACGCGATGCTCTCCGAGGCGCACCGGCGGGTGGAGCGGGGCACCGACTGTGTGGTGGCCTTCGTGGAGCACCACGGGCGGCCGCGCACCGAGGTGATGCTGCACGGCCTCGAGCAGGTGGCGCGCAAGGAGCTCGCGTACCGGGGCACGGCCTTCACCGAGATGGACGTCGACGCCGTCCTCGCCCGCAGCCCGCAGGTGGCCCTGGTCGACGAACTCGCCCACACCAACGTCCCCGGCTCCCGCAACGCCAAGCGCTGGCAGGACGTGGAGGAGCTCCTCGCGGCCGGCATCGACGTCGTCTCGACCGTCAACATCCAGCACCTGGAGTCGCTGGGCGACGTCGTCGAGTCGATCACCGGGGTGCGGCAGCGGGAGACCGTGCCGGACGAGGTGGTGCGCCGGGCGGACCAGATAGAGCTGGTCGACATGTCGCCTCAGGCGCTGCGCCGCCGGATGGCGCACGGCAACATCTACCAGCCCGACAAGGTCGACGCGGCCTTGTCGAACTACTTCCGGCCGGGCAATCTGACCGCGCTGCGGGAGCTGGCCCTGCTGTGGGTGGCGGACCGGGTCGACGAGTACCTGAAGCAGTACCGCAGCGACCACCGGGTGTCGAAGATCTGGGGCTCGCGGGAGCGGATCGTGGTCGGCCTGACCGGCGGGCCCGAGGGCCGGACCCTCATCCGGCGGGCCGCGCGCCTCGCCGAGAAGGGCGCGGGCGGCGAGGTGCTGGCCGTCTACATAGCCAGCAGCGACGGGCTGACGGCCGCCTCGCCGAAGGAACTCGCCGTGCAGCGCACCCTCGTGGAGGACCTCGGCGGCACCTTCCACCACGTGGTCGGCGACGACATACCGGCGGCGCTGCTCGCCTTCGCGCGCGGGGTCAACGCGACCCAGATCGTGCTCGGCGTCTCACGGCGCAAGAGCTGGCAGTACGTCTTCGGGCCGGGCGTCGGTGCGAGTGTGGCCCGCGACTCGGGGCCCGACCTGGACGTGCACCTGATCACCCACGACGAGGCGGGCAAGGGACGCGGCCTGCCGGTGGCCCGGGGGGCGCGGCTCGGCCGCTCGCGGATCATCTGGGGCTGGCTGGTCGGCGTACTCGGCCCCGCCGTCCTGGCGGCTCTCCTGAACACCGTCCACCTCGGGCTCGCCAACGACATGCTGTTGTTCCTGGCGGTGACGGTCGCGGCGGCGCTGCTCGGCGGACTGCTGCCCGCGCTGGCCTCGGCCGCGGTGGGCTCACTGCTGCTGAACTACTTCTACACACCGCCCCTGCACCGCTGGACCATCGCCGACCCGAAGAACATCGTCGCCATCGTGATCTTCGTGGGCGTCGGCGTCTCGGTGGCCTCGGTGGTCGACCTCGCCGCCCGCCGCACCCACCAGGCGGCCCGGCTGCGCGCCGAGTCGGAGATCCTGTCCTTCCTCGCGGGCAACGTGCTGCGCGGCGAGACCGGCCTGGAGGAGCTCCTCGAACGGGTCCGCGAGACCTTCGGCATGGAGTCGGCGGCCCTGCTGGAGCGGGCGAGCGAGCACGACCCGTGGACGTGTGCGGGGCGCGCCGGACTCGGGCCGGCGGTGGAGCGGCCGGACGAGGCCGACGTCGACGTGCCGGTCGGGGACCACATGGCGCTGGCGCTGACCGGCCGGGTGCTGCCCGCCGAGGACCGCCGGGTGCTGGCCGCGTTCGCCGCCCAGGCGGCCGTCGTGCTGGACCGCCGGCGCCTCCAGGAGGAGGCCGAACGGGCCCGGGCCCTGGCCGAGGGCAACCGCATCCGTACGGCGCTGCTGGCCGCCGTGAGCCATGACCTCCGTACACCTCTGGCCGGGATCAAGGCGTCGGTGTCGTCGTTGCGCTCCGACGACGTGGCGTGGTCCGAGGAGGACCAGGCGGAGCTGCTGGAGGGCATCGAGGAGGGCGCCGACCGGCTCGACCACCTGGTGGGCAACCTCCTCGACATGTCCCGCCTGCAGACCGGCACGGTCACCCCGTTGATCCGCGAGGTCGACCTCGACGAGGTCGTGCCGATGGCGCTGGTCGGGGTGCCCGAGGACAGCGTCGAACTGGAAGTGCCGGAGACCCTGCCCATGGTCGACGTGGACCCGGGGCTCCTCGAGCGGTCGGTGGCCAACCTGGTCGAGAACGCCGTCAAGTACAGCCCGCCGGACCGGGCGGTACTGGTCGCCGCGAGCGCCATCGCCGACCGCGTCGAGGTCCGCATCGTGGACCGCGGCCCCGGCGTCCCCGACGACGCCAAGGAGCGCATCTTCGAGCCCTTCCAGCGGTACGGCGACGCCCCGCGCGGGGCCGGCGTGGGCCTCGGCCTCGCCGTGGCGCGCGGCTTCGCCGAGGCCATGGGCGGCACCCTGAACGCCGAGGACACACCCGGCGGCGGCCTCACCATGGTCCTCACCCTGCGCGCGGCAGGATCGCGCGCGCAGGAGCTTCTCCACCCAGCGGAACCCGAAAGGCAGGTCACATGACCCGCGTGTTGGTGATCGACGACGAGCCGCAGATCGTGCGCGCCCTCGTGATCAACCTCAAGGCGCGCAAGTACGAGGTCGACGCGGCCCACGACGGCGCCACCGCCCTCCAGCTGGCCGCCGCCCGCCACCCCGACGTGGTCGTCCTGGACCTGGGCCTGCCCGACATGGACGGCGTCGAGGTGATCAGGGGCCTGCGCGGCTGGACCCGCGTGCCGATCCTGGTGCTGTCCGCACGGCACACCTCAGACGAGAAGGTCGAGGCGCTGGACGCGGGCGCCGACGACTACGTCACCAAGCCCTTCGGCATGGACGAACTGCTCGCCCGGCTGCGGGCCGCCGTCCGCCGCGCCGAGCCGGTCGGCGCCGGCGAGGACGACGTGACCTCCGTGGAGACCGAGGAGTTCACCGTCGACCTGGCCGCGAAGAAGGTCAACCGGGGCGGGAAGGACGTACGGCTGACGCCCACGGAGTGGCATCTGCTGGAGGTGCTGGTGCGCAGCACAGGCCGGCTGGTGAGCCAGAAGCAGCTGCTCCAGGAGGTGTGGGGGCCGTCGTACGGGACGGAGACCAACTACCTGCGCGTGTACATGGCGCAGCTGCGGCGGAAGCTGGAGTCTGATCCGTCACATCCCCGGCATTTCATTACGGAACCGGGCATGGGGTACCGCTTCGAGAAGTAGCAGGCAGGGGGCGGAAGGTGCCGGTTCGGGGCGGGGCCCCGCGGGTACGAACGTGTCAGTGCACCCCGGTACGCTTCAGACATGAGTGCTGTTCCTCGTTCCGAAAAGGAAAAGCCGGTGGGCCGGTTCCGGCGCATGCTCGACCGGCTCTCCTCGTCGCAGGAGGACCTGGAGTCCGAGGAGCTGCGGGAGGACACGGCGACCGCCGGATGTACCCGGATCGGTGACTGTCACGACCGACAGATCGTCACGGTTACTGGTACCTTGCGCACGGTCACCCTGCGGCCGCGCGCCGGCGTCCCGGCCCTGGAGGCCGAGCTGTTCGACGGTTCCGCCGCCCTGGACGTGGTGTGGCTCGGCAGGCGCTCCATCGTGGGCATAGAACCGGGGCGCAGGCTGATCGCATCGGGCCGTGTCTCGCTCAGCCGGGGCCGCCGGGTGCTGTTCAATCCGAAATACGAACTGAGACCCCTCGGACGGGAGTAGCCGGTGACGTCGCTCGACAAGCCGACCGAAGACACTCAAGCCGACGACGCGCGGGCGGTGACCGAGGCCGCCCTGTTCGAGGCGTTCGGCGGAGTGCGGGGCATGGTCGAGACGGTGCTGCCCGGCCTGCTCTTCGTCACCATCTTCACGATCAACAAGGACCTGCACTGGTCGGCCATCGCCGCCCTCGCCGTGTCCCTGCTGCTCGTGGTGGTCCGCCTGGTCATGCGGGACACTGTCAAGCACGCGTTCAGCGGTGTCTTCGGCGTCGCCTTCGGTGTCGTCTTCGCGATGATGACCGGCAACGCCAAGGACTTCTACCTCCCCGGCATGCTCTACACGCTGGGCCTGGCGCTGGCGTACATCGTCACGACCCTGTGCGGGGTTCCGCTGCTCGGGCTGATTCTCGGGCCGGTGTTCAAGGAGAACCTCTCCTGGCGGACGCGGAATCCGGGGCGCAAGAAGGCGTACGCGAAGGCGAGTTGGGCCTGGGGTCTGATTCTGCTCGCCAAGTGCGCGATCCTCTTTCCGCTGTACTGGTGGGCGAACACGGCTCAGCTGGGCTGGGTGCTGGTTGCGCTGAAGATTCCGCCGTTCCTGCTGGCCGTGTGGCTCACCTGGGTGTTCCTGGCGAAGGCGCCGGCTCCTATCGATGTGTTCGCGGAGATGGAAGCCGAGGAGAAGGCCGAGAAGGAGAAGGCCGAGAAGGAGCGGGCCGCTGCGGCGGGGGCCGAGGCGAGCGGCGGACGGCACCGTCGGGAGGCGTAGGGTTTCGCCCCCGCCGCCCCTTCCCGTCCCGACCCTGGGGGCTGCCGCCCCCAGACCCCCGCTTCGGCCTGAACGGCCTCGTCCTCAAACTCCCCCACTCTCGGCTTCGCTCGAACGGGGGGACCCCCACGACGGGCTGAAAGACAAAGACGAAGACGAAGGGCGCCCCTTGATTTCGGGGCGCCCTTCGGCGTCGTAGCGGCCGAGGCGATCAGCCTGCCGCGTCCTCCCGGCGTACAGACAGCAGGTCCTCCAGCTGTTCCTCGCGGGCCTGGGCGGCCACGAACAGGAGTTCGTCGCCCGGTTCGAGCGAGTCGTCGCGGGACGGGGTGAGGACTCGGGTGCCGCGGATGATGGTGACCAGGGACGTGTCCTCGGGCCATTCGACGTCGCCGACCTGGGTGCCGGCCAGCGCCGACTCCTCGGGGAGGGTCAGTTCGACCAGGTTCGCGTCGCCGTGGCTGAAGCGCAGGAGGCGGACCAGGTCGCCGACCGAGACCGCTTCCTCGACCAGGGCGGACATCAGGCGGGGAGTGGAGACGGCTACGTCGACGCCCCAGGACTCGTTGAAGAGCCACTCGTTCTTGGGGTTGTTGACGCGGGCGACGACGCGCGGGACGCCGTACTCCGTCTTGGCGAGGAGCGAGACGACCAGGTTGACCTTGTCGTCGCCCGTCGCGGCGATCACGACGTTGCAGCGCTGGAGGGCCGCCTCGTCCAGCGACGTGATCTCGCAGGCGTCGGCCAGCAGCCACTCCGCCTGCGGGACGCGCTCGACCGAGATGGCGGTCGGCGCCTTGTCGATCAGCAGGACCTCGTGGCCGTTCTCCAGCAGTTCGCCCGCGATCGAGCGGCCGACCGCACCGGCACCGGCAATGGCGACCCTCATCAGTGACCGCCCTCCTCTTCGGGACCCTTGGCGAAGGACGCCTCGACCTTGTCGACCTCGTCGGTGCGCATCATCACGTGCACCAGGTCGCCCTCCTGCAGCACCGTCTGCGAGGTGGGCAGGATCGCCTCGCCGAGCCGGGTCAGGAACGCCACGCGGACGCCCGTCTCCTCCTGCAGCTTGCTGATCTTGTGGCCGACCCAGGCGGTGGAGGCGTGTACCTCGGCGAGCTGGACACCGCCGGTGGGGTCGCGCCACAGCGGCTCCGCCCCGGAGGGCAGCAGCCGGCGCAGCATCTGGTCGGCCGTCCAGCGGACCGTCGCGACGGTGGGGATGCCGAGGCGCTGGTAGACCTCGGCACGACGCGGGTCGTAGATGCGGGCCGCGACGTTCTCCACACCGAACATCTCGCGGGCCACCCGGGCGGAGATGATGTTCGAGTTGTCGCCGCTGGACACGGCGGCGAAGGCACCGGCCTCCTCGATGCCGGCCTCGCGCAGGGTGTCCTGGTCGAAGCCGATCCCGGTGACCCGGCGGCCGCCGAATCCGGGGCCGAGGCGGCGGAAGGCCGTGGGGTCCTGGTCGATCACTGCGACCGTGTGCCCCTGTTGCTCCAGGGTCTGGGCAAGAGCGGAACCCACTCTTCCGCAGCCCATGATGACGATGTGCACGACCGTCCTTCCGAATGTCCAAAAACTACTGCTCAGCATCAGGGTCTCAGACCGACGCCCAAGCTACACACGCGCGGTAGGACGTCGGCACCCCTGTGCACGGTTGCCGTTCGGCGTGTGACGTCAGCGGCGGCTGATGCTGCGGACGCTGGCAAGAGTCAGGATTCCGAGGCCGATGAGGGCCGCCGCGGCGCCGATCAACTCTGCTGTGGCGTGCATGGAACCTCCGTGGGACGGCAACAGGGCGTGACAGCCGGGGGAAATGGGGGGTGCTTGTCATATAGGCATGCCGCGGCGGCGACCTGCGGAATCCGCAGCCGGACCGGCCCCTGTTTTCACCCGGAGGGCAGATGTGGGGTGGCCGGTGGTTGGGCACCCGTTCGAGCGCCTACGATTACCTGTTGTGTCCAAACTGACCGACATGCCCAAACGGATCTTGATCGGGCGCGCACTGCGCAGTGACCGGCTGGGCGAAACGCTCCTGCCGAAGCGCATTGCCCTCCCCGTGTTCGCCTCCGACCCGCTGTCCTCCGTGGCCTATGCCCCGGGAGAGGTGCTGCTGGTCCTGTCCATCGCGGGCGTGTCGGCGTACCACTTCAGCCCCTGGATCGCGCTCGCGGTCGTCGTGCTGATGTTCACCGTGGTCGCCTCCTACCGGCAGAACGTGCACGCCTACCCCAGCGGCGGCGGCGACTACGAGGTCGCGACCACCAACCTGGGCGCCAAGGCGGGCCTGACCGTGGCCAGCGCCCTGCTCGTCGACTACGTCCTCACCGTCGCCGTCTCGATCGCGTCCGGCATCGAGAACCTCGGCTCCGCGGTGCCCTTCGTGGTCGAGCACAAGGTGCTCTGCGCGGTCGCTGTGATCGTGCTGCTCACGCTGATGAACCTGCGGGGCGTCAAGGAGTCCGGGAAGCTCTTCGCGATCCCGACCTACGTCTTCGTCGGCGGCGTGTTCATCATGATCGCGTGGGGTGCGTTCCGCGGGCTGGTGCTCGACGACACCATGCGGGCGCCGACGGCGTCGTACACGATCAAGGCCGAGCACCAGGGGCTGGCCGGGTTCGCCCTGGTCTTCCTGATGCTGCGGGCCTTCTCCTCCGGCTGTGCCGCGCTCACCGGTGTCGAGGCGATCTCCAACGGTGTGCCGGCCTTCCGCAAGCCCAAGTCGAAGAACGCGGCGACCACGCTCGCGGCGATGGGCCTGCTCGCCGTCACCATGTTCTGCGGGATCATCGTCCTCGCCCTGACGACCAAGGTCCGCATGGCCGAGAACCCGGCCACCGACCTGCTCAAGCACGGCGTCGGAGTCGGCGCGGACTACGTCCAGAACCCGGTGATCACCCAGGTCGCCGAGGCCGTCTTCGGCAAGGGCAGTTTCCTGTTCATCGTGCTCGCCGCGGCCACCGCGCTGGTGCTGTTCCTGGCCGCCAACACCGCCTACAACGGCTTCCCGGTCCTCGGCTCGATCCTCGCCCAGGACCGCTACCTGCCGCGCCAGCTGCACACCCGCGGCGACCGCCTGGCGTTCTCGAACGGCATCGTGCTCCTGGCCAGCGCGGCCACGCTCCTGACCGTGATCTACGGCGCCGACTCGACCCGCCTGATCCAGCTCTACATCGTCGGCGTGTTCGTGTCCTTCACGCTCAGCCAGACCGGCATGGTCCGCCACTGGAACCGCCACCTGGCCGTCGAGAAGGACCCCGCCAAGCGCCGTCACATGGTCCGCTCGCGCGCCATCAACGCCTTCGGCGCCTTCTTCACCGGCCTGGTGCTGGTCGTCGTCCTCGTCACCAAGTTCACGCACGGCGCCTGGGTCGCACTGCTCGGCATGGTGATCTTCTACGCGACGATGACGGCGATCCGCAGGCACTACGACGGTGTGGCCGCGGAGATCGCGGCGCCCGAAGGCCCGAGCGACGACAGCGTACGGCCCTCCCGCGTCCACTCGGTCGTCCTGATCTCGAAGATCCACCGCCCCACGCTGCGTGCCCTCGCCTACGCCAAGCTGATGCGCTCGGACAGCCTGGAGGCGCTGACCGTCAACGTCGATGCGGCGGAGACGAAGGCGCTGAAGGAGGAGTGGGAGCGGCGCGGCATCGACGTACCGCTGAAGGTGCTCGACTCGCCGTACCGCGAGATCACGCGGCCGATCATCGAGTACGTGAAGGGGCTGCGCAAGGAGTCGCCGCGGGACGCGGTGTCCGTGATCATCCCCGAGTACGTGGTGGGCCGCTGGTACGAGCACCTGCTGCACAACCAGAGCGCGCTCAGGCTGAAGGGCCGGCTGCTGTTCACGCCGGGCATCATGGTCACCTCCGTGCCCTACCAGCTGCAGTCCTCGGAGGCCGCGAAGGTCCGGGCCCGCAAGCGGCAGGACTGGAACGCGCCGGGTTCGGTGCGGCGCGGTCCGGCCGAGGAGGGCCGACCGAAGCAGCCCTCGGGCACCAAGAGCTGACACACGTCGGTCAACGGCCGGACGACGCCCACGTAGACTGGTGGGCTGTTGTCCGGCTGTTTTCTTTCGCAGCTTCCTCTCGCTGTTTCCCTTTCGATGTTGTGGAGTCACCCCGCCATGCAGACAGAACCGAAGAAGTCGCTGGTGGGTGAGGAGTACGAGGTCGAGATCGGCCCCGTCGCCCACGGCGGGCACTGCATCGCCCGTACGTCCGAGGGCCAGGTGCTGTTCGTCCGGCACGCGCTGCCCGGTGAGCGGGTCGTGGCGCGGGTGACGGAGGGCGAGGAGGGGGCCCGTTTCCTGCGCGCCGACGCGGTCGAGGTCCTCACGGCGTCCAAGGACCGCATCGAGGCGCCCTGCCCCTACGCGGGTCCCGGCCGTTGCGGCGGCTGCGACTGGCAGCACGCCAAGCCGGGGGCGCAGCGCCGGCTGAAGGGCGAGGTCCTCGCCGAGCAGCTGCAGCGGCTCGCGGGCCTCACACCCGAGGAGGCCGGCTGGGACGGCACGGTGATGCCGGCCGAGGGCGACAAGCTGCCCGCGGGCGAGGTGCCGCAGTGGCGGACGCGGCTGCAGTACGCCGTCGACGCCGACGGCAACGCGGGGCTGCGCCGACACCGTTCGCACGAGGTCGAGCCGATCGAGCACTGCATGATCGCGGCTCCCGGTGTGAGCGAACTGGGCATCGAGAAGCGCGACTGGTCCGGCATGGCCTCCGTCGACGCGATCGCTGCGACGGGATCCCAGGACCGCATGGTGATCCTGGAACCCCGGCCCGGTGCCCGCCTGCCCCTCGTCGAACTCGACAGGCCCGTATCGGTCATGCGTGTCGAGGAGAAGGACGGCGGCATCCACCGCGTCCACGGCCGCGCGTTCGTGCGCGAGCGCGCCGACGGCCGTACGTACCGGGTCGGCAGCGGCGGCTTCTGGCAGGTCCACCCGAAGGCCGCGGACACCTTGGTGACGGCGGTCATGCAGGGCCTGCTGCCGCGCAAGGGCGAGATGGCGCTCGACCTGTACTGCGGTGTGGGCCTGTTCGCGGGCGCCCTGGCCGACCGGCTCGGCGACAAGGGCGCGGTGCTCGGCATCGAGTCCGGCAAGCGGGCCGTCGAGGACGCCCGGCACAACCTCGCCGACTTCGAGCGGGTGCGGATCGAGCAGGGCAAGGTCGAGGCCGTGCTGCCGCGCACCGGCATCACCGAGGTCGACCTGATCGTCCTGGACCCCCCACGGGCAGGTGCCGGCCGCCAGACGGTGGCCCACCTCTCGTCACTGGGCGCACGCCGGATCGCGTACGTGGCCTGCGACCCGGCGGCGCTGGCGCGGGATCTGGCGTACTTCCGGGACGGGGGGTATCGGGTGCGGATGTTGCGGGCGTTCGATCTGTTTCCGATGACCTCGCACGTGGAGTGCGTCGCCATTCTGGAGCCGGTCCGACAGGCCGTCTGACCTGCGGTTTCTCGGGAACGGGCAGAGGTTCGACCTGTTTCCGGTGGATGCATCACATGGAGTGTGTCGCGACCCTCGAACCGCTCGTTCAGGGCTCCTGACCTGCGGTTTCGTGTGTGCGCGATATGCGGTGTGGGCGGTACGGGCGAACCCTTGTCGCTGAAATGACACCCATTTGACGCTCGTTCTGATGGGGCATCAGGTGCGTTGCTGGGCTGGTCAGGCCACTTGAAACGACGGGTGCCGAGGGCTCTGCCCGTGGTCGGTCGGGCGCGCTGCGGAAGCTCCCTCGGTTCATGCGGCGGTCACAAGCAGTTACTGCCCCCGTGGACTTGGCCCGAGGCTCCTACTTCGTACTCAGGTGACCTCGGCTGCCGACGTGAGCGCAGTCCGCTGCCGTCCCCGATTCGATGCTCAGAAAGTGAGCACCACTCGCCCTCGGAGGCCGCCTGCCTCCAGCAGTCGGTGCGCTTCGGGGGCCTGCTCGGCAGGCAGGGTTCGCGCGACCCGAGAGGTGAGGCTGCTCTTCTCCGCCAGTTCGCGCAGGCGGTCGAGCTTGGCGTGTTCGCGTGCGTACTGCGGTACGAACGTGTGCCGGGTCTCGATGCCGCGTTCGGCGGGCACCTGGGTGCCGCCGACCGACGAGGCCACCCGGCCGCCGTCGCGTACCGCGCGGATGGCGAGGGCGGCGATGCCCGCAGTGTCGACGAGGCCGTCGACTCCGTCGGGTATCTCCTCGCGCACCAGCTCCGGGAAATCGGTACCTCGCAGCAGGACCACGTCGGCGCCGAGCTCCTTCACCAACTGCTCGTCCTTCGGCGCCGCGTCGGCGATCACCCGGAACCCGTCCGCCTTGGCCAGTTGGACGGCGTAGCCGCCTACCGCGACGGCCGCTCCGGTGACGGCCACGGTTGCGCCCGCGGGAAGTTCCAGCAGGTCCAGGGCCATGTGGGCCGTCAGTCCGTTCATCGGGAGCGTGGCGGCCTCGATGTCGCTCGCACCGGCCGGTACGCGGACCACCGACTCGGCGGGGACAACCAGGTGTTCGGCGTATGCCCCGTGCATTCCGGAGACGACCGCGACGGCCATGACATGGTCGCCGACAGTGAGATCGGTGTCGACTCCCTCGCCGATCTGCTCGACCACGCCCGCCGCGTCCATCCCGGGAACATAGGGTGGCTCGGCGTCGGCGACGAAGGCGATTCCTCGGCGCACCAGCGCGTCGACCGGGTTGACCGTCGCCGCATGCACCCGTATTCGTATCTCGCCCGGCCCGGCCTCGGGGACCGGAGGGTCCAGGACCCGCAGTACCTCGGGCCCGCCGAACGCAGTGAGTCCTATGGCCTTCATGGAAAGTCCTTCCTCAGGGATGGGTCATTCGACCGCCGCGCCCCCGGCCAGGCGCACCTCTTCGCTGTCGAGGGCGGCCTGCAGGCGGCGCAGAACGGTGTCGTCGATCCGGCGCTCGTCGCGGAGCCGGACGACGGTGGAGCGTTTGTTGGCGATGAGGGCCAGGCGCAGCGCGAGGTAGTCCTGGTGCTGGAGCACGGCGGGGTCGTCGTGGGCGCCTGCGCTCCTCGCCCGGACGGACGCCAGGTGGGCCTCGTACTCCTGCCGCAGCCACTCGACGATCTTCGGTTCGGACCGCAGATCGGTGGCGAGTTGGGGCATCGCCTTGATCGCCTCTTCTATGGCGGCGGTCTCGGCGAGGTCGTGTTCCTCGTCGACCGACGTGTCCGGCGGCAGCTTCGCCCAGCGCACCGCCACCGGCAGCAGCAGTCCCTGCACCACCAGCGTCACGAGGATGACGCCGGAGGTGACGAAGACGATGAAGCTGCGGTCGGGGAACGGCTCGCCCGAGTCGAGCGTCTGCGGCACCGAGAGCACCATCGCGAGCGAGACCGCGCCCCGGAAGCCGGCCAGCCCGTTGACGACGCGGGTCCGGTGACCGACGCGGAGCATGCGTTGCTGGGGGCGGCGCTCGATTGCGCGGACCAGGTAGGTGGAGGCGTACAGGAACGCGAAGCGCACGGCGACCAGCACCACGCAGATGGCACCCACCGCGATCAGCGCGTCCCGAAGATCGGCGCGGCCCAGGTCGCGGACCGCGTACTGCAGTTCCACCCCCACCAGGACGAACAGCGCACCGTTGATGATGAAGGTGGCCAGCGGCCAGAACGCCAGTGCCTGCGTGCGGTGTTCGGCCTGGATGATGCGCGGGGCGACCTGGGACATGATCAGGCCGCTGACGACCACCGCGAGGACACCGGAAGCCTCGACCAGTTCGGCCAGTAGATACGCGGTGAAGGGCGCCAGGATCATGACCAGGTTGCCCAGCAGCGGATCGGTCAGGCGGCGCCGCAGGTTCATGTTGACCCACGCGACCGCCACCCCGACCAGGGCCCCGCCGCCGTAGGCGAGCAGGAACAGCCCGCCGACGTGCGGCATGCTCAGGTGTTCCTCGCCGACCGTGATGCCGACGGCGAGACCGTAGACGACCAGGGCCGTACCGTCGTTGACCAGGCTCTCCGCGCGCAGGATGGTGACCTGACGGCGCGGCAGGGCGCGGGCGAGGACGCCGACCGCGGTCGCGTCCGTGGGTGCCATGGCCGCGCCGAGCACACAGGCCGGCCCCCACGGCAGCCCGAGGGCGTGCCCCGTCGCGGCGACGGCCCAGGCGGTGAGGATGACGAGGACGGTGCTCAGCTGCAGGATGCCGCGCAGGTTGGTGCGGATCTCCCGCAGGGAGGTGGTCAGGCTCTCCCAGTACAGCAGCACCGGAAGGAAGAGCAACAGCACTACCTCCGGTGGCAGTTGCGCCTCCCGCACTGCCGGGATGAATCCCAGCAGCACACCCGTCAAGAGCAGGACGACGGGCGGGGCGATGCCGAGGCGCTGTCCCGCGACGTTGCCCACCAGCACGGCCACGCCCAGGACCACGACGAGTTCGAGACCGAGCACGGTTGTTCTTGTCTCCTGTAGGTCAGCGCGGTACGAGCTTCAGGGTCGTGTTCCGCGAGGCCACCATGGGATCGATGTAACTCGCGCCGTAGCGGCCGTACTTGGTGCGGTAGGCGGTGTCGATGCGGTCGTTGACGGCGGGGTCGGAGACCTCGATGAGGGTGACGTCCTTGTCGACGCCGCCGGAGCGGATACGGCCCTCGTGGCTGGCCCGGGCCGCCCGGTACCAGGCGCCGGCGCTGCCGCGGAAGGAGCGGACGTAGAGGTCGTCGCCGTCGCGGACGACCCAGATCGGCACGGGTGTGCGCGGCGTTCCGTCGCTGCGCGAAGGGGCCATCTGAAGTTCCTCGGCGTGCTCGATCCGGGTCAGCTCGTCGTTCGTCCAGGTCGTCATGGGCTTGCCTCCTTTACGACCATGCGGCGGGGTGTGCCCTCGTGGGCGTGAGCACGGCCGGCGCAGCTCACGCCCACGAGGCGACCGGGTCAGGGCTTGAGGAGGGCCTTGATGGCGCGGCGCTCGTCCATCGCCTTGTAGCCCTCGGCGACCTGCTCCAGCGGCAGGGTGAGGTCGAAGACCTTGCCCGGGTTGATGTGGCCGGACAGCACCAGGTCGATCAGCTCGGGCAGGTAGCGGCGGACAGGGGCGGGGCCGCCGCGCAGGCCGACCTGGGAGAAGAACAGCTCCTGGCCGTCGACGGCCACCTCGTGCGGGACGCCGACGAAGCCGACGTTGCCGCCGGGTCGCGCGGAGTGCAGGGCCTGGCTCATGGACTGGGAGGTGCCGACGCACTCCAGGACCGAGTCGGCGCCGATGCCGGCGGTGAGGTCCTTGATGCGGGCGATGCCTTCCTCGCCGCGCTCGCTGACGATGTCGGTGGCGCCGAACTCCAGGGCGAGCTTCTGCCGGGACTCGTGACGGGACATGGCGATGATCCGCTCCGCGCCGAGCTCCTTCGCGGCGATGACACCGCACAGGCCGACGGCTCCGTCACCGACCACGACGGCCGTCGAACCCGGCTTGACCTCGGCGGCGAGGGCCGCGTACCAGCCGGTTCCCATCACATCGGACACGGCCAGCAGGCTCGGTACCAAGTCACCGGAGGGGTGCTCGTCGGTGGCGACCAGGGTGCCGTGGGCGTTGGGGATGCGCACGTACTCGGCCTGGCAGGTGCCCATGAACTCGCGGTTCAGACAGGAGGACTGCCAGCCCTTCTGGCAGTTCGCGCAGGTGTTGTCGGAGGTGGCGAAGGAGCCGACCACGAACTGGCCGGGCTTGACGTTGCCGACCTCGCTGCCGACTTCCTCGACGATGCCGACGTACTCGTGCCCCATCGGGTGCGGTTCGCCGACCGGCTCCAGGCCGCGGTATGGCCACAGGTCCGAGCCGCACACACAGGTGGCGACGGTGCGGATGATCGCGTCGGTCGGGTTGACGATCTTGGGCTCGGGGGCGTCCTCCACCCGGATGTCACCGGGGGCGTGGATCACGGTTGCGCGCATGTCTTTTCTCCTGAAGCGTTTCTCGGGCAGCGGCGTCACCCGGACGTGCCGGATTCGTCGACGATGGTCAAAAGGGAAAGGGTGTTCAGAAGCGCCGACGGCCTGTGAAAACAATTGCCGGTCTCTGACTCTGTCACCGCCCGCAGGGCCCGTACAGAGGAGAATTCCACCCCCGGAGAGATGTATCCAGGGATAAATCCTTCCTACCCAGCCGAGTGGCGGACAGCGCAGACTGGCCAGTATGAACAGCAGCGCGCACCGTAAGGAGCTGGGGCAATTCCTGAAGGCCCGCCGGGCCGAGCTCAGCCCCCGCACGGTCGGTCTGCCCGAAACCGACGGGCGGCGGCGCGTGGCCGGACTGCGCCGGGACGAGGTGGCCGTGCTGGCCGCCATCAGCACCAATTACTACACCCGCCTGGAGCAGGGTCGCCTGACCCCCTCCACGTCCGTGCTGTCCGAGCTCGTCCGGGTCCTGCACTTGAGTGACGCCCAGCGGGACCAGCTGTTCGAGCTGGCCGGAAGGGAGGCCGGTCGGGCGCGGCGGCGGGCCCCGCAGAAGGCGCACCCGCGGCTGCGTACCGTGTTGAACGAGCTCAGCGTGGCCCCGGGGTGATCCTGGGCCGCCACCTGGACATCCTGGCGTGGAACCCGACGGCCGCCGCCCTGTTCGGCACCGATTTCGCGAAGGCCCCCCAGCAGCAGCGCAACTACGTCCGGCAGCTCTTCACCGACCCGGCCATGAGAACGCTGTACGCCGACTGGGAGGACTCCGCCCGCAACGCCGTGGCCGTGCTGCGACAGCAGGCCGCGGCCTGTCCCGACGACCGGAGACTGGCCGACCTCGTCGGTGAGCTGTCGGTGCAGGACGACCAGTTCTGCCAGTGGTGGGGAGGCCGCACTGTGGTACCCCGGACTGGCGGCACCAAGGTGTTCAACCACCCGGTCGCCGGTGAACTCTCCCTCGCCTGGGACGCCCTCTCCTGCGTGGCCGACCCCGATCAGCAGCTGATCGTCTGGAGCGCCGAACCCGACTCGCGTACGTACGAGGGCCTGCGCTTCCTTTCCTCCTGGGCGGCGACCCCCGCCATGAATTCGTAAAACCGGCAGAGGATTCCCGGCGTAAAGCCAGGGACAAATCCTTCCTACCTTCGCTGTTGAATTCCGTGCCATGCTTCCAGGGCACGATTCATGCAATCCCTTTCGAGATCCTTTTCGAGGAGCAATACCCCCATGTCCTCCACCTCCCGCCCCACGGTCGCCGTCGCATTCCATTCCGGCTACGGCCACACCGCTGTCATAGCCGAGGCCGTGGCGCGCGGTGCCGCGGAAGCCGGTGCCGAGGTGATCTCCATCCCCGTGGACACGATCACCGACGAGCAGTGGGCGCAGCTGGACGCCGCCGACGCCATCATCTTCGGTGCCCCCACCTACATGGGCACCGCCTCCGCCGCCTTCCACACCTTCGCCGAGGCGAGCAGCAAGCGCTGGTTCACCCAGACCTGGGTCGACAAGATCGCCGCCGGTTTCACCAACTCCGGTGCCAAGAACGGCGACAAGTCCTCGACCCTGGGCTACTTCTTCACCATGGCTGCCCAGCACGGCATGCACTGGGTCAGTCTGGGCGTGCAGCCGGGCTGGGCCTCCACCGAGGGCAGCGAGGACGACATCAACCGTCTGGGCTACTTCGTCGGTGCCGGTGCCCAGACCCCGACCGATGCCGGCCCGGAGGCCGTCCACAAGTCGGACATCGCCACCGCCGAGGGCCTCGGCGCCCGCGTCGCGCAGCAGACCGCCTTCTTCCGCGCCGGTCGCGCCGCTCTCGCCGCCTGAGCCCAAGAACCTCACCCGCAGCCTGACCCGTAAAGGAGCAGCACCATGTCCGACTCCCCGAACCTCGCTCTCGTCCGCCGGCTCTACGACTCCGGCATGGCCCCGGACGTGGTCGCCGAGGTCATCGACCCCGACATCGTCTGGGACATCACCCCCGGCTTCCCCTACGGCGGCGTCTACAAGACCTGGGCGAGCGCCGGCGGCGACTTCTTCGGCCGGCTCGCGCCGCGCTTCACCTCCTTCGGCGCGGTGGCCGAGGAGTTCTACGACGCCGGTGAGCACGTGTTCGTCCGCGGTCACTACCACGCCGTGTCCAAGTCCGGCGAGGAGTCGGATGCCCGCTTCATCCACCTGTGGACGGTCGGCGACGGCAAGCTCACCCACCTCGTACAGGCCGCCGACAGCCACGTCGTCCAGCAGGCCGCGAACAACTGACCGCCCGCACTCACCCCTGGGAGCACCCCATGGCGAAGATCCTCTTCCTCATCACTGCCGCCGACCACTGGACCCTGGCCGACGGCTTCGAGCAGCCGGCCGGCTTCTGGGCCGAGGAGGCCATCGGCCCGTACGGCGTCTTCAAGGAGGCCGGCTACGAGATCGCCGCGGCCACCCCCGGCGGCGTCCCGCCCACCGCCGACGCCCTCAGCCTCACCCCGGACTTCAACGGCGGCGAGGAGGGCGCCGAGCAGATGAAGACCGCCCTGCGCGAGGCCACCGAACTGGCGAACCCCATCCGTATCGAGGACGTGAACATCGACGACTACGACGCCGTGTTCGTCCCCGGCGGCTGGGGCCCGATGAAGGACCTGTCCGACGACCCCGCGGCCGGCAAGCTGCTGAGCGACTGGCTCGCCTCCGGCAAGCTCGTGACGCTGGTGTGCCACGGCCCGGCCGCGCTGCTGTCCACCGTGGACGCCGACGGCAAGTCCCCGTTCTCCGGCTACCGCCTGACCGGTCTGTCCAACTCCGAAGAGATCCAGAACGGCCTCGCGGACCGGGCGAAGTGGCTGCTTGAGGACCGCCTCGTCTCGGACGTCGGCGCGGACTACCGCAAGGGCGAGGAGAACTTCGCCCCCCCACATTGAGGTGGACCGCACCCTCATCACCGGCCAGAACCCCTCCTCGGCCGTCCCGCTGGCCCAGGAAGTCGTCAAGACCCTCGGCTGACGACACCCCGCACCACCGCTCAAAGGTTCAAAGAAAGAGGTAGTACCGATGGACAGCAACGCGACTCTCCCCAGCGTGGGCCAGACCTGGCTGGCGGACCTCGGCCCGGACACCCCGCTCGGCCACTTCACGGTGGAGATCACCTTCGACTCGGCGACCCAGGTCAGCTTCGAGGTGACGGGCGGCGCCATCAAGGGCCGTAAGCAGACGATGGAGTACACCACCACCCAGCTCCGCGACGGCCTGTTCGTCGTCCGCTGGACCGAGCCCGACGCCGGTGACCACGTCACGCACATCGAGGACTACACCGAGGGCACCTGCATGGCCAGCTCGGTTATCGGTGGCGAGTTCGTCCAGCTCCACGGGAAGTGGACCCGCGTCCGCTGATCCCGCAGGGCAGCGCCTCTTCTCGACGGTGAGGACTTCCAGGGACAAAACTCTCCCCCTGACAACGCCGCTTTCCGATGCCAGGGTGATGGCATGAACCGCGATCCTCACCGCCACGATCTGGGGGAATTCCTCAAGGCGCGCCGTGCCGAACTCGACCCGGCCGCCGTCGGCCTGCCCGACGGCGGCTCGCGTCGCGTCGCGGGCCTGCGCCGTGAGGAGGTCGCCGTACTGGCGGCCATCAGCACCGACTACTACGCCCGCCTCGAACAGGGCCGTATCCAGCCGTCGCCGTCGGTGCTGGAGTCCCTGGCCCGCGTGCTGCGCCTGGACGAGGACCAGCGCGCCTACCTGTACGAGCTCGCGGCCAAGGACGAATTCCGCCCGCCCCGTCGGCAGCCGCGCCTCAAGGCGCAGCCGCAACTGCAGCGCATGCTCGACGACATGGCGCACACCCCCGCGTTCGTGATCGGTCCGCGCACCGAGATCGTCGCCTGGAACGCCATGGGCGCCGCCCTGATCACCGACTTCGGCAAGATCCCCGAGAAGCAGCGGTACTACATCAGGCTCCTCATCACCGACCCCGCGATGCGCGAGCTGTACGCGGACTGGGAGGGAGTCACCCGGCTGGCCATCGCCCAGATGCGGATGCACAACGCCAACAACCCCGGGGACAGGCAGCTCGCCGCCCTGGTGGGTGAACTCTCGGTCAGAGACGAGCAGTTCCGCCAGTGGTGGGGCGCCCACCACGTCGCCGTCCGGGACACCGGGACCAAGCACCTGCGCCACCCCGTCGTCGGCGACCTGCACCTCGACTGGAACGCCGTCACCTGGGCCGCCGATCCCGACCTGGCGATCATCATCTGGACCGCCGAAACCGGCAGCCCGACCCACGACAGCCTGCGCATGCTGGCCTCCTGGGCGGCGGACCCTCGCCACTCGACCAGCGACAGCTCCGCCTGACCGTCGCCCAGGTATCCCCTTCGTCGCCCAGGTATTCCCTTCAAAGGGGGAGCCTTTCCTCCTACGCGCCCCGCGCCTAGGAAGAAGCTCTCCCTTTTTCGTGTACGGCTCTCCTGGCACGCTCTTCACGAGGCCCACCGCGCTGCGCGTCCCCGCCCCGGTCCGGCCTTCTTCCCACCGACAGAACCGGTTTCCTCAGCGCCGAGGCGTCCGACCTGCCTGCTCATCCGCCAGGAAAGAGATCCCCCTCCCCATGTCCCTGACCCAGTCCCGCCCCGGGACGCTGCCCTCGGCCGTCCCCGAACCGCGCTGGACCGCCCGCCTCTGGGCCGTCCTCGCCGTGCTGTGCCTCGTGCTGTTCCTCGACGGCCTCGACGTCTCCATGGTCGGCGTCGCCCTGCCCTCCATCGGCCACGACCTCGGCATGACCACCGGCTCCCTGCAGTGGATCATCAACGGCTACGTCCTCGGCTACGGCGGCCTGATGCTGCTCGGCGGCCGCACCGCCGACCTGCTCGGACGCCGCCGGGTGTTCCTCGTCGCGCTGGCCGTCTTCGCCGCCGCCTCGCTGCTCGGCGGGCTGGTCGACAGCGGCTCGCTGCTGATCGCCACCCGCTTCGTCAAGGGCGTGGCCGCCGCCTTCACCGCGCCCGCCGGCCTGTCGATCCTCACCACGACGTTCCCGGAGGGCCCGCAGCGCAACCGGGCGCTGTCGGTCTTCAGCCTCTTCGGTGCCCTGGGCTACTCCTCGGGCCTGATCCTGGGCGGTCTGCTCACCGGGATCGGCTGGCGGTGGACCTTCCTCATGCCGGTCCCGCTCGCCCTGCTCGCACTGGTCGTCGGCCTGATCCTGATCCCGCGCGACCGCCGCACCGAGACCGGCGGCCAGGACCCGGCCGGGGCGGTCACCCTCACCGCGGGCATGCTGCTCGCTGTCTACGCAGTGGTCACTGCCCCCGAGACGGGCTGGACCTCCGCGGCGACGCTCGCCGCCTTCGGCGTCGCCGCCCTGCTGCTGCTCGCTTTCGTCCTGATCGAGCAGCGAGTCCGGCACCCGCTGGTCCGCTTCGGCATCCTGCGCAAGGCCACCACGGTCCGGGCCAACCTCAGCATCGTCGCGCTGATGGGCTCCTACCTCAGCTTCCAGTTCATGATGACGCTGTTCCTGCAGGACGGGCTCGGCTGGTCGCCCCTGCGCATGGCCTTCGCGCTGCTGCCGGTCGGCCTGATCGTCGCCGTCGGCTCGCCCCTCACCGGACGGCTCGTCAACCGCTTCGGCACGGCACCGCTGATCATCGCCTCGATGACCTCGCTGACCCTCGGCTACGTCTGGTTCCTGGCGACGGCCGGCTCCTCACCTGACTACGTCACCGCCATGCTCCCGTCCCTGCTGTTCCTCGGCGGCGGCTTCGCGTTCGGCTACAGCGCCATCATGGCCCAGGCCACCGAAGGCATCGACGACTCCGAACAGGGCCTCGCCTCCGGCCTGGTGCAGACCTCGGGTCAGGTCGGCGCCGCCCTCGTCCTCGCCGTTCTCACGGCCGTGATCGCCCAAGCCGGCGACAGCGGCGCCGACTTCACCGTCTACCGCCCCGGCCTCAACCTGGTGACGGGCGTCGCCGCGATCGGGCTGCTCCTGAACCTGGTGCCCGTACTGCGTCTGCGGCGGCGCTGAGCCCCGACAGACGGAAAGCCGACCCGGGGCCAGCCCCGGGTCGGCTTTCCGTGATCGGCGCTTACGCCAGGTTCTTGGCGAAGAACTCCTCCATGTCCCTGCCTCTCCTGCGTTGTTCGTCAGCGGATGTGGGAGTCGAACCAGTCGACAGCGACCTCGGGGTGCTCGCTGAAGTAGTTGTAGCCGTCGAAGCGGCGGGTGCTGCCGTGGATCCAGTGCATCTGCTTGTCCTCGACGGGGATGGCGTCGTGGACGGCCTGCACGGCTTCGGGGGTGGTCATGACGTCGTCGTGCTCCTGCGCCACCAGCGTGGGCACGGTGATGGCGGAGGCGTACTTGGCAGGCGACTGCTCTGCCAGATGGAAGCCGGTGCGCTCCAGCACGGCCTGGTCGAGCCGGTCGTAACCGCCTTTGAAGCCGAGGGCCTTGGAGAACTGTTCGCCGATGGAACGGCCCTCCAGCGGCTGGAGCATGACCAGTGCCTGGATCTCGGCGAACTCCTCGGGGTGCTTGGCCCAGGCCACTGCGGTGGAGTTGGCGCCCAGGCACACCGACAGCAGGGCCTTCTTCATGTTCTTGGTGTCGGGGCGTGCTGCGGCGTAGCGGAGGGCTCCGATGACGTCGCGGTACTCGGTGAGGCCGATCGTGCGGTGCCCCGGGTCCTGGAAGGCCCGGGCGGCCGCGGTGAAGCGGGACTGGGTGACGTGGATGACGATGCGGTCGATGGTGTAGTCGTCGGGTCGGTCGGCGTAGCGGTAGTTGGCGGCGACGCGGCGATCCACTGGGCGGAGGGCTGGTCGACCGTTCCGTCCCGGAGCGCGCCACGCTGTCCCGGGCCGTCGTCGCCGACGCCGGCCGCCGCGCTGCCGAGGCCGACGACGAGCGCGGCGCCCGCACCGAACAGCAGGGTCCCGCGGTTCGTGGTGGAGCGGGACCGCTCACGCCCGGACGGCGGCAGTTGGCCGTTGGGTATGTCGTTCATGGTGCGGTGCCTGCTCGGCGAATAGGGGCCCGACCGTCGTCAGGCGAGAGGAGGAGAGGCCGGCAGGTTCTGGTCGGCGGCCCAGGAGGCGAGGATGCGCAGTCGCTCGTGGGTGGGCGAGCCGGGTGCGGCCGTCCAGACGGTGAGGTGCTGGTCGGGGTCGGTGTTGGCGGTCAGGGTGTCCCAGTCCAGGACGAGTTCGCCGACCACCGGGTGGTTGAGGGTCTTCGTGCCCACCGTGCGGGCCGCGACCCGGTGGTCGCCCCACCACTGGGCGAACTGCTTGTCGCGCAGGGACAGTTCACCGACCAGCTCGATCAGACGGGGGTCCTCGGGATACTGCGCGGCTTCCATCCGCAGCTGGGCCACGGCGAGCCGCGCGGAGGTCTCCCAGTCGGCGTACAGGGTGCGCATGGCCGGGTCCGTGAAGATGATCCGCGGGTAGTTGCGGTGCTTCTCCGGGACCCGGGAGAAGTCGGTGACCAGCGCGGCCGCCAGCGCGTTCCAGGCCAGGATGTCCCCGCGCCGCCCCTGCACGATGGCCGGAGTGGCGGTGAGATCGTCCAGCACGCGCTGCAACTGCGGCTGGACCTTCTGCCGCCCCCGGCTGCGGGTGCGTGTGGTGATCTTGCCGGCGAGCTGGAAGAGATAGCCGCGTTCGTCGTCGTCGAGATGGAGCACCCGGGTGAGCGTGTCCAGCACGGGCGCGGACGCCTGGATACGGCCCTGTTCGAGACGCGTGTAGTAGTCAGTGCTGATGCTGGCGAGCTGGGCGACCTCTTCGCGGCGCAGCCCGGCGACTCGGCGCGGGCCGCCGTTGTCGGGCAGGCCTACAGTGCGCGGGCTCAGCTCTGCGCGGCGCTTCTTGAGGAATTCTCCCAGCTCGTTGAGGGGAACATTGCCGGTCATGCCGGTCAGCATGACACCGAACGCACCTGAGGAAGGAGGGAGAGTTTTCACCCAGGATGTGTCCCTCCCCGGATGTCTTTCTCCGCTTTTCGCTCTTGCCTCGGCGTGTGAGGCTCGACATAGAGCAGCCTGCGCGGCGATCCCGAGCGCCGTGCCGGCAAGGTCCTCCCCAAGCCTGAGCGAAGCCCCTCCACCCACAAGGACTCATCATGACGACCTTCGCCCTCGTCGGCGCCGGCCCCGGCCTCGGGCTCGCCACCGCACGCCGCTTCGGATCCGCCGGACACACCGTCGCCCTCATCTCCCGCAGCGCCGAGAAGCTGGAGGGGCTGACCGCCGAACTGGCCCGCGACGGCATCCAGGCGCGGGGCTTCACCGCCGACGTCCTCGACATCGAGTCACTGGACGCGGCCCTGTACGCGGCGGCAGCCGCCCTGGGCCCCATCGAGATCCTGCAGTACAGCCCCGTGCCCCGCGCCGACTTCATGAAGCCCGTCCTCGAGGCGACTGCCGACGACCTCGACGCGCCCCTCGCCTTCTCCGTCAAGGGCCCGGTCACCGCGGTGAACGCCGTCCTGCCCGGCATGCGCCAACTCGGCCGCGGCACCCTGCTGTTCGTCAACGGCGGCAGCGCCGTACGCCCCCACCCGGACCGGGCCGGCACCTCGATCGCCTTTGCGGCCGAGAGCGCCTACGCCCGCATGCTGTACGACGCCCTCGCCCCGGAGAACATCCACACCGCCCAGCTGATCATCCCGGGCGCTATCCGGCCCGACGCCGGACACAGCAGCCCTGACGTGCTGGCCCGCCGCCTGTACGACATCCACCTCAAGCGCGACGGCTTCCGCCACTACGCCGAGCCCCTGCCCGACTGACGCCCCCGGAGGGTGCCGTGAGCCCGACCACGCGTTCCAGCCTTGCCCGTGCCGCCCCGACCGTCTTACTGCTTGCAGTGACCGCCTGTACCGACGAGGCGCCCCCGTCCCCGTCTTCTCCGTCCTTGCCCTCCGCCTCCGCGTCACAGCGAACGCCGACGGCCACGGCACCAGCCTCACCGTCCGATGACAAGGGCACCGCCATGAACATCCGGGTCACCATCGAGGGCCACCGGGTCGACGCCACCCTGAACGACAGCGCCACGGCCCGCGACTTCGCCGCCCTGCTCCCGCTCACGCTGAACCTGAGCGACTTCCACGAGACGGAGAAGATCGCCGACCTGCCCCGTCGGCTGTCCACCTCCGGCGCCCCGGACGCCGCCGAAGCCAAGCCCGGCGACCTGGCGTACTACGCCCCCTGGGGCAACTTGGCCCTCTTCTACCGGGGCAGCGGCTCCAGCGACGCCGGCCTGATCATCCTCGGCAGCGTGCACGGCGACACCGAACGCCTCGCCACCGCCACCAAGGTCACCATCGAAGCCGCCTCCTGACTCGGCCCGCTCTCAACGGGAGAAAGACACTTGAACCCCGTCTTCGACTTCACCGGCCAGGTTGCCCTCGTCACCGGCGCCGGCTCGGGCATGGGCCTGGCGACCGCCCGCGCCTTCGCCGAATCCGGGGCCGCCGTCGCCCTCACCGACATCGACGAAGCCGCCCTGAACTCAGCCGTCAAGGAACTCACCGACTCCGGCCACCGAGCACTCGCCCTCACCTGCGACGTCAGCGACGAGGACCAGGTGGCGGCTGCGGTCGACCGCACCGTCGAGACCTTCGGCCGTCTCGACATGGCCTACAACAACGCCGGCATCCAGATCCCGCCCAGCGACGCCGCCGACGAACCCGCCGAGCGGTTCGACCTCGTCAACTCCATCAACCTCCGCGGCGTGTGGGCCTGCATGAAACACGAGCTGCGGCACATGCGCGCCCAGGGCAGCGGCGCCATCGTCAACTGCTCCTCACTCGGCGGCCTGGTCGGCCTCCCCGGCCGTGCCTCCTACCATGCCTCCAAGCACGGCGTGATCGGCCTGACCACCAGCGCGGCCCTGGAGTACGCCCCGCGCGGCATCCGTATCAACGCCGTCTGCCCCGGCACCATCGACACCCCGATGGTCAGCGACATGATCGCCAAGGGGGAGCTGGACCGCGCCGAGGCCGAGGCCAACCAGCCCATCAACCGCCTCGGTACGGCCGAGGAGATCGCCCAGGCGGTCCTGTGGCTGTGCAGTCCGGGAGCCGGTTTCGTGGTAGGCGTCGCCCTCCCCGTCGACGGCGGCTACGTCGCCCGATAACGGCGTTGGAGCCGCTGTCACACAACGGACAGCGGCTCCAACGCCAGCATCAGACATCAGCAGACGGCGAAGGGATCGACCCCGTCCCACGCCTCGCGCCGCGCGTCGGCGAGCCGGTCACGCACCAGGCGTGGCTCCACGTCGAGCGACAGGCACGCCCGGTCGCGAGGGGTGAAGGCCGGCCAGTCCGGCAGTGCCCGGGGCGCAGGCGTTCCGTGCTGGGCGAACGCGGCGAAGGAGTCCACCATCTTCGCGGACAGGGCCTTGGCAGTGGGGAGGTCGGCGGGTGCGGCCCCGGTGAAGTCGCCCTGGCCCCAGTTGCCGAAGGTGAACTGGACGTCGCTGCTGTGCGTGGCCCGCAGGGCCCGGCCTGCGCGTAGTCGAAGGTGTACTGCCACACCCGGGCGCCGGCCCGGTGGGCGTACTCGGCCAGCCACACTGAGGGCATGACGACGAACCAGCCGCTGAGCACGTCGTTGAGGGTCGTGCGTCCGGGCGGGCGGTGTCGCCGTAGACCTTCAGGAGCCGGTCCCAGGCGCGCTCGCCCGTCGCCTGCCGGGCGAGGGGTCTCGAAACGGCGGGAGAAGACTGGCGAGCCCATGAACGGCTCGGCCTCCATGGCACAGGTGCCGATCAGCAGGTCGACTGTGCCGGCCACCGCCCCAGCGGATGCTGCGGCAGCACCTGCCCGTCGATGACGTGGCCGTACGGCTCCAGCAGCTGAGGGTCGTTCGCGGCCTGCACCGAGGCGTCGAGCAGTTCCGCGGTCGACACAGACGTCAGGCGCAAGGCGTCCGTGATCCCGAGGGATCGCATGACCGCATCCCGGGTCGCGGAGGCGAACTCGGTGGTGTGACAGGGGCGCGGGCCGCTCGGCCTGCGTTGAGCTCCTCAAACGTCGGGGTCCTCATCAGCCTTCTTCACCTCCACGAAGATCTGCACCATGCGCAGGGGGATCTCCACCGCCGAGCCCGGAAGAGGAAGAACCGTCCCAGGCAGTCAGGAGCCGACAGGTGTGCCACCTGTGCGGTTGTCGGGTGTTTCGGGGACCAGCGCGGTGTCGGGTCGGAAGTGCGGGCGCGCGGCGACGCCGTCGGCGAGAGCCTGCACGCGGGCCGCCGGAGCGAACCCGCGTGGACAAGCCTCCGGATGTGTGACCTGCTCGATCGCGCCGTGCGGTCGATGCGCTTTCCCGGCCGGTCGGGCGGGCGGATCAGCGCAGTCCGGCGAAGAGATCGTTCTCGGGTAGGGCCGCGCCGGTGGCGTCCTGGACGCGTACGAAGGTCTCCATGCCCATCAACTCGCCGAACCTCTCCTTGCCCATCTTGAGGAAGAAGATGTTCTCGCCCTGGCTGGCGTGCGCGGCCAGCGCGTCGAACTTCTGACCGCTGAACGCGGTGGCGTCCACCCACGTGGTGATCTCGTCGTCGGGAAGGCCGATCTTGGCCATCGCGGCGGCCTCGGCGGGATCCGGCTCCGGCATGTCCGGATGAAACTCGCGCATGATCTCCCCGAACCGCTGCATCATCGAGCGGGGCATCGTGGTCCAGTACACCTTCGGTGTCAGCGCGGTCATCTCCAGCGCCGCCATCGTGATGCGGTGGGCCTGGATGTGGTCGGGGTGGCCGTAGAAGCCGTTCTCGTCGTAGGTGACGACCACATCAGGTCGGTAGTGCCGCATGAGTTCCGCGAGGCGGGCCGCGCCTTCCTGTACGGGGGTCTGCCAGAAGGATCCGGGGGCGTCGTTGCTCGGCCAGCCCATCATCCCGGAGTCGGCATAGTCCAGCATCTCCAGATCGCTGATCTTCAGGACGTCACGGCTCGCCTCGAGTTCCTGACGGCGCATCAAGGCGACCGCCGCCGGATCGTGCCCGGGATCGCCCGGCTTGACACCCCCCGGTCCGTCACCGCAGCCGCCGTCGGTACACGTCACGAGAACCGTACGGATGCCTTCCGCCGCATACCGCGCCAGGACCCCTCCGGTTCCGGTGGCCTCGTCGTCGGGGTGGGCGTGTACCGCCATAAGCGTCAAGGGCCGGTCAGTCACGAAACACTCCTCCTGCAGAATTACGTCTTGGTCCAAGTAGCGCGGCGGGCGTACCGCGATCCTGGGGCCCGGATCCTGGTGGAGCGCACGACCTTGCGGTCTCCGTGTTCCCCGCCCGTGCGGCGCCGGTCCCTCGGTCCATGCAACCGTGTCGGCCGGGCCGGCTGTTCCCGGTGTGGCCGCCCGGTCTTCCAGGCGTCGGCGTTTCAACGCGAACGAGGCACAGGCGCGACCTGCATGTCTCAGCACCGTCGTCGGGAAAGCCGCCAACCGGATGGCGATCGCCGCGCCCTGCTCAGGGGTCTGAGTACCGCTGAACCCGTGTCGACCTCCACTCGCTCGCCAGTCCGCGCGCGTGGGCCGGAGTCTCCGCGTAACGTCGCGCGCGACTGCCGGGCAGCGAGGGCGCACCCTCCCCAGGGAGAGTGCGCCCCTGCCGGTGCGACGGCTCGTGCTGGGGCCAGGTCAGCCGGCACCCGACCATTCCTGGAGATCGAGGCGGACAGCGATGGCGAACGCCTTCGGCTTCGGCGGCCAGAACCGCGTCGTGGTACTCACCGCCCCCGACCCGCTCTGACGATCCGGCGTCTGGTGACACCGGCGGGCGTCCGCTCGGCTCAACTCGTGGTTCTCCCGAACGCAGACGTCCGGGCCGGCCCGTGTGGGCCGGCCCGGACGTCGTGAGCGGACTCAGCCTCAGACGAGGTCGATCCGGTCCAGGTTCGAGACCTTGACCCACGCCGCGACGAAGTCGTTCACGAACTTCTCCTTCGCGTCGTCGCTCGCGTAGACCTCGGCGAGCGCGCGGAGCTCGGAGTTCGAGCCGAAGACGAGGTCGGCACGGGTGCCGGTCCACTTGACCTCGCCGGTCGCGTCGTCACGGCACTCGAAGACGGTCTGGTCCTCGGAGACCGGCGACCAGGTGTGGCCCAGGTCGAGCAGGTTGACGAAGAAGTCGTTCGTCAGCTTGCCCGGGGTGTCGGTGAAGACGCCGTACGCCGTCTGCTGGTAGTTGGCACCGAGGACGCGCAGGCCGCCGACGAGGACGGTCAGCTCGGGGGCGCTCAGGCCCAGCAGGTTCGCCTTGTCGAGCAGCAGGTACTCGGCCGGCAGGCGGTTGCCCTTGCCCTGGTAGTTGCGGAAGCCGTCGGCGGCGGGCTCCAGCGCGGCGAAGGACTCCGCGTCGGTGTGCTCCTCCGTGGCGTCCACACGACCCGGGGCGAACGGCACCGTCACGTCGTGACCGGCGTCCTTGGCGGCCTTCTCCACGCCGGCCGCGCCACCGAGGACGATCAGGTCGGCCAGGGAGACCTTCTTGGCGCCGGTGTTGAACTCCGCCTGGATGCCCTCCAGTACGCGGAGGACCTGGGCCAGCTCGTCGGGCTCGTTGACGTCCCAGCCGGCCTGCGGCTGCAGACGGATCCGGGCGCCGTTGGCACCGCCGCGCTTGTCGCTGGTGCGGTACGTCGAGGCCGACGCCCACGCGGTGGAGACCAGCTGGGAGACCGTGAGGCCCGAGTCGAGCAGCTTGGCCTTCAGGGCCGCGACATCGGCGGCGTCGATGGTCTCGCCCTCGGCCGCCGGCAGCGGGTCCTGCCACAGCAGGGTCTCGGCGGGGACCTCCGAGCCGAGGTACAGCGCCTTCGGACCCATGTCACGGTGGGTCAGCTTGTACCAGGCGCGGGCGAAGGCGTCCGCGAACTCCTCCGGGTTCTCGTAGAAGCGGCGCGAGATCTGCTCGTAGACCGGGTCGAACTTCAGCGACAGGTCGGTGGTGAGCATCGTCGGGAGCTTCGTCTTCGACGCGTCGTGCGCGTCGGGGATGATCGCCTCGGCGTTCTTCGCCACCCACTGGTTCGCACCGGCCGGGCTCTGGGTGAGCTCGTACTCGTACTCGAAGAGGTTCTTGAAGAAGCCGTTGCTCCACTGGGTGGGCGTGGCCGTCCAGGTGACCTCGAGGCCGGACGTGATCGCGTCGCCGCCCTTGCCGGAGCCGTAGGTGGACGCCCAGCCGAGACCCTGGGCCTCGATCGGGGCGGCCTCGGGGTCGGCGCCGACGTTCTCGGCCGGGCCCGCGCCGTGGGTCTTGCCGAAGGTGTGGCCACCGGCGATGAGGGCGACGGTCTCCTCGTCGTTCATCGCCATGCGGCGGAAGGTCTCGCGGATGTCGCGGGCCGCGGCGATCGGGTCCGGGTTGCCGTTCGGGCCCTCCGGGTTGACGTAGATCAGGCCCATCTGGACCGCGCCGAGCGGGTTCTCCAGCTCACGGTCGCCGGTGTAGCGCTGGTCGTCGAGCCAGACCTTCTCGGGACCCCAGTAGACGTCCTCCTCCGACTCCCAGACGTCCTCGCGGCCGCCGCCGAAGCCGAAGGTCTTGAAGCCCATGGACTCAAGGGCGACGTTGCCGGCGAGGATCATGAGGTCGGCCCAGGACAGGCTCTTGCCGTACTTCTTCTTGACCGGCCACAGCAGACGGCGGGCCTTGTCCAGGTTGCCGTTGTCCGGCCAGCTGTTCAGCGGGGCGAAGCGCTGCTGACCGGCGCCGGCGCCGCCGCGGCCGTCGCTGATGCGGTAGGTGCCCGCGCTGTGCCAGGCCATACGGATCATGAACGGGCCGTAGTGACCGAAGTCGGCCGGCCACCAGTCCTTGGAGTCCGTCAGCACCTCGGCGATGTCCTGTTTCACGGCCGGGAGGTCGAGGGTCTGGAACGCCTCGGCGTAGTCGAACTCCTCACCGAGCGGGTTGGCCACGGCAGGGTTCTTGGCAAGGATCTTCAGGTTGAGCCGCTCCGGCCACCACTGGCGGTTTCCACCGCCCTGGGTCGGGTGCAGAGCGCGATCGTGCGCCACCGGGCACTTCGCTTCAGCGGCGTTGTTCTCAGACATGGGAATCCTTCCGGGGTTGGTGCTCAGGCCGTGCGAGCGGTGGAACAGTCGGGGCACAGGCCCCAGTAGATGACCTCGGCCTCGTCGATCGCGAAGCCTCGGTCGTCCGAAGCGGTGAGACAGGGGGCATGACCGACCGCGCAGTCGACGTCGAAGACGGCACCGCACGACCGGCACACGAGGTGGTGGTGGTTGTCCCCGACCCTGCCCTCGAACCGGGCCGGGCTGCCCGGCGGCTCGATGCGGCGTACGAGTCCGGCCGTGGTGAGCGCGTGCAGCGCCTCGTACACGGCTTGCAGGGATATGTGGCCCACACGCTCACGCACGCCCGAGGCGATGGCCTCGACCCCGAGGTGGTCACCCTCGCGGACGGTCTCGAGCAGCGCGACACGGGCGGCCGTCACCCGCAGGCCGGCACCGCGGAGCTCCTCGGCGGTGGTCGGAGTCTGGGGTGAAGTCATGGCGCCAACCTACAGCCATAAACACGAATGATTCAAGAAAACGAACGAGACAGGTTTGGTGGCCAGCGTATGACTCCCCGGGGATCCCCGCAGCTCAAGGGCTCGCCACAACGGCCTGCGGCAGCGCACGCCAGGTGTGGCGCGGCTGCCGCAGGCCGTTGCGGGGCGGGTCGTGAGGTCAGCTCGGGCTCGGGTCGTCCTTTCCGGTCGCGGCGGCCGATCGGGAGCCGACCAGCAGCAGGCACAGGACCGCGACGCCTGCGACGACGCCGGTCAGGAGCAGCAGCGGCTGCAGGGGGCGGGTCGCGGAGGCGGCGTTCTGGGTGCCGAGGGCGGGCTGGGCCGCCGGGGCGGTGGGCGACGGGGCTTGCGATGCCGGGGCCGCGGCGGCGGCCGACTTCGTGGTGTGCGCGCTGTGGTCCATGGTCATGGCGGGCGTGGACGCCGCGGTGGACCGTTCGGTGGGTACTGCGGCGGGTGCCGAGGTGTGGTGCTCGTGGACCGGCGCCCGGGTGGTCGGGGCCGCGGCGGGCTCGACCACGAGCTGCGCCGTCATGCCCGGGTGCACCGTGCAGACGTAGCCGTACGTCCCCGCGGTGGTGAAGGTGTGGCTCCAGCTGCCGCCCTTGTTCAGCATCGGGGAGTGGACTGACGCGGGGCCGGACGTGGTCTTCACGTCGTGGGGTGCCTGGTCCCGGTTGGTCCAGGTGACCGTGTCCCCGGCCGTGATGGTGAGGGAGCGGGGGCTGAACGCGTAACCGGACATGAGGACTTGGTGCGTGCCGGCGGCCTGTGCCGGGGAGGCCGGCAGGACGGTGACGGGCGCGGCCACGAGGAACGCGGCGAGCAGGGTGCGCGGGACGATCAGGCGGCGCATGTGAACTCCGCGGCTACGAGCAGCCGGACACGGGCTGCGGGGCGGGTGCGGGGCAGGGTGAGGCCGGTCCTGCGGTGCAGGGGCCGGTACGGCAGCCGGACGGTGCCGAGGACCAGGAGCCGGTCGGCGGTGCGCTCGACGACGCGGAAGCCGAAGGTGGCCTCGGCGGGCTCGCCGGCCAGGGCGAGTTCGCCGGGAACGTGCAGCCGTGTGGCCCCGTCCGTGGGCGTGAGGCTCGTGCTGACGAAGGTGAGCACCCTGCCGCCGAGCGGCCGGCCGGCCAGCTCCAGGCTCAGTACGCAGTCGTCGGAATCGGGTGCCACGGTGAGGGTCGCGTCCAGGGCGGTGAGACGGCGGCGCAGTGTGGTCAACGGGCCGAATCGTGCGGTCAGTTCGACGATGCAGCGGTCCGGAGCGGCGCCGTAGGTGCCGGGGTCGGGCAGCCAGTCGGGGCCCGGGAGGGGCTGCGGCAGGGGAGCAGTGGGAAGAGTCTCGGTGGTCATCTCGGCACCTCGGTGGGCGAGCGGAGTGACGGGCGGGGAGAATGGGGGTGCGGCGGGCCGGCCGACTGCGACTCGGCCGGCCCGCCGCGTCCTGCCCGGGGGAGATCAGCAGGAGTTGGTGATGTAGTTCTCGGTCGGGGCGAGCAGGTGCTCGGCCCAGACGGTGTGCATCTTCACGTAGGCGTCGGGGTTGAGAAGGTCCGAGACCTGCTGGCCCAGCGACTCCTCCAGGTGCGCCTTGTCGATGTGCTGCAGCAGCACGCTGAGGGTGTCGTCGGAGACGCTGCCGGCGCCGTTGACGGCGGGCGTGAGGATCGACTCGATCCACACGGTGTGCATCTTGATGTAGTCGTCGAGCTTGAGCGCGTCCTGGACCTGCTGGCCCGGGGACTGCTCCAGGTGCGCCTTGTTGATGTGCTGCAGGATCGGCAGCAGCACCTGCTGGGCGCTGACGCACTGCTCGCCGCCGCCCCCGCCGCTCGTACCGCCGGAGCTGCTGCCCCCGCTGGTCGAACCGCCCGTGGAGCCACCGGTGGACCCGCCGGTCGAGCCACCCGTGCTGCCGCCCGTCGAGCCGCCCGACGAACCGCCGGTGGAGCCACCCGTGCTGCCGCCGGTGGATCCGCCGGAGGAGCCCGAGCCGTCGGCGACCACGGTGATCGAGGCCGTCATGTCCGGGTGGACCGCGCAGTAGTAGTCGTACGTACCGGCCTTGGTGAAGGTGTACGACCAGCTGTCGCCCTTCTGCAGCGTGCCGGAGTCGAACTTGGCCGGGCCGCTGGTGGTGGTGACGGTGTGCGGAGCGGAGTCCTCGTTGACCCACTTCACGGTGTCGCCGACCTTCACGGTCAGCTTCGGCTGGGCGAACTTGTAGTCCTTGATCTCTATGGTGTAGTCGGCCGCCGCGGCCTTCGTGGACGTGTGGTCCATGCCTGCCATCGACTGGGCCTCGGCCGCCGGCGTGGCGGTCTGCGGGGCCGCGGCCCCGGCCGATGCCTGCAGCAGGCCGAGACCGGCGACGGCAGCGATACCCGCGCCCAGACCGGTGGCGAGCAGCACCCGGTTGCCCACCCGGGAACGCCGGTGGTGCGACGGGGGTGCGGTGGTTTCCTCTGTGTGCATGGTGGTGCGTCTCCCTTGTGAGGTTCCCTTTTTTGAGGGGAGGGGTGGGACAGGCGCCGGTCAGCGGCCGGGAGCGGACGTGACCAGCAGACTCGTCGCGGCGAGCACGACGAGGACGAGCCCCGTCTCCGCCGCGACCGAGTGGACGAAGGGCCGTACCGTGGCGCGGTCGCCGCGCAGCAGGACGGCGATGTCGAGCCGGGTCTTCACCCAGCCGCGGCTGCGCTGCGCGATCAGCAACACCAGGGTCAGTACGGCGAGTTTGAGCAGCAGCAGTCGCCCGTAACCGGTGTCGACCAGGGCTCCGAAGGAGCCGACCACCTGCCAGGTCAACACCACCCCGGCCGCCACGATCGCCGCGACCGCCACCCCGGCAAGCCGGGAGTAGCCGGACACCACGGCCGACAGCTCCTCGGGCCGGCGCCGGGGCAGCACCCCGAACAGCAGCAGCGTCAGACCGCCGAGCCAGAGCGACACGCCGAGGAGGTGCACGACATCGGCCACCGCGCCCCAACCGGGGTGCGTGCCCTCGGAGTTGTGCCCGGTCATGCTCGTCGTCCGCAGCAGCCCGAGGGCCACCGCCAGAGCGCCGACGCGCCAGCCCGGCGAGCGGGCCGCCCGGTCCCCGCCCTGCAGGACGGCGGCCAGGACGATGGCGGCGAGCACCCACATCAGCACCCGGCAGGCGGCGACGATGCCGACCTCGCTGCTCAACAGGCCGGTGTAGGTGGGGAGTCGGAACACGTCGCCCAGGGTGCCCATCGCCCCGTACGCGCCCTGGAGTCCCGGCGCAAGCAGGCTCGCCGCGAGACCGGCGGTCCAGGAGAGGGTGAGGAGACGGCGGGTACGGGGGTCCCCGGCGCCCTGCGGCCAGAGCAGCGCGACGAAGGCCAGACCGCCCACGTACAGGGCGAGGGCGAGGTAGCCGGCCCAGCGGACGGCGGCCCAGGCCTCTCGCACCGTCCCGTTCGGTTCCGGTGCCGCCGTCGGCGTCGTGGTGTCGGACGTGGCCTTCGCGGTGAGGCGGAAGGAGAGCGTCCCGGAGGTGGGATGCCCGTCCTCCATGTCAAGGACCTGCCAAACCAGGGCCAGGCGGTCCCGGCCTGCGGCGGTCCTGGGGACGGTGACCTGGACGGCATCGTTGCCATGGCCGCTGCGGGACACCTTCACCTGCTTGCCCGCGACCGCGATGTGGACGTCGTCGAGCTCGACCGGCTCGCTGAAGGTGAGCCGTACGGTGGCCGGGGTGTGTGTGAGCCGGGTGCCGTTCTGCGGGGAGGAGGACTCCAGCTCCGTGTGGGCCGACGCCGGGGGCGCGGCGAGCAGCAGGGCCGAGAGGGCGGTCAGGACGGTGATGAGCAGGGACGGTGCGCGGCGCCTCACGGGAGCACCTCCGGCAGCACCGGGGGCGAGGCCGCCACGCCGACGCAGAGCGAGGAGAGGGTGTCGGTCGAGGGGGAGGCGGAGGGTGACGGGGGCGGGGACGCCGGGGTGAGCAGGCTGCCCAGCAGGCCGGTGGCCGGAGCGACGACCCCGTTCAACAGCGGCTGGACGAGGCGGACTTCGCCTTCGTCGCAGCTGTCGGAAGAGGTGGGGGAGGGGGTCGGTGTGGGGGAGGGCGAGGGGCCGGCGGATCCGTTTCCTTGTCCGCCGCCTTCGCCGGTCGAGCCGTGGTCGTGACCGCTCTCGCCGCCTGTGGGAGACGAGCCGTCGGCCGCGGGAATTCCGGTCCCGCCACCTCCCGCCCAGTAACCGCCCGTCGATCCGGACCCTGCGACATCCCCGGAGGTGTCGGGCGGGCCGGTCTCGGAGCGGGCCGTGGGTTCGTGTGACGTGGACGGGGCTTCGGAGGCCGGCGGGGACGCGGTGTCGATGGTCGTCGGTGCGGATGCGCCGATGCCCGAGGCGTATCCGAGTACGACGACCACGGCTGCGACGAGCGCGCCCGCGACGATCTCGTCACGATGGTCTCCTGGCCAGGATGCCCTGGCGAAGAAGGACATGGTCCCTCCTGACGCTGTGCGTGAACGGCGGTGACCAGGAGTGCACAGCTGTGACGATTCCCGTCCGCTACGCGTCCGTTAATCGGTCGTTTCGTTGCCTCATTTCCGACCGGGGGGTGACTGTGAGAACGGACCTCCCCGCCCCAATGCGTGCATTGCTTTCAGTGAAGAAAGCGAGGGGAGCGTGAATTCGAACGCGCAGGGCATTTCTTTCTTCACTGAATCGCCCTGAATGCATATGCCTTACGGCTCGGTGTGCAACTCGACGCAGCAGATGCCCGGCTGCGGGGTCAGTACGGCCGTGGTCTCGGGATGGCCGGAGGCCGCGAGACAGCCGCCCAGGAAGGCGTGGTTCATGCCGCAGATCAGATCCGGTGCCTGTGCGGCGACCGGATGGAAGGGGCAGTTGTGCAGCACCGTGCGGCCGGCTCCTGCGGCAGCGGGTTCGAATCCGAGCGATTCCAGAGTGGCCATGATGTCGCCGGAGCGGGCCTCGTTGCCGAGAGCCTCGCCCCTTTCCCGGGCCACGCGCAAAGCCGCCTCCTGTGCGTTTTCCCCCGGCTTCTGTGCCGTCAGCGCCTCGGTCAGGAGCGAGGCCAGCAATTCGTGGCGGCGCGGGGGGAGGCTCAGGGAGAGGGTGTGCGGGGTGGGCTCGTACACCTTCGGTGCGCGGCCGACCCGGCGCGGGGCGTGGCCGCCGTGCCGGGACTGGAGCAGGCCCGATGCCACCAGCTTGTCGAGGTGGAAGGCCGCGAGCTTGCGGGAGATCCCGACCGCCGCCGAGGCCTCCTCCCGGGTCACCGGCCGCCGGGCCCGCCGCACGAAGTCGAGCAGCCGCCGCCGTGACTCGTCGCCGAGAACGGCGAGGGCGGTCATGGGGTCGGAGCCGGACGTCACAGACTCACCGTAACTCCGACCCGGAGGCTTGACCCCCGCTCGAATAAGACCAACACTTGTTGGTGAAATACCTCTCAGGCGAGGTGCCCCCATGACCGTCGACAGTGCTCTACGTCAGGCGAAGCAGCCGGTCAGCGGTGCGCTGGCGGGGCCGTACGGGCATCCGTTCCATCCGATCCTGGTCACCGTGCCGATCGGGGCCTGGGTGTGCAGCCTGGTCTTCGACATCGCCTCCAAGATCGTCGACCGGCCGGGCTTCCTGACCCACGGCTCGGCCTGGCTGATCGCGATCGGTGTGCTCGGCGCCCTCGTCGCGGCCTGCGTCGGTTTCCTCGATCTGTTCGCCATCCCCACCGGGACACCGGCATTCCGTACGGCACTGGTGCACATGGCGCTGAATCTCACCGTGACCGCGGCGTACGCGGCCGGTTTCGCCTGGCGGCAGGGCGGCGGCTACGCGGGAGGGCAGAGCGTCGGCAACGGGCAGCTGACGCTCTCCGCCGCCGCCCTGGCCGCCCTGGGTGTCTCCGGATACCTCGGCGGCAGGCTCGCCTACCGCTACGGCGTCCGCGTGGCCGCAGAGTCCGTGCAGGCGGAGGGCTACCGCAGTACTCGTACGACGCCCTGACCGGAGCAACCGGAGGCGGACATGGACATCGCCGCTCTCGTCGCCTGGATCGTCACCGCCCTCGGCGGATCCGTCCTCCTCGCCCGCTGGATCTCCGGCGGTGGCCTGCGCCAGGAGCAGACCGGGACCACACGCTTCCCGGCGCCGGTCGTCTTCGGGCACTTCTTGCTGGCGGCCGTCGGCCTGGTGGTCTGGATCGTCTATCTCGCCGCCGACAAGGACGCCCTGGCCTGGACGGCCTTCGGCGTGCTCGTCGCCGTCGCCCTGCTCGGATTCACCCTGCTCGCCCGCTGGATCCCCGTCTACCGCACGGCCCCCGCCGGGCCCGAGGCGACACCCGCCGAACGGCATCTGCCCGTGCCGGTCGTCGCCGCCCACGGCCTCCTCGGCGCCACCACCCTGGTCCTGGTGCTGCTGGCGGCCGCCGGAGTCGGCAGCTGATCTCTCATGCCCCGATCCGCCTCCCGGAGGACCTCTCACATGGCGCCTCCCATCCCTGTGCGCCGGGCGTAACTCCTGATGACCGGCTCAGGAGACACCGGTGTAATGGGCATTTCGTACCGTCACGGAAGCTCCACCCGTACGGGACGATCATGAGAGGCAGGGGGTGCCCGTGGCCGCGCCGGACTCGCGGAACGCCAACACGATGAAGGCGACGAAGGTGCGGACGGTCTGCTCGTACTGCGGTGTGGGCTGCGGCATCGTGCTGGATGTCGGGTTCGGACCGGACGGACGCCGTACTGTCCTGAAGGCGTCCGGCGACAAGGAGCACCCCGCGAACTTCGGCCGCCTGTGCACCAAGGGCGCGACCACCGCCGACCTGCTCGTCGCCCCCGGACGGCTGACCACGGCCCTGGTCCGGCACGAGCGGGGCGAGGAGCCCGTGCCCGATGCCGTCGGCGCGGCCGTCAGGGAGACCGCCCGGCGGCTGCGCGCGATCGTCGACGAGCACGGGCCGGACGCGATCGCCCTCTACGTCTCCGGGCAGATGAGCCTCGAGGCGCAGTACCTGGCGAACAAGCTGGCCAAGGGGTTCGTGCGCACGAACCAGATCGAGTCGAACTCGCGGCTGTGCATGGCGAGCGCGGGCACCGGCTACAAGCTGTCGCTCGGCGCCGACGGGCCGCCCGGCTCGTACCAGGACCTCGACAAGGCCGACCTCTTCTTCGTCATCGGCTCCAACATGGCCGACTGCCACCCGATCCTCTTCCTGCGCATGTTGGAACGGGTCAAAGCGGCCGGAGCCAAGCTCGTCGTCGTCGACCCGCGCCGCAGCGCCACCGCCGAGAAGGCCGACCTGTTCCTGCAGATCAAGCCGGGAACCGACCTGGCACTGCTGAACGGGCTGCTGCACCTCCTGCACGAGAACGGCCACACGGACCCCGAGTTCATCGCCCGGTACACCGACGGCTGGGAGGAGATGCCCGCCTTCCTCGCCGACTATCCGCCCGCCGCCGTCGCCGAGATCACCGGAATCCCCGAGGACGACATCCGGGAGGCCGCCCGGCTGATCGGCGAGGCGGGGGAGTGGACCAGCTGCTGGACCATGGGCCTCAACCAGTCCACGCACGGCACCTGGAACACCAACGCCCTGGTCAACCTCCATCTGGCGACGGGCGCCATCTGCCGACCGGGCAGCGGCCCGTTCTCCCTCACCGGCCAGCCCAACGCCATGGGCGGCCGCGAAATGGGCTACATGGGCCCCGGGCTCCCCGGCCAGCGGTCCGTGCTCGTCGACGAAGAGCGGGCGTTCGTGGAGGAGCTGTGGGAGCTGGAGCCCGGCAGCATCCGCGCCGACGGGGTCGGCAAGGGCACCGTCGAGATGTTCCGCAAGATGGCCGACGGGGACATCAAGGCCTGCTGGATCATCTGCACCAACCCGGTCGCCTCCGTCGGCAACCGCAAGACGGTCATCGAGGGCCTGGAGGCCGCCGAGTTCGTCGTCACGCAGGACGTCTTCGCCGACACCGAGACCAACGCCTACGCCGACGTCGTCCTGCCCGCCGCCCTGTGGACCGAGACCGAGGGCGTCCTCATCAACAGCGAGCGCAACCTCACCCTCGCCCGGCCCGCCGCCGACCCGCCCGGCGAGGCGACGGCGGACTGGCGGATCATCGCGGCCGTCGCGCGCGAGATGGGGTACGAGAAGGGGTTCTCGTACGACAGCGCCGAGGAGATCTTCGAGGAGATCAAGCGGGCCTGGAACCCGAAGACCGGGTGGGACCTGCGCGGGGTCACCTACGACCGGCTGCGGGAGACTCCCGTGCAGTGGCCCGCCGCGAGCGCCGACGGGCCCGACCGCAACCCCGTCCGGTACGTCGGCGAGGACGGCTCCCTAACCTTCCCCACCGCGAGCGGCCGTGCCGCCTTCTTCGCCCGCCCGCACCTCCCGGCCGCCGAAATGCCCGACGACGACTACCCGTTCGTACTGAACACCGGACGGCTGCAGCACCAGTGGCACACGCTGACCAAGACGGCGAAGGTGCCCAAGCTGAACAGGCTCAACCCGGGGCCGTTCGTGGAGCTCCACCCGCAGGACGCCGCCGGACTCGACGTCACCGACGGCGATTCGGTGGAGGTCGCCTCACGGCGCGGGCGGGCCGTGCTGCCCGCGGTGGTCACCGACCGGGTGCGGCCCGGGAGCTGCTTCGCGCCGTTCCACTGGAACGACCTGTTCGGGGAGTACCTGAGCGTCAACGCCGTGACGAGCGACGCCGTCGATCCGCTGTCCTTCCAGCCCGAGCTGAAGGTGTGCGCGGTGTCGCTGACCAAGGTGTCGACGCCGGTGGCGGTGCGAACGCCCGCCGCGGCAACGGCAGTTGACACCGCACAGACACCCGTACCTGTATCCGTGTCCGTACCCGCCGCCGATCCCTTCGGGCTCGCGCCCGCCCCGCCGCCCGTGCTCACCGCGCAGGAACGGCAGTACCTCGTCGGGTTCCTCGCCGGTATCCCGTCCGGCGCCCCGGGTGTGCCGGTGCTGCCGCCCTCCGCGCCCTTCAGCCCCGAGCACGCCGTGTGGGTCAACGGGGTCCTGGCCGGCATGTACTCGCGGGCGCCCGAAACCCCCGTACCGACCACGCCGTCACCCGGCCGTGAGGTCGTGATCCTCTGGGCCTCGCAGACCGGCAACGCCGAGGAGTTCGCCGCCGCCGTCGCCGAGCGGCTCAAGTCCGACGGCCACGCCACGTCCCTGCTGGGCATGGACGAGGCCGACCCCGCCGCGCTGCCGGCCGGCGCCGATCTGCTCCTCGTCACCAGTACCTTCGGCGACGGCGACGCCCCGGACAACGGCACCGGGTTCTGGGAGACCCTCGCCGCGTCCGACACCCCGCACATGGAGGGACGGCGCTATGCCGTCCTCGCCTTCGGTGACTCCTCCTACGACGACTTCTGCGGCCACGGCCGCCGCCTCGACCAGCGCCTCGACGAACTCGGCGGACTGCGCCTCGCCCCGCGCACGGACTGCGAGCCCGACTACGAGGACGCCGCGCACGCCTGGCTCGACCAGGTGCTCACGGCCCTGTCCGGAACGCCGGAACGGCCCGCCCTCGCTCCGGCGACGGCCCCGCCCGCCCCCCGTACGAAGAAACCCGCCCCGGTCACCGCCCGCCTCACCGGAAACCGTCTGCTGAGCCTGCCCGGCGCCGGCAAGGAGGTCCGCCGGTTCACCTTCGACACCCGCGACAGCGAGACCCCACTGCTCTACGAGGCGGGCGACGCGCTCGGCGTGCGGCCCCTCAACTCCCGTGAGCTGGTGGGCGAGTGGCTGACCGTCACCGGCCTGGACGCGGACGCGGCGGTCGAGGTGAAGGGCGCCGGCGAGATCCCCCTCGGCGAAGCCCTGCTCCGCCACCTCGACATCACCCGCATCACCCCCTACCTGCTCCGCTTCGTCGCCGAACGGGCCCGCGACCCGAGGGAGTTGAAGAAGCTGCTGCGCCCGGACAACAAGGGCGAGCTGGCGAAGTGGTCCTGGGGCAGGCAGGCCGTGGACCTGGTCGCCGAGCACGGGGTCGGCGCCGGGGCCCAGGAGTGGGCCGACGCGCTGGGCCGCCTGCAGCCCCGCCTGTACTCCATATCGTCCAGCCCGCTGACCGACCCCCACCTGGTCTCGCTGACCGTCTCCGTGGTCCGCTACGAGAACCTGCACGGCCGCCCCCGCCAGGGCGTCTGCTCCCCCTTCCTGGCCGACGCCGAACAGGACACCCCCGTACCGGTCCATGTGCAGCGCTCCGCGCACTTCCGTCCGCCCGCCGACCCCGCCACCCCGATGGTCATGGTCGGCCCCGGCACCGGTGTCGCCCCCTTCATCGGGTTCCTGGAGCAGCGCCGCGCCCTGGGCCACCGGGGCTCCAACTGGCTGTTCTTCGGCGAGCAGCACCAGGCCACGGACTTCTACTACGAGGAGGAGCTCACCGCCTTCCTCGCCGACGGCACCCTCGCCCGCCTGGACACCGCCTTCTCCCGGGACCAGCGCGCCAAGGTCTATGTCCAGGACCGGATGCGCGAACACGGCCCGCTGCTGTGGTCCTGGCTCCAGGACGGCGCCCACTTCTACGTCTGCGGCGACGCCTCGCGCATGGCCAAGGACGTCGAGCAGGCCCTCAAGGACATCGCCGCCGTGCACGGCGGCCTGGACGAGACGGGCGCGGCGGCGTACGTGAAGCAGCTCGCGAGCGAGAAGCGCTACGTCAGGGACGTGTACTGACCTGCGGACTACGCTGGAACCATGCGTGAACTGGCGGACACGGCACGACAGTGGGCGGCCCAGGGACGTGCGGCGGTCCTTGCGCGGCCGCTCAGTGAGCGGGGCTTCGGGCCCCGGCATCCGGCCGACGCGATCCTCGTCGACGAGGACGGGCACTGCCACGGCCGGCTCTACCGGGGCGCCTTCGACCGGCAGCTCGCCGCCGAGGCCGCCTCGCTTCCGCCCGGTCACACCGCCCGGGTGGTCGCGGTGGCCGTGCACGACGACGGCGTCAAGGAGGCCGGGCTGACCTGCGGGGGCCAGGCCGAGATCCTGCTCCAGCCGGTGGCCGCCGTTCCGGCCCGCTGGTGGGAGCTGCTCGGTGCGGGTGTCGACGCGGCACTGGTGACCTGGCTGGACGAGCGGCGTACGCATGCCGTCAGCGCCGTCGTGTCCCGGGACGGCCGGGCCGATGGGCCGGACGTACCACCACAGGCCGCCGCCCGGGCCCGCGAGCTGCTCGCCCGCCACCGCGCCGGCCGCGAGGAGCACGCCACCGACGCCGGACTCGTCCTCATCGAGGCCTGCCCCGCCGTCCCCCACCTCGTGATCGCCGGCGGCGGCGAACTCGCCGAACTCCTCGTCGCCCAGGCCGGGTTGCTCGGCTGGCAGGCCACGGTGACGCCGACCGCCCAGGACGCGGGCAAGCTGCTCGCCGAGCGTCCGGCCGCAGCCTGCCTGATCATGCTGAGCCACGAGCCCGACGTGGACGTCCCCACCCTCCACGCCGCGCTGACCTCGGGCATCCCGTACGTGGGTGCGCTGGGGTCCCGGCACACCCAGGAGCGTCGCGCCGCCGGGCTGGTCGAGGCGGGCCTGGACGACGAGCACCTCGGGCGCATCCACGGCCCGATCGGCCTGGACATCGGCGCCCGTACACCGGCGGAGACCGCGATGGCCATCTGTGCGGAGGTTCTCGCGGCCCTTGTGCACTAGCTGACGCAGATGCGAGGCGAAGTCGCGCTGTCACATCGCACAAGCTCGACCATGCTCCTATTTTGGCGTGCAGGTGCGTTTGTCGTGAGTGGCCTCCCGGGTACCGTCTCCCGGGAGGTGGTAGCCCGTGAGCCAGACCTTGACGCAGCCGGTCGCCGAGCTCGCCCTGACCGGTGATCTCGCCCGCCCGGCCCGCCTGACGGTGCCCGACCTGCTCGGCTGGCCGCAGCACCGGGTGCGGGTCGCGTTCGAGTGCCGGACCAGCGGCGTCCAGCACCACGAGTTCGCAGGGCCCCGGCTCTACGACGTGCTGTCGGACGCCGGCCCCGGCTTCGACCCCGCCCGCCGCAAGGACCGGCTGCGCTTCCTGATCGCCGTTACCGGCACGGACGGCCACCACGCCCTCCTGTCCTGGGCCGAGATCGACCCGGACTTCGCGCACGCGCCGGTACTGCTGGCCACCAGCATCGACGACACCCCGCTCGACCGGGCCGGATCCCAGCTGGTGCTGCCGCAGGACCGCTGCGGGGCCCGCTACATCAGCGGGATCAGGGCGATACGGGTGGACGGCGGCTACCCGCGCCCCGAAGCATGAGCCACACCCGGTCCCGGGTCAGCGGCACCTCCGTGAAGCGCACGCCCGTCGCGTCCCGCAGTGCGTTGGCAAGGGCCGGCGCGACCGGGTTGAACGGGCTCTCGCTCATCGACTTGGCGCCCAGCGGACCGATCGCGTCCGCCGTCTCCATGAAGTGGACCTCGGTGCGCGGGATGTCGGCGTACTGGGGGAGCCGGTAGCGGCGGAAGGCGGCCGTCTCGACGGCGCCCCGCTCGTCGATACGGATGTTCTCGAAGAGAGCGGCCCCGAGCGCCTGCGCGACCCCGCCCTCCACCTGCCCCCGGCACTGCATCGGGTTCATGACCTTGCCCGCGTCGGCCGCGTGCACACTGCGCAGGATGCGGATCTCGCCGGTGCCCGGGTCCACGGCCACCCGGAACCACTGCGCGTTGAAGGCGACCGAGCGCGGGGTGCCGCCGAAGTGCCCGTCGGCGGCGAACTCCACCCCCACCGCACGTCCGGCCTCGTACACCTCCTTCAGCAACAGCCGTCCGCCCGGATGCAGCACCGCCTCCTCCGCGAGCCGGCAGTCGGCGCGCTCCACCCGCAGCTGGGCGGCGGCGAAGTCCAGCAGCAGGTCGGCCAGGGCACGGGAGGCGCGCAGGGTCGCCTTGCCCGCGACGACGGTGCCGGTCGAGGCGAAGGCGCCCGTGTCGTGCCGTACGACGTCCGTGTCGGACTGGCGGACGGTGATCCGCTCGACGGTCGTGGCCAGTTCGCCCGCCGCGATCTGCTGGTGCACGGTGGTCGTGCCGTTGCCGAACTCCGCGGTGCCCACGGCGAGATCGAAGCTGCCGTCGGGGAGGAGTGCGGCTCGTGCGTCGGCGATGTGGCCGCCGGGCGGGCCCGTCGCGATCATCGCCAGGGCGGCGCCCTCACCGACCAGCCAGCCCTCGGGCACGGGCTCGGCCGCCGGCTCCGCCCGGGCGCGGCGCACGATCGCCAGGCACTGGTCGAGGCCGTAGCTGGCGATGTGCAGGTCCTCCTCCTCACCGCCGGGCGTGATCATGGACTCGCCCGGGCCGATGATGTTGCGGGCCTTGAACTCCAGGGAATCCAGGCCGAGTCGGCGGGCCAGCTCGTCCAGCGCCGACTCGACGGCGAACATCACCTGGCCGAGGCCGTAGCCCCGGAAGGCCCCTGCGGGGACGGTGTGCGTGTAGACCGAGAAGGCGTCGACCTTCTTGTGCGGGGCGCGGTAGACGGCCATCGACTCGCCGACGCTGTGGAACATCACGGCCGGTCCGTGGTTGCCGTACGCACCGGTGTTGGACACGACCCGCAGCTGCAGTGCGGTGAGCGTGCCGTCGTGGCGGGCGCCCGCCTTCACACGGATGGTGAACGGGTGCCGGGTGGTGGCCCCGTAGAACTGCTCGGCGCGCGTGTACTCCAGCTTCACCGGCCGGCGCAGCCGCAGCACCGCCGGGGCCACGATGTCCTCGACGAGCATCTCCTGCTTGCCGCCGAAGCCGCCGCCGACCCGTCCCGCGACCACCCGCACCTGCTCCTCGGGCAGGTCGTACAGGGCGCACAGGGCGCGCCGGGTGAGGAACGGCGTCTGCGAACTCGTGCGCACGGTCAGCCGGTTGTCCTCGTCGAGCCAGGCCACCGCGCCGTGCGTCTCCAGGCTGGCGTGTTGCACCCGCTGGGTGCGGTACGTGCCCTCGTACACGGCGTCCGCCTCCGCGAAGCCCGCCTCGACGTCGCCGATCTCGCCGTGCGCCTCGCCGACGACGTTGTCGTGGGGCCGCGAAATCCGGGCCACGGAAGGGTCCTTGTCGTGCACGACCGGTGCGCCCGGCCGCATCGCCTCCTCCGGGTCGAGCACCGCGGGCAGCACCTCGTACGTCACCTCGATGCGCCGGCAGCCCTCCTCGGCCGTCGCCTCGCTGTCCGTGACGACCGCGGCGACACGCTGGCCGACATACCGGACGGTGTCGTCGAGGACGCGGGTGTCGTCCGGGTCCTCCTCCGGGTGCTCGTGGCGGGCGGTGGAGAAGTGCCCTTCCGGGGCGTCGAGATGGGTGAACACGGCGTGGACGCCGGGGACCCGGAGGGCGGCGGTCGTGTCGATCGCGGTGATGCGGGCGTGGGCGTGCGGGGAGCGGAGCAGCTTCATGTGCAGAAGGCCCGGGGCCTCGAGGTCGAAGGTGTAGCGGGCGGTGCCCGTGACGACCTGGGGGCCGGCGGGAGCGGGCAGGTTGCGGCCGACGGACTCGCCCGCGCACGGAGCCTCGACGTGCTTGACGCCCCGTACCGCGTCCTCGATGGCCCGGTAGCCCGTGCAGCGGCACAGGTTGCCCTTGAACGCCCTTGGCAGATCGGCGAGTTGGTCCTGGTCCATGGCGGCCGTCGTCATCAGGAAACCGGCCGTGCAAAAGCCGCACTGGAAGCCCTGCGCGTCCAGGAACTGCCTTTGTACGGGATGGAGTTCGCCCTCGGGAGACGCCAGTCCCTCGACCGTGGTGACCGTGCGGCCGTCGGCGCGGAAGGCCGGGTAGAGGCAGCTGTGCACGGGACGGCCGTCCACGTGGACCGTGCAGGCGCCGCAGTCGCCCGCGTCGCAGCCCTTCTTCACGCCGAACCAGCCGCGTTCGCGCAGATAGGTGCGCAGACACTGGCCGGGGCGTGGTTCCTCCTCGTGGGAACGGCCGTTGACGTCGATCCTCACTTCGCGACCCCTTCGAGCTCCCGGCGGATCTCCTCCGCGTAGTGCAATGTCATATGGCACCGCCACTCGGGCAGCCCGTGGATGTCGTCGAACCACTCGTCGTCCGCGACGGCGGCACCGATCGCCGCCCGCAGCACTCCCGCCGTCGGCGACAGCGGGAACCACAGCCGCACGGGCCGCACGGTCGAGGCGGTGACCGTGACGTTCATGGAGCCGTCGACCGGGTCCAGTGCCCCGATCACCAGCACCCCGGAGCGCCCCAGCCCGTACAGCGAGGCCTGCCGGAACGCCGTACGGCAGCCCAGCGCGCGGGCGGGCAGGGTGACGGACCGCAGCAGCTCGCCCTCGGCCAGGTCCTTGCGGCCCGCGCCGGTCACGAAGTCGGCGACGCGCACCCGGCGCCGTACGCCGTCCTGGCCGAGCAGCAGGCACTCCCCGTCGAGCGCGGACGTGAGGGAGATCATCGGGCCGGCCGGGAGGGCGTTGCAGAGGTTGCCGCCGACCGTGGCCATGTTCCAGATCTTGAACGAGGCGAGGAAGGCGCGGCAGCACTGCTCGAAGAGTGGCGCCGCCCCGACCCCAAGTCCCTTGGCGAACCGGGAGAGTTCGGCGATCGTGCAGGTGGCGGCGATCTCCAGCGAGCCGTCCGGGAGCAGCTCGAGCGGGGTCCAGCCGGTGCGGCTGAGGTCCACCAGGCGGCGCAGCTGCGGCTGCGGCTCGGAGAACAGGTAGGTCCCGCCGCCCAGCCAGGCGTCGCCCGGCCGCCAGGGCGCGGGCACCCGGGCGTCCCGTATCTCCGTCACCGTGTTCAGGTCCATGACCGTCAGTGAAGCAACGCGGACCCGGCCGGGACGACTGGTGCCGAGCACGGAAAACTCGTCACCGGACCGGCCCGTACTGGAGGATCAACCAAAGAGTGTTCCTCCGTCCGGGACCTTGCATTTACGATGCTGTAACCCGCATTGACCTGGTGAATGCGAGGCAAGCAAGCGCGAGGAGCCTGAGCACATGCACGTCGAACACCTCCTGGGGGACGAGTCCCTTGGCCTGCGCCTGCTGTGGGCCGAGGACGGACTTCTGCGGCGGGAGATCACCGGAGTGACCGTCACCGACCTGGAGGACCCGGCCCGGTTCGTGCGGCCCGGGGAGGCCGTCATGAGCGGCCTGGTCTGGTGGCAGCCGGACGGCGGGCGAGGAAAGGCGGAGCGGTTCGTCTCCGCGCTCAAGGGCGCCGGCGCCACCGTGCTGCTGGCCGGCGAGGAGACGCACGGCGCGGTCCCCGACGACCTGATCGAGGCGTGCGTACGGCACGGTGTGCCGGTCGCGGGGGTGCCCGCCCACATCATGTTCCGGACGATCACCGACACCGTGTACCTGCGGCAGTGGGGCGAGCTGAGCCGCCACCACGCGCTGCCCGAGGTCGTCCGCTCCACCCTGACCCGGCTGCTCGCCCGGGACACCGGCCCGGCGCGATCCTGGCGGCCGCTTTCGCCCATCTCGACAAGACCGTGGCATACGTCCTCACGCCGTCGGGGCGGACCGTCGCGGCCACCGAGGGCGCCCCCGCGATCCCGGCGCGTGAGGCCGCCGCCCTGGTGGAGGCCGGTGCGGTGCCGGTCGAGGCCGAGACGGTCTCCCTCTACGAGCGGTGGCACCTCCACCTGTCCGAGGCCGACGCCGTACCGCCGCGCATGCTGCACGAGATCGCCGCGATCCTGGGCCGCTGCCAGGAGTCGAGCGCCCGGCAGCGGGCCGCCGCACACCAGTCCGCGGACGAACTCGGCGCCCTGCTCACCCTCCCCGGGGCGGAGCCGGCGGCCGTCGGGGCGGCGCTGCGCACCTGTGGTCTGCCCCCGGACGGCCCCTACCGGGTGATCGTCGCCGACACGGGGACCCGGCAGGACGGTCTGGCGGAGGGGGCGCTGACCGAGGCGGTCGCGCACGGCGCGGGGCCCGCCGCCGTGGGCCGGCTGCCCGACGGGCTCGCCTTCGCCGTCGTGCCCGCGGAGGACGCCGAGCGGGTGGCCGAGGCCTGGCCCCTTGTCACCGCCTGCGAGCCGTCCGTGCCGGTGCACGGCGGGATCGGATCCGGCCCGCGCGGGCTGGGCGGGGCCCTCGCGGAGGCCAGTTACGCCCTTGCCTCCGCCCGCACCACCGCGCCCGGTGCCTCCACGCTCCGCGACTCAGCCGCCCTCACCGGCCTCGAGACGCTGCTGACCGGCATACCCGCCGAGGTCCGCACCGCCTACAGCCACACCGTGCTCGGCCCCCTGCTGAGGCCCCGCAACACCTCCTCCGCCGTCCTGCTCGAAACCCTGGAGACCTTCCTCGCCCACGACGGCTCCTGGGCGCGCACCGCCGAGGCCCTGCACCTGCACGTCAACACCGTCCACTACCGCATCGGCCGCATCGAGCACTTCACCGGCCGCGACCTGTCCAGCCTGCGCGACCGCCTCGACCTGTGGGCGGCACTGCTGTGCCGGACCGACGATCCGGCTCCCTGAACGAGAACTGGGGGAAGGAGGGGGAGGGGCCGGGGTGGATCGGCCACCGGTCCCTCCCCCTAGGGGATGTCAGCCCTTGCCGAGGAGCTTGTTCATCTCCGTGATCTCGGCGGTCTGCCCGGTGACGATGTCGTCGGCCATGGACGTCGCGGGGCCGTACGCGCCCTTCGCCTTCTCCGTCCCGGCCATCTCCACGGCACCCTTGTGGTGATCGACCATCATGGTCAGGAACATGGTGTCGAAGCCCGTGCCGGACGCCTTCTCCAGCATGGCCATGTCCTTGCTGTCCATCATCCCGGCCATGCCCGAGTGGGCCGAGTGGTCCATGCCGGGCATGGCAGAGGGGACGGTCCCGCCCCAGGACTTCAGCCATCCGTTCATGGTCCGGATCTCCGGGTCCTGCGCCTTCTCGATGCGCGCGGCGAGATCCTTGACCTTGGCGGACGAGGCCCGGCCCGCGGCCAGCTTCGCCATCTCCAGGGCCTGCTGGTGGTGCGGGATCATGCCCTGCGCGAAGGACACGTCCTGTGCGTTGTGGGCGGCGGCGCTCGACGAAGCCGCGGACGAGGACGAGGCGGAAGCGTGGCCGTCGTGGCCGCTGCTACCAGTGTCGCTGTCGTTGCCACAGGCGGCGAGGACGAGCCCGGCCGTGACGGTCGCGGCCATCAGGGCGGTGCGACGGGCCATGGATGTACGGGTGTTGCGCATGCTGGAACTCCTGCGTTGCTGCGTGAAAGGGATCGGGACGTGCCGAAGCGCACCGCGTCGCCGGTCGGTTGGGCGCGGTGCCGCGTGGTGTCTAGATCCGCAGGAGCTGTAGTTCCGCCAGTGAGGGCGGCGCGCGTGCACCGTCCGGGGCCGCGCCCGCGTACGGGCACAGGGCGTCGGAGGGTACGGGCACGGCCACCGGGTCGGCGACGAGCGCGGGCAGTGTCGGCCCGCCGCTCAGAGCACCCGACGCACAGGTCCGGTCGGCGTGATGGACATGCCCGCCGCCGCAGTCGTCGCCCGCACAGCCGTCGTGCACGGCGACCGCCGCCGTCATGTGCCGGGCAGCGGAGTGCTCGAGGACGCCGCCACCGGGAGCCAGCCCGTGCATGGCGAGCAGTCCGGCCAGCAGCCCGAGCATGACGCAGATCGAGCGAAGTCCCGTGCGGTTCGGCGGCGCCCTGAAGGGGCGCGGGGCTGTGTCGATTTGCGGCGACGCCGCGGGGCGCGACCAGCCACGACGACGCCGCAGACGAAAGACGGTCCGTCGCGGCCCCGCGGCGGAGCCGCAGACCGGCACAGCCGGCGGACCGCTCAGCAGCGCCCGCCACCGCACGGAGGGCGGCGGCGCATCGCGATGCTGTGGACGGGCTGTCACGGCGCCCATGTTAAGCAGACCGCCGCGGACCCCCGGCTCTCACCCCTGTCCCACGCTCCAGGTGACGTGCGGCGGCACCACCCGCGCGCACAGCGGGTTTCCACCGGCGTCGGTCAGCCCCAGCCGCCCCACCAGCAGCCCCTCGCGCACGGCGGTGTCGAGAACGTCGCCCGGCACGGCGTCCAGCATCAGCTTGGCGCGCCGGAACATGCCGAAGGCACCGGAGCCGTCGACCGTTCCCCACGACAGATAGACGAACCGCCCGCCCGGGCGCCCTTGAACATAACGCCCCTTGACGTCCGTACCCGTGACCGTGCACTCCAGCGTCCAACTCGCGGACACGGCGTCGCCCGGCTGCGGATCGAGAAGCTCGCCCGGCCGGTCCCGGCGCTGCACCGCCACATGGATGTTCGTGTACGACGGCATACCGCCGTCGGGCCCGCACGCGCGGCCCGGCAGGTCAACACCGTCGATACGGATGCGCAGTCCGGCCGTCACCCCGTCACCGCCTCGTCTCACCACTTCTCCGTGGGCTTCCAGTCTGCACCTGTGCGCTTGGGTATCCGCCGGGCGGAGCCATCCCGGCGCGTGGCAGGATCGGGCGCCATGACGGCGTCTCCTTCGGTACGCGGGCTGCGCGCGGCGGTGTTCGCCGCGCTGTGCGTGCTGCTCGCCGCTGGGGGACACGCACTGGCGACCGGGACGGCACCGCCCGTGTGGGTGCAGGCCGTCGGGTTCGTGCCGGTCTTCGGGGCCGGGTATCTGCTGGGCGCCCGGGAGCGCTCGCTGGCCGCGATCGGCGCGGGCACGCTCACGGCCCAGGGCGGGCTGCACCTCGCCTTCGACGCCGTACGGCCGCACGCCATGATGCTCATGCGCGGCATGTACGGCATGCATGACATGAACGCCATGCACATGGGCCACTCCCACGCCCTGACTCCGCACGCCACCGCCGCCCATGTCGCCGCGGCCGTGGTGCTTACCTGGTGGCTGCGGCGCGGTGAGGCGGCGCTGTGGTCGCTGCTGCGGCGGGCCGCCACGCTCGTACCGGGCCTCGTGGCCTGGTGGCAGGTGCGCGGCGGGGCGTGGGGCATGCCGGTCGCGCCGGACGCCGTACGCCGGTGTGCCGACGGTCGGCGGCCGCTGCAACGGCTGCTGCTGCGGCACGCGGTGCAGCGGCGCGGTCCGCCGCCGGGGATGTCGTACGCGAACTGACCTCGACATCCCTTCCCCGGTACGGAGATTCACCGACCCATGTCCACTGCACGCACCGCCCTGCGCCGCGTCGGCGTCGTCACCGCCCTGGCTGCCGCGGGTGTACTGACCGCCGCGGGCATAGCCTCCGCGCACGTCACCGTCCACCCCGAGAGCTACGCGAAGGGCGCCACGGACGGCGTCCTCACCTTCCGTGTCCCCAACGAGGAGGACACGGCCAGTACCACCAAGGTGCAGATCTTCCTGCCCACCGACCACCCCGTCCTCGGTGTGCTCGTCTCGCCGCCGCAGAACGGCTGGACGGCGAAGGTCACGAACACCAAGCTCAAGACACCCGTCAAGACGGACGACGGCACCATCACCGACGCCGTCTCCGAGATCACCTGGACCGGCGGAAAGATCGGGGCCGGGCAGTACCAGGACTTCAACGTCGCCTTCGGCCAACTGCCCGACAGCACCGATCAGTTGACGTTCAAGACGCTGCAGACGTACTCCGACGGCAAGACCGTCCGCTGGATCGAGGAGGCCCAGTCCGGCGGGGGCGAGCCGGAGAACCCGGCACCGGTCCTCAAGCTGACGGCCAAGGGCGCCCAGGAGGGCAGCACCTCGACCTCGTCGCCGGCGCCCAAGAGCGCCGACAGCTCCACGTCGAGCGCGGCCGACAGCGACTCCACCGCCCGCGGACTCGGTGTCGCGGGGCTGGTCGTGGGCGTACTGGGCCTGGCAGCGGCGGCGTTCGCGCTCATCCGGGGCCGCTCCGGCAAGACCTCCTGACCGCGGCGGTCCTCACCGCCGCAGCCCGCGGGTCGCCGCCGCCACGACGGCCGCCGCGCTCAGCCCGACCCCGGCCGGGGCAAGGGACTGCGCGCGGCGGCCCGGCGGGGTCGGCCGCACGCACGCGCCGACGCCGTACGCGCGGCCGTGCGCACCGTCGGCAGGCAGGACCGTCGCCGGGTCCGTCCACCGCAGCCGGGGCAGCAGCACACTCCGCGACGTGCCGGACCGTCCGGCTCAGCACCCGCTCGGCGACGGCGAGTTGACCGGTGGAGATCCACGCGCAGGAGCGGGCGGGACCTCCGCGCTACGGCTGCTCGGACTCCTTGGCGGGTCCGGCCTCCTCGGCCGACTCGGGCAGCAGGCCGCAGATCGCCTCGTGCTGGTCCGGGCCCATGACGTGGGTCAGGGCCCGGGTGACTGTCGAGGCGAGGGTGCCGGAGGCCTCCTCGAGGCGGCGGCGGGCCTTGTCGGTGAGGGCGACCTCGATGCCCCGCTTGTCGCCGCAGACCGACTTGCGGGTGACCAGTCCGGCGTGCTGGAGACAGGCGATCTGGTAGGTGAGCCGGGTCTTGGGGCGGCCGAGGAGTTCCGCGACACGCGTCATGCGCAGACCCGCCCTGGGCTGCTCGGCGAGCAGGCACAGGATCAGGAACTCGTCGTGCGAGACGTCCAGCCGCTCCTTCACCACCGCGCGCAGCTCCTGCTCCACCGCCCCCATGGCCGCCAGCATCACCATCCACGCCCGCAGCTCCTTGGGCAGCAGTCCGCCACCCTGCGCGGACGGGCATTCGGGCAGGTCGGCGGGGTGCTCCTCGGGGTCGGCCATGCTGTCGAGTCTACCTGTTGTCCAATTTTGGACCGAAGGGTTGTTCAGATTTGGATAATGGGCTAGCGTGAAGTCATCCAAATTTGAAGCACTTGTTCCCCGGATCCCCCCGCTCACTGGAGAAGATCATGACCGTCGCCGTCGAAACCGGTGTCTGGCAGCTCGACGCCGCCGCTTCCACCGTCGCCCTGCGCCACAAGACGATCTGGGGTCTCGTCACCGTCGAGGGCACCTTCGGTGCCGTCGGCGGACAGGGCGAGGTGCAGCCCGACGGCACCGCCACCGGCACCCTGACCCTGGACGCCGCCACCCTCGACACCAAGAACAAGAAGCGGGACGAGCACCTGCGCTCCGGCGACTTCTTCGACGCCGATAACCACCCCGAGATCACCTTCGCCGTCCGCAGCGCAAAGGCCGGGGCCGGCGACACCGTCGAGGTCTCCGGTCAGCTGACCGTGCGCGGCATCAGCCGCCCGCAGACCCTCACCGCACGCCTGGCCGGCGCGGACGCCGACGCGCTCACGCTGGAAACCGAGTTCACCGTCGACCGCACCGAGTTCGGCCTGGGCTGGAACCAGATGGGCATGATCCGCGGCCTGACCACGGTCGCCGCCACCCTCCGCTTCGTGCGTACGGCGGTCTGACCCAACTCAGCGGGACCGGCCGGCCCGCGCGCCGGTGCCGTCCACCCGCAGGTGGACGTCCATGCTGGACAACGTCTGCGGCGTCGGCGTGAACACCCGCAACCGGAGCCGGGTGTGCGGCCCCGGCAGGGCGAACCGCCCCTCGGCCGGACGGATCACGTAGTCGGCGGTGGCGTGCGCGGGCAGGGCGGCCGGTCCCTTCACGGTCGTCCAGTACTGGCGCAGACCCTGCCCGTTGGTGAGCATGAAGTGCGGTTCGAGGGCGCTGCCGGCCGTGTTGGTGACCCGCAGGGTCAGCCCGGTGAGGACGTTCGCGTTCCTCGCCGTCCGGCGCACGGATGCGACGTCCATCCGCAGCGGCGGCTTCCCGGTCACTGCCAGGACGGCGCTCACCAGCGCCGGGGCGACCAGCAGTGCGGCCGTCGCGACCAGCGCCGGACGCCGGTACCGGCCGGTCAGCAGGCGCGGGCGAGGCTGCCAGGCCCGCGCGAACTCGGACGGGGGCGCGGTGATCGCAGCCGCCAGCCACAGCGGCGTCATCATCAGGTAGTAGCCGTCCTGGGACCGGGTCGCCAGATAGAAGGCGCACCAGGGCAGCACGGTCGCCGCCGGTCCCAGCCGGCGCATGAAAAGGATCAGCAGCGCGAGCAGGGCCGCGGCCAGCAGCATGCTGGCGTGCCCGTACCAGTCGAGCCGGTCGCTGCCGTTCGTGTAGTAGAGGGACACGCCCACCAGGCCCTGCCCGTGCAGCGTCGCCCCTTGGATCAGTGGCAGCGCGATGCCGGTGACCCAGGTGCCCGGCTCGCTCACGATGAAGTACGTGTTGATCAGCAGCCACACGGTCGCGGCGACGCCGACGATCCGCGCCACCACCAGCGCGGCGGCCCGTCCGCCCAGCTCGCCCCGGCGCACCGCGTAGATCCCGGCCAGCAGGAACGGAGCCAGGAACCACGGCAGCTGCTGCGCCGCGCACGCGGCACCCAGACACGCGGCCCGCGCCACCCCGGCCGCCCCGAGCCGCCCGCCCAGCCCGATCCGCGGCCAGCACACCACCACCGGGATCAGCAGGGCCAGCCCGGTGATCGCCGGGTAGCCCTCGCGGGCGTACGTCGGCAGGAAACCGAAGCCGAGGCACGCCATGGTCGCCGCCGACCGCCACTGCACCGGCAGCATCCGCCACAGCACGACGGTGCCGACGATCAGCGCACCCGTGCTCACTGCCGTCGCCGGGGCGCCGCCGTGGCCGATCCACAGCAGGGGCGCGGTGAGCAGCGGGGCGAGCGGGGGATAGCCGTACGTGTAGTCGTAGCCGCCGTCGAACGTCGTGGTGAGGGCGATGCCCTTCTTGAAGAGCCAGGGCCACGGCTGTCCGTAGACGTGATGGCCCGCGGCCAGCTCCTTGGCGGCCTGGGTGGTCAGCACGGCCTCGTCGGAGCCGCCGTGGTTCATGGCCCACGCACACAGGGCGAGGACCACGGCGATCACCAGGATGATCGCGTCGAGCCGCACGAGCGAACGGGCCCGGCGCACGACGAGCGCCAGCACCCCGCTCACCAGGATCGCGGCGTAGCAGACCGAGATGACCACGGCCACGGCCGGACGGTGGCTCTCCGCCTGGGTCCAGATCGCGCGGGTGCCGATGAAGAGGCTGACGTCGGCGAGCAACGTCAGGACGCGGTGCCACTGCGCGGGCTGTTCCGGGAGGGCGGACACCGCCGACTGCGTCCGCCGACCGGGTGCCACCTGCTGTGTTTCTGCCAAGTGCACGTCATCGGACGGTAGTCGCGTCCGGTGAGCAGGGTGTCGCCGGAGGTGAAGAGTCCGGTGTGAGCCGGGTAAGACCTGTTTGCGTGGCTCGCCAGAGACCTCTGTCTCGGTCGCGGACCGTGTCGCTGTTAGGCCGAACGGGTGACTTGGCGTAAGAATTGGCTGGTGCAGGCAATGAGTGCGAGTCAGTTCGGGGGGAGCCGGTGAACAGCCACGACGTCACCGATGAACAGTGGGAAGGGCTCGCCCAGGTCGTGCCGCTGCGTGGCCGCGACGCCTGGCCGTCCGCGGTGGACCACCGCTCGCACCCGGATGCGGTGACGGAGACGCGCCGCCGGTTCGTGGTCCTCAGGATCAACGTCTTCGCCGACGCCCGCGAGGTCGCCGAGACCCTGATGGCCGGCATCCCCGTCCTGCTCGACCTGAGCGGCGCGGAGAGCGAAGTCGCCAAACGCGTCCTCGACTTCAGCACGGGAGTCGTCTTCGGCCTCGCGAGCGGCATGCACCGCGTCGACCGCAACGTCTTCCTGCTGACTCCGGCGGACACCGAGGTCACCGACCTCGTGGAAAGCGCCGGAGTGTCCGGTACCTGACCCTGATCCCCCGATCGTAGGAAGCTCCCGACGCCGTAACGGTTCACCTTCCGGGCCGAGCCCTACGGTCCGGACATGACCGTGTCATCCGTACCGCCCGAGGCGAACTCCGATACGTCGTCGCCGATCCGTACCGTCGCGTACCGCCCGCGCCCGGACCGGCCCTGTGTCACCGAGTTGCGGCTGTCCGCCTTCGCCGGGCACCGGCGGGCCGGGTTCGCGCTCGGGCCGGTCACCCTCTTCGCCGGGGGCAGCGGGTGCGGGAAGACGACCGCGTTGCGGGCGTACGAGGCGCTGGCCCGGCTCGGCGGGGGTGCCGAAGTCGGCGAGGCGTTTCCCGACGCGGCCGACTGTGTGCCCCAGCGGGCGCGGCCCGATGCGCAGCGGCGGCGCGGGTTCCGTATCGGCTGTACGGCCGACGGGCCCGAGGGGCCGGTCCGGCTCGACGTCGCCGTGCAGGCCGAGCCCGAACTGCGCATCGTGGGCGAGCGGTTGACGGCGGGCGGGCTGGTGCTGCTGGAGACCGCCCTGCGCGACCCCTCCCGCCGCACCGTTCAGGCCGCCTGGCACACCGCGGGTTCGGCACCCGTGACGCGGGCCCCGCTGCCCGACGACCGGCTCGGCACCGCGCTGCTGCCGCTGCGTGTGGCCGGCAAGACCGACGGACAGCGCCGGGTGCTCGCCGCCGCCGAGCAGATGGTCGTCGCCCTGCGGTCCGTCTTCGCCTGCGATCCGCGCCCCGGCCGGATGCGGCCTCCCGCACCGCTCGGCTCCGGCCTGCTCCTCGGCGGCTGCGACAACCTCGCCGACGTCCTGTGGCGCACCCGCGCCGAGTGCGGACGACGGCACGCCCAGCTCATCGACGCGGTGCGCGCCGGATGCTCGGGGCCGGTGGCCGACGTGCTCGCCGAGCCGCTGGGCGACGGGACCGTCCAGGCACTGGTCGACCGCGGCGACGGTTTCCGGACAGCTCTGCGGCGCCTGGGCGACGGCGAGTTGAGATACGTCGCCCTCGCGCTGGTCCTGCTGACCGGGCCGGGCGTCCTGGAGGTGGACGCCGCCGGGGAGGTGCCCGCGGCGATGCAGACGCTCACCGTCCTCGCCGACGGCTTCGACCGCTCACTGGATCCACGGCAGCGCCGGGAACTGCTGCGGCTGGCCCTGCGGACGGCCGGACGCGGCCACATCCGCGTCGTGGCCGCGGTCAGCGATGCGTCGTGGGCCGCCGGGGTGGACGGGACGGAGCCGGTCACGGTGGTACACCTGGAGACGTGACCGATCATCTCGACGTGGCGAAGCTGCAGCGCAGGCTGGCCGACTTCGCGGCCGCCCGCAACTGGCAGCCGTACCACACCCCCAAGAACCTCGTCGCCGCGCTCAGCGTGGAGGCCTCCGAACTGGTCGAGATCTTCCAGTGGTTGACGCCGGAGGAGTCGGCCCGGGTCATGGACGACCCGGACACGGCGCACCGCGTGACGGACGAAGTCGCCGACGTACTCGCCTACTTGCTGCAGCTGTGCGACGTCCTGGGCATCGAACCGCTGGCGGCGCTGGACGCGAAGATCGACCGCAACGAGCGGAGGTTCCCGGCGCCGTAGCGAGGCCGTCGAGGCATGGACAGATGCCGGGAGTGGTTCAGTCCACTTTCACTCTCCGCAGTCAAATTCCAGCCTGAAATCGATTTGTTGTCCACAGATTTCGGTCTTCCTCTGGCTTTTCGTCCCGCACACCCTCACTCTGGGTAGTGGACAACGGAGTTCGGGCGGACGTGCGGGCAGCGCGTCGTGACAGACGGGGGCAGCGGCATGGACGCTGTGCGGCTCATCGTGACGAGCAGACGTGCCATTGCAGGGAGCGGCGGCGCTCCGGAGACCATGACCGAGGTGTGGCAGGCGCAGGCCCTGGCGCAGGCGATAGGCAGCCGCCTCGCGGTCTCCGGCCCGCCCGAACTGCGCGGCGAGGCACTGGGGTTGACGGAGTTGGCGGGCCGCGGCTGCGGTGTCCTCGACACCCCGCACCTGGCCACCGAGGACCTGCTCGCGGCCCAGCTCACCGATCTCGGCGACGCCCGTCAGGCGCTCCTCTGCCTCGGCGGCCTCCTGGGCGAGGTGGGCATCGCCCTCGTGGGACTCGCCTGCGCCGCGGACGACGAGAGCACCTACTGGCAGTGCATGGAGGCCATCGACGCGGCGGACGAGTCCAGGGACCGGGTGCAGGAGATGCTGCGCAGACTTGCGGACCGGGAGGAGGCGTTACCCGAGAGGGAGGCGGGTTAGGGCATTTCAGCCCCCAGAGAGGCGTCGGACTCAGCCGACGCGCGCCCCGCAGACTGCAGATCCGCGTCCAGTGCCGACAGGTCCGCGTTCAGCGCCGCCATCAGCTCCTCCATCTGCTGCAGCAAGCCCTTCGGCTGACCGGCGCCCCCGCCCTGCTGCGGCACGGACTCTTCGGACATGACGGCCTCCTCGCCCCGGGCCCCCGGGGAGGCCGATCGGGTGACATCCCGGCGACGACCGCCGGCGCGGGCGCCGGGCGGTCCGGCTCCGCACGAGCCAACGACCACCACCAGAACGGGTCACTGGCGCGGGCGGGCCCCATGCCCGGGCGATGACGGATTTCACCCGACCGTGGACGGGAGTGCCCGGCGGGACCGGTGGGGTTGACCGGCACTGCGGCGTGCAGGATGGAGGTATGGATCTTCGCATCTTCACCGAGCCCCAGCAGGGGGCCTCCTACGACACGTTGCTCGCCGTGGCCAAGGCCACCGAGGACCTCGGGTTCGAAGCCTTCTTCCGCTCCGACCACTATCTCCGCATGGGCTCCGTGGACGGCCTGCCCGGCCCCACCGACGCCTGGATCACCCTCGCCGGCCTGGCCCGCGAGACCAAGCGCATCCGCCTGGGCACCCTCATGACCGCGGGCACGTTCCGTCTCCCCGGCGTGCTCGCCATCCAGGTCGCGCAGGTCGACCAGATGTCCGGCGGCCGCGTCGAGCTGGGTCTCGGCGCCGGCTGGTTCGAGGAGGAGCACAAGGCGTACGGCATCCCGTTCCCGAAGGAGAAGATCGGCCGTCTGGAGGAGCAGCTCGAGATCGTCACGGGCCTGTGGCAGACCAAGGTCGGCGACACCTTCGACTTCCACGGCAAGTACTACGACCTCACCGACTCGCCCGCGCTGCCCAAGCCCGCCCAGGAGAAGATCCCGGTCCTGATCGGCGGCCACGGTGCGACCCGCACCCCCCGGCTGGCCGCACGGTACGCCGACGAGTTCAACATGCCGTTCGCCTCGATCGAGGACAGCGAGCGCCAGTTCGCCCGGGTCCGCGCCGCCGCGGAGGAGGCCGGCCGCCGGCCCGACGACCTCACCTACTCCAACGCCCTGGTCGTCTGCGTCGGCAAGGACGACGCGGAGGTCGCCCGCCGGGCCGCCGCCATCGGCCGCGAGGTCGACGAACTGAAGGCCAACGGCCTGGCGGGCACCCCCTCCGAGGTCGTCGACAAGATCGGCCGCTATGCGGAGACCGGCTCCAGCCGCCTCTACCTCCAGGTCCTCGACCTGGCCGACCTGGACCACCTGGAGCTGATCTCCGCCCAGGTGCAGTCGCAGCTGTCGTAGTCCGGGCCTGCCGGTCCGTCGCAGGCGCCCGGAAACGAATGCTCCGGGTGCCTGCGGCGCTCCTTTCTCGCATATGTCTCGATTGCTTACGCACTCCGTCAGAAAAGCCGGCGGGCAAGCTCTTTTGTGAAACGCCCGGAAGTTTGAATTAACGACAGGTTGCTCCGGGCGGGCGACGTGCAGATCAGAAGTGGGGATCCTTTCTCGGGTGGGTGTTTCTTCCCCTTTTCCCGCTCTTTTTGCTGTCCCTTTAATCCTTTGACAAGCCGGACCGCCGTTCTTATCCTCGCTGGGTATTCGGAGCTCCGGCGTCGTGGCTCCAGGGAACGACCTGGTCGATGGGGGACGATGAACAGGTATTCGCCCGAATTGCCGGAGCGAAGCGGAGAGGTCTGTTCCTCTTCTTAGTTTCCCGACCAGGTTTCGTGCGGGCTGCGCCGCCCCATTTCGCATGCGTTCGAGCCCCGACTGCCCCATACGTCACCGGCACATCATCAGTACGCCCTCAGCGCGCCGACTTCAGCGCGCCCTCAGTACGTCTCAGCGCGTCCGAACGACATTCCGTACACCGTTCGGCATGCCGTCCCAGTGATCCCGGGTACGGCGGTCGACGCAGAGGAAGAAGGCATCCCCACATGACCACAGCCGTGACGACGATGCGGACCATCGTGGACCTGTTGCGTGACGCCGCCCGGAATCACGCGGAGTCCGGGCTGCGCTACCCCCGGAGCGCGGACGACCGGGACGCACCCCTGCAGAGCTATCCCGAACTCCTCGACGCCGCCCGCTCGGTCCTCGCCGGCTTCAGGGACCGTGGCCTCGCACCCCAGGACAAGGTCGTCCTGCTGCTGGAGAAGCCGCAGGAATTCCTCGCCGCGTTCTGGGCCTGCCAGCTCGGCGGGTTCGTGCCCTGCCCGATGGCCGCCCTCGGCGGCGACCCCGAGCGCTGGGCGGCCCAGCTCACCCACGTCGACACCCTCCTCGACCACCCGCTGATCGTCACCAGCGCCACCCTTGCCGCCGAACTCCCGCGCGCCGAGGGCCTGTCCGTCGTCCCGCTGGAGGAGCTGCGCGCCGAGCGGCCCGCCGACACCTTCCACGAGGCCGACCCGAAGGACACCGCCGTCCTCGTGCTGACGTCCGGCTCCACCGGCAACTCCAAGGCCGTCATGCTCAGCCACGCCAACCTGATCGCCTCCATGGCCGGCAAGAACGGCTACCACCGGCTGTCCGCCGCCGACACCAGCCTCAACTGGGTCTCCTTCGACCATGTCGCCGCCCTCCTCGAATGCCACCTGCTGCCGCTGTACGCGGGCAGCACCCAGCTGCACGTCGAGGCGCCCGTGGTGCTCCAGGAGCCGCTGAACTTCCTGCGGATCGTCTCCCGCTTCGGCGTCACCATGACCTTCACCCCCAACTTCCTGCTGGGGCTGATCAACCCGCAGGCCGACCGGCTCGACGAGGAGGACGGCGACGGGCTCGACCTGTCCCGGCTGCGGCACATCATCAGCGGCGGCGAGGCCGTCGTCCGCACCACCGGCGAGACCTTCCTCAGCCGCTTCGCGCCCTACGGGCTGCGCGCCGACGCCCTGTGGCCGGCGTTCGGCATGTCCGAGACCTGCGCCGGCAGCATCTACTCCGTCGAGTTCCCGGCCGCCGACCAGGGGCAGGAGTTCGCAAACCTGGGCCGCCCCGTCGAGGGACTGCGCATCCGCGTCGCCGACGGGGAACACCATGAGCTGCCCGAGGGCGAGGTGGGCGAGCTCCAGCTCAACGGCCCCATGATCACAACGGGTTACTACAACAACGAGCAGGCCACCCAGGACGCGTTCACACCCGACGGCTGGTTCCGCAGCGGCGACCTCGGCCGGATCGACGACGGTCGGCTCACCCTGGTCGGTCGCAGCAAGGACAGCGTCATCGTCAATGGTGTCAACTACTTCAGCCATGACATCGAGACCCTCCTCGAAGGCCTCGACGACGTCGCCCGCTCCTACGTTGCCGCCTTCCCCACCCGCGCCCCCGGCAGCGACACCGAGCAGCTCGTCATCGCCTTCCACGCGGAGTGCGCCGACGGCGACGAGCTCGCGCTGTACCGGGTGCTGAGCGCCGTACGCAGCACCGTCGTCATGCACTGGGGCTTCAGGCCCGCGATCGTCCTGCCGCTGCCGATTGCCGCCTTCCCCAAGACCAGCCTGGGCAAGATCCAGCGCGCACTGATGCGCAAACGCCTGGAGGCCGGGGCGTACGACGAGGTGAAGACGTATGTCGACGACCTCGTCCTGCGCCGCCTCGGCGGCTACACCGCACCCGAGGGCGACACCGAGCAGGTCCTCGCCGGGATCTACGCCGAGATGTTCGACACCGACCCCGAGCGGCTGAGCGCCACCGCCAACTTCTTCGACCTCGGCGGCACCTCGCTCGACATCCTGCGCCTGCGCTCCCTGGTCGCGCAGCGTCTCGGTGCGCACGACCTGCAGATCATCACCGTCCTGCGGTCGCCCACCGTGCGCGCGCTCGCCGCCCACCTCGACGGGGCCGCGGACGGCGAGCAGGAGTACGACCCGATCGTCCCCATGCAGACCACCGGCGACAGGACACCGCTGTTCTGCGTTCACCCCGGCGTGGGCGAGGTGCTCGTCTTCGTCAACCTCGCCAAGTACTTCGTCGGGGACCGCCCGTTCTACGCGCTGCGCGCCCGCGGCTTCAACCCCGGCGAGAAGCCCTTCGAGAGCTTCGCCGAGATGGTCGACACATACGTCAGGGCGATCCGCTCCCGTCAGCCGCACGGCCCGTACGCCGTCGCCGGGTACTCCTACGGCGGTGCCGTCGCCTTCGAAATAGCCAAGGTGCTCGAAGCGCAGGGCGAGCGCGTGGACTTCGTCGGCAGCTTCAACCTGCCGCCGCACATCAAGTACCGCATGAACGAATTGGACTTCATCGAGACCGCCGCCAACCTGGCGTTCTTCCTGGAGCTCATCGACAAGAAGCAGTCCCTCGAACTCCCCGCACGGCTACGGCCGTTGCCCAGGGACGAGCAGCTGGCCCACTTCATCGACCACGCGCCCGAGGGGCGGCTCGCCGAACTCGACCTGACCTTCGAGAAGTTCAAGGCGTGGGCGGAGCTCGCCGACCGCCTCACCGACCTCGGACGCACCTACTCGCCCGCCGGCACAGTCCGCTCGCTCAGCGTTTTCTACGCCATTCCGCTGCGCGGCACCAAGGAGGACTGGCTCAACAACGAGCTGCGCCGCTGGGACGAGCACGTCACCGGCGAGAACCGCTACATCGACGTACCCGGCGAGCACTACACGCTGATGGGCCCCGCGCACGTGGCGACCTTCCAGTCGATCCTGCGCAAGGAACTCGACCGCGCCCTCGGCGACGCCTGACCCCCCCACCCTCAGGAGGACAACCACCTTGAACGGCAAGAAGATCCTGGTGACCGGAGCCACCGGACAGGTCGCGGGACCGGTGGCCAGGGCGCTCACCGACGGCAACGAGGTCTGGGCGCTCGGCCGCTTCGGCACCCCCGGGGCGGAGGAGGCGCTGACCCGGCACGGCATCCGTACCTTCCGCTGGGACATGGACGACACCAGCGCCGGCGCCCTCAAGGGTCTGCCGGAGGACTTCACCCACGTCTTCCACTCGGCCGTACGACGCGGCGAGGACGGCGACTTCAACGCGGCCGTCGAGGTCAACTCCGTCGCCGCGGGACGCCTGATGACCCACTGCCGTACAGCAGAAGCGTTCCTCTATGTCTCCACCGGCGCCCTCTACGCCCGCCAGACCCTCGACCACAAGTACACCGAGACCGACCCGCTGGACGGCAAGGCCGACTGGCTGCCCGCCTACCCCGTCGTCAAGATCGCGGCCGAGGGCACGGTCCGGGCGTTCGCGCAGACCCTCGGCCTGCCGACCGTCATCGCCCGCCTCAACATTGCCTACGGACCCGGCGGTTACGGCGGCGTCCCGATGCTGTACTTCAAGCGCATGCTCGCGGGGGAGCCGATCCCGGTCCCCCTGGAGGGCCAGAACTGGACCTCACTGCTGTACACCGACGACCTCGTCGAGCACGTCCCGCATCTGTGGAACGCGGCGAGCGTCCCGGTGACCCTGACCAACTGGGGCGGCGACGAGTCCGTCGGCATCACTGACTGCGTCCGTCACCTGGAGGAGCTCACCGGGGTGAAGGCCAACCTCGTACCGAGCGAGGTCACCCGAGAGACCTACCAGTTCGACCCGACACTGCGCCGCTCGCTCACCGGGCCGTGCAAGGTCCCCTGGCGCGAGGGCATCCGGCGCACTCTCGAGGCCATGTATCCCGAGTACCTCAAGAACTGAAGGAGCGGCCAGGCCATGACCGACATCACCGATCCGCTGGCGCCGATCCACGCCGCCTACGCGGCCTTCGCGGCCCGTGACGTGGGCGCGCTCCTGGACGCCTTCGACCCCGAGATCGAGTGGGTGCACCCCGAGGGCATGCACAAGTACGGCCTCGGTGGCACCAAGCACGGACACGCCGGCGTCAAGGAGTTCCTGGCGCACGTGCCCACCGTCCTCGGCGGCATGCGGCTGCATCCCGTGGAGTTCGTCCGCGAGGGAGAACGCGTGGTCGTCTTCGGCCACCGGGACATCACCTCGCTGAGCGGCCACACGGAGACACAGCCCTTCGTGCACTCCTGGGTGCTGCGCGACGGCCGGGCGGTGCGCATGGAGGACATCTTCGACACCGTCACCTTCCATCGTGTGATCGAGAGCTGACGGGCGACGATGACGTACGCCTATCTCGGCCCGGAGGGAACCTTCACGCAGACCGCGCTGCGTCGGCTGCTGTCGGCGGTCCCTCCGGGCCGCGCACCGGCGCACCGTCCCTTCCCGAGCGTGCCGGCCGCCCTGGAGGCGGCCCGCCGGGGCGACTGCGACGCGGCGGTGGTGCCGCTGGAGAACTCGGTGCGCGGGGTCGTCCCCGCCACCATGGACCAGCTGGCCTCGGCGGAGATGCACATCAACGCCGAGGTCGAGGTGCCGGTGTCGTTCGCGCTCATGGCCCCCGAGGGCGTCGCGCTGGAGGAGGTGACCGCCGTGCACAGCCATCCGCACGCGCTCGGCCAGTGCGAGGACTGGCTGCGCACCCGGCTGCCCCGGGCCGGCACGAGGACGGCCGCCTCCACCGCGGCGGCCGCCCGGCAGGTCGCCGAGACGGCCGCGCCCGGCCACGCCGCGATCGCGGCACCGGCGGCCGCCGACCTGTACGGGCTGCGGATCCTCGCCGGCGGCCTCGGCCGGGAGACGGGCGCCGTGACCCGCTTCGTGTCCGTGGCCCCCCGCTGGTCCCACCCCGCCCGCACGGCCCGCGAACGCACCTCCCTGCTCGTCTCCCTCGGCCCCGGCGGCCCGGCCCTCGTGCCCGACGTCCTCAACGCCTTCCGCACCCTCGGCATCACCCTGTCCTGGATCCAGTCCTGGCCCACGGGCCGCGCCCTCGGCAGCTACCACCTCTTCCTCGACGTGGACGCCCACATCGACACCCGCCCGCTACGCCTGGCCATGGCGGCGGTCGAGTCCCTCGGCCTTCAGGTGCGCTTCCTGGGCAGCTACCCACGCTGGACGGCAACCGGCTGACACGACCGCCAGGCCCGGCTTGGACCACGGGCCCGGCGTACGGCGGCGCGGTCAGTCGGCCGTCGCTCGGCGCAGCCCGTCGGCCGCCTCCCGCACCGCGGGGAGCAGGGCCGCCACCGGTGGGCTGGTCAGCGTGCCCTTGCGGACCACGAGGGTGATACGGCGGATGGGGCGGATGTCCTTCAGCGGGATCCGGGTGACCGGGTGGCCCGGGCGGTCCGGCACCAGGTCGGGGACGAGGGCGACGCCCCAGCCCAGGGAGACCAGGCCGAACACCGCCTGCATGTCCCCGATGTCGGAGACGATGTCCGGGACGAAACCGGCGCCGGCGCACACGTGCAGCGCCAGCTGGCCGAGCCCGGACGTCCGGTCCAGGAGCCAGGGCTGCTCCGCGAACTCTGCGAGAGTCCGGGGTTCCTCGGCCTGGGCCAGCGGGTGATCGGGCGCGATGGCCAGGCGGATGCGGTCGCTGATCAGCTCCTCCTCGTACAGGCCGGGCACCCGCGGCTCGGGCACATGCGAGTAGCCGGAGGCCAGGACGGCGTCGAGGCGCCCCAGCCGGACCGTCTGCCGGCCCTCGTCGGGATGCACACCGTGCAGGGTGATACGCAGCTCCGGATGGCTCTTCCGTAACCGGTTCAGCGCCGGTACCAGCAGAGCGGGGCCCTCGTGCAGAGGTACGCCCACCCGCAGCTCGCCGGTGACCTTGCCGTCCCGTGCCACCAACTGTGCTTCCGCTTCCTCCAGTTGGGCGAGGACTCGCTCCGTGTGGGTCACCAGCATCCGACCGGCGGGGGTGAGTCCGGCCCGCTTGCTGCCACGGTCGAGAAGCGCGGTACCGGTTTCCGACTCCAGCGCGGACAACTGCTGGGACACCGCGGAACGCGTGTAGTTGAGCGCCTGCGCGGCCGCGGCGATCGAGCCCCGGGCCCCCACCTCACGCAGCAGCACCAGTTTCCGTATGTCCAGCACCGTCATCCTCGCTAACGCTTCCGGTTACGAAGTATCACGCCAGATTACGGGACAATGCTCCGACCGGGGATTTCAATGGAGATCAAGCCCTCTTCATCCACCTCGCCCGACGCGGGCACCAGACAAGGGACTCCGCCATGCCCACCCTGCTCCATCTCGACTCCAGCCCCCGCCAGGGCTCGGTCTCCCGCCAGATCTCGGGCGAGTTCGCGGAGGCCTGGCGCAAGACCAACCCCGACGGCGAGTACGTCTACCGCGACCTCGCCGCCGACGCCGTACCGCACGTCGACCACCCGCAGATCGAGGTCATGCACCGCCTGGAGGCGGAGGGCGTGCGCGACCTCGCCGTGGCCCGCGAGTTCGCGAAGACCCCCGAGGAGAAGGCGAGCTGGGCGGTGACCTGGCCGCTGATCGAGGAGCTCCTCGCGGCCGACACGATCCTGCTCGGCGTACCGATGTACAACTTCTCGGTGCCGTCCACCTTCAAGGCGTGGTTCGACCGTGTCCTGATCGCACCGCTGATCGCCGACCCGGCCACCGGCCAGGGCCCGCTCACCGGCAAGAAGGTCGTGGTGGCCTCCGCGCGCGGCGGCGCCTACGGCCCCGGCACCCCCCGTCACGACTTCGACCACCAGGAGCCCTACCTGAAGGCGGCCCTCTCCATGGTGGGCCTCACCGGCGACCTCACCTTCCTGCACGCGGAGCTGACCAAGTCGGCGCACGTGCCGCGGCTCGCCCAGTTCAAGGAGCTGGCGGCCACCTCGTACCAGAGCGCGATCGACGGCGCCCGCACCCACGGCGGCGCCTGACAGCCCGGCCGAACCGGGACCTCACCGCAAGGGGAAGTTGCGGTCGAAGACGTTTTCCGGGTCGTACCGGGCCTTGAGCGCACGCAGCCGGGTCAGGGCCGGCTCGGGAAACGCCTCGATGAGGACATCGGGGGAGCGGCGGCTGTCGAAGTTGAGGTACATGCCGTTCACCTCAGGAGCGAGGAGCGCCCAATGGGCGTCGAGGGACCGCTCCAGCTCCGGCACGGTCGCGGACAGGAGCTGGAAGTTCTGGGTGCGGTGGGCGTAGGCGGTGGCCGCGGGATCGACGTCGTTGACCGCGCCGCCCAGCGAACGGAACTGCTCCATCAGTACCTCCCCCGACCCCAGCGCGTCCGCGACGCGGCGCGCGGTGTGCGCGGAGACGCCGTCCAGCAGCCCGGAGCGGGTGGCGCCCAGCCCTTGCCCCTGGTGCGGGGCACCGCCGACCGGCACCAGCGCCGGGTACGGGGCGAGCACCGCCTCCTGCTGCAGCAGCGGACCCAACCTCAGCAGCGGCGTCAACGCCCGCTGGGCGGCGTCCGGCCGGTCGGAGGCGTACACGGCGGCGACATGGGCGACGGCCGGGCGGCCCGGTCCCGCAGGCATCAGGGTGAGGAAGCTGGTGAGTTCGCGGTGCGCCGCCTGCAGCACGACTGCCCACTCCTCGACGAGCGCTGCCGCGTCCCGCGCCTCGAAGACGAGATTGGCGAAGACGACGTCGCCGGTCTCGGACGCCTCCAGCTCCACCGCCGTGACGATGCCGAAGTTGCCGCCCGCGCCCCGCACCGCCCAGAACAGGTCGGGACTGCTTTCCGCGTCCGCCCGGACGAACGTCCCGTCGGCCAGGACGAGTTCGACGGCCGTCACGTGGTCGATCGTCAGCCCGTCCCGCCGCGTGAACCAGCCGATCCCGCCCGCCGTGACCACCCCGCCCACCCCGACGTCGCCGGTGTCGCCGGAGCTGACGGCGAGCCCGTGCGGGGCGAGGACCTGCGCCACTCGGCCCCAGCGAGCGCCCGCGCCGATCCGTACCCGGCGCCGCGCCCGGTCCAGCACCTCCACGCCATCGAGACGGGAGACGTCGACGACGACACCGCCGTCGTTGGTCGACCGCCCGCTGACACCGTGCCCGCCGCTGCGCACGGACACCACCGTGCCCCGGGCGCGGGCGTACGTCAGCGCCGCCGCCGTCTCCTCCACGCTCTCCGGGAACACCACCGCGGCCGGGGCGCCCCGGTGCACGTATCCATGGCGCACCCGCTCGTAGCGGGCGTCGGACGGCAGGACCGTGCGGTCGGCGAGGGAGGGTGGTAACGCGACGTCGGCGACGCCCTGTTCCGTCATGACGGGCAGGTCCTTTCCAAGGACTCGGGAAGATCGGCGGGCTGCAGGAGGCAGCGCAGGGTGTGTGTCAGGTACGCCACGAGCCGCTCCGGCGGCATCTCGGCCACCGGCCCGCTGCGCAGCACGTACCGGCTGAAGGCGACACCGATGAGCTGCGACGCGAGCAGGTCGATGCGCTCGTCCGCGTCGGGACCGCTCAGCACCGTGCGGTAGGCCTCCGCGCTGCTGCGCCGCATCGCCGCGTACAGCCCGGTGGCAGCCTGCTCGTCGGAGGCGGCGCTGCGGATCAGCGCGAGAAACGGGTCGTTGCCGTCGGCCTGTTCCATCCGCTGGACGAAGGCTCGCGCGATCCGGTCGGGCAGGGTCCGGTCAGGCCCGGGCAGCAGCTCGGGCAGGTCCCGGGGGCCGGGCACGGCCGCGAGGAACAGCTGCTCCTTCGAGCCGAAGTGCCGCATGACCAGGCCGTGGGTGACACCGGCCCGGCCGGCGATCTCCCGGATGGTGGCCCGGGCGTAGCCCCGCTCGGCGAACGCGGCCCGCGCTGCCTCCAGGATCGCCTCCCGATGGGCCTCGGGGGCGCGCACACGCTTCCTGGCGAGGGCCGGGGCGCCGCTGGGTTCCTTGCTCACAACTCCTAATGTACAACTGGTTATTAGTGGCCACCGGTGGCTGGGCTGCTTGAGAAAGGACTTGAGGGGTCCCTTGCGGAACCGTTCCTCCAGAGCCGTACCGTGCTCGTCGTCGGCGCGACCGGCGGCATCGGGGAGGGCGTGACGCGCGCCCTCCTGGAGGTGGGCGCCACCGTCGTCGCGGCCGGCCGCAGCGAGGCCCGGCTGCAGGGCCTCGCCCCATACACGGCCGACCCGGGCCCGAGAATCGGCGCCGCGCCGGTCATGCTCACCCTCCGCCTCGACCCCGGCGCCACCGGAAAGCCGGGCGTCGGCGCGTGGAAACGAGCGCAACCGCAGTGCGGCGAAAATTCCGCGTGAGCCCGCACCGATCTCTGTACGTTGGAAGGGCGCGAGAGCGCACGACCAGCGCTTTCGCTCCTTCCGAACCCTTTCGAGGCAACCCACCGTGTTCCTGACGATCACCACCACCGGCACCCCCGAACGCCCCGCCACCGACCTCGGCTTCCTGCTGCACAAGCACCCAGAGAAGGCGCAGGCGTTCTCCACCTCCTACGGCAAGGCGCACGTCCTCTACCCCGAGGCCGATGACCAGCGCTGCACGGCGGCGCTGCTGCTGGAGGTCGACGCGGTGGCGCTGGTGCGGCGGGGCAAGGGCAAGGGACGCGGCGGGGCGCCCGACGCGGCGCTCGCGCAGTACGTCAACGACCGCCCGTACGCGGCCTCTTCGCTGCTCGCGGTGGCGCTGAGCGCTGTCTTCTCCAGCGCCATGAAGGGCGTGTGCAACGCCCGCCCCGAGCGCGCCGCGCAGCCGCTGCCGCTGCGCATCGAGGTGCCCGCGCTGCCCGCCCGTGGCGGCCCGGAGCTGGTACGGCGCCTCTTCGAGCCGCTGGGCTGGACGGCCACCGTCGAACCGGTGGCGCTGGACGCCCGGTTCCCGGAGTGGGGCGACTCGCGGTATGTGCGGCTCGTCCTGCAGTCCGAGGCGCTCACCCTCGCCGAGGCCCTGCGCCACCTCTACGTCCTGCTCCCGGTCCTCGACGACGCCAAGCACTACTGGGTCGCCTCCGACGAGGTCGACAAGCTGCTGCGCGCCGGTGAGGGCTGGCTGCCCGAGCACCCGGAGCAGAAGCTGATCACCAGCCGTTATCTCTCGCGCCGCTGGTCGCTGACCCGCGAGGCGATGGAGCGCCTTGAGCTGGTGCGGCTCGCGGAGGCGGACGACAGCGAGGTCGAGGCGATCGACAACGCCGTCGAGGCGGAGACCGAGACGGAGGAGAGGCCGACCCCGCTCGCGGTGCAGCGGCGCGACGCGATCATCGCCGCGCTCGGCGCGTCCGGTGCCGCGCGGGTGCTCGATCTCGGCTGCGGACAGGGCCAGTTGGTGCAGGCGCTGCTCAAGGACCCGCGGTTCACCGAGATCGTCGGCGTCGACGTGTCGGTGCGCGCGCTGACCATCGCCTCCCGGCGGCTCAAGCTGGACCGCATGGGGGAGCGGCAGGCCTCGCGCGTCAAGCTCTTCCAGGGCTCGCTCGCCTACACCGACAACCGCCTCAAGGGCTACGACGCCGCCGTGCTCAGCGAGGTCGTCGAGCACCTCGACCTGCCGCGGCTGCCCGCCCTGGAGTACGCGGTGTTCGGCTCGGCCCGCCCGCGGACCGTCCTCGTCACGACCCCGAACGTCGAGTACAACGTCCGTTGGGAGAGCCTTCCGGCCGGTCATGTCCGGCACGGCGACCACCGCTTCGAGTGGACGCGCGAGGAGTTCCGCACCTGGGCCCACGCGGTGGCCGAACGGCACGGCTACGGCGTGGAGTTCGAGCCTGTGGGGCCGGACGACCCGGAGGTCGGGCCACCCACGCAGATGGCCGTATTCCGTATGAAGACTCTCAACGAGAAGGAGGCGAAGGCAGCATGACCGAGGCAACGGAGAAGACGCAGAAGCAGGGACGGGTCCTCCCCGTCACCGACCTCTCCCTCGTCGTCCTCGTCGGCGCCTCCGGCTCCGGCAAGTCCACCTTCGCCCGCCGGCACTTCAAGCCGACCGAGATCATCTCCTCCGACTTCTGCCGCGGCCTGGTCTCCGACGACGAGAACGACCAGAGCGCGACGAAGGACGCCTTCGACGTCCTGCACTACATCGCGGGCAAGCGCCTCGCCGCCGGCCGCCGCACCGTCGTGGACGCGACCAGCGTGCAGCAGGACGCCAGGCGCCAGCTGATCGACCTGGCCAAGCAGCACGACGTGCTGCCCATCGCCATCGTGCTGGACGTACCGGAGGAGGCGTGCGCCGAGCGCAACGCGGCCCGTACCGACCGTGCCGACATGCCGCGCCGGGTCATCCAGCGCCACATCCGCGAACTGCGCCGATCCGTAAGGCACTTGGAGCGCGAGGGCTTCCGCAAGGTGCACGTCCTGCGCGGTGTGGAGGACATCGAGAACGCCACCGTCGTCACCGAGAAGCGCTTCAACGACCTGACGCACCTCACCGGCCCCTTCGACATCATCGGCGACATCCACGGCTGCGCCTTGGAACTGGAGTCGCTGCTGGGCAAGTTGGGCTACACCGACGGCGTTCACCCGGAGGGCCGTACGGCCGTCTTCGTCGGCGACCTCGTCGACCGCGGCCCGGACAGCCCGGGCGTGCTGCGCCGCGTGATGTCGATGGTCGGCTCGGGCAACGCGCTGTGCGTACCCGGCAACCACGAGAACAAGTACGGGCGATATCTCAAGGGCCGCAAGGTCCAGCACACCCACGGCCTTGCCGAGACCATCGAGCAGATGGAGGGCGAGAGCGACGAATTCCGCGCGCAGGTACGGGAGTTCATCGACGGACTCGTCAGCCACTACGTCCTCGACGGTGGCCGGCTGGTGGTCTGCCACGCCGGTCTGCCCGAGAAGTACCACGGCCGCACCTCCGGCCGGGTCCGCTCGCACGCGCTGTACGGCGACACCACCGGCGAGACCGACGAGTTCGGGCTGCCGGTGCGCTATCCGTGGGCCGAGGACTACCGGGGCCGGGCGGCGGTCGTCTACGGCCACACGCCCGTCCCGGAGGCCACCTGGCTCAACAACACCATCTGCCTGGACACCGGCGCCGTCTTCGGCGGCAAGCTCACCGCGCTGCGCTGGCCGGAGCGGGAGCTGGTCGACGTACCGGCCGAGCAGGTCTGGTACGAGCCGGCCAAGCCGCTGCGGACCGAGGCGCCCGGTGGGCACGACGGCCGGCCGCTCGACCTGAACGACGTGCACGGCCGCCGGGTCGTGGAGACGCGGCACGCCGGCCGAGTGTCCGTCCGCGAGGAGAACGCGGCGGCGGCCCTGGAGGTCATGAGCCGTTTCGCGGTCGACCCGCGTCTGCTGCCGTACCTGCCGCCGACCATGGCGCCCACGGCGACCAGTCACATTGACGGCTACCTGGAGCACCCGGTCGAGGCCTTCGCGCAGTACGCCGCGGACGGCGTCGCGCGGGTCGTGTGCGAGGAGAAGCACATGGGCTCGCGGGCGGTGGCGCTGGTGTGCCGGGACGCGGAGGCGGCGCGCAAGCGGTTCGGCGTGGACGGCCCCACCGGCTCGCTGTACACCCGTACCGGACGGCCGTTCTTCGACGACGAGTCGGTCACCGAGGAGATCCTCGGGCGCGTCCGCACAGCCGTCACCGAGGCCGGCCTCTGGGCCGACCTCACTGCATCCAATAGCGCCTCCGGCGCGGGGGATTGGCTCCTGTTGGACGCCGAGCTGATGCCGTGGTCGCTGAAGGCGTCCGGGCTGCTGCGGTCGCAGTACGCGGCCGTCGGCGCCGCGTCCGGGGCGGTGTTCCCGGGTGCGCTCGCCGCCCTGGAGGGTGCCGCGGCGCGGGGTGTCGAGGTGGCCGACCTGCTGGGCCGCCAGCGCGAACGGGCCTCCAACGCGGCCGCGTTCACGGAGGCGTACCGCCGCTACTGCTGGACGACGGACGGACTGGACGGCGTACGACTCGCGCCCTTCCAGATCCTGGCCGTGCAGGGCCGCAGCCTCGCCGGACTGCCGCACGACGAGCAGCTCGCCCTGCTCGACCGCCTCGTCGAGCACGACGGCAGCGGCCTGCTGCAGACCACTCGGCGGCTCTACGTCGACACCGGCGACCCGGAGTCGGTGCAGGCGGGCGTCGACTGGTGGCTGGAGATGACCGGTCGCGGCGGCGAGGGCATGGTCGTCAAGCCGCTGGGCGCGCTGGTGCGCAGCAACGAGGGGCGGCTCGTGCAGCCCGGCATCAAGTGCCGGGGCCGCGAGTACCTGCGGATCATCTACGGTCCGGAGTACACGCGCCCCGACAACCTCGTCCGTCTGCGCAGCCGCTTCCTGAACCACAAGCGGTCGCTGGCGGTCCGCGAGTACGCCCTGGGCCTGGAGGCCCTGGACCGGCTGGCGGAGGGCGAGCCGCTGTGGCGGGTGCACGAGGCCGTGTTCGGGGTGCTGGCGCTGGAGTCGGAGCCGGTGGACCCGCGGCTTTGAGCCAATCGTGAGCCATGTTCACACAAGCTCCATGGAACCCTTGTGTCACACATGTAGCCCCGCCTAACTTGAACAACCTTACGAATCAGGGGAGTTCGAGGAGGGCGGGGCAGACGTGGAGATCAAGAAGGTAGTGGTCCGGGAGGAAGAGAAAACCAACCGGCAGCCGCGCATCGTGGAGAAACGGCCGACACCCTGACCGGTCTGCGGGGCGGCATGGGCATCACGCTCGTGACGATGCCCTGGCATCCGATCGATCTGCCGTCGCTGCAGGTGGGCCTGTTGCATGCCCTGGTCTCGCGCACCCGCCCGCAGGACGAGGTGCGCGAGTTCCACGGCTCCCTGCGCTGGGCGGAGTTCCTGCTGGAACGCTCCGGCGGGCGGCTGCGACCGGGCGACTACGTACGGGTCGGCAGCGACTCGATCTTCCACGGCCTGGGCGACTGGGTCTTCTCCGGAGTGCTCTACGACGACCCCGGCTGGGGCACCGCGCGACTGCGGGACTACGCCGTCCGGCACGGGATCGACGTGGACACGGCGTGCGAAATGCGCGCGTACGCGGCCGAGTTCATCGCCGAGTGCGCGGACGCCGTCCTGGCGGACGAGCCGGACGTCGTCGGCTTCACCACCACCTTCATGCAGAACGTGTCCTCGCTCGCACTGGCCCGCGAACTCAAGCGCCGCAGCCCGCAGTTGAGTGTCGTCTTCGGCGGCAGCAACTGCGACGGCCTCATGGGACACGCCCTGCACCGCAACCACCGCTTCGTCGACCATGTGGTGCGCGGCGAGGGGGAGTACGCCTTCCCCGCGCTCCTGCGGCACCTCGACGACGGCACCCCTCCCGCGGACGTACCGGGCCTGTGCTGGTGGGAGGGCGAGGTCTCGCGTGCGAATGAGGAGTCGCGGCGCACGGTGGCACCCGCCGACATTCCCTCGCCCGACTACGACGACTGGCAGACGGCCCTCGACGCCTCCCCGGTCGCGGAGTACGTGCACCCCAAACTGGTCGTCGAAGGGGCGCGCGGCTGCTGGTGGGGCGAGAAGCACCACTGCACGTTCTGCGGGCTGAACGGTTCGGCGATGGCCTTCCGTGCCAAGCCCGGCGAGCGCCTGTGGTCCGAGGTCGACCGCCTGGTCCGCCGGCACCGCATCCTCGACGTCGTCACCGTCGACAACATCATCGACATGGCGTACTTCAGGGACTTCCTGCCGAGGGCCGCCGCCAGCGGCTGGGACTTACGCATGCACTACGAGGTCAAGTCCAACCTCACCCCGGACCAGCTCGCCCTCCTCGCCGACTCGGGCACCGTGCACATCCAGCCCGGCATCGAGAGCCTCGGCAGCCGCGTCCTCGACCTCATGGACAAGGGCGTCACCGGAGCCCGCAACATCCGCACCCTCCGCGAGTGCGAGAACCACTCGCTCACCTGCTCCTGGAACCTCCTGTACGGCTTCCCGGGCGAGAGTGCCGACGACTACACCCCCGTCATCGACCAACTCCCCGCACTCGTCCACCTCCAGCCCCCGAGCGGCGCCCACCGCATCCAGCTCGAACGGTTCAGCCCCCACTTCAACGACCCCGGCCTCGGCTTCGGCAAGCGCGGCCCAGCCGAGATGTACCAGCACGTCTACGACCTGCCCGAGGACGAACTCGCCGAGCTTGTCTACCTGTTCGACACGGAGGACGCGGGCATCGGGGGAGAGGTGGAGGCACGGCTCAAGGCGGGCATCGAGCGCTGGCTGCTCGGCCACCCCGGCTCCCGGCTGACCTTCGCCGAGGAGGCCGACGCGCTGCTGGTCCACGACCACCGGCACGGCTGGCCGCGGCGCACGCACCGGTTCACGGGCTGGCAGGCGGCCGCCCTGCGCCGGCTGGAGGACGGGCGGAGCGGGACGGCGCTGCACCGCCTGCTGACGGAGGACGGCCATCGGCTCACCGCCGAGGACCTGGGTGAATGGCTTCGACATGCCCTGGAACTCGGCCTGTTGTTCCGTGACGGGCGGACGTATGTCTCGCTTCCCACCTGGGGCGTGCCGGTGCGCCTGGACGAGCCGGGGTATGCCTACCGGATGTTCTACCACCGGCGCGGGCCCGATTTCGTCATCGTCATGGACCGGCGGGACAAGGGGGTGTCGGCGCGCTACACGCTCGACGACCCCGACCTGCTCGCCACGTTCGACGCGCTGCAGGAGGCCACGCCACTGGCCGAGTTGAGCGCCGTCCAGCAGGAGGCGGCGACGCTGCTGGCGGACGAGGGGCTGGCCCGGCTCACCGATGGCCGGGCGGTGGCCCTGCCGCCCCGCATCCGGCGCTGGCCCGTGCCCTGCACCGGAATCTGACGGGTGACCGCCCCGCCCAGGACCCGCCCCCTACGACGCCACCGCCCCTTCGTCCTGCTCTGCGCGGAGCAGACGGCAGGCTCCGTCGGCCGCCAGATCACCGCGCTCGCCCTGACCCTGCTCGCCGTGACGGTGCTGGACGCGGGGCCGTTCGCCGCGTCCGTGATCCTGGCGCTGACGTATCTGCCCGGCGCGCTGCTCAGCCCCTTTGCCGGAGTGCTGGTCGACCGCGTACGCCTGCGCCGTCTGCTGGTCCTGGCCACCTCCCTCCAGGCACTGGTGGTCGGCTCCGTCCCGCTCGCCCAGGCCGCAGGGCACCTCACCTGGCCGCATCTCTACGCGGTCGCCGCGGTCTCCGGCACCCTGACCTTCACCCTCTCCATCGCACTCCAGACGGCGCTGCCCCGGGTCGTCGGCCCCGACCGGCTGCTCGCCGCCAACTCCGTGCTGACCGGCGCCCGCACCATCGGCCAGATCGGCGGACCGGCCCTCGGCGGCGTCCTCGTGGCCCTCACCGGAACCGGCACCGCACTGACGGCCGGGAGCATCGCATACGCCGTGGAGGCCCTGGTGCTGTTCGCCCTGCCCGCCGCCCTCGACACCCCGGCCGCACCACAGAAAGCCCCCGGCACCTCGCCGACTGCCGCCCTGCGGGCGGGACTTGATGTCGTACGGCGGGAACGACGGCTGTACCGCATGGTGCTGGCCGGTGCGGGTCTCAACCTCGGCAGCGGCGCCTCGGCCGCGCTCTACGTGCTGTACGCGAGCCGCGAACTCCGCCTTGCCGCCTGGCAGTTGGGTGCGACGTACGCCACGTTCAGTGCGGCCACCGTGTTCGGGATCGCGGTGGCCAAGCGGTTCGGCGAGAGCCTGGGACTGTGGCGGACGACGAGGATCTGCGGACTGGTGGCGGGCGCGGCGGGGTTCCTGATGCCGGCGGCGTCGGCCGGTCCCGCCCTCCCGTTGCTCCTCGCGTACCAGGTCTCCTACGGCCTCGCCGTCACCGTCTGGACCATCTCCCTGACCACCCTGCAGCAGCTGATCGCGCCGGCCGGTCTGCAGGGCCGGGTCGCGGGCTTCAACCAGGCGGCGCTCCTGGTGACGGTGCCGGTCGGCGCGCTGGGCGGCGGGGCGCTGGCGGCGGCGCTGGGGAAGGTACCGGTGCTGGTGGCGGCAGCGGCGATCGCGCTGGTCTCCGGTGCGACGCTGTGGGCGCCGGTGCGGGCGCAGCAGCGGACGGGGCAGGAGCTTCCGCTAGCCGACCAGGCGCAGTGACGTGCCCGCCACGCCCACCCGCACCGACTGCCCCCAGGTCAGCTGCAGCGCGTCCCCCTCCATCCCGTCCCCGAAGGCGATCAGCCGCTCGGACTCGACGGTGAGAGCGAGGCGGGCCGAGGCCGCGAGCTCGCCCGCGACCAGCGACGTACCGGTGGCCGGCGACGGCCACGCCTCCCGTACGAACCACAGCAGCCGGTCGTCGGTCGGGCGGGGCAGCGACAGGGCGGTCAGGGCGGCGCCCCGCTCCTGCCACACGGAGCGGATCCATCCCGTCGCCCCGGTCCCCGTCCCCACCAGCACCCCGGACGAAGCCTGGGCCTCGACGACACCCCCGTCGCCCTCGAGGCCCAGGCGGTACCTGGCCGTCTGATGTCCGGCGGCGCCCAGGTAGATCTCGTTGAGCGCGACGATCCGCTGTGTGTCGTCGGCGACGGCCTCGACCATGGTGAGTTCGTCCACGGCGCTCGTGAGGACCGCCGGGAGCAGCGCCGCCGCGTCCGCAGGCCGGTGCCGCACCAGGACGCCCGGGTTGCGCCCGGGGTCCGAGTCGATGCCGACCACCGGCTGCCCGGCGAGGTACTTGGCGACGTTCGCCACCAGCCCGTCCTGTCCGACGACCACCACGACGTCCTCCGGCGCGAACAGGAAACGGTCCAAGTCACTCCGCTCGACCAGAGTCTGACGCCAGGTCAGCGGAATCGCGGAGGTCACCTCGGCGAGCGCACGCCGGGTGCGTCGGTGCCGCTCGGCGACCTCCCCGATGTCCCGCCCCCGGGAGGAGAGGAAGAAGGCGGCCTGTCCGTGCGTACCGTGGTGGGCCACCAGCTCCTCGTACTCCGTGGTGCGATGGACGAGGACGACACGCGGGGCGAGGCTCACGCGGCGCGCTCCGCGGAGAGGACGGGCCGGGCGAGCGCCTCCGTCGGTGCAACGACGGACGGCGGCTGCCCGGCACTCGGGCCCGCGTCGCAGAACCCGGACGGGCCGGCCGGTGGCAGGCCGATCACCCTCGCTCGGGGGAATCCGGTCTGTCCAGCTCCCGCCTTCACGCCCGCTCCTGCAAGCCCAGCTTGGCCAACAACCCTGTCAGCACGTCCGGCGAAATGGTCACGCTGTCGATGTGCGGCAGGTTCTCCGCCAGCCGGGTCGCGGTGAGGGCGTGCAGGGTCGCGACGTCCACCTCGGTGTGCACCTGCAGCCAGGCCGCCTGTGCCTGAGCCCGCGCCGCACCGACCTCGCGGGCCCCTTCGGCCTCGGCACGGGCCAGCCGTACCGAACGTGCCGCCTCCGCCTCGGCCAGCTTCACCGTCCGTGCCGCCTCCGCCTCGGCCCGTACGGCGTCCGCCGCGGCGTGCTCCTCGGCCTCCCTGCGGGCGTTCGTGCCGCGCTGCTCGACCAACTGCTCCTCACGGCGGGCGAGTTCGATCTGGCTGGCCAGCTCGTTCTCGGCGATCGCGCGCTCCCGCTCGACGGCCACGGCCCGCCGCTCGTACGTCGCGCGGTCCGCCTCCTGCTGGATCTGTTCCCGGGCCGGCGTGCGCAGGGCCCGCTCCACCTCCGGTTCGGGCCGCAGCGCCACCACGCGTACGGCGACCACCTCGATGCCGGTGGCAGGCAGCCGCGGCTCCGCGCCCAGCCCCGCCGCGACCCGCTCCCGCACCGCAGCCACCCCGTCGACCAGCGCCGACGACAGCGATGTACGGGCCAGTACGTCCAGCGCATGCTGCTGGGCCGTCTCCGTCAGCAGCGTCCCCAGCTGCTCCAGCGGCGCGCTCCGCCACACCCCCGTGTCCGGGTCGACGGAGAAGTCCAGCCGGGCGGCGGCGAGCGCCGGGTCGCTGATCCGGTACGTCACCGTCGCCTGCACCGCCACGTCCTGGAAGTCGGACGTACGGGCATGGAAGGTCATCGCCAACTCCCGGTCGTCGACCGGTACTTCGGACAGTGCCGCGGTCAGCGCACGGAACCAGAAGCTGAGCCCCGGGCCGTCGTGCAGCAGCTTCCCGGCGCGATGGTGCCGGATGTGCGCCGTCGGCGCCCCGCGCAGGTGGCGCCAGCCCAGGCGCCGAGTGATGTCGGCCATCGGACCCCCTCGTTTTCGTCTGCTCGACGATAACCGCCGCACCTGATTATCGTCAAGAGGACGAAAACAAGTAATCGAAGAAACGGCCGACCGGCGGGTCAACAGGCCCCCCGATGGTCAGGATGGAGACATGGCAATGCATGTCGACTCCGAGGCCGGGCGGCTGCGCCGCGTCATACTCCACCGGCCGGATCTCGAGCTCAAAAGGCTCACTCCCAGCAACAAGGACGCCCTCCTCTTCGACGACGTGCTCTGGGTGCGCCGGGCGCGCGCCGAGCACGACGGGTTCGCGGACGTCCTGTGCGACCGCGGGGTCGCCGTCCACCTCTTCGGTGACCTGCTCACCGAGGCCCTGGAGATCCCGGCGGCCAGAACGCTCGTCCTGGATCGGGTCTTCGACGAGAAGGAGTACGGCGTCCTCGCCACCGACCACCTCAGAGCCGCCTTCGAGACCCTGCCCGCGCAGGAGCTGGCCGAGGCGCTGGTCGGCGGCATGACCAAGCGCGAGTTCCTGGATGCGCACCCGGAACCGACCTCCGTGCGCTTCCACGTCATGGACCTCGACGACTTCCTCCTTGCGCCCCTGCCCAACCACCTCTTCACCCGGGACACCTCCGCGTGGATCTATGACGGCGTCGCCGTCAACGCCATGCGCTGGCCGGCCCGCCAGCGCGAGACGGTCCACTTCGAGGCGATCTACCGCCACCACCCCCTCTTCCGTGACGAAACCTTCCGCGTCTGGTCCGAGGGACAGGCCGACTATCCGTCCACGATCGAGGGCGGGGACGTCCTGGTCATCGGAAACGGCGCCGTCCTGATCGGCATGAGCGAGCGGACCACGCCCCAGGCCGTCGAGATGCTCGCGCACAAGCTGTTCGACGCCGGCTCGGCCCGGACGATCGTCGCCCTCGACATGCCGAAGCGGCGCGCCTTCATGCACCTCGACACCGTGATGACGATGGTCGACGGCGACACCTTCACCCAGTACGCGGGCCTCGGCATGCTCCGCTCATACACCATCGAACCGGGCGCCGGCGACAAGGAACTCAAGGTCACCGACCATCCGCCGGAGCACATGCACCGCGCGATCGCGGCCGCTCTCGGCCTGAGCGAGATCCGCGTCCTGACCGCCACCCAGGACGTGCACGCCGCCGAGCGCGAGCAGTGGGACGACGGCTGCAACGTCCTCGCCGTCGAGCCCGGCGTCGTCGTCGCCTACGAGCGCAACGCCACCACCAACACGCACCTGCGCAAGCAGGGGATCGAGGTCATCGAGATCCCGGGCAGCGAGCTGGGCCGGGGCAGGGGCGGGCCGCGCTGTATGAGCTGTCCGGTCGAACGGGATGCCGTATAGAAATGCAAATCATCGTATAGACTTCCAGCGGTATTCGTCCCCGCATTCCTGGAGCGCCCCCATGGCGACAGTCCCGACCGCCCTCGCCGGCCGCCACTTCCTCAAGGAGCTCGACTTCTCCCAGCAGGAGTTCCTCGGCCTGATCGAGCTGGCCGCCGAGCTGAAGGCCGCCAAGAAGGCCGGGACCGAGACGCAGTACCTGCGCGGCCGGAACATCGCGCTGATCTTCGAGAAGACCTCGACGCGCACCCGCTGCGCGTTCGAGGTCGCCGCCGCCGACCAGGGCGCCTCGACGACATACCTCGACCCGGCGGGCTCGCAGATCGGGCACAAGGAGTCCGTGAAGGACACCGCGCGCGTGCTTGGGCGGATGTTCGACGCGATCGAGTACCGCGGGCACGGGCAGGGTGTCGTCGAGGAGCTGGCCGCATACGCCGGGGTCCCCGTCTACAACGGACTCACCGACGAGTGGCACCCGACCCAGATGCTGGCCGACGTGCTCACCATGACCGAGCACAGCGACAAGCCTCTGAACGAGACGGTTTTCGCCTATCTCGGCGACGCCCGCTACAACATGGGCAACTCCTACCTGGTCACGGGCGCCCTGCTCGGCATGGACGTCCGTATCGTCGCGCCCCGGGTGCTGTGGCCGGACGAGACGATCGTCGAGTTGGCCCAGCAGCTCGCCGCGGCCTCCGGCGGCCGGGTCACGCTCACCGAGGACGTGAAGGAGGGGGTACGCGGAGCCGACTTCGTCGCCACCGACGTCTGGGTGTCGATGGGGGAGCCCAAGGAGGTCTGGGACGAGCGCATAGCGCTGCTCGGCCCCTACGCCGTGACCATGGACGTGCTGCGCGCCACCGGCAACCCCGACGTGAAGTTCCTGCACTGTCTGCCGGCCTTCCACGACCTCGGCACGCGCGTCGGCATCGAGGTCCATGAGCGGCACGGCCTGATGGAGCTCGAGGTCACCGACGAGGTGTTCGAGTCCGAGCACTCCGTGGTCTTCGACGAGGCCGAGAACCGTATGCACACCATCAAGGCCGTCCTGGTCGCGACGCTGGCCTGACCGCGGCGTCCCTCAGGCGGAGCGCCGCTGCTGAGGCACCACCGGCAGGCGAAACCACACGGCCTTGCCGGACGTCGTCGGCCGATGACCGCAGGACGAACTGAGCGCGCGGATCAGCAGCAGCCCGCGCCCGTGCTCCTGCCAGGGGTCGGGCGCCTGAGCGCCCGGCCAGGCGAGATCGAACGGTGGCACCGGGTCAGGGTCGTGCACCTCGACCTGGCAGCCGCTCGGCAGCAGCTCCACCACGAGCTCTATCGGGGAGTCGCCGACGGCGGTGTGCTCGACGGCGTTCGCAACCAGCTCCGCAGTGAGCAGTTCCGCGGTGTCGCAGTCGGCCCCGTGCTGCAGCTCGGCCAGCGCGGTGCGCACGAGTGCGCGGGCCACGGGCACGGCCGCGGCGGAGTGCGGCAGTGCGATGCGCCAGGAGGCGGCGGAAGCGGAGGGGCGTTCGTACAAGGCGGGTCCGTTCATGAGCAGGCTGTCCTGCTTTCAACCTTATGAATGGTACGGCGCCGCCCGGCAGTGACGTCCGACGGGCGCCGTACGGGACCTTCGGCCCCGTTGACGGGCGGCTTACCCGTAGCAACGGCTTGCCTCGCGGCGCTGCTCCCACCGTTGCCGCCCTGTCGACGAGCCGTGACGAACGTGACCGGTCCGGGTCGGATCCGCGGTGATGTCCGCACTCCGCCCTGGGTGTTCTATCGCGCCCTCGTGACGACAGTCACGGATGAGTGATAGCTTCGAGGGGTAGAGCTCAGTGAGGCAGTGCCCGCCCCCCGAGGAGGCCGCACGTCATGAGTCCCTTCACCGGCTCAGCCGCCCGCACCTCCGACTGGCGGCACCTGCGCGTCGAGCACGCCGACGGCGTCGTGACCGTCACCCTCGCCCGCCCCGAGAAACTCAACGCGCTCACCTTCGGCGCCTACGCCGACCTGCGCGACCTGCTCGCCGAACTGTCCCGCGAGCGGTCCGTACGGGCCCTGGTCCTGGCCGGCGAGGGCCGCGGCTTCTGCTCCGGCGGCGACGTCGACGAGATCATCGGCGCGACCCTGTCCATGGACACCGCTCAGCTCCTCGACTTCAACCGCATGACCGGCCAGACCGTGCGGGCGATACGGGAGTGCCCGTTCCCGGTGATCGCGGCGGTGCACGGCGTGGCGGCAGGCGCAGGCGCGGTCCTCGCCCTGGCGGCGGACTTCCGGGTCGCGGACCCGTCCGCCCGCTTCGCCTTCCTCTTCACCCGGGTCGGCCTGTCCGGCGGCGACATGGGCGCCGCATATCTGCTCCCGAGGGTCGTAGGCCTGGGCCACGCGACCCGCCTGCTGATGCTGGGCGAACCGGTCCGCGCCCCCGAGGCGGAACGAATCGGCCTGATCAGCGAGCTCACGGACGAGGGCCGAGCGGACGAGGCGGCGCAGACGCTCGCCCGCCGCCTGGCCGACGGCCCGGCTCTGGCATACGCCCAAACGAAGGCCCTGCTCACAGCCGAGCTCGACATGCCACTGGCGGCCGCGGTGGAACTGGACGCCTCGACCCAGGCCCTCCTGATGAACGGCGAGGACTACGCAGAGTTCCACGCGGCGTTCACAGAGAAGCGCCCACCGAAGTGGCAGGGGAGGTGAGGTCGCGATGCGTGTCGCGATCATCGGCGGCGGCCCCGGAGGGCTGTACGCCGCGGCCCTGCTGAAACGTCTCGACCCGTCCCGCGAGATCACCGTCTGGGAACGCAACGCCCCGGACGACACCTTCGGCTTCGGAGTCGTCCTCTCCGACGAAACCCTCGGCGGCATCGAACACGCCGACCCGGTCGTGTACGAGGCTCTGCAGAAGGACTTCGTCCGCTGGGACGACATAGACATCGTCCACCGAGGCACCCGCCAAACCTCCGGCGGCCACGGGTTCGCCGCACTCGGCAGAAAACGCCTCCTGGAAATCCTGCACACCCGCTGCCGCACCCTCGGCGTGGACCTCCGCTTCCGCTCCGAGGCCCCGTACCCCGACCGGCTCGCCGAGACATACGACCTCGTCATCGCCGCCGACGGAGTCAACAGCACCACCCGCGAGACCTACGCCGATGTGTTCCGCCCCCATGCGGCCACCCACCACTGCCGCTACATCTGGCTCGCCGCCGACTTCGCCTTCGACGCCTTCCGCTTCGAGATCGCCGAGACCGAACACGGCGTGATGCAGCTGCACGGCTACCCCTACGCGGCCGACGCCTCCACCGTGATCGTCGAGATGCACGAGGACGTATGGCGCGCGGCCGGTTTCGAGGAACTGGACGAGACCGGGTCCGTCGAGCGCTGCGCCAAGATCTTCGCGGAAGCGCTCGGCGACCGCCCCCTGCGTTCCAACAAGTCCGTGTGGACGACCTTCCGTACTGTCGTCAACGAGCACTGGGCGCACCGCAACGTCGTCCTGCTCGGCGACGCCGCCCACACCGCCCACTTCTCCATCGGCTCCGGCACCAAACTCGCCGTCGAGGACGCCCTCGCACTGGCCGCCTGTCTGGAGGAACAGCCGTCCCTGGAACGGGCGTTGACGGCGTACGAGGAGGAGCGCAAGCCAGTCGTCGCCTCCACCCAGCGTGCGGCCCGTGCCAGCCTGGAGTGGTTCGAGAACCTCGGCCTCTACCTCGGCCAGCCGCCCCGCCAGTTCGCCTTCAACCTGCTCACCCGCAGCCGCCGCGTCACCCACGACAACCTCCGGCTGCGCGACGCCGGCTTCACCGGAGCAGTGGAGCGCGAGTTCGGCTGCCCGTCCGGTACGCCGCCGATGTTCACCCCGTTCCGGCTGCGCGGCCTGACCCTGCGCAACCGGGTCGTGGTCTCGCCCATGGACATGTACTCGGCGGCCGACGGCATCCCCGGCGACTTCCACCTCGTCCACCTGGGTGCCCGCGCCCTCGGCGGCGCCGGCCTGGTGATGACCGAGATGGTGTGCGTCAGCGAGGAGGGCCGGATCACCCCCGGCTGCACCGGCCTCTACACCGGCCGGCAGGCCGAGTCCTGGAAGCGGATCACCGAATTCGTGCACGCCCAGTCACCGGGCACCGCGATCGGCGTGCAGCTCGGCCACTCCGGCCGCAAGGGCTCGACCAGGCTGATGTGGGAGGGCATGGACGAACCGCTGCCCGACGGCAACTGGCCCCTCGTGGCCGCCTCCCCGCTGCCGTACAAGCCTGACAGCCAGACCCCGCGCGAGCTGACCCGAGCCCAACTCACCGACATCCGCGAGCAGTTCACGGCCGCCGCCTGGCGGGCCGCCCGCGCGGGCTTCGACCTCCTCGAGCTCCACTGCGCCCACGGCTACCTGCTCTCCGGCTTCCTCTCCCCGCTGACCAACCGCCGCACCGACGCCTACGGCGGCTCACTGGAGAAACGACTCCGCTTCCCGCTGGAGGTCTTCGACGCCGTACGCGGGGTCTGGCCCGAGGAGAAGCCCATGACCGTCCGAATCTCCGCCACCGACTGGGCCGACGGAGGCACGACGGCCGAGGACGCCGTCGAGATCGCCCGCGCCTTCGCCGCGCACGGCGTCGACGCCGTCGACGTGTCGACCGGACAGGTCGTGGCCGACGACCACCCGGAGTTCGGGCGCTCGTACCAGACGCCGTACGCGGACCGCATCCGTCACACCGTTGGCGTCCCCGTGATCGCGGTCGGCGCGATCTCCTCCTGGGACGACGTCAACTCCCTGATCCTGGCGGGCCGTACGGACCTGTGCGCCCTCGCCCGCCCCCACCTCTACGACCCCCACTGGACCCTGCACGCGGCGGCCGAGCAGGGTTACGACGGCCCCGGCGTCGTCTGGCCGGCCCCCTACCGGGCGGGCAGCCGCCGCCCGCAGACCGGACGCACGGACGCCCCCAAGCCCCGTCTGACGCTGGGGACTTGAGGGGCGAACCGGCTGGACGCCGAGGGTTGCGTGAGTGACGGGCGGTGTGGCTCGCGGTCACACGCCGGCGAACTCGGCCCCCGCGTCCCTGAGCCGTGCATGCAGGTCCCGGAAGACGGCGGCCGAGCGGACGCCGGGCCAGTCCTCGGGCAGGAGGCGGGCGGGCAGGCCGGGGTCGGTGTAGGGGAGGTGGCGCCAGGAGTCGAGGGCGAGGAGGTAGTCGCGGTAGGCCTCCTCGGGCGGGGTGTCCGCCCGGTGCTCCCACCCGTGCAGCACGGGCGCGTGGCGGTCGAGGAACGCCTCGTGCTCCTTGGCGATCGCGGCCAGGTCCCACCAGCGGGCGACCGCCTCCTCGGTCGCCGCGAACCCGAGGTGCTCGCCGCGGAACAGGTCGACGTACGGGTCGAGGTGCAGCCGCTGCAGGGTGTGCCGGGTCTCCTCGTACAGCCGGGCGGGAGCGATCCACACCCCGGGTGTCGCCGTGCCGAAGCCCAGCCCGGCCAGCCGAGACCGCAGCACATGCCGTTTCTGGCGCTCCGACTCCGGCACCGAGAACACGGCGAGCACCCAGCCCTCCTCCTCGGGCGGCGCGGTGGCGTAGATGCGCCGGTCGCCGTCGTCGAGCAACTGGCGTGCGTCAGGCGACAGTTCGTACCCGGCGGCGCCCTTCGCCGTACGGGCCGGCAGCAGCAGGCCGCGGCGTTTGAGGCGGGAGACGGACGAGCGTACGGAGGGCGCGTCCACGCCGACCGCGGCCAGCAGCCGGATCAGTTCGGCGACGGGCACGGGGCCCGGCGCGAAGCGGCCGTACGCGCCGTAGAGCGTGACGATGAGAGACCGTGGTGCATGCTGGTCGGACACGTTGATCATCTTAGGTCGTCGGCATCAGTGCTGGTCACCTTCGGTGTCGCGTTCGATGACACCTTCGACGGCTCCTTCGGCTTCAGGTCGGGCGTCCCGGTCGGTGCGCAGTCTGAAGCGCTGCAGCTTGCCGGTCGCCGTGCGCGGCAGCGAGTCCAGGAAGACGATCTCGCGGGGGCATTTGTAGGGGGCCAGCTCGGCCTTGACGAAGGTGCGCAAGGGCTCGGCGTCCCGCTCGGCGCCCTCCTTCACGACGACGTACGCCACGACCACCTGCCCGCGCGCCTCGTCGGGCCGTCCCACGACGGCCGCCTCCACCACGTCCGGGTGGCGCAGCAGGGCGTCCTCCACCTCCGGTCCGGCGATGTTGTACCCGGCCGAGATGATCATGTCGTCGGCGCGGGCGACGTAGCGGAAGTAGCCGTCGCTCTCGCGGACGTAGGTGTCACCGGTGACGTTCCAGCCGTCGCGCACGTAGACTCGCTGGCGCGGGTCGGTGAGGTAGCGGCAGCCGACGGGCCCGCGTACGGCGAGCAGACCCGGCTGCCCGTCGGGCACGGGCTGTCCGTTCTCGTCCTGCACACGCGCGTGCCAGCCGGGTACGGGCACGCCCGTCGTGCCGGGTCTGATGTGCTCGTCGGCCGCGGAGATGAAGATGTGCAGCAGCTCGGTGGCGCCGATGCCGTTGATGATGCGCAGCCCGGTCCGCTCGTACCAGGTCTGCCAGGTGGCGGCGGGCAGGTTCTCGCCGGCCGAGACGCAGCGGCGCAGGGACGAGGTGTCGTGGGCGTCGAGCTCGTCGAGCATCGCGCGGTAGGCCGTCGGCGCGGTGAACAGCACGGAGACCCGGTGCTCGGCGACGGCCGCCAGCAACTGCGCCGGATGGGCCTGTTCCAGCAGGAGCGCGCTGGCGCCGATACGCATGGGGAAGACGACCAGCCCGCCGAGCCCGAACGTGAAGCCGAGCGGGGGGCTGCCCGCGAAGACGTCGTCCTCATGGGGTTGCAGCACATGCTTGGCGAAGGTGTCGGCTATCGCCAGCACATCCCGGTGGAAGTGCATGCACCCTTTGGGGCGGCCGGTCGTACCCGACGTGAACGCGATCAGCGCGACGTCGTCGGCCGCCGTGTCGACGGTCGGGTACGGGGTGGCGGGCGCCGCGCGGTGCAGGAGGTCGTCGGGGGCGTCGCCGCCATACGTCGTGATCTGCAGGCCGGGTATCTCGGCCTTGGCGAGGTCGTCGACGGCGCGTATGTCGCAGAGGGCGTGCCGGATCAGTGCTATGTCACATATCACTTTCAGCTCGTGCGGCCGCTGCTGGGCCAGCACCGTGACCGCGACCCCACCCGCCTTCAGCACGGCCAGCCAGCAGGCCGCGAGCCAGGGTGTGGTCGGGCCGCGCAGCAGGACCCGGTTGCCGGGGCGCACCCCGAGGTCGCGCGTCAGGACGTGTGCGATGCGGTCGACGCGGGCACGGAGGTCGCCGTACGCCCAGGAAGGGCCGGCAGGGGTGTGGAACACCGGCCGGCCGGGGTCGGCGTGCTCCAGCAGCTCGGCGGCGCAGTTCAGCCGATCGGGGTAACGAAGCTCCGGCAGGTCGAACTGAAGTGCCGGCCATTCTTCGGGCGGCGGGAGGTGGTCGCGCGCGAAGGTGTCGACGTGGGCCGAGACGATCATGGCGGTGCGCCCCCTTGCCGTTGTGGGCGTCCTGGTGGGCTCGCGTCTTGAGCGTATCGTGTTGGTGACGACAGTCAACGGTGCGCGATATCGTCGAGGGGTCATGTCGAGAGAGGGGACCGCCAATGCCCGTATTCTCGCTCGATCCCGCACAAAACGCCTGGTGTGCCGAGCTGCGCACCCTTGCCGCCGACCGGCTGCGCCCGCTCGCGGAGAAGGGGGAGCCGGGGCACGTCAATCGCCCGCTGGTCGCCGAGCTCGGCCAACTCGGCCTCCTGGAGCGGCTGTTCACCTCCGGGGCCCTCGACCTCTGTCTGATGCGGGAGTCGCTCGCCCGCGCCTGTACGGAGGCGGAGACGGCCCTTGCGCTTCAGGGGCTGGGCGCCCATCCGGTCCATGCGTACGGCTCACCGGCCCAGCGGGAGCGCTGGCTGCCACGGGTGAGTGAAGGGCGTGCGGTCGCCGCGTTCGCGCTGAGCGAGCCGGGGGCGGGCTCGGATGCGGCGGCGCTGTCGCTGACCGCCCGTGCCGACGGCCCCGACCGCTGGCGGCTCACCGGCGAGAAGCGCTGGATCTCCAACGCTCCCGAGGCCGACTTCTACACCGTCTTCGCGCGCACCACTCCCGGCGCCGGCGCCCGCGGCGTGACCGCCTTCCTCGTGCCCGCCGACCGGCCCGGTCTCACCGGCAGGGCCCTCGACATGCTCTCGCCGCACCCCATCGGCGCCCTCGACTTCGATGCCGTACCCGTCACGGCGGACGATGTGCTCGGTGAGACCGACCGTGGGTTCCGGGTCGCCATGGGAACCCTCAATCTGTTCCGCCCGAGCGTCGGCGCGTTCGCGGTCGGCATGGCCCAGGCGGCGCTGGACGCGACCCTCGCGCACACGGCCCGACGGGATGCGTTCGGCGGCAAGCTCAAGGATCTGCAGACCGTCGCCCACCAGGTCGCCGAGATGGCGCTGCGCACCGAGGCGGCCCGTCTCATGGTGTACGCGGCGGCGACGGCGTACGACGAAGGCGACCCCGGTGTCCCGAAGCGCGCGGCAATGGCGAAGCTGCTCGCCACCGAGACCGCGCAGTACGTCGTCGACCAGGCCGTCCAGCTGCACGGAGCCCGTGCCCTGCGCCGCGGCCACCTCCTCGAACACCTCTACCGCGAGGTGCGCGCCCCCCGCATCTACGAGGGCGCGAGCGAGGTCCAACGCGGCATCATCGCCAAGGAGTTGTACAAGGAGTCGTCCGCCGACGTGGAGGCACCCCAGTGAGCACCGAGCGCGTCAACCCGCCCGATCTCTCCCCGCCCACCGGCTTCTCACACGCCGTCGTCGCCACCGGCACCCGCGTCGTCTTCCTGGCCGGCCAGACCGCCCTCGACACCGACGGCAAGATCACCGGCGACACTCTCCCCGAGCAGTTCGAGCGGGCCCTCACCAACCTCCTCACCGCCCTGCGCACCGCGGGCGGCACCCCCGCGGACCTCGCCCGCGTCACGGTCTACGCCACCGATGTCGCCGCCTACCGCAACCAGGCTCCCGAACTGGGGCGTCTCTGGCGGGAGTTGGCGGGCCGTGACTACCCGGCGATGGCGGTCGTGGAGGTCGTACGTCTGTGGGACGAGGAGGCGATGGTGGAACTCGACGGGTTCGCCGTACTGCCTTAGCCCCGCACCTCAGGTCCGATCAGGCGGCGACGGCCAGCCGCTCCGCGGGCGCCCGGTGCGGTGCGACGGCCCTGCCGTCGGGCGTCAGCTCGCCGCAGTCGTCGAACACGATCGCGCCGTCGCACAGGAGGCTCCAGCCCTGCTCGGGGTGGGCGGCGACGACGTGCACGGCGTTGCCGCCGAAGGAAGGGCACGAAGACTGGTGGGAACACATGGCGCACCTCCACGTCGGTCGGGACCGTCCGCAGGTCCCTATGGGTAGACCATGCTCCCGCGGCGAACTCATCGGAACGCCCGGCCGAGAAGCGTGACAACACGCGGACAACACCAGGACGGTTCCAGGACCGTCGGTGCGGACTCGCCACCGAGTGGGTGACGGTCACGGCCGGGGGCGCGCCCGCCGGGTACCAGTGGAAGCCCCACCTACAGGAGGTTTCCGATGTTCAAGCGACCCGCTCTGGCCCTCGCCGCCGGTGCCGCGCTGCTCGTGCTCGCCGCCCCCGCCGTACCGGCGGCCGCGGCCGCGGAGCTGGCAGAGACGGTGACCGTCGACCCGACAGGTCATGTCTCCGCGGACGGCACCGTCACCCTCTCCGGCACCTACCGCTGCACCGGCAGCTCGGGCGCGGCCTTCGTCAGCTCCTCCGTGAGCACATCCTCGACTTCCGCGACCCACGGTTCCACGACTCTGATCCAGGGCATCGGCGGCACGATCGCCGTGTGCGACGGCGCGACACATCGCTGGGAGAACACGAGCAGACCGTCGCCGGCCATCGGCCCGGGCAAGGTCAGTGTCGAGGCCACGGTCGCGGAACTCCGCTTCGAGGGCATCCTGCCGCTGCCCCGCATCCACGCCGACGAGCGGCACGAGGTCACCCTGACCAAGGGCTGACCGCCGCCTGTGCGCACCGCCGGACCGGCAGGCTCACGGCAGACCTGCCGACCGGCGGTGCGCACCACACTCGCCTCGACACTCTACTGATGGGTCACGCAACGACAAGATATTGTTTAGCAAGAGCGACCGGTGGCCAGGAACCGGTGACGAGGGAAGCGACGGAGCATGGCGAAGGACGCGTCCGCACGGCCGGTGGTCAGCCGCCGCCGGGAAGTCGGTGACACGAGCGCGCGGTCGCTGTTGATGACCACGCTCGGCGAGTACGTCCTGCCCCGTGGCCGCCCGGTGTGGACGTCCGCCCTGGTCGAGGCCCTGGCGCTGTTCGCGATCGAGGAGAAGTCGGCCCGCCAGGCGCTCGCCCGGACCGCCGCGGAGGGCTGGCTGGCCTCGGAGCGGGTGGGCCGCCGGGTGCGCTGGGCCCTCACCCCGCCGGGGCGGCGGCTGCTGACCGAAGGGGCGCAGCGCATCTACGACTTCGGCAGCGGGGAGCACGTCTGGGACGGCACCTGGCTGGTGGTCCTCGTCTCCGTACCGGAGTCCAAGCGGGACCTGCGCCACCGCGTCCGCACCCGCCTCAGCTGGGCCGGTTTCGGCTCCCCGGAGCCCGGCGTGTGGATCACCCCCCGCACCGACCGTGAGGCGGAGGCGCTCGGCGTCCTGAAGGAACTCGGACTGGCCGACGCCGCGATGTCCTTCACCGCGACCTACGGCGCCGTGGGCAGCGAGGCGGCCATGGTCGCCCGTGCCTGGGACCTGAGCGAGGTGGAGGAGCGGTACGAGGCGTTCATCGACGAGTTCACCGGCCTGCACCCGGCGGACGGTGACGCCGTTCTGCACGATCTGACCAAGCTGGTGCACGAATGGCGCCGCTTCCCCTTCCTCGACCCGCGCCTCCCCCCGACGCTGCTGCCCACGGGCTGGAGCGGCGCCAGGGCGACGCAGCTGTTCCACGGCAAGCACGCCGAATGGAGCAAGGCGGCGCAGCGGCGCTGGGAGGAGCTGGAGCGCTAGGCGCTCCGCGGGCTGTGCCGATTTGCGGCTCCACCGCGGGGTGGCGATGCGGCGCACTTCGTCTGCGGGCATCATCGTGGCTGGTCGCGCCCCGCGGCGGAGCCGCAAATCGATGCAGTCCCGCGCCCCTTCAGGGCGCCGCGGGCTGCTCGGTGCCCTCGCGCACCATGCTCCGCAGCACGTTCCGCCGGATCTTGCCGGTCGGTGTACGGGGCAGTTCGGGCAGTCCGATGACCGCGCGTGGTCGCTTGAAGGCGGCCAGTCCTTCCCGGCACCAGGCGACGAGCGCCTCCGCGTCGACCTCGCGCCCGGCCCTCGGCACCACGCATGCGACCGGCTTGTCCAGGCCGTCCGCGTCGCGCGCGCCGACCACGGCGACCTCGGCCACGTCCGGATGGGCCAGCAGCCGCTCCTCGACCTCGGCGGGCGACACCCAGATGCCGCCCGCCTTGAGCAGGTCGTTGGTGCGGCCCATGCAGGTGTAGGTGCCGTCGCTGTTGCGGACGTAGGTGTCGCCGGTGCGCACCCAGTCGCCGAGGAAGACTTGCCGGCTGACCTCGGCCCGGCACCAGTAACCGGTGGCGGCGGACGCCCCGCGCACATACAGCTCGCCGGGCGTGCCCGCGCCCTCCACGACGCGGCCGTCCACGTCCCGCAACTCCACGGCGTACCCCGGAACAGGTTCGCCGGAGGAACCGGGGTGGACCCGCCCCTGCCGGTTGGAGACGAAGATGTGCAGCAGCTCGGTCGACCCGATCCCGTCGAGGACCTCCACGCCGAACCGCTCCAGCATGTCCTCGTACATGCGCACGGGCAGCGCCTCACCGGCCGAGACACCCACGCGTACGGTCGTGAAGGCGTCGTCCGGTACGTCGGGGCTTGCGAGGAGGGCGCCGAGGAAGCCGGGCACGCCGAACAGGACGGTGGCCCGGTCGGCCGCCGCCCGTTTGGCGAACAGCGCGGGCGAGGGCCGGGCCGGCTCCAGCAGCGCCGTCGCGCCGACCGCCAGCGGGAAGAACATCGAGTTGCCGAGACCATAGGCGAAGAACAGCTTGGCGACGGACAGACATCGGTCCTCCGGGCCGATTCCCAGCACCTGCCGACCGTAGTTCTCCGCCACCAGTCCGATGTCGGCGTGCCGGTGCATCGCCGCCTTGGGCGTGCCGGTGGTGCCGGACGTGTACAGCCACAGGGCGGGGGAGTCCGGCCAGGTGGGATACGGCCCGCCGCCGTCGTCCGCGCCGGAGGTCCGCAACTCCCGCCAGGCGTCGTCCAGTACGAGCCGCTCGACCTCCGGGGCTTCCTGCACCGCCGACCGCACCACAGGGCCGAACTCCTCCGACCCCAGCACCACTCTGCTGCGGCAGTCCGCCACCAGCCGGCCCAGTTCCGCCCCGGTGAGCATGGTCGAGGCGGGCACCGCCACCGCGCCGATGCGGAAGGCGGCGAGGATGCCGGTGAACAGTTCGATGTCGTCCGCCATGCAGAACAGGACGCGTTCCTCGGGCCGTACCCCGAGGGCACGCAGCCCGGCGGCCACCCGGCGGACCTCGCCGGACAGCTCTTCGTAGGTCAGACTCCGGGTGGGGGTGACGACGGCCGTGCGGCCGCCGTTGCCGTCTCTCACATGCCGGTCGACCAGCCAGTCCGCCGCGTTGAACAGCTCGGGCATCAGGGCCGCCTCACACCAGTCGGACGTACTCGTAGTCGAACGGTTTGCCGTTGATGCCGTTCACCGGCGGCGCCACCCAGCTCGCGATCTTCCCGCGCTCGTACACCGGCTGCATCAACGACCGTACGAACGCCAGGTCTTCGGTGGTCGGCAGCCAGTGGTGGCGGCTCGCCTGCCAGGTCTCCTCGTCGATGATGGCGCCGTCGGGCGTGATGTGGTGTCCGGCGGCGAGGCCGACATGGCGGTTGAAGCCGGGGTGCGGGAGCTGCAGCCGGAAGTCGATGCCGTGCTCGTCCAGGATGCGGTTCCAGCGGTTGACGCCGGTCCGGCAGTCGGCGATGTACTCGTCGCGCAGGTCGAGGTTGAGGGCGAGCAGGGCCGGGACCTCGTCGGCCCCCCAGGTGCCGTCGTCGGCCGGCTTGTCCAGCAGGACGCCGTTCTCGGTGAGTTGGTGGTCGTCCCCGCGGCGCTCCTCCTGCCAGCGGCCCTTGAGCCCGGCGGTGTAGTAGTTCGCCGCATTGGTGGAGGTCTCGCTGCCGAACAGGTCCAGGGACACCGTGTAGTGGAAGTTGATGTACTTCTGGATGATGTCGAGCGGGATGCCGCCGCAGGCGGCGATGTCCAACGTGTCGTGCTCCCGGACGAGTTGGGCGCTGCGCGTCACCACCCGGTCGACACCCGTCGTACCGACCATCATGTGGTGCGCCTCCTCCTTCAGCATGAAGGTGCAGGTCCGCGACAGCGGATCGAAGGCGCTCTCCTTCAGCGACCCGAGCTGGTACTTGCCGTCCCGGTCGGTGAAGTACGTGAACATGTAGAAGGCGAGCCAGTCGGCGGTCTCCTCGTTGAACGCGCCGAGGATGCGCGGCGAGTCGGGGCTGCCGGAGTTGCGGTGCAGCAGCGCCTCGGCCTCCTCGCGGCCCTCCCGGCCGAAGTAGGCGTGCAGCAGGTACACCATCGCCCACAGGTGCCGCCCTTCCTCGACGTTGACCTGGAAGAGGTTGCGCAGGTCGTAGAGGCTGGGCGCGCTCAGCCCCAGCAGGCGCTGCTGCTCGACGGAGGCCGGTTCGGTGTCGCCCTGGATCACGATCAGGCGCTGCAGGTCGGCACGGTACTCGCCGGGGATCTGCTGCCAGACCGGCTCGCCCTTGTGCTCGCCGAAGGCCACGCGCCGGTCGGGGGTGGGCTCGGCGAGGAAGATGCCCCACCGGTAGTCGGGCACATTGACGTGGCCGAAGTGCGCCCAGCCGTCCCGGCCGACCGACACGGCCGTCCGCAGATAGACGCCGTGGTTCTCGAGGGCCGGGCCCATCTCGCCCCACCAGCCGAGGAACTTGGGCTGCCAGCCCTCCAGAGCGCGCTGCAGCCGGCGGTCGTCGGCGAGGCCGACATTGTTGGGGATCCTGGCGTCGTAGTCGATGTCCGTGGGCATCGGGTCACACTCGCTTCCGGTCGTAGACCGCCCGCTGCCCGGTGCCGTAGCGGCGCAACGCACCTTCCGGACCTGAGGCGTTGGGACGTATGAAGATCCAGTTCTGCCAGGCGCTGAGCCGACCGAAGATCTTGGTCTCCATGGTCTCCGGTCCGACGAACCGGTGGTTGGCCTCCATGCCGGTCAGTGCGTCCGGGCTCAGCGCGGCTCGGTTCTCCAGGACAAGGCGGACCTCGTCCTCCCAGTCGATGTCGTCGGGCGCGTCGGTGACGAGGCCGAGTTCGCGGGCCTGGGCGGCGCTCAGGGGCCGTCCGGCCTCCCGGTGCAGCCAGTCGAGGTGGTCGTCCTGCCGGAAGAAGCGGGACTGCAGACGGGAGAGGCCGTTGCCCATGGGGAAGGCGCCGAAGTTCGCCTCGGACAGGGTGAGTTGGGCGCGCTCCTCACTTTCCGGGTCCTCGATCGGCGGCCCGTCCAGCATGTACTGCAGATCGCAGGTCAGGGCCAGTTCCAGCAGCAGTCCGGCGAAGCAGCTGCCCGGTTCGACGAGCGCGACGAGGCTGCGGCTGGTGACGTCGAGGCGTTTGAGGGTGCGCTTGTAGTAGTGCAGGATCTCGTTGGTCAGCCAGTCGTCCCGCGTGCTCAACAGCTGCTGCTCATGGGCGAGTACGAGCGCCGGGTCGCCCTCGGTGCGCAGCACCCAGGTGCCGAGCTCGGGCTCGTTGGTCCTCAGCCGCAGGATCAGGTCGTCGAGTTCACGGGTGAGGGCGAGCAGCCAGCGTTCTTCGCTGTCGTCGTCGGGTCCTCGCAGGGTGATACGGACGAGCCCCGCCGGGCGGTCGAACTCGGCGCGCACATAACGGTAGAAGAGTCCCTGCTCATTGATCTCCCGTTCCAGCGGGGCGAGTCGGATGCCCTGGACGTCCGCCGGGCGGGGATTGCGGGCCGCCGCCTCCCTCGCCCGCTGCTCGACGACCGCACGGAAGTCCCGGCGCGGCACCACCTCGTCCACCAGCCGCCAGTCCACGGCCGTCTTGCCGCGTACACCGTCCGGGCGGGTGGCGAAGACGTCGGCCAGGTCCTTGCGCACCCGGCGCTTGTCCGTCAGCCGGGTCAGGCCGCCGGTCCCGGGCAACACGCCCAGCAGCGGCACCTCGGGCAGCGCGACCGACGAGGAGTTGTCGTCGATCAGCAGGATGCGGTCGCAGGCGAGGGCGAGCTCGTAGCCGCCGCCCGCGCAAGATCCGTTGACGGCCGCGATGAAAGTGAGGCCCGAGTGCTCGGAGGCGTCCTCCATGCCGTTGCGGGTCTCGTTGGTGAACTTGCAGAAGTTCACCTTCCACTCGTGCGCGGAGGCGGCGAGCATCCGGATGTTCGCCCCGGCGCAGAAGACCTTCTCCTTGGCGCTGGTCACCACCACGGCCCGCACTTCCGGGTGCTCGAAGCGCAGCCGCTGCAGGGCGTCGTACAGCTCGATGTCCACGCCCAGGTCGTAGGAGTTCAGCTTCAGCTCGTACCCCGGGACCAGTCCGCCCTGCTCGTCGACGTCCAGTTCCAGCCAGGCGACCGGGCCGTCGGTACGCAGCTTCCAGTGCCGGTACGTGTCCGGACTCCGGTCGAAGGACACCACCACCATGCCGAGCGCCTCCTCGTGCCGGTGCGAGTACCGTTACGAGAATCCTCTACAGCAGATCGTCAGAACGTCAAGGTTCTGTAGAATAAAAAGGCGCTGCGCGTCACTGGGCCAGTCCGCCACCGGCCCGTACCGCGAACCAGGTGCCGCCGACGCCCTGGCCGAGGGTGTCGCCGGGGTTCTGGTCGCCGGTGTACCAGTAGAGCGGCCAGCAGTTCAGGGAGAGCTGCTTGCTGCCGTCCGGGCGGGTGTAGGTGCTGATCAGCTTGGGCTTGATGCCCTTGAGGTTCTTCACGTCCACGGGTGCGGCGGGCTTCCAGAGCTTCAGGCAGTCGCCCTGGCAGTTGGACTTCATGGGCCAGGCGGTGTCCTTGGTGAAGCGGTAGAGGGTACGGCCCTTGCCGTCCCGGACGATCTCGCCGAGCTTGGGGTCGGCCACGGTGGAGAGCGCGGGCAGCTTCTCGGTCCGACCGGCCCGCTTTCCGTCGGGTGCGGTGGCGAACCAGGTCCCGCCGACCTTGTGGCCGTTCGCCTGGCGGGGCGCGGTGTCCCGCGTGTAGCGGTACATCGGCCGGCCGGCCACCGTGAGCTGCTTGGTGCCGTCGGGCCGGGTGACCGAGCCGAGCAGCGCGGGGTCGATGCCCTGGCCCGCCGAGGCGCCGTCCGCCGGGACCGGCGGCCAGGCGGCGGCGCAGTCGCCCGTACAGGTGGAGGCGGGAGGTGAGGCCGTGTCGTCGTCGAATCGGTAGAGGGTGAATCCGGCACCGTCGGTCACGACCGGGCCCAGCTCGGCGCTCTGCCAGACGCTGAGCCTGCCTGCCTCCGTCGGCTGGGCGCCGGCGTCCTGGACGGTGGTCGCGGCCGAGGCCGCGGGTGTCGCGACCGCGGCGTTCGCCGGAGCGGCGGGGGTCTGTGAACTCCCGCACGCGGCCGTCGACATGACCGCCGCGACCGTCAACGCGACCGGGATGCAGGTGAGTGCGCGCATGGCTGTGCCTCGTCTCTGTTCGAAGGGTGTTGGTTCGGGTGGGAGACCGCCCCGGCCGCCGGGGAGGAGGTCGACCGGCTGCCGGGGCGGAGTCAGGGGTGTTTCGGCCGTTGCGGCAGGTCAGACGCGGCCGGTGCCCGCGCCCGCGAGGGTCTGGGTGGGCACGATCACCTGCAGGCCCAGCACGCCCAGGTCGACGAGGCCGTCGGACTCGGCGTACCAGCGCCAGTGCGCCCCGGGGACGTCGCCGACCGTGAGGACGATCCAGCCGCCGCCCTCGGGTGCGGCGAGGTCCGCCAGCGCCCGCGCCTCGTCGGCGGTCGGCGGATCCAGGAGTACGACGAACCCGGTGACCTCGCCCGTCCGGGCCGCGCCGCGCACCAGTCCGACGCCCAACTCCTCGGCGGAGTTGAGGACTTCCTCGGGGGCCCGGCCCTTCACGTCGGACACGGAGCGCACCCGCACCAGGCCGTTGAGCCCGGGCAGGGCGTTCGCGGTCGGGTCGACCGAGACAACCACCGTGCGCTGCCTGGGGAGTTCGAGCAGACCCCGGACCAGCGCCGCCACCGTGTCCTGGGCGACCGTGAGGTCACCGGTGACGCTCAGCGCGCCGTTGATCTGGCCGAGGTCGACCATGACCTGCGCGTCGCGCTCGCTCACGCCGACCCGGGCCAGATGCGGCAGGGCGAGACCGAGGTCGGCCGAGGGGACGCCTTCGATGACCGAGGGAAGTCCCTTGCGTTCCCACCGAGTTGGCGCGACCGCGGTCCACGGTGCCGGGGCCTGGCTCGCACCCGAGACCGAGGCGAGCAGCTTGGTGGGCTCCGCCAGCACGCTGTAGACGCGGACCGGCCGGGTCGTCTCCGAGGCGTCCGTGTCGTGTGCGGGGACGATCTCGCGCAGCGCCTGGCGGACCACCACCGGCGTACGGGTGTCCGCCGCGAGCCGCCTGGCCAGGGCGCCCCGGCGACGGCGGCGCAGGGCCAGCGCCAGTCCGCGCGGCAGCCGGGGGCGCAGGACGCGGCCCGCCCGGGCGGCCCCGGAACCGGTGGCCCGGGCGGCCCGGCCGAGCGGGCGGCGCGCGACGATCACCACGGTCAGCGCGGTGACGCCGGCGATGCCACCGACCAGTGCGGGCAGCGGGACGCGGTCGCCGACCGCGGAGAACGGTCCGCTCGACCTGCCGGCCGTCGCAGGGGTCGTAGCGGGCGCACTGGGCGAGGCCGCGGGCGAACTCTGCCCGGAGGAAGCGGACTTGGACTGGGGGAGCACACCCACCTGGACGCCGGAACCGGAGGCGTCCTCGGGCAGGATCAGCGGGAAGCCGGGTTCGAGTTGGTCGGGGCTGACGAACACCGAACCGTCCGGCAGCACCCGGCCGCTGTTCAGCACCAGGATCTCCTCGAACCGGTTGCCGTCGCCGAGGGTGCGCTGCGCGATGTCGAAGAGTATGTCGGGCTTGCCGCCGTTGTCCTTCGGCTCCTTGACGACGTAGAACTTCGTCACGGCCTCGGCCAGCAGCACCTGCCCCGGCCGCTGCGGGACCGCCGCGTGGGCGGGCGCGGGCAGCGCCATCCACGTGACGAGCGCGAGCCCGCACACCGCCATGACCTGTGCCGTTCTGCGCTGCACATCCGTGCGCCGTACCCGGGCCGTGGTCGTCCGTGCGCCCGTCGCTGGTGCGTCTCGCATCTTTCTCGTCCTCCTCCGTCAGGGCCGTCGACGCGTCGGCTGGGAGCGCGTCGGCCGTCACACGGGCGGAGCGGGCGGGTGGTTCAAACGCTCTGAACCGTTCCGCGGCGGCACGCGTGCACAGGGCGCCCAACGAACCAGAAGCGGGGAGGCGCTGAGATGGCACGACGGCACACCACGGGCTGGGAGGTCCTGGGGTTCACGAGCGACCCCACCCCCGGCGATCCGGAGGCGATCCGGACGCTGGCGAAGACCTACCAGGAACTCGGTGACGGGGCGGGTGAAGCCGTCGACCTGCTCAGCGACGGCGGGGCGATCCGGCAGGGCCAGGGCAAGGCGATGGACGCGCTGCGGGAGCGGATCAACAAGGACCTGCCGGGGATGCTGGTGAAGACCCGGGACTCCTTCCGGGACGCCGCCGAGGCCTACACCACGTACGCCGACACCCTGACGAACGCCCAGGAGATGCTGGACCGGGCGATCGACGAGGGCCAGGAGGTTGCGGACACCGCGAAGACCGACGTTCCGGCACTGGCCGCGGACGCCACTCCGGACCAGGTCGACGCGCACAACAGCCGGCAGAACCAGGTGGATGCGGCGAAGGACCGGCTGTCGGCCGCCGAGGCGCTCGGCCGGGACGCGGAGCGGCTGCGGGAGGACGGCTCACGCCGGGCGTCGGTCATCCTCGACGACGCGGCGAAGGAGGCGATCCCGGAGCGGGGCTTCTTCAAGAAGGTCGGCGACTTCCTCGCGGACAACCCCATCATCGAGATCATCGCGGGCATCATCGTCGGCATTGTCGCGGTCTTCCTGCCGTTCGTGGGCGTGCTGCTGGGCGCCGCCCTGCTCGCCCTGTCCGTGATCCGGATGGTCTCGCAGGGCAAGATCGACGTGGGAGATCTGGTCATCGGCATCCTGACCCTGGTGCCCGGCGGTGTGCTGCTCGGCGCGCTCGGCAAGGTGGGTGCCTCGGTGGCCAAGCTGGCCAAACTCGCCCCGGCGCTGGCCAAGTTGGGCAAGGGCGCCGGGACCATCTCGGCCGCCCTGACGAAGATCGTCAAGGGCTCGACGCTGGTCCGCAAGGTCATCAACCCGCTGGGCAAGGGCCTGGTGGGGCTCAGCGCGAACCCGGGTCTCGCGCTCGCCGGCAAGGTGGCGCTGGACGTGGGCACCGAGTTCACGCTCGGCTTCGCGGCGGCCGGGATCACCGCGGCGGCCGACGGCAAGAAGTTCGACCTCGGGCCCGCCGCCATCGGCTCGCTGATCGGTGCCGCGTCGGGCGGTGTGCTCTCCGCGTTCGGCGGTACCAAGTTCGCCAACAGCATCAAGGACGCCTTCACCACCAAGGGCAAGTTCAAGAGCAACATCGACAAGGCGTTCTCCAAGGGGAGCCTCGGCATCGTCGACGGCAAGTTCAAACCGAGCGGCATCCTGCACGTGGACGGCAAGGGACAGCCGCAGAAGACGGGCTTCCACGGCATCAACGGCTCGACCAGCTCGGACCCGTCCGACGGCGTGCTCAAGACCAAGGTGACCACGCCGGACGGGACGAAGACCGAGGGGAAGATCGACCCCGGGGCGCCCAAGGCGGACCCGACCACGAACGAACTGCCCTTCGCCGGGGACGCCGACCCCGAGCCGGTGGCCAAGACCACCACGCCCGACGGCTTCACCTCGGAGACCAAGGACGGCACGAACACCATCAAGTCGCCGGACGGGGACAAGATCTCTTCGAACGGTACGACGACCAAGATCGAGACCCCGCTGACCGGCCCCGGCAAGCTCGAGAACGGCATCAACACGGTCGGCGGAGAGTTCGGTCCGGGCATCAACGAGCACTTCGGCATCGGCGCCGACAAGCCCACGATCAGTACGGAGCTGACGCCGAACGGCGGGTTCAAGACGTCCGGTTCCTTCGGCGACGTCAACCACCAGGGCGGAGTCACCACCATCAGCACGCCCGGCGTGGGGGATGCCGGTCCGACGCCGCAGTTCCAGGTGAACGGCCATGAGATCTCGACGCCGGGAGACGTCGGCGCCACCAATGGCCCGGGTTTCTCCGGGGTGCACGGCCCCGGTCTGTCCGTCGACAACCAGAACGGCACCCACTCGGTGTTCAACACCGCGCACCCCGGGGGCGGGGCGGCGCCGGTCGTCACCCACAACCCGGGCAACGGCACCATCGGCGTGGACCTGGGCAACCACACGACGATCAACGCCGACGCGGGCCACCTCGACCACGGTGTGACGCTGCCCAGCGGCACCCAGACCTCGATCGACAACGGCGGCACCATCCACGTCGACAACGGCGGCCCGGGTGGGCAGGGCGTCACGCTGCCGCCCGCGCACACCAACAACCCGGTCACCGTCACCGACGGCGGCACCACGACGACCCTTCCCGGCAACGGCGGCGCGACCATCACCACGCCGGGCGGGCACACCACCACCCTCGGCGACAACGGCTTCACCGTGAACACCGGTGGCCCGAACCCCGACACCGTGCAGTTCCACGGGAACAACGGCACGCTCGACGTGACCCCGGCCGGCGGGCACCCGCCGGTGACGGTGACCCCGAACGGCGATGTCTCCGTCGGCGGGTTCAAGACCGACCACACGGGCGGCGGTTCGGTCACGGACGGCACCCACTCGGTGGACTTCTCACCGAACGACGTCACGTTCAAGGGGCCGGACGGCAAGGGGTTCAGCGTCAATCCCAACGGCCGCTTCGACGTGGACGGCATCCACCAGTCGCCGGACGGCGTCATCACCTCGGGCTCGACCACCCTGAACAAGGACGGCTCGACGGCCATCGCGCACAACGGCCAGGAGTTCAAGGTCGACCCCGACGGCCGGATCACGGTCACCCCGGGCCCCGGCAACACCGGCGTCCAGGGCGCCCCGCAGCCCACCCCCGGCAATCCGGTCACCCTGGGCAACACCACCGTCAGCGTGGACGGCGTCGGCCACCACACCGTCACGGTCACCGGCAACAACGGCACCACGGCTTCGGTGACGAACGGCACCACGACCGTCAACCACGGCCCGTTCCAGGTCAGTCACGGCCCGAACGGCATCAACGGCACCACCACCGGCGCCAATCCGATCCAGGTCAGCCACGGCACCGACGGCATTTCCACGGTCTCGCACGGCGGCACCACGGTGAGCACCGGCGCCAACACTCCGACCACGGTGGGCAATCACGGCGCTGGCCAGCCGCCCGCGGTCACCGTCACCCCGTCGAAGGGCGGCACCCCGACCCAGGTCACCACCGACGGCAGCACCTCCACCCTGACGAACAACGGCGCCCAGACCGACGTCGGCGGCAACAACGTCGCGAACGGCACCGTCAACAACGACGGTTCCGTCTCCACGAACGCCCCGGCCGGCCCCAACACCACCGTCGACCACGGCCCGAACGGCACGGTCGCCACGGACAACGGCGGCACCTTCGCCGTCGACAACAACGGCACCGTCACCGACGGCCAGATCACCGTCCACCCGGACACCGACGGCACCACCCCCGTCGCCACCATCGCCAACGCCGGAGACGGCGGCGCCCAGGCGACGCTGGGCCCGAACGGCGTCGACAGCCAGGGCGTGTCGACCACGGTGAACGGCAACGGCGACGTCGTCTTCACCCACCAGCCGGACGGCGGCGGACTGCCCACCACCGCCACCGTGAGCCCCGACGGCAGCCTCACCGCCCAGGGACCCGACGGGTCCATCGCCAACGTTCCGGGCGGTCCGGGCGACACGACGGTCATCAACACGCACGGCAACACCATCACCTCGGACGGGCAGACCATCACCCACTCCGACGGCGGCTTCACCACCACCATCACCGACGGTCCGAACGGCCCGGTGACCGCCACCGTCCACGAGGGGTCCGGCATCGGGCACAGCGTCGACGGCAACGGCCAGGCCACCGTCCACAACTCGCCGAGCGGCGCCGACATCAGCGGCACCAACAGCCAGGTCAGCGTCACCACCCCGCAGCAGGAGGGCTGGGGCCTGTTCGGCAAGCCCGGGATGACGGGTGGTCAGAACACGCTGTCCAACGGCCCGAACGGCCCCACCATCACCACCCACGGCGCCGACCCGATCCACGAGCCCGGCAGTACGGTCACCCACAACGACAACCCGGGCCACGAGGGCGAGTTCACCACCACCTACGGACCGGCCCAGGGCACCTTCGGCCCCGGCGGCGTCCACCAGCTCGGCCCCTCCGGAACTCATGTGGACCCCAACACCGGCGCGCCCATCGACACCGCGGGCAACCCGATCGGCAACGGACCCGGGCAGACCCCGATCAGCACGATCCACGGGGACGGCGCGAGCGGCATCACCGTGACCACGCCGGGCGGCGGCCCGACCGTGCACCACGAGGGCTTCTTCGGCGGCAAGACCACCGTCGACACCGGCAACGTCACCGTCACCAAGACGCCCGGCGGCCAGGAGAACGCGGGCACCGCCGGCCAGAAGTCCGGTGTGGTCGACGGCCCGCACAACCCGCTCAACCCCCAGGACGCCCCGGGCCCCGAGACCTTCAAGGTCGGCGGCAACAACGGCGGCCCCAGCGTGGACGTCCCGGTCGGCGGCGGCAAGTCCACGGTGCACGGCGGCGGCTTCGACGTGACGTCGAAGGGGAACGGCGCCTTCGAGGTGTCCCCGCCCGGCGGCGGCAACGGCCCGGCCGACACGGTCACCATCGGCAAGGACGGCACGCTGACGGGACCCGGCGTCAACACACCGACCCTCCCCCCGGGACACCAGGGACCGGTCCAGCCCCCGCACGCCGCGCTCAGCAACGGCACGACCGTCTACGGTCCGCATGCCCCGGGCGCGGCTCCCACCGTCGTCCCGCCCGGCGGCAACGGCCCGACCAGCACCTTCAACAACGGTACGGCGACCACGACCGACCCCGGCAACGGCGTGACCATCGCCCAACACCCGGACGGCAACGCCACGTTCAACAGCAACGCAGGCGGCGAGAACACCACCCTCAACGTCAGCGGAAACGGCGTGGACGGCACCGTCACCAAGACCGACCAGGGCGGCAACCAGACCAACTTCGGCGTCGGCGTCGGCGACAGCGGCGCCGTCAAGGTCAAGGACGGCACCGGCAACACCGTCACCGACGTGGACGCGGCGGGCTCCGTCAACGAGCAGCACTCGCCGGTCCACGAGTACTACTCGCACACGAGCGGGCCCACCGCGGTGACCGACCTGCGCGAGTACGGCTACGAGGCCGTCACCAGCGTCCTCAAGGGCGTCTTCAACCAAGGCATCAGCGCCGCCTACCAGATCGGCGCCAACCACGCCGACCCGCTTACCACCCTGGAGAACGCCGGCATCAGGATCGGCAACGGCATCGGCAGCTCGCTCGGCAACAAGCAGCTGGAGAACTCCTACGTCTTCAAGACCAAGGGCCCCGAGACAGCCGTCTCCAGCCTGCCCACAAAGGTGCTCGGCGGCCTCAGCAACAACGCCGACGTCGACTTCGCGCATTCGAACGACGAAAAGCCCGTCACTCTCTGAACCACTTCCGCGCGCCCCACGTGTGTATGGCGCCGGACCAAGAAGCCCAGAGAAAAGCCACCAAAGAAGCCCGCACAGCGGCGAATTACCGATACAGAAACGGGAGAATTCCGATGGCCGACTACATCGTCAACGACGAGAAGACCTCCGCGACCGCCTCCAGCACCATGAACGAATACGACACGGCCGTGGCCCAGCTGGAGAAGATCAAGCGGGACCTGGACGCGCTCACCGAGGACGGCTACAACACCCCTGCCGCCAAGACCAAGTTCAAGCCCTTCGTCGAGGACTTCTCCAAGGGCTACCGCTCGGTCGTCGAGGGTCTGACGGGCATCTCCAAGTACGTCGACGGCGTCGGCAAGGGCTTCAACCAGCTCGACTCCGACATGGGCAACAGCCTCTCCAAGTAGGCCCGTTCACTCCTGCCGGCCGGGCCGGACCACCGCGGTCCGGCCCGGCCTGCCGTCGCCGTCCCCACTGCGTACCTCCGCACCCCCCGCATACCTCCGCGTGCACCGAGGAGCACCGACCATGCGTCTGACCGTCACCGCCGTCGACCCGCAGCAGGGCCAGACCGCGGACATCGTGATCGAGGCCGATCCATCGGTTCCGGTCGGCGAGCTCGCCGAGGAGCTCCGCCGGCGGCTGCGCGGCGGTGACCCCGACGCGCAGCCGGTCCTCTTCCACAGCGGCACCCCGCTGCCGTACGACCAACCCGTGGGCGCCACCGGCCTCAAGGCCGGCAGCCTGCTGTCCCTGGACGTGCCGGTGGCCGTGCCCGGCCGGGAGCCGGACGGGGTCGCGGAGGTGCGGGCGGTCGGTGGTGCCGACGCCGGGGCCGTGTTCCGGCTGCCGCCGGGCGACTACGAGATCGGCGCCGCCGACGCCTGCCGGATCCGGCTGACCGCCGACGGCCTCGCCAAGACGGCCGCCCAGCTGAAAGTCCTGGCCGACGGCACCGCGACCGTGCGGTCCGCGCCGGGTGAGGGGGTGCTGCTGGACGACACCGCCGTACCCGACTGGACGGAGTGGCCCGCAGGCGGTGTCCTCGAAGTGGGCCCGGTCCTGCTGGAGCTGGCCGCCCCCTCGTTCCCCGACGCCGCCCTCGTCCCCTCCGAGGACGGCGTCGGTCTGGACTACAACCGTCCGCCGCGGCTGCTGCCGCCGCCCGTGCAGAACCGGTTCAAGCTGCCGGTGCCGCCCGGCAAGCCGGCCCGCAACAAGCTCCAACTGCCGCTCATCTTCGCCCCGTTGGTGATGGCGGGGGTCTCCGTGCTGCTGCTCGGCAACCTCCGCTTCCTGATCTTCGGTCTCCTCTCCCCGGTCATCGCCCTGGTCAGCCAGCTCTCCAACAAGAAGCGCGGCAAGGAGAGCCACCAGGAGCAGGTCGCCGAGTACGAGAAGAAGAAGGCCGAGCTGGAGGGGGAGGTGGACCAGGCGGTGCTCGCGGAGCAGCGGGCCCGGCGGACCGCGAGCCCCGACCCGGCGAGCACCCTGCTCATCGCCGCCGGTCCGCGCCTGCGGCTGTGGGAGCGGCGCTGGCGCGACGACGACTTCCTGCTGCTGCGCCTCGGTGTCGCCGACCGGCCGGCCTACGTCGAACTCGACGACCCGGCCGAGGCGGAGCACCGCCGCCGGATCACCCGAATCACCCGGGCCGTGCCCGTCACCGTTCCGCTGCGCGCCGCTGGAGTGCTGGGCGTCGCGGGCGGCGACGCCGCCGAACCGCTCGTACGCTGGCTCGCCGCCCAGGCCGCGACCCTGCACAGCCCCTCCGACCTGCGGATCTGCGTGCTCGCGGGCAGCAGTGGCGAGGACCGCTGGTCCTGGGTGCACTGGCTGCCGCACACCGCCCCGCTCGGCGAGGACACCCGCAGCCTGGTCGGCGCGACCACCGAGTCCGTGGGCCGCCGTATCGCCGAGATCTGCGCGCTGATCGCCGCCCGGCAGGCCGCCGGGAACCGCGGACCGCGCGGGGGAGCGGCCGGCGAACCGGACGTCCTGGTCGTCCTGGACGGCGCCCGCAGACTGCGCGCGCTGCCCGGCGTCATCCAGATCCTGCGGGAGGGGCCGGCGGTCGGCGTGTACGCGGTGTGCGTGGACGACGAGGCACGGCTGCTGCCCGAGGAGTGCCAGGCCGTGGCGGTGGCCGGGCCCGACGGGCGGCTGCGCGTCGAGCAGACCGGGGCCGACCCCGTGGTCGGCGTGCTCATGGATGCGCCGGGCCGCGCCTGGTCCGTCGGCGTCGCCCGCGCCCTCGCCCCGTTGCGGGACGTGGGCGACGACGCCGAGGAGAACCTGCTGCCCGGCTCCGTACGACTGCTCGACGTGCTCGGTCTGGAACCGCCGGTGCCGGACGGGGTCGCCGCCGGCTGGGTTCTCAACGGCCGTAGCACCAGGGCGGTTCTGGGCGAGGGAGTCGACGGGCCGTTCTCCGTCGACCTCGCCGCGGACGGACCGCACGGACTGATCGCCGGGACCACCGGCTCCGGAAAGTCAGAGCTGCTGCAGACGCTGGTGGCGAGCCTCGCCGTCGCCAACCGGCCCGACGAGTTGAACTTCGTCCTCATCGACTACAAGGGCGGCAGCGCGTTCGCCGAGTGCGAGGACCTGCCGCACACCGTCGGCATGGTCACCGACCTGGACACCCACCTGGTGGAACGGGCGTTGGTCTCGCTCGGCGCCGAACTCAAGCGCCGCGAGCACATCCTGGCCGGGGCGGCCGCCAAGGACATCGACGACTACACCGACAAGCGCACCCGGCGCCCCGAGCTCGCACCGCTGCCCCGACTGGTGCTGGTCATCGACGAGTTCGCCTCGATGATCCGCGAACTGCCCGACTTCGTCTCGGGGTTGGTCAACATCGCGCAGCGGGGCCGCTCCCTCGGTATCCACCTGATGCTGGCCACCCAGCGCCCCTCCGGCGCGGTCACCGCCGACATCCGCGCCAACACCAACCTCCGTATCGCTCTGCGCACGACGGACACCGGCGAGAGCCGCGACATCATCGACGCCCCCGACTCCGGCCAGCTCTCGCCTCGCACCCCGGGACGGGCCTACGCCCGGCTCGGACACGCGGCGCTGCTGCCCTTCCAGACCGGCCGGATCGGCGGCCGGCGCCTCGACCCGACGGCCCTGGACGAGGAGCACGCGGCCCCGGTCCTCACCGAACTCCACTGGGAGGAACTGGGCGACCCGCTGCCCCGTGCGGCCGTCGCGGAGCTCGCCGTGCAGCCGGTCACCGACCTGTCGGTGCTGGTGGAGGCGGTGCGCGGGGCGGCGGAGCAGCTCGCCGTACCGCCCGCGCGCCGGCCTTGGCTGCCGCCGCTGCCCGACACACTGGCGCTCGCCGACCTGGCCTCCTCCGACGCCGCCTCCGAACCCGGACACCTCGCCCCCGTCGCGTACGGCATGGTCGACGTGCCGGCCGAGCAGGCGCAGCGCGAACTCGCTTTCGATCTCGACCGGATGGGCCATCTGCACATCATCGGCTCGCCCCGCAGCGGCCGTTCCCAGACGCTGCGCACCCTGGCCGCCGCCCTGGCCGGGGCGCACGGCACCGCCGACGTCCACCTCTACGGCCTCGACTGCGGCAACGGCGCCCTCCAGGCCCTGACCGGGCTGCTGCACTGCGGCGCGGTCGTCGACCGGGGCGAGACCGAGCGGGTGGTGCGGCTGCTGTCCCGGCTCACCGGCGAGGTCGGCCGGCGCCGTGCGCTGCTCGGCCGGCAGGGCGTCGCGGACCTCACGGAGCTGCGCCGGATCCTGCCCGAGGAGCAACGGCCGCCGCACGTACTGCTGTTGGTCGACCGGTTCGAGGCCTTCGAGCGGGACTTCTCCGCGTACGACCAGGGCAGTGTGATGGACGCGATGACGCTGCTGATGCGCGAGGGTGCGAGCGTCGGCGTGCATCTGGTGCTAGCCGGTGACCGGGTGCTGAGCCAGAGCCGGTTCTCCTCCACCACGGAGGACAAGCTGGTGCTGCGGCTCAACGACCGCAACGATTACTCGATGGTGGGCCTGACCGCCCGTTCCGTCCCCGAGGACCTCCCCGCGGGCCGCGCCATCCAGCCCAAGGACACGACGAACGCCCAGATCGCACTCGTCGAAGGCACCGACCCGAGCGGCGCCGCCCAGGCCCGCGCCCTGGTCGCACTGGCCGAGCGGACGACGGAGCGGGACGCCGAAGTCCCGGACGGGCGGCGGCCGTTCAGGGTAGACGTGCTGCCCGACCGGCTCGGCTTCGAGGAGGCGCTGGAGCGCAGGCCCCGTAATGTCTCCCCGCTGTGGGCGATGGTCGGCGTCGGCGGCGACGAACTCTCCGCGCAGGGCACCGACATGTCCCAGGTCCCGTCCTTCGTGATCGGCGGACCGCCGCGCTCGGGCCGCAGCACCGTGCTGCTCACCATGGCCCGATCGCTGCTCGACCTGGGCACGAAGCTCGTGGTGATCACGCCCCGAACCTCGCCCCTGCGGGGGCTCTCCGGACATCCCGGTGTGGTCGAGGTCTTCACGGACTCCGACGTCGAGGTGGCCGCCTTCCGCGCGGCGCTCGGCAGGGTCGACTCGCCGGCCGGCGCGATCCTGGTCGACGACGCCGAGCTGATGATCAACTCGGAGCTGGACAACGACCTGGCCGCCCTCGCCCGGGGCAGCGCGGGCGACGGCTGGGGCCTGGTCGTGGCCGGCAACAACGAGGTCCTGCTCGGCGGCCTGTCCGGCTGGCAGGCCATCGTCCGCCGCAACCGCTGCGGAGCGCTGCTCGCCCCGCGCTCGGCGAGCGACGGCGAACTCGTCGGCGCCCGCGTCCCCCGCGGCATCCTCGGCGAGGACAGCGAACCGGGCCGCGCCCATCTCCAGCTCGGCGACGGCCGGTTCCTGACGGTACGGGTGCCGGAGACGACGGTGGACTGACCACTGCGCCCGTACGAAAGGGCCCTGCCGTCCGACGGACGGCAGGGCCCTTTCGTCTCCCCGCGCCTAGCGCGCGGCGCCGACCGGCGCCTCCTCCCCGAACGCGAACGTCGACGTGATGGCGTCGAAGAGGTCGTAGAGCTGGTCGGCCAGCGGGATGTTCGGGCTGAAGCAGGTGATGATCAGCACGCGTCGGCTGTCGGGCACCGGCACCACCGTGTGCATCACCACCAGCTTGTACGAGACGCCCGCGGCGACCTCGCTCTCCTCGATGCCGACAAGCCGGCCGACCTGCCCGGGACCGGGCAGCGTCTCCGTCGTGAACGTCCGCGTCGTGCCCTCGCCCCGGCGGTCCCCGGTGGCGGAGAACTGCTTGGCCAGGCCGTGCGCGGAGAAGTCCTCGCCGGGCGGCGGGGTGATGCTGAACACCAGCAGACCGGCCATCAGCAGGCCGTCCTCGTACATGGTCGTGGTGCCCGCGGCGTACACGGCGCCGCGCCTGCGGGCACCGTCCATGATCCGCCGAGCATTGCGGAAGGCCTGGTTGACGACGTCCCGCGTCGGCTTGTCGGGGGTCTGCCGCAGCAGCTCGGCCCGGCGCTCGGCGAGTGTGTCGCCGCTGAGGTCGTACTCCGTCCAGTTGTCCGGGATGGCGATCCCGAAGGTCTGCGAACCGTTGGTCATGGGGACCGTGCTCCTTGGGTTGGTCGCGTCCGGTTGGTTCGTCACGTTCGGCCGTCGCCGTCGTCAGGACTTGCTTCCGTCATTGCCGTCGAGCGCCGACGCCTGCTGGTTGTCGGCGTCCGCGAACGCCTTCACGATGGCCTCGCAGGCTTCCCTGAGGTCCTTGCTGTTCCGCTTGAGCTGGGTGCGCCCGTCGTTCCACTTCTTGTCGAAGTTGCTGCCCGCGTCGACCAGGGGCCGGCCCACGGCGTCGGCGTCGAAACCGCTCGACCTGGTCTCGATCAGGTCCATCACCTGCCGCAGCAGCGTGCCGAGGCGCTCCACCTCGTCTCCGGGCATGTTGATCTCGGCCATGGGCTCCTCCCTGGGTGCGTGGTTCGGCGGGCTTGTCCTGCCTCGCACCAGGAACGGGACCCGGGGCGGGGCGGTTCAAAGCCCGGGCATGTCAAATGTGCGGGCACGAAAACGCGGACGGCACGCGGGCCGTCGACCGGCGCTCGCGTGCCATCCGCGTACGAAGCGACGGGTGCTCTCAGGTGTCGTTCCGCACGAGCTTGCCGTCCGCCCGCACGACGAACCACTGCCCGTCCAGGCCCTGCCCGTTGACGTCACCGGGTGCCGCGTCACCGACGTAGTAGTAGAGCGGCCAGCCGCCGTACGTCGTCTGCACGGCACCGCCCGACTTCTTGGCCTCCTGGATCAGTGCGGACTTGACGCCCTTCCCGGCGGAGGCCTTCGCGCCGCCGGTCAACGCGGGCCACACGGCGATGCACTTGGCGTCGCAGTTGCTCGCGCCGCCCTTGTCCTTGGTGAAGGCGTACAGGGTCCGGCCCTCGCCGTCGACCAGGATGGAGCCGAGCCCGGAGTCCTTGACGGCGATGGCCTCGCTCTTGCCGCCGGACCCCTGGCCGGCGCCGCCGTCGTCCTTGCCCCCGCCGCAGGCGACCAGCCCCAGAGCCAGCGGTATCGCGATCAGAGCCGTCCGTGCGCGCATTGTGATGACCTCTCTCAGCCGTGAATTGGAGGGGGTCGCATCCCCGCGACCCACACGTGCCGAGTCGGTTTCGGGTTCAGTTTTCTTCTACGGCAATGGAATTGAACCGGTTGCTGCGTCCGCTCGTGTTTCCGGCACTGCACTGGACCGAAAACCGAAACGACGGAGAAAAGAATGCGCAAGCTCTCTCTCGCGGTGTCCGCAGCCGTGTTCGCCACCGGACTGCTCGCCACGTCCCCGGCACTTGCCCACGAGGGCCACGGCTCGCACGGCGCCATGGGCACATCGGAGTCGGCCACGGCCTCACCGCCGCCCGCCGTCTCCCCGAACGAACCCGCCGTCTCCCTCATCGCCCAGCTCTCCGGCGACCAGGAGGTGCCCGTCAAGGGCGGCCCCGCTGTCGGCGACCCGGACGGCAAGGCCGTCGCGCTGGTCAAGGTCAAGGGCAACCGCATCACCTTCGCCCTCTCCTGGAACGGCATCGACCGCCCGACGCTGGGCCACATCCACCAGGGCGCCACGGGCACCAACGGCGATGTGAAGGTCGGTCTGTTCACCACTCCCATGCCGTCCACCGTGCAGTCCGCGGCCGGCCAGACCTCGGTGACCGACGCGGCGCTCGCCCGCCGACTGCGCACCGACCCGGCCGACTTCTACGTCAACCTGCACACCAAGGAGTTCCCCGGCGGTGCCGTGCGCGGTCAGCTGCGGCCGCTGGCCAAGCCCGTCAACCCGCTCAGCATCATCCGCGGCGGCAAGCTGCGCGCGCTCGCAGACGGCGGCCAGGAGGTGCCGACCGGCGACCCTAAGCGGGTCGGCGATCCGGACGGCCACGCGGTCACGTTCCTGTACCCCGGAAGCAGCCGCGTCGGCTACTCCGTGGCCTGGGTGAACATCGGCGAACCGCTCGCCGGTCACGTCCACCAGGGCACGCTGGGCCGCAACGGCGACGTGAAGATCCCGCTGTTCGTCACCCCGGTCCCGCAGAACATCTTCGCGATCTCCGGCACCGTGAGCGTCCAGGATCCCTCGGTCCTCGCCCAGATCAAGAAGTCCCCGACCGGCTTCTACGCCAACCTGCACACCGAGGAGTTCCCCGACGGAGCGGTCCGCGGCCAGCTCTTCCGCTGAACCGCCGTTCAACAACAGGTGAACCACCGTTCAGTAACAGACGGCTTCCGGGCGGACGACCTTCAAGAATCAGTCATCGTTCCAAGCGAGACTTGATTGGTCTAGACGTTACTGCGACCCTGCTCGCGTGTGGATTCGACTCTTCCGTTCAAGAGCCCGTCTACTCCGGATGGTTCTGCCCGCGGCCGTCGGTGTGTCGGCCGTCCTGGGAGCCGGTCTCATCGTCGCCGGCCGTCCGTCCGCGGCCCAGGCCGCGCCGGCCGCCGACCGTTACGTCGACATCGCCTCGGTCGCCCGGGTCTCCTTGCCCGCCGTCCTGCCGGACGCCTCCACGGGTACGTACACCGAGGACTGCGGCCGCAACGAGAACGCCCACCGCAACGCGGACAACCTGGTGGTCTCACCCGGCGTCTCGGGCTCGGCCCATCATGTCCACGACTACGTGGGCAATGTGTCGACCACCGCCCTGTCCAGCAACGAGAGCCTGGCCGCCGCCCGCACCACCTGTGTCGGCGGCGACCGCTCCACGTACTACTGGCCGGTGCTGCGGCGGCTGGACCGGGCGGGGGCGGACGCCCACGCCATGGGCGGCGGGGCGGACGGCAACACCGGTGAGATCCTGACGCCGGTCTCGGTCGGAATCGAGTTCCGCGGCAACCCGGTGAGCAAGGTGGTCGCCATGCCCCGGTTCCTCCGGCTGGTCACCGGCGACCCGGTCGCGGTGATCGTGGGCGACGCCAACGTGCGTGCCCAGTGGGGCTGTTCGGGCTTCACGGACCGCTTCACGACCAGGTACACCCTGTGCCCGCAGGGCAGTGGGCCGACCCGCACCCTGGACTTCCCCAGCTGCTGGGACGGTCTGTCCACGGACAGCCCCGACCACCGTACGCATGTGGTGTTCCCGGCGGCCGACGGAGTCTGCCCGCACGCCACCTTCGCCGTGCCGCAACTGCGCATCACCCTCACGTACGCGCTGCCGCAGGGCACCCCGTACGCGGTGGACTCCTTCCCGGAGGAGAAGCGCGACCCGAAGACGGACCACGGCATGTTCATCGACGTCATGACGGACCGTCGGATGTCCGCGCTGGTCGGCTGCCTCAACGAGGGCCGGCACTGCCGACCGGAGTGACGCCGGAGCCTGGCGTGAAAAAAGTTCCGAACTCGATCGAACCGACTCCGGCTGCCACCCGTGTACAGCGCGTCAGCTCAGGAGAGGACGGGAGAAAGTGGATGGCGGCGCTGTGGTCCCGCGCTCGGGACAAGCAGAGAACAAGCGACGAGGTACTGATCCGCTCCTTGTACGAGGAGCACGGCCGGGCCCTGCTCGCTTACGCCCAGCGGCTCACGGGTGACCATGCCGCCGCGGAGGACGTGGTCCAGGAGACCCTGATCCGGGCCTGGAAGAACCAGGAGGCCCTGGTCAACGGCAAGGGCTCGGTGCGCGGTTGGCTGCTCACCGTGGCCCGCAACATCATCACGGACCGGTTCCGGGCCAAGGCGGCGCGGCCGCAGGAGGTCGCCGAGTCCGTGAGCACCACCCCGGTGGAGAAGGACCACGCGGAGGGCGTGGTGGACTCGATGCTCGTCATGGAGGCCCTCGACCAGCTCTCCCCGGACCACCGGGACGTGCTCAACGAGATCTACTTCCAGGGTCGCAGCGTCGCCGAGGCGGCCGAGACTCTCGGAATACCTCCCGGGACCGTGAAATCCCGATCACACTATGCGTTGAAACAGTTGAGGGACCTGTACAGAGACAAACCGAAGACCGCGAAGCTCGTCGCGTTGAAGGAGGTGGCGGCATGAGCATCAAGGAGCACGACAGCGCACTGCTCGGCGCCTACGTCCTCGGCACGCTCGACGAGCGGGAAGTGCGGGCCGTGGACGAACACGTGGCCTCGTGCGACCGGTGCCGCGAAGAACTGGACGGATTGCGGGAGATGGAAGCGGCACTCGGTGAGGTGCCGCCGGAGGCGTTCCTCGACGGTCCGCCGGAGGGCGGCGATCTGCTGCTGCAGCGCACGATCAGGCAGGTGCGCAACGAACGCGACGGAGTGGAGCGCCGGCGACGGACGGTCCTGGCCGCGGTCGCCGCGGTCGCTGCGGCCGCCGTACTGGGCGGCGGTGTGCTGATCGGCCGGCAGATGGGCGGAGACACCAGCTCGGTCGCGGACCCCCCGACGCCCTCGATCACGGCGACCGCCACCCCGCCCGCCGGTACCCGGCTCGCCTCGGGCACCAGCGCCTCGACGGGCAGCCGGATGACGGTACGGGTGACCCCGGCCGCGTCGTGGGTCCGGGTGAACGCCTCGGTGGCCGGCATCCCGGTGGGCGAGCACTGCCGCCTCATCGTGGAGAGCAAGGACGGCAAACGCGAGGTCGCCGGCAGCTGGGTCGTCGCCGACGAGGACAAGGGCGCCAACCTCGACGGTTCGGCGGCCATTCCGATCGACGACGTCGCCAAGGTCCGGGTGGAGAACGACCAGGGCAAGGAATACGTCTCCCTGAAGGTCTGAAACCGAGTGATTCCGGCCGCGCAGAAACCCTGCGCGGCCGGTCCGCCCTGCGCCGAGGACAGGTACGGCCACACGTGGACGCCGAGCGCGCCTCGTTCGACATCCACGCCACGATCCCGACCACGGAAGAGATACGCGTCGAGGCCCGCTTCGCCGGCCCGGCAGTACGTCGACGGCATCGGCCTCCGCCACCACTGACGGACCGACCCGGCTGACGGCACAGGACATCGACCGCTTCGACTGGCTGCCGAGCACGGTGGCCGACGTGTACGTGGCGGCAGATGGAGCAGGTCGTCCGGCGAACTGTCGGTGACATACCGGTGCGGCGGGCCGCGGCGTACGAAGGCGGTTTGGGATCAGCTCGTAGCCCGATCGTATGACGTGCCCGGCCGAAGTGCGGCTGCCTTGCGCGCCGGTCAGTCCCCCCGCGACGCAGGGTGCTTTCGTCGGGGGGCCGGGTGTGCGACGGCTCCGGTGCAGGTCCTGACGGGTCGGCCGACGTCCAGCCATTCTCCTGCGCGTCGTCCGGTTGCCGAGGGCGTCCGTCCGCAACGCAGAAGGAGAGATCGTGGTGACAGCAAACGTCAGCGAGAGGCGCAGGGCGATGCCCGCGCAGCTTCTCAGGGGCCAGAAGGCGCTGGTGACCGGTGCCAACTCGGGCATCGGCCTGGCGACCGCCATCGCTCTGGGCCGGGCCGGAGCGGACGTGGTGGTGAACTACGTCGTCGGTGCGCACGAGGCAGAGAACGTCGTGAAGGAGATCGAGGGCTTCGGGGTCCGCGCCTACGCCCACGAGGCCGACGTGTCCGACGAGGACCAGGTGACCGCCATGTTCGCGCGGATGGTCGAGGAGTTCGGCACCATCGACATCATGGTGGCCAACGCGGGCCTCCAGCGGGACGCAGCCCTGACGGACATGACGCTGGCCCAGTGGCAGAAGGTCATCGACGTCAACCTGACCGGCCAGTTCCTTTGCGCGCGGGAGGCCGCCAAGGAGTTCATGCGGCGCGGTGTGGTGGAGGAGGTCTCCCGTTCGGCGGGAAAGATCATCTGTATGAGCTCGGTCCACCAGATCGTCCCCTGGTCGGGGCACGTCAACTACGCCTCCTCCAAGGGCGGTGTGGGCATGCTGATGCAGACCCTCGCCCAGGAGCTGGCCCCCCATCGGATCAGGGTCAACGCGGTCGCACCCGGCGCCATCCGCACGCCGATCAACCGCGACGCCTGGTCCACCCCCGAGGCCGAGGCCGACCTCCTGCAGCTGATCCCGTACCGCCGCGTGGGGGACCCGGACGACATTGCCGACGCCGTCGTCGCCATGGCATCCGACCTGCTCGACTACGTCGTCGGGACCACCCTCTACGTCGACGGCGGAATGACTCTTTTCCCCGGGTTCGCCACCGGAGGCTGATCTCCGATGCAGGATCACGTCACGCCCCGCCGGGTGGTCATCCTCGGCGGAGGGTTCGCGGGGCTGTTCGCCGCCCGTGCCCTACGGAATTCACCGGTCGCGGTGACTGTGGTCGACCGCCGCGCCCACCACCTCTTCCAACCGCTGCTGTACCAGTGCGCCTCCGGGATCCTGTCCGAGGGGCAGATCGCACAACCGCTCCGCGGCGTCCTGCGGCGCCACCACAACGTGCACTGTGCGCTCGCCGAAGCCACCGACGTGGATGCCGGCGCCCGGCTGGTCCACGCCCGGCGACCCGAGGGCGGGGCCCTCGTGCTGCCGTATGACGATCTGATCGTCGCGGTGGGTATGCGCCAGTCCTACTTCGGGCACGACGAGTTCGCTGCGCACGCCCGCGGCATGAAGACCCTGGACGACGCGCTCGATGTCCGCCGACGGATCTACCGGGCGTTCGAGATGGCCGAAACGGCCGCGGACGACCGGGAACGGCAGCAATGGCTCACCTTCGCGCTGGTCGGCGCAGGGCCGACCGGTGTCGAACTCGCGGGACAGATCCGGGAGATCGCCGGGCACACGCTCGAGCGGGAGTTCCGGACGATCGACTCCGCCAAGGCCCGGGTGCTGCTCTTCGAGGGGTCCGACGCGGTGCTGGGCGCGTTCGGCCCTCGACTGGCCCGCCGTGCGGCCCGAACCCTGCAGGGTCTCGGTGTGGAGCTCCACCTGGGCACGACGGTCACCGACATCGGCGCGGACGGCCTGACGGTACGGGACCATGACGGCAGGACGACTCGGTTCGACGCACGCACCGTGCTGTGGACGGCGGGCGTCGAGGCGCCACCGATCGCCGCCGCGTTGGCCCGGGCGACCGGTGCCAAGCAGGACCGGGCCGGACGCATCCTCGTCGAACCCGACCTCACCCTCCCCGGCCATCCGGAGATCCGCGTCACGGGCGACGTGATGAGCTTGAACAAGCTGCCGGGTCTGGCCGAGGTCGCCATGCAGTCGGGTGCGTACGCGGGCCGGAGCGTACGCCACGCCGTCGAAGGCAGGACGAAGAAACCGAAGCCCTTCAAGTACGTGGATCTCGGCAGCGCCGCCTACATCGCCCGCGGCCGGGCCGTGGTCAAGGTCGGCCCGCTGCATGTGTCGGGTTTCACCGGCTGGCTGGCCTGGCTCTTCATCCACGTGGCCTTCCTCACCGGCTTCCGCAGCAGGCTGGGAGCGGTGCTCAGCTGGTCCGTCGCCTTCGCCACCGGCTCGCGCCGCGAACGCGCCTTCACCATGCCCGACACCGACGGGTCGGCAGCCCGGGCGGCCGGGCCGGCGGCGTCTCCGCCCCCCTGAGGACGGGCCCGGCCGGCCCTCCACGGGCACTTTTCCACGCCCTGTCCCCCCTCCGCCCCCCGCACGCAGTGCAGACCATCGAGGCGCACATGCTCAGCACCGCTGTCCTTCTGGCGAACAGCACCCCCGCCCAGCTCCTGCCGGCGCGAGAGCTGATGGCCTTCACCCTGGCCTCGCACATCCTGCTGGTCCCGTTCGGAGTGGCACTGCCGTTCATCACGTTGCTCATGCACCACCGGGGACTGAGCCGCAACGACCCCGTCGCCCTGACCCTCGCCCGGCGCTGGTCGGCGGTGATGGCCGTTCAGTTCGCCATCGGCATCATCACCGGCACCGTGCTGTCCTTCGAGTTCGGCCTGCTGTGGCCCGGCATGATGGGCCGCTGGGGCGATGTGTTCGGCCTCGGGTTCGGCGTCGAGGCATGGGCGTTCTTCCTGGAGGCCGTCCTGATCGCGATCTACCTCTACGGTTGGCGCCGGCTCAAGCCCTGGACGCACTTCTGGCTGGCCGTACCGCTGCCACTGGTCGCCCTGATGGGGGCGTTCGGCATCATCGCGGCCAACTCCTGGATGAACACGCCGCAGGGATTCGGCCTCGACGCCCAGGGCAAGCCGATCCACGTCGACGTGCAACAGGCGATCTTCACACCGATGTTCGGCCCGGAGTACTGGCACTTCGTGGTCGCGATGCTCCTGACCGCCGGCTACGTGGTCGCCGGTGTGTACGCGGTCGGTTGGCTGCGCGGGCGCCGTGACCGCTACCACCGGCTCGGTTTCACCGTGCCGTTCACGGTTGCCGCGATCCTCACCCCGGTCCAGTTCATGCTCGGCGACTCCGCCGCCCGCGCCGTCTTCCACAAACAGCCGATCAAGTTCGCCGCCACGGAGATCGTCTGGAAGACCGACACCCATGTACCGGAGTACATGTTCGGGCGTCTGCACCCCGACGGGACGATCTCCGGCGGCCTCAAGATCCCCCAGCTGGACTCGATCCTCGCCGGATTCAGCCCCGACACCAAGGTGACGGGCCTGTCGTCGGTCGCGGCGAGCGACCGCCCGACGGCGGTTCAGGCCACCATCGCCCACTGGGCCTTCGACATCATGGCCACCATCGGCAGCGTGCTCATCCTGCTGGCGCTCTGGTACGCCTGGTCCTGGTGGCGGCACCGGGACAACCCCGGCAGCCGCTGGTTCTACCGCTGTGCCGCGCTCGCGGGAGTCGCCTGCCTGTTCACCGTCGAGTGCGGGTGGATCACCACGGAGGTCGGCCGTCAGCCCTGGATCGTCTACCAGTACATGAGGGTCTCGGAGGCGGTGACCAGCACCCGCGCCGGATCGCTGTGGGCGATGCTCGGCATCGTCATCGTCGTGTACGTGGCCGTTTTCGGCTCGTTCCTCGCGGTCGTCCTGAAGATGCGTACCCGCTGGCGCATCGCCGACGAGGGCTCGGCCGCCGCGCGCGCCGAACTGCCGCCGGAGACCGACACCCCCTACGGGCCCCGAAGCGAGCCCGAGCCCACAACCGCCGGCACCCTGCCTGGTGGCGGATCCGACCACACCCCTGGCGGTGCGTCGTAATGGCCGAATTCATCGCATGGGTGCTGGTGCTCGCCATCGCCGCCTACGCCTGCGCCGGAGGCACCGACTACGGCGCGGGCTTCTGGGACCTCCTGGCCGGCGGCGCCGAGCGTGGCAAGCGGCCCCGCTGGCTCATCGACCACGCCATGGCACCGGTCTGGGAGGCCAACAACGTCTGGTTGATCTTCGTCCTGGTCATCATGTGGACCGGCTTCCCGACGATGTTCCAGGCCGTCTTCACCGCGATGTGGCTGCCGCTCGCCCTCGCCGCCGTCGGTCTGGTCCTGCGCGGCGCCGGGTTCGCCCTGCGCAAGCCGACCCGCCGCCTGGCCCAACAACGGATCTACGGCGCGATGTTCGCCGTCTCGTCACTGATGACGCCGTTCTTCCTCGGGGCGGTGCTCGGCGGCATCGCCTCCGGCCGGGTCGAGGTCGGCACGACCGCCTCCGCGGATGCCTGGGCCAATGGAACCTCCGTCCTCACGGGTCTGCTGGCCATCGCCGCCACCGCCTTCCTCGGAGCGGTCTTCCTCTGCTCCGACGCCCTGCGGTTCGGCGCGCTCGATCTCGTCGACTACTTCCGCGTGCGGGCGCTGTGTGCCTTGGGCGCCATTGTGGTCCTCGCGCTCATCGCCCTGCCTGTCACGCACGATGACGCCCGCTACGTCTGGGACGGCCTCACCGGGGGCTGGGGCCTGCTGCTGATCATTCTGGCTGCGGTCTGCGGTCTGGCCACGGTGTTGCTTCTGCTGCGCCGGTCCCACGGCTGGTCCCGCCACACCTCGGTGGCGAGCGTGGCCCTGGTCGTCGGCGCCTGGGGCTTCGCGCAGCGGCCCTACGTGCTGCCCACCTCGCTGACGGTGACCGAGGCGGCCGGGGCCACGCACACCCTGCGCTGGCTGGTGATCGTCACCGCCATCGCGATCGTGCTGGTCGGCCCGGCGCTGGTACTGCTCTACCGGCTCGACACGATGGGTGAGCTGGAGGAGCTCACCGACGCCGACACCCGGGCCGCCAGAGCGTCCGGCGACAACGCGTAGCGGCCCCCGGTCAGCTCAGCCGGGCGGCGATGTGGTCGCCGACCCGCAGGGCGTTGGCGATGGCGGTCAGGGACGGGTTCACCGCGCCGATGCTGGGGAAGAAGCTGGTGTCCACGACGTAGAGGTTGTCGAGGTCGTGGGCCTTGCAGTTGACGTCCAGGGCCGAACTGCGTGGGTCGTCGCCGAACCGCACGGTGCCGGCCTGGTGTGCGGTGGCGCCGATCGGCATGCCCTTGTGCAGGTAGATGCTGTGGTCCAGCAGGTGGTGCTCGTGCATGCCCAAGTGCCCGAGCATCCCCCGCAGCTTGTGCTGGAGGCGCTTCAACCCGGCGATGTTGTTCTTCTCGTCGAGGGCCAGGTGGATGGCGCCGTCCTTGTCGAGGGTGACCCGGCTCTCGGGCAGCGGAAGGTCCTCTCCGCAGAGCCAGAAGTCGACGGCGTGGTGGGCCAGTACCTCGAAGGGCATGTCGGGCATGACGGCGCCGGCCCAGCGCGGAGCCTCGCCGTGGATCTGGTCGGCGTCCGACTTGCCGAGCATCTGGATGCCGCCGAGCGGAAACTCCCAGTCGTCCGCGCCCAGGTACCAGTCGTTCAGCGCCAGGGTCTTCTGGAAACTGGTGGGGTTCGGTTCCTTCGACACCGCCATCAGCGCCAGGTTGTTGTGCCGCATGTAGTGGCGACCCACCACGTCCGAGCTGTTGGCCAGACCGGCAGGGTGTTTGTCGCTGGCCGAACGCAGCAGCAGAACGGCGGAGTTGACCGCGCCGGCGGCCACCACCACGATGTCCGCGCTGAATTCCTCGGTCGCTCCGTTGCCGAGTTCGGCGACGACCCTGGTGACGGTGCGTCCGGTCGGGTCGGTCTCCAGGCGCTGCACATCGGCGTTGGTCACCATCGTGACGTTTTCGTACTTCAGCGCCGGGTCGACGCAGATCACCTGCGCGTCGGACTTGGCGCCCATCAGGCAGGGGAAGCCGTCGACCCGGTCGCAGCGGATGCAGACGCTGTCGTGGGTGGCCCGGCCGTGCTCGTCCTGAGTGAGGTTCACGCCGATCGGCAGGTGGAAGGGGTGCAGGCCGGCCTTGCCCAGATCGTCGCTGAGCTGCTGGATACGCGCCTCGTGCTCGACCGGCGGGTAGGCGTACTGCGCGCTGGTCGGCCCTCCGGTGGGGTCCTCGCCGTGCCGGCCGTGCACCAGGTAGAGGTGCTCGGCCTGGGTGTAGTACGGCTCCAGGTCCTCGTAACGGATCGGCCAGGCCGGAGAGATGCCGTCGTGGTGGCGCAGTTCGCCGAAGTCCTCGGGCCGGAGCCGGAAGAGCGCGGCGCCGTAGAACTTGGTGTTGCCCCCGACGTAGTAATTGACCTCCGGCGGGAACTGGTTGCCGTGCTTGTCGTACCAGAACTCCGGGGCACGGTACCTGCCCTTGACGAAGACGGCGGTGGAGTCCCAGTTGTCCCGCTCCCGCGGCAGGTAGCCGCCGCGTTCCAGGATCAGGATCCGCTTGCCGGAGGGGGCCAGCCGGTGGGCGAGCGTGCCGCCGCCCGCTCCCGTACCGATGACGATGACGTCGTAGTGCTGATCGTCGGCCATGAGAGGGTCCCGTTCTAGGAGTCGTCGGCTGTCCTGGCCGAAGCGCCCGTCCAGGGGGCTCCGGGCTGTGCCGTTCCGCACGGACATTCACGCATTCGGGACATTCAGCGCCAATTCCCAAACTATCGGGTGGGTCGGTCGGCGGCGACCCGGCGGAGTCGATCAGGCGCCCGTCACTTCACGGCCCGGACGGCGCGCACCGCCTGGTCGACGAGAGTCTGCGGGTCGGCCTGCGCGTCGACGGTCAGCCCGGGTTCGTCGGGCCGCAGCGGTTCCAGGGCGGCGTACTGGGAATCCACCAGCCGGGCGGGCATGAAATGGCCCGCACGGCCTGTGACCCGTTGGTCGGCGATCGCGCGGTCCAGCGCCAGATACAGGAACCACACGCCTGCGCCTGCCCTGCGCAACTCGTCCCGGTACTCGTGCTTGAGGGCCGAGCACGCCACCACCCCGCCCTGTCCGGCGTCGGTCGCCTCGCGGATCCATTGGGCGAGGGACCGCAGCCACGGGCGGCGATCCTCGTCGTCGAGTGGGCGGCCCGCGGCCATCTTGGCGCGGTTCGCGGCCGGGTGGACGTCGTCCGCCTCCAGGAAGGGCACCATGAGCCGCTGCGCGAGCAGCAGTCCCACGGTGGACTTGCCCGATCCCGAGACACCCATGACCACCACGACCGAGGGTGCCGGGGTCACAGGACGGCAATCGGATTGACCGGCGAGCCGGTGGCGTCCGGCAGCCTCAGTGGGGCGATCACGCAGAGGAAGGACCAGCGTCCCTCCGCCTCGCAGACCGGTGCCAGGTCCTCGAACTGCAGGTAGTCCAGCAGGTGCAGGCCCATGGCCTGGACCGCCAGCACATGCACGGGAAAGTCGACGCCCTCGGTGGAACTCGGGGCCGTGTCGTTGTTGCCGTCGCCGCCGAGCACGGCGACCCGCCGGTCGGCGAGGAACTCCAGTGCCGACGGGTGGAGTCCGGCGCGCTCACGCGCCGCGTGCCACGGCCCGAGTTCGGCACGGCGTCGGCGATGGCCGACGCGGACGAACAGGAGGTCGCCCTCGGTCACGCGGACGTGCTGGGCGGATTCGGCCGCGGTGAGGTCGCCGACCGTCACGTGATCACCCGGTTCGAGCCAGGGCACGCCGCGCAGCCGCGCGATGTCCAGCAGCACGCCGCGCCCCACGATCCCGTCGCGCGCCGCCTCGACCGAGAGCGCCGTGGCCCCGTCCGCGGTGACGCTGCTCGCGGACACGCCGCCGTGCAGGGTGCCGTCGTAGATCACGTGGCAGAGGGCATCGAGGTGGCTGTCGGCGTCGCCGTGCACGTTCATCGCGAAGCTGTCCCTCGCGAAGTGGAGCCCGCTGGACGTGTCGTCGTCCGTCCGGCCGCTCATCCGGTGCTTCGCGGGCTCCGGATTGTCCGGGCCGGGCAGTGTCTCCACCGGCGCGGCGAGCGTCACCGTCCGGCCCGTCCGCACCTCGCGGGTGGCGGCCACCACCCGGGCGGGAGTGAGCGCTTCCAGGGCGCCCCGGTCCCCGGAGGCCCAGGCGGCGCGGGAGAGCAGGTGCCGGTGGAGCACACCGAACTCGTCCTTGGTCAGCCGTGGCGGTCCTGCCGGACGGGCACGGGTGGTCATGGGTCAGCGCCCTTGCTCCGCGTCGAGCGCCTGGTCGAGGGTGGTGGCCGCCATGATGAGCGACAGATGGGTGAACGCCTGCGGGAAGTTGCCCAGTTGCTCCCCGGTCGGACCGACCTCCTCGGCGAAGAGCCCGACGTGGTTGGCGTAGGTCTGCATCTTCTCGAAGGTGTAGCGGGCCTGGGACAGTCGCCCCGCCCGGGCCAGCGCGTCGACGTAGAGGAAGGTGCACAGACTGAAGGTGCCCTCCGAGCCGCGCAGCCCGTCGGGGGATGCCGCCGGGTCGTAGCGGTAGACGAGGCTGTCGGAGACGAGCTTGCGGTCCATGGCGGCGAGGGTGGAGAGCCAGGCCGGATCCTTCGGGGCGATGAACGAGACCCTCGGCATGAGCAGGAGGGAGGCGTCCAGGACGTCGCCGCCGTAGTGCTGGACGAAGGCGCCCTCCTTCTCGCTCCAGCCGCGTTCCATGACCTGTTCGAGGACGGCGTCCCTGGCGCTGCGCCACTTGTCGACGTGGGCGGGCCTGCGGTAGTGCTCGGCCAGGCTGATCCCCTGGTCGAAGGCGACCCAGGACATCACCCGGCTGTAGGTGAAGTCCTGGCGGCCGCCGCGGGTCTCCCAGATGCCCTCGTCCGGCCGGTCCCAGTGGTCGGCGAGCCAGTCCAGCGTCCTGGCCATCGTCTTCCATGCCCGGTAGGTGGCCTGCGGCCCGATCTCGCGGCCCTGGGACAGCGCGTAGAGGGCCTCGCCGTAGATGTCCAGCTGGAGTTGGTCGGCGGCGCCGTTGCCGATGCGGACGGGGTAGGAGCCCCGGTAGCCCTCGAAGTGTTCGAGTGTCTCCTCCGGCAGGTCGGGGTTGCCGTCGATCCGGTACATCGTCTGGAGCGGCTCCTCCTCCTTGCCCTCGCGCTCGTGCAGCCTGCCCATGAGCCAGTGGACGAAGGCGGTGGCCTCCTCGACGAAGCCGAGGTCCAGCATGGCCCGCACGGACAGCGCGCCGTCGCGTACCCAGGTGAACCGGTAGTCCCAGTTGCGCTCTCCGCCGACCTGCTCGGGCAGGCCCGTGGTGGCCGCCGCGACGAGGGCGCCGGTGGGGGCGTAGGTGAGGAGCTTGAGGGTGATGACCGAACGGTGCACCAGCTCGGGCCAGCGGCCCCGGTAGCGGGACTGGTGCAGCCAGTCCTGCCAGAAGAGGCCGGTGTCGTCGACCTGTGCGGTGAGCCCGTCGACCGTGAGGGGTGCGGGCGCCTCGCCGCCGGACGCGCAGACGGTGAACACGACGCCGCCCGACTCGCCGGCGCGCAACGCCACCCTGCCGCGTACGTCCTGGCCGTCCCGCTCGAGCGGGAAGGAGGTCTGCAGGTGCGCGTCCATCCCTGGCGACCGGAACAGGCCGCTCTTCTCGCCCTCGCCCAGCTCCAACTGGTGCTCGGCCCGGCCGTAGTCGAAGCGCGGCCGGCACTCGAGTGTGAAGTCGACGCTCCCGCGCACGGCACGCACGACGCGTATCAGGGTGTGCCGGTCGGTGGCGGTGCCGGTCCGGTCCGGAGGCATCAGGTCGACCACCTCGCCCACCCCGTCCGGTGACATGAACCGGGTCACCAGAATGGCTGTGTCGGGGTAGTAGAGCTGCTTGCAGGTCTGGTCGGGGTGTTCGGGGGCCAGCCGCATGTACCCGCCGCCGTCGTGGTCGAGCAGGGCGGCGAAAATGCTGGGCGAGTCGAACCGGGGAGCGGCGAACCAGTCCACGACACCCTGCGAGGAGACGAGCGCGGCGGTCTGCAGGTCGCCCACCAGGCCGTGTTCGGCGATGGGTGGGTAGCGATCCATGGTTGCTCCGAAAAGTCGGAAAGAACCCCTGAGTCCACTATGGGCCAATCGGGTGGTACTTGCGCGCCGGAAGTGACCGATGTGACCGGGGGCTCCGGTGCCCGAGCAGCGCACCCGGCTTGCCGCCCCCCACCCACCGGGCGTTACTTACTGGAGTCAGCCGGTCACAAGCGGGGAGCTCCGGCGCTCGGGCACCGTGGCGCCGCGATGGCGCAGTCGGCGAGCGAAGGAGGTGGTGCATGGAGATGATCCACGTCCGGCTGGTGAGCCCCGCTGATCTCACCCCCCGGGCGGTCGGGCTGCTGACCGACGACCGCTATGTCTTCAACCTGGTCGTCCTTGCCGAACTGGCGCACAACCCCGACGGCGACGCGATCGAGTGCGACATCCTGGCCGGTGCGGCCAATGCCGTGCTGCGCGGTCTGCGCGAACTGGAACTCGACCGCCGCGGATCCATCGTCATCGAACCGGTCGAGATGGCCTTCTCCGGTACAGCGGCCGAAGCCGAGCAGCAGCAGCTCGGGGCGCTCGCGCACGCGCCGGTCTGGGAGGAGGTCGAGGCGCGGATTCGCGCCGAGGGCACCTATCTGCCGAGTTTCTACGTCTACCTGGTCATCGCAGGCGTCATCGGGGCGGTGGGAATCATCACCAACTCCCAGATCCTGATTGTCGCGGCGATGGTCGTAGGACCGGAGTACGGCGCCATCACCAGCGTTGCACTGGGCATCGACCGCGGCAACGGCACCAGGATCCGCCAGGGCCTGTTCGCCCTGACCGTGGGATTCCTGCTGGCCATCCTCGTGACCTTCCTGTTCTCGTGGGCGGTCCGGGGCCTCGACTTTCAACCCAAGGCGTTCGAGCTGGGCTTCAGACCCGTCTCCACGCTGATCGACGCCCCCAACGCCTTCTCCGTAGTCGTCGCGGTGCTGGCCGGCATCGTCGGGATCATGTCCCTGACCCAGGCCAGGACGAGCGCTCTGCTCGGCGTCTTCATCTCGGTCACCACCATCCCGGCCGCCGCCGACATCGGCGTCTCCAGCGCGTTCTCCAGCTGGAGCGAGGCGCGCGGATCCCTGATCCAGCTCCTGCTCAACATCGGACTGCTGATCCTGGTGGGCGTGCTGATGATCAGATTCCAACGGGCTGTCTGGCGGCGCATCGGCCGTCGCTACGGGCGCGCGGGCAGCGGGTGACGCCGCCGTCCGGGAGCCGGCACGAGCGCCCTTGCGTCGACCGCCGCACGCTCCTGTGGCCTCAGCGGGCGAACCTGCCCGGCGATCGCGCCGACAGGAACGTGTCGTGCTTGACCGGGCCCATGAGGGGCCGCACGCTCCCGACGGGAGGGCCGGCACCGCAGGCCACCACTGCGCCGGCGCCCGAGGACGGCCGGGCGGACCGAGGAGGCCACGCGTGCAGGAGAGCCGCACCGGACGGCAACTGACCCTTCGTCACGGCAGGCACCGTGCCGTTGTCGTCGAGCTCGGCGCGGCCCTTCGGTCGTACGCGGTCGGTGAGCGCACCGTGATCGACGGATTCGCCGAACAGGACCGGATCACCGGCGGACACGGCCAGATCCTGGTGCCATGGCCCAACCGGATCCGCGACGGCCGCTACTCCTGGGACGGGCAGGAGCTGCAGCTGCCGCTCACCGAGCCGACCGGCGGCAACGCCATCCACGGCTTGCTCCGGTGGGTCGCGTGGCAGGTCGTGGAGGCCAGCGGCAGCCGCGCCGTCCTGGAGATTTCGCTGTGGCCGCAGCCGGGCTACCCGTTCCACCTCCACCTCCGCGCCGAGTACACCCTGGGCGAGAGCGGGCTCGACGTCGCCGTCACCGCGCGCAACCTCGACGCGAGCGCCGCACCGTACGGCTTCGGCCAGCATCCCTACATCACCGCGGGCACCGCCGTCGTCGACCAGGCGGTGCTGACCGTCCCCGCACGCACATGGCTGCGCACCGATGAGCGCGGTCTGCCGGTCGCCGCCGAGCCGGTCGCCGGGAGCGAGTACGACCTGCGAACGCCCCGAGCCGTCGGTGCGCTCCGGCTGGACACCCCTTTCGGCGACCTCGACCGGGACGCGGACGGCCGGGCCGTGGTGCGCCTGGCCCACCCGTCGGGCGCGTTCGGCACGGACGTGTGGCTCGGTGAGGGCGCCGACTACGTGCAGCTCTACACCGGCGACACCCTCCCGCCCAGGGAGCGCCGTCGAGCGGTCGCCATCGAACCGATGACCTGCCCCCCGGACGCCTTCCGCAGCGGCACCGGGCTCGTCAGCCTCGGCCCCGGCGAACAGCACACCGTCCGCTGGGGGATCACTCCGTGGGGGGAGTGACGACGCCGTCACGGCAAGAGCACCCGCTCGTCCCACCACCCCGCACCGAAAGGGCCGAATGTGACGACGAACCAGGTGCTCATCGGCGTGGGTGTGATCCTGGTCCTGGCCGTCGGATCGCAGATCCTGGCCGGCCGTCTGCACATCCCCGCCCTCATCGTCCTGCTGCCGGTCGGCTTCTGCGCCGGCGCGCTGATCGACGACGTCGCCCCTGAGCAGCTGCTGGGCACTGCGTTCTCACCGCTGGTGTCGCTGGCCGTGGCCGTGATCCTCTACGACGCGGGCCTCGGGCTGGACCTGGCGAGGCTGAAGGGCCACACCCGCCGCGTCGTCGTCCGGCTGATCTGGATCGGTGTCCCCGTCACCGGACTGCTCGGCGCGCTCCTCGCCGCGCCGCTGCTGGGGATGTCCGCACGGGCAGCCGTCATGATCGGCGCGATCCTTGTGGTCTCGGGGCCGACGGTCGTCGGACCGCTGCTCGGCTTCGTGCGGCCGAAGGACCGTCTCCAGCACATCCTGATCTGGGAAGGCTCCCTCATCGACCCGGTCGGCGGCGTCCTGGGAGCACTGGTCTTCCACGCGGTCGTGGCCGGCTCGCGCCACCATCTCGGCAGTGGGGCGGGGCATTTCCTCGCCAGTATGGGCATCGGAGTGGCCGGTGGAGCGGTCGGCGCGGCTCTGCTGTGGGTGCTGTTCCGGGTGCTGCGGCTCGGCGAGGTCCTCGGGACCACGGCGCAGCTTGCCGCGGTGATCGGTGTCGCGGCGTTCTGCGATGTCCTGCGCGACGACACGGGACTCATCGCCGCCGTGGTGATGGGCCTGGCCGTCGCCAACCTCCCCGGCATGGACGTACCCGCGCGTCGGCCGTTCTTCGAGACCCTGGTCAGCCTGATCCTCGGCCTGCTCTTCATCTCGATCTCGGCCACCGTCACCCCGCACTCGCTGCGCCATGTGTGGCTGCCCGCGCTCGGGCTCGCCGCCTTTCTGGTACTGGTCGTCAGGCCGCTGGTCGCGGTCGTGTCCACCCTCCGCACCGACCTGACACGCAGCGAGCGGGGCTTCATCGGCTGGATGGCGCCGCGCGGCATCGTCGCGGCTGCCACGGCTTCGACGTTCTCGGCCGACCTGGTGGCCCAGGGGATCGGCGGCGCTTCGAAGATCCTTCCGGCCACGTTCGTGGTCATCGTCGCGACCGTGACGCTCTACGGCCTGACCGCCTCGCCCGTCGCCCGACGCCTGGGCGTGGTGCGCCCGTCCCGCTCGCGGCCCCTGCTGGTCGGCGGCGACCCCTGGGTGGTCGACCTGGGCGTGGCCCTGAAGTCGGCAGGGTTGGAGGTGCTGATGTGGGCAGGGGGAGAGGAACAGCGTGAACGCATCCGGCAGGCCGGGATCGAACTTGCGCCCGGTGACCTGCTGGGCGCCGCCACGGGTGGGGCCGCCGAGCTGGAGGGGATCACGGCGATGTACTTTCTCACCGCCGAGGACGACTTCAACGCACTCGCGGCAGCGCTTCTGCGAGGCAGCGTGGAGAGCACGGTCCACCGTCTCAACGCACCGGCCGACAGCCACGGCGTAGTGGCGCCTTACATCGGCGGTGAGGTTCTGTTCGGCCCGGATCTGACCTGGCCGACGTTCTCCCGCAGGTACGAGGACGGGGCAGCCGTCCTGGGGCAGCCCGCCGACGACGCCCTGCGGCCAGGCAGCGATCTGCTGTTCCTCGTGCGCCGGGACGGCCGCCTCGACCCGGTCACGGAAGCCGGCACACTCCTTCCCCGGCCGGGGGACACGGCCGTCCTGCTGACCCCGGGTAACAGGAACGGACAGGCAAAGATCAACTGATGTTCCGACGCAATCCACTGTCCGGCAGGCCATATACGGGCGACTCTCGGTCCCCCGGAGCACAGGCAGTCGCGCAACACTCCTGGGCCACTACCGATTGCGGGCTGCGGTGGTGCTGCATCTCATGGGTCCATGCAGCAACAAACCTCTCCACCAGACGGTGCCGTGCCTCCGATGGAGCGATCGCACTGGGTGGCCTTCGCCGGAATCCTGCTGATGGTCAGCGCCCTCTTCAACCTGCTCAACGGATTTGTGGCGATCTTCAATCACGGCTACTACTCGACCGTCTATTCCGGAGGCAACCGGCTGCTCATCTTCAACTACACGGCTTGGGGCTGGATCTGGGTCGCCATCGGCATCGTGATGGCCCTGGCGAGTCTCGGTGTACTCGTGGGCTCCAGAGCGGCGCGGCTGACGGGCATCTGTCTGGCAGTGTTCTGTCTCGTCGGTCAGATGATCTTCCTTCCGGTCTACCCGTTCTGGTCTCTGTTCACGATGCTGGTGTCCGTGCTGGTCATCTACGGTCTGCTGGCAGAGCCGCGACACGTACACGGCGCGCGCTTGTAGCGCAGCGCAGGCCCGGAGGACAGTGCCCCGTCGGGGGCACGGCTTGCGCCGGCAGCCGGCCCGTGCCCGGAGAGCAGCGCGGACTGCATCCTTTTCCGCGAGCTTGGCTGCGGCGTTCTCCGCAACGTCCGTGCCGACCTGACGAGCGGCTGGGGGGAAAGCTGTTGGTCCTTGGCGACGCCCATCCCGGCACCTGTCGCGCCGATGAGGTCGAACAGCTCGTCGTCTTGTTCCTGGCTCGCCGCGGCGCCTCTCCTCTCCTGGCGGGTCGTGACCCGTCCCCTGCCGCGACCTGTCCTTTTGAGGCCAGGGGAACCTGCAGTTCGAGCGGCAGGGACGGGGGTTGAAGGCTCGCCCAGGGCACGGCTTTCCTCCTACGCGCCATGGGCAGGCGGTCTGTCGAGTGGCGCGCTCGTCGCCCACTGACTGGTGGAGGGATGCCGCCGCACCCCGTCCAAGCCTGCATCCGCACAGGTCAGACAGGGCGCGGCGGCACTCCAGCTGAGCGCGGTCAGATGTCCCGGAAGATCTCGATCTGCGCCCCGATCGAGTTCAGCCGCTCCGCCAGATCCTCGTAACCGCGGTTGATGACGTACACGTTCCGCAGTACGGACGTGCCGTCGGCCGCCATCATCGCCAGCAGCACGACCACGGCGGGCCGCAGTGCGGGCGGGCACATCATCTCGGCGGCGCGCCAGCGGGTCGGGCCCTCCACCAACACCCGGTGCGGATCCAGGAGTTGGAGGCGGCCACCCAGCCGGTTCAGGTCCGTCAGGTAGATCGCACGGTTGTCGTAGACCCAGTCGTGGATCAGCGTCTTGCCCTGCGCGACGGCGGCGATGGCCGCGAAGAACGGCACGTTGTCGATGTTCAGGCCGGGGAACGGCATCGGGTGGATCTTGTCGATCGGCGCCTCCAGCTTGGAGGGCCGCACGGTGAGGTCCACCAGCCGGGTACGGCCGTTGTCCGCGAAGTACTCGGGCGTACGGTCGTGGTCGAGCCCCATCTCCTCCAGGACCGCCAGCTCGATCTCCAGGAACTCGATGGGTACGCGACGCACCGTCAGCTCCGACTCCGTCACCACCGCGGCGGCCAGCAGGCTCATCGCCTCGACCGGGTCCTCGGAGGGGGAGTAGTCGACGTCGACGTCGATCTGCGGCACGCCGTGCACGGTGAGGGTCGTCGTACCGATGCCCTCGACGTTGACACCGAGCGCCTCCAGGAAGAAGCACAGGTCCTGGACCATGTAGTTGGAGGACGCGTTGCGGATGACGGTGACGCCGTCGTAGCGGGCGGCGGCCAGCAGCGCGTTCTCGGTGACGGTGTCCCCGCGCTCGGTCAGCACGATCGGCCGGTCGGGCCGCGCGGTCCGGTCCACCAGGGCGTGGTACTGCCCCTCGGTGGCGGTGATGTCCAGCCCGAACCGGCGCAGCGCGATCATGTGCGGCTCGATGGTCCGCGTGCCCAGGTCGCAACCGCCCGCGTACGGCAGCTTGAAGCGGTCCATGCGGTGCAGCAGCGGGCCGAAGAACATGATGATGGACCGCGTCCGTACGGCGGCGTCGGCGTCGATCGCCGCCATGTCCAGCTCGGCGGGCGGCACGATCTCCAGGTCGACGCCGTCGTTGATCCAGCGCGTGCGCACACCGATGGAGTTGAGTACCTCGAGGAGCCGGTAGACCTCCTCGATCCGCGCCACCCGGCGCAGCACCGTGCGGCCCTTGTTGAGCAGGGAGGCGCACAGCAGCGCGACACACGCGTTCTTGCTCGTCTTGACGTCGATGGCGCCGGACAGCCGGCGGCCGCCGACCACTCGCAGATGCATCGGCCCCGCATAGCCCAACGAGACGATTTCGCTCTCCAGGGCTTCACCGATTCGGGCGATCATCTCAAGGCTGATGTTCTGGTTGCCGCGCTCGATGCGGTTGACGGCACTCTGGCTGGTGCCGAGTGCCTCCGCGAGCTGTGCCTGTGTCCAGCCCCGGTGCTGCCGGGCGTCACGGATGAGCTTGCCGATGCGTACGAGGTAGTCGTCTGCCATGGGGCTGAGGGTATCTCAGATATGAGATGAGGCATGTGTTGGGGGTCCATTCGGGTGACGGACCGTCAATGTCGCCCTGCGGTACACCGGTGAGGCACCCCGGCTCGAATCGCTGATGGGCGCCCGCGCCAAATGTTCCGTTCCGCCGGATAATCGCCTGGCAGGGCCCCGCCGTGTGGGGCGTCACAAACGGAGGCCGGGCATGACCATTCAGCCCCCGTGTACTAGAGTTATCTCGACATCGAGATATCTGCCGAGGCGCACCGCAGCCGCACGCATCGCCAGTCTGGCAGTAAGGCTTGCCTAACTTAGCCTTACCTTAGCGGATCGGCCAAGACGTCGTGGCGGCAGGATTGCGGTGAGGTACGCGCACATCAATGAAGGAGACTGTCGTGTCGGCGAACAGCTTCGACGCCCGCAGCACGCTGCAGGTGGGCGACGAGTCGTACGAGATCTTCCGGCTGGACAAGGTGGAGGGCTCGGCCCGACTGCCGTACAGCCTCAAGGTCCTGCTGGAGAACCTGCTCCGCACGGAGGACGGCGCGAACATCACCGCCGACCACATCCGCGCCCTCGGCGGCTGGGACTCCCAGGCGCAGCCCAGCCAGGAGATCCAGTTCACGCCCGCCCGCGTGATCATGCAGGACTTCACCGGCGTGCCCTGTGTCGTGGACCTCGCCACCATGCGTGAGGCCGTGAAGGCCCTCGGCGGCGACCCGGCGAAGGTCAACCCGCTCTCGCCGGCCGAGATGGTCATCGACCACTCGGTCATCGCCGACAAGTTCGGCACGAACGACGCCTTCAAGCAGAACGTCGACCTCGAGTACGGCCGCAACAAGGAGCGCTACCAGTTCCTGCGCTGGGGCCAGACCGCCTTCGACGATTTCAAGGTCGTCCCGCCGGGCACCGGCATCGTCCACCAGGTCAACATCGAGCACCTCGCGCGCACGGTGATGGTCCGGGGAGGCCAGGCCTACCCCGACACCCTGGTCGGCACCGACTCGCACACCACGATGGTCAACGGCCTGGGCGTCCTGGGCTGGGGCGTCGGCGGTATCGAGGCCGAGGCCGCGATGCTCGGCCAGCCGGTCTCGATGCTCATCCCGCGCGTCGTCGGCTTCAAGCTGACCGGTGAGCTCACCCCGGGCACCACGGCCACCGACCTCGTGCTCACCATCACCGAGATGCTCCGCAAGCACGGTGTCGTCGGCAAGTTCGTCGAGTTCTACGGCGAGGGCGTCGCCGCCACCTCGCTCGCGAACCGCGCCACCATCGGCAACATGTCGCCGGAGTTCGGCTCCACCGCCGCGATCTTCCCGATCGACGGCGAGACCATCAAGTACCTGAAGCTGACCGGCCGTGACGCGCAGCAGCTCGCGCTCGTCGAGGCGTACGCCAAGGAGCAGGGCCTCTGGCTGGACCCGCAGGCCGAGCCGGACTTCTCCGAGAAGCTCGAGCTCGACCTGTCGACGGTCGTCCCGTCGATCGCCGGCCCGAAGCGCCCGCAGGACCGCATCGTCCTCGCCAACGCCGCCCAGCAGTTCACGCAGGACGTACGCAACTACGTCGACACCGTGGACGAGGCGGGCCAGGAGTCCTTCCCGGCCTCCGACGCCCCGGCCATCCACCCCAACGGCGCCCCGTCGAACCCGGTCCAGGTCACTGCCCCCGACGGCTCGACCTACACGATCGACCACGGTGCGGTGACCGTCGCGGCCATCACCTCCTGCACCAACACCTCGAACCCGTACGTCATGGTCGCCGCCGCCCTGGTGGCCAAGAAGGCGGTCGAGAAGGGCCTGACCCGCAAGCCGTGGGTCAAGACCACCCTCGCCCCGGGTTCGAAGGTCGTCACCGACTACTTCGACAAGGCGGGCCTGACCCCGTACCTCGACAAGGTCGGCTTCAACCTCGTCGGCTACGGCTGCACCACCTGCATCGGCAACTCCGGCCCGCTGCCGGAGGAGGTCTCCAAGGCCGTCAACGACCACGACCTCGCGGTCACCTCGGTCCTCTCCGGCAACCGGAACTTCGAGGGCCGTATCAACCCCGACGTCAAGATGAACTACCTGGCCTCCCCGCCGCTGGTCGTCGCGTACGCCCTCGCGGGTTCCATGAAGGTGGACATCACCAAGGACGCGCTCGGTGTCGACCAGGACGGCAAGCCGGTCTACCTGACCGACATCTGGCCGACCGAGGCCGAGGTCAACGACGTCGTGGCGAACGCCATCGGCGAGGACATGTTCAACAAGTCCTACCAGGACGTCTTCGCGGGCGACGCCCAGTGGCAGGCCCTGTCGATCCCCACCGGCGACACCTTCGAGTGGGACCCGCAGTCCACCTACGTGCGCAAGCCCCCGTACTTCGAGGGCATGACGATGGAGACCACCCCGGTCTCCGACATCACGGGTGCCCGCGTCCTCGCGAAGCTGGGCGACTCGGTCACCACCGACCACATCTCCCCGGCCGGTGCGATCAAGGCCGACACCCCGGCCGGCAAGTACCTCACCGAGCACGGTGTGGAGCGTCGTGACTTCAACTCCTACGGCTCCCGCCGAGGCAACCACGAGGTCATGATCCGCGGTACGTTCGCCAACATCCGCCTGCGCAACCAGATCGCGCCGGGCACCGAGGGCGGCTACACCCGCGACTTCACGAAGGACGACGCTCCCGTCTCCTTCATCTACGACGCCTCGCGCAACTACATCGAGCAGGGCACCCCGCTGGTCATCCTGGCCGGCAAGGAGTACGGCTCCGGCTCGTCCCGCGACTGGGCCGCCAAGGGCACCGCGCTGCTCGGCGTCAAGGCCGTCATCGCCGAGTCGTACGAGCGCATCCACCGCTCGAACCTCATCGGCATGGGCGTCCTGCCGCTGCAGTTCCCGGAGGGCGCGAACGCCGAGTCCCTCGGTCTGACCGGCGAGGAGACCTTCTCCTTCACCGGCGTCGAGGAGCTCAACAACGGCACCACGCCGCGCACGGTCAAGGTCACCACCGACACGGGCGTCGAGTTCGACGCGGTCGTCCGCATCGACACCCCCGGTGAGGCCGACTACTACCGCAACGGCGGCATCATGCAGTACGTGCTGCGCTCGCTGATCCGCAAGTAGGCGGCAGCGCAAGGCAGTTGAGGGCCGCGTCCCCGGTTCGCCGGGGGCGCGGCCTTCGCCGTGTCCGGCCCCGGAAACCCCAGGTCATCAGCCACCCTCAGGTGGAACACAGGGTTCCCTCAGCGGACCGGGACAGCATCGAGACATGTCAGGCACCTCTGCGTCCCGAACCGGCCGGGTGCGCGTGCTCATCGTCGACGACGAGCCCGCGCTCATCGACGTGCTCTCCGTCGCCGTCGCCGAGGCGGGCTGGCGGCCCTACCCGGCCGCCGATGGGCACAGCGCACTGCGGATCGCCCGCGGCTGCGCCCCGCACGCCGTCGTGCTCGACGGGATGCTGCCCGACCTGGACGGCATCCAGGTGCTGCGCCGGCTCAGGTACGAGAACCCGAAGCTCCCCGTCCTCATGCTCACCGCCCGCGACGCCCTGGAGTACCGCATCGACGGCCTCCACAACGGCGCCGACGACTACGTCACCAAGCCCTTCTCCCTGGAGGAGGTCGTGCTCCGGCTGCGCGGCCTGCTGCGCCGGGCCGGCACCGAGGGCACCCGGGCCGACGACTCCGTACGCGTCCTCGGCGACCTCGTGCTGACCGGGGAGACCCGCGAGGTCCACCGCGCGGGCCGGCCGATCCGGCTCACGGCCAGGGAGTTCGACCTGCTCAGCCTCCTTGTCGACCACCCGCGCCAGGTGCTCGGCAAGGCCCGGATCCTCGAGCATGTGTGGAGCAGTTCCTTCGACGGCGGCGGCAACCTCGTCGAGGTCTACATCTCCAGTCTGCGCCGCAAGATCGACAAGGGCCGGGCGCCGATGATCCACACCGTACGGGGGATGGGGTACACCATCAGGTCCACGGAGGACGGCAGATGACCGCCGGCCTGGGCGGACGCTCCCTGCGCACCCGCCTGCTGCTCTTCGTCGGCGTCACGCTCGTCGTCGTGTGCGCGGCGATGACGTTCACCACGGCCGTGGTCCAACGGTCCTCTCTCATGGGCGAGTTGGACGGCCGCGTCACCAACGCCGCCCAGCGCAGCCTGGGCGGAGTCGCTCTGCACCGGGACGACGAGGCGAACCTCTCCTTCCTCACCGAGAACGGTCACCCCGTCGGCATGCTCGCCGCCAGGCTCGACGACCACGGCACCGTCGTCTCCGCGGCGATCGTCAGCCAGGACGCCCCGCCGCAGAACCTGAGCGCCGTCCAGCGCACCGCCCTGAAGGGCACCGCGACCAACGGCTCCAAACACACCGTCACCGTGCCCGGCCTCGGTACCTACCGGATCGCCGGGCTCGACTCGGACGGGATCCGCGTCCTTGCCGGGCTCCCGATGGACGACGTACAGGACATGATCGACGGACTGGTCGAGGCCGAGGCGGTCGTCGCGGCCGCAGGCCTGGCCGCCGCGGGCATCGTCTGCGCCGTGGTCATACGACGCCAGCTGCGCCCCCTCGGCCGGGTCGCCGCCACCGCGGTCGAGGTCTCCCGCTCCCCGCTCGGCCGCGGCGAGGTCACCGGCCTCACCCGCGTCCCCGCCCGGGAGACCGACCCCCGCAGCGAGGTCGGCCAGGTCGGCGCCGCCCTCAACCGGATGATCGACCACGTCGAGTCCTCCCTCGCCGAACGCCGGCGCAGCGAGGAGCAGGTCCGCCACAGCGAGGAACGCATGCGGCGCTTCCTGGCCGACGCGAGCCACGAACTGCGCACACCCCTCGCGTCCATCGCGGGCTACGCGGAACTGATGAACCGCGGCACGGACCGCGTCGAGCCGGTGCTGGCCTGGCGCCGTGTCTCGGCGGAGTCGGCGCGGATGACGGGCCTGGTGGAGGACCTGCTCCTGCTCGCCCGTCTCGACGGGGGCCGGCCGCTCGAGTCCGCCGAGGTCGACCTCGCGGCCGTGGCCGCCGAGGCCCTGTGGGACGCACGGGCGGCAGGCAGCGGCCACGACTGGCAACTCGTCCTGTCCCTCGACGAGGCGCCGGCTCTGGTCGCGGGCGACGAGGCACGCCTCCATCAGGTGGTGGCCAACCTGCTGGCCAACGCCCGTGTGCACACGCCCGCGGGCACGACGGTGGTCGCGGAGGTGGCGGCGACGCCGGAGCGGTGTGTCGTACGGATCCGGGACAACGGGCCGGGGATTCCGGCGGAGCTGCTGCCGAGGGTGTTCGAGCGGTTCACCCGCGCCGACACGTCCCGCTCGCGCGCCGCGGGCAGGGAAGGCGGTTCGGGGCTGGGGCTGGCCATCGCAGCGGCGATCGTCGGGGCGCACGGCGGACGAGTCGACGTCGACAGCGTCCCGGGCCGCACGGAGTTCACGATCGAATTGCCGCGGGTGGGCGACACGGTTCAGGCGGCAACGGCCTTTTCTATTCGGGCATGACAAATTGGCGCAGGAGAATATCATGGGCCGCCCTCTTAATGCAAGGATTGCCGCGCGTGCCGAATGATTGGCCGAAATCGTTGGCCAACGATTCGCTGTTGGGCCGTTCAAGTATCCGGGTAGGTTACGGTTGGGTAGGCGGGGCTGCGTACGGGTCTGGGATGAGGTAAAGAAAGGCCTAAGCAATACAGGGGAGGCTCCGTTCACTGCGATCGGTCGTTAGGCTCCGAGGCGTATGTGTCGCCTGGACCGGCTGGTTCGAGTCGTGCTTCGGAGGACAGTGGGGGAGTAATGACAGGATGCGTCGACGGGGCGTTATTGCTGGGCCGCAGCCACCAATGGGAAAACATTGAAAAGTTCCTCGCCGCAAGTTCGGGCGACTATGGAAATGTTCTGACCCTCGAGGGGCCGGCCGGAACGGGCAAGACCCGACTGCTGCAGGACGCGGAACGTCTCGCCGCTGATCTCGGGTTCGTCACCGCCTCGTTCTCGCTGCCCTCCCGTGAAGGTTCATCGGGCGACGGGGGGTTCGAGTCGTTTCTGGCCGGACTGGAATCCGGATCCGTCGGGACCTCGGAGCGTCTCCTGGTCGTGGTCGACGATTTCCACCATGCGACCGAGGCTTTGCTCGACCGCGTCCTCTCGGTGCGCGCGCGGCGCAGCCATCCGCACGTGGCGTGGCTGCTGGCGCTGCGCTCGTGCTGCGGCAGCCGGTCTGCGAAGGGGTTCCTCGGTCATGGTCACGGTGTGACGCGCGTCGACCTGGAGCCGCTTTCGGACGAGGAGGCCATCGAACTTGCCGCCGGACTGCTGGGCGCGAAACCCGCCACCGAGATCATTTCCATGGTCAAGGACGCGGGTGGCAACCCGCTGCTCGTCACCGAACTCGTCAGCGGATTGTGCGAGGAGCAGAACGTCGAGATCCATGACGGACTGGCTCGCCTGAAGGACTTTCGGACACCGCGGCGGATCCGGGAAGTCGCCGCGCGCTGGCTGAATGCGTTGTCCGAGAAGTCGCATCAGCTCATTCAGATCGCCGCCGCGATGGGCGGGCCCTTTATGATCGGCGAACTGGCCGCAATGCAGGGTGAGACGACGGCGTCCATTCTGCCCGCCGTGAACGAGGTCATGGCCGCGGGGCTTCTCGTTTTCCCCGCCGAGCAGGCAGTTTTCCAACACGAACTGATAAGGCGAGCGGTGGCGGAGGCGCTGCCCTCGGCTGTGCGGACCGCCCTGAGTGAAGAGATCGGCGCGTTGCGAAATCCCCGGCCGCTGAATGCCCTCATCGCCTCGGAGTTCCATGGAGCTCCGGGCGGGGCCACCGCGAAGACGGCGCCTGTTCACATTTCGGTGCCGACTGTCGTGCAGGAGGCCGTCGCACTGAATCCCGCCGATCGCTTCGTCCCCGCGCTGCTGCTGGCCAGAAGCACCCGCGGCGAGTCGCTGCCGCTGGGACTCGCCGAGGAGATCCGGGCCGAACTCACCCGGACTCTGGCCGACGTCCACGTCACCGCGGCGACGGAGGTCGACAAAGCGGCCCGCCGGGTCGTCTCGCTCCTGGACGGCGACAGCGGGCGGGTGCGCAGGAACGCGCAGGCGATCCTCGATGCCCACACCGGTGGCGGCAGTGACGCGGACGTGGTGACGGCCACGGCACTGATCTCCAATCTGGAATGGGCCAAGGGCGATCTCGCCGCCGGACTGCGCTGGGGCAGGCGCGCGGTGAGTCGCATCGGCGAGTTCACGCCCCCGATGTGGCGGCCGTACGTACGGCTCGCGCTGGCCGCCAAGCTGTCCGACGTCGGGCAGTTCGACGAGGCCGAGGAGCTCATCAGCACTGCCAGGGAAGAGGCCGACCGGGCCGGTCTCACCGGTCACACCGCGGCGATCCTGATCACCCGGGCCAGGCTGCTGCTCCAGGCGAGCCGTCTCCAGGAGGCGCAGGACGCGGCCCAGGCCGGGCTGGACGCGGCGGTGAAGGCCGGCAGCAGCTGGGTCGTCCCCGTCGGACAGGCCGTCCTGATCCTGGTGGCCCTGCGCCGCGGTGACCTGTCCTCCGCCGCCGACTACGTGTGGCGCACCCGCGCCGTGGTGAGCGCGGACCGCACCGTCTTCCCCTCGATCCAGTACTCCTGGGGGGAGTTCCTGGTGTCCACGGCCCAGCTCGCCCCACGGCGAGCGGCGGAACTGCTCACCACCCAGTACGTGGACCTGCTGGCCCAGCCGCAGCTGTACGTGGAGGAGGTGGGTGCGGCTCCCTGGCTGGTCAGGCTGGCGCTCGCCGCCGACGACACGCCCCTCGCGGCGACCGTGGTCGCCGGAGTGGAGGCGGTCGCCGCCGCCAACCCCGACTTCCCCTCGGTCGGCGTCTCGGCGGCCCATGCGAGGGGCCTGCTGGAGAAGGACACGGGGGCGCTGCGCCGGGCTTCCCGGGAGCATCTCAGCCCGTGTTCGGGGGCATTGGCGGACGAGGATCTGGGCGCGTTGCTCGCGGCGGACGAGGGCCGCGGCCGGGCCCTGGCGCTGGACCGGCTGCGCTCCGCGCTGCACCGGTTCCAGCAGTTCGGGGCGAACGCGGATGCGGCCCGGGTGCAGGAACTGATCAACCGGCACATCGCCTCGGCGCCGCCCGCACCCGCAGCTGCTCCCGCTCCTGCCCGGGCTCCGGCCCGGCGGGCGGGCCGGCCGGCGTCCCAGTGGGAGTCCCTCAGCGAGACCGAGCGGACCATCGCCAGTCTGGTCAGCGAGGGCATGACCAATCGTCAGGTCGCCCGCCGGGTGGCGCTTTCTCCGCACACCGTCAACTACCACCTGCGGGCGATCTTCCGGAAGCTCGGCATCAGTTCGCGGGTCGAAGTGACCCGTTACGTGACCCAAGGCGTCCATGAGTCGCCGTGATGAAGGGATTGGCATGTCAGACCTGTTCACCGTGAGAGTGACCGTTCGCGCCTACGAGACCGACGCCCAGGGACACCTCAACGGAAACATCTATCTGCAGCATGCCGAGCACGCACGCTGGGAACTGCTGAGGGCCGCCGGAATCGAGCAGAACGCGCTGCTGGCAAAGGGCGTCGGCCCGATCAACCTGGAGAGCACCATCCGTTACCGCCGGGAGGTGGTCGCGGGTGACGAGGTCGACATCACGTGCGCCTTCATCTTCGGGGAGGGCAAGTCGTTCCGTGTGGAACAGACCTTCAGCCTCCCCGACGGCACGCTGGTGGCCGAGGTCTTCAACGTCGGCGGGCTGCTCGACCTGAAGGCCCGCAAGCTGGTCGCCGACCCGGCCGAGTACTTCCGCTCGGTGGCCACCGACCCCGGCGTGTTCGGCCTCTGACCCGGTTTCGCCGGGCCGCCGCGGGCGGCCCGGCGGTCCGTCACACCCGGGCACGTTCCCGCCATTCCGGCGTGATCAGCTCACTGGACGGACACGCACCCGACACGGTCGAGAAGAACCGCTCGACCATGACCGGATCGTCCGCGATGGCACGCAGCAGCCCCAGCCTGCGCAGCGGCTTGAGTTCGGCCACGGCCAGGGTGTCCTGGTAGCCGTCCATGAGCAGTTCCTGGTGCCCGCGGGCGTATCGGGCGAGGGCGGCGTCCAGCAGGGGCCGGTCCTGCAGATCGTCGCCCACGCCCTCGGTCAGGGCCGTCGCCTGCCGGAACGCGTCGGTGATGCCCTTGCCCGTGATCGAGTCCTTGTGGTGCGCGGCGTCCCCGACGAGCGCCCAGCCCGGGCCCGCCGCCTGCCGGAAGAAGTTCCGCTGCTCGCCGGTGCCGTAGATGCGCTCCTCCTGGGTGGCCGAGGCCAGCCGTTCTTCGAGGCCTGGCGCGACAGCGGCGACATTGCGGAGGTAGGCACGCCTGACGTTCGCGCGAACGGTGTCGAAGTCGGACTGCGGGAAATACGTTCCCACGAGCGTCAGCCCGTCGTTCGTGGGAACGAAACCCACCCATCGGTCCGTCGACTGGTACACCTCGAAGCCGGTCGGCAGACCGGACCAGAAGGTGTAGTAGGCGCACGTCATCAGGGGGTCCTCGAAGGCCACAGGGGCACCGGCCAGGGCCGCCGTCCTCGAGCGCATGCCGTCCGCGCCGACGACCAGCCGGGCGCGCTCCTCGGACCGCCCCGTCGCCGTCCTCAGGCCGACCCCCACCACTCGGCCGTCCTCGAAGAGCAGGTCGTCGACCGTGCACCCCTCGCGGAACTCGGCGCCCGCCGCGACGGCGGCCTCGGCGAGGATCGGGTCGAGCAGGTGGCGGCGGGGCGCATAGGCGGCGCGGATCCCGTCGACGGGCCAGGAGCAGCCGTCCAGCCGTACGTCCGCCACCTGGTAGCCGTGCCGGTCCATGGGAGGACAGCCGGTCCCGGCGACCGCCTCGAGCAGGCCCCAGCGCTGCAGATGGGCGACCCCGGGCTGGTGGATGTAGAGGGTGGACATGGTGTCGCGGGGAAACCGCGCCTTGTCCACCATCAGCACGCGATAGCCGGCCTGGGCGAAGAGCATGGCCGTCGGGGCTCCGGCGCAGCGCGCGCCCACCACTATGACGTCGTACACGAGGGGTGTCCTTTCCCAGGCGGGTCGGTGCGCGGCAGAGCGGGCGTCACTCGGCGACTCCCGACTTCTCGAACGCCTCGGTGAGTGCGCGCAGTTCACTCAGACCGTCGCCGCCGTGCTCGGGAAAGACCATCGCGGACAGCGTGGTCACCCCTGCCTCGGCGTAGGCCCGCAGGCCGTCGGCGATCCGCTCGACCGGGCCCAGCAGACAGGTGCGTTGTAGGAATTCCTGCGGTACGGCGGCGGCCGCCTCGCGCGGTTTTCCGGCCAGGTACAGCTCCTGCACCCGGCGGGCGGCATCGCCGTAACCCAGCTGTACGGCAAGGCTGTTGTAGAAGTTCTGTTTGCGTGATCCCATGCCGCCCAGGTAGTGCGTGGTGTACATCCGGACCCGGTCCGCGCACTCGGCGAGGTCGTCGCCCACCACGACGGGGACCGCCGCGACGACGTCGAACCCGGTGAGGCCGAGGCCCCGCTTCTCCCGTCCGGCGCGCAGGTCCGCCAGGTGCCGGGCGCCGTGCTCGGGCTGGAAGAACACCGAGAGCCAGCCGTCCGCGATCTCACCGGCGAGGGCCGTGTTCCGCGGCCCCACGGCCGCCAGGTACACCGGAACGTCCTTGCGCAGCGGGCGGGTTCCCAGGCGCAGTGCCTTGCCGGGCCCGTCCGGCAGCGGCAGCCGGTGATGCTCGCCGTCGTAGGCGACGTCCTCCCGGCGCAGGGCCAGGCGCACCACGTCGACGTACTCGCGGGTGCGGGCCAGCGGCCGGTCGAACCGGGCGCCGTGCCAGCCCTCCGAGACCTGCGGTCCGGAGACACCCAGACCTAGCCGGAAGCGCCCCTCGGAGAGGATGTCGAGGGTGGCCGCGGTCATCGCGGTCATGGTCGGGGTGCGGGCGGGAATCTGCATCACCGCGGTGCCGAGCCCGATCCGGGTGGTCTGCGCGGCGAGCCAGCCCAGCAGGGACACCGCGTCGGAGCTGAACACCTCGGCCGTCCACACCACCGAGAAGCCGAGCCGTTCGGCTTCCCGTACCTGGAACGCGGAGGTCCTGGGGTCGGCGCCGGCGCCCAGGGCGCCGAGGTAACGGAGGTTGAGGCCCAGTCGCATCAGCGGACCGCTTTCGTGGGTTCCAGACAACGGTTGAGGAAGTCGAGGACGGTCGAGGTGTACCGCTCCTTGTCGGTCCACATCGCCCGCAGATGCCGCGCGCCGGGCACGACCAGGGTCTCGGCGCGCGGATAGGGACGTGCCAGCCGCACGATCTCCTCGGCGGGTACGACGGGATCCGTGCCGCCGGCGATGAACAGCATCGGAGTGGTGGCGTAGACCGGGCTTCCGGGCGCCGGTGGCCAGTTGCCCGATCTGCCCATGGTGAGGTGGTTGAGCAGGCGGAACACGCGCTCGACCACCGGCCGGGCGGGACCTGCCCGCATGGCCTCGGGCACCGGCAGCAGCCCCGTGCGCAGCAGGTTCGGCGAGACCGCGGGCGGGTCGCAGGCCGGACCGCTGTCGCACACCAGCGCGTCCACGGTGCCGTCCAGATCGGCGAGCGAACGCAGCATGGCGAAGGACGACAGCGAGAAGCCGTACAGCACCAGCCGCGCGCCCGCGAACTCCGGCAGCGACCGCACATGGGCGGCGGCCGCGACGGCGTCCTCGGCGAAACGCCGGTCGAAGCCGCCGAAACTGCGGTCCCGGGAGCTGTCGCCGTGGTTGCGGAAGTCGAACAGCAGCACCGTGTACCCGGCCTGATGGAGAAAGCGGGCGTACGGCAGACTGCGCGACTTCTCCAGCCCCAGACCGTGGCCGAGGAGCACCACCCGCCCGGGGTCCCCCCGGCACAGCCAGCCGCTGAGCCGGATGCCGGAGGGGGCGACGGCGATGGTGATCTCCTCGGCGCGCAGACCGAACTGGTCCGGCCTGCGCCGCCCGGTGGGCGGGGGCGGGTGGAACGCCGCGTAGGCCGCCCTGGTCGCGACCAGGGGCGCGGCGCACACCGCCAACAGCTTCTTGCTCACAGGACCTCCTCGCAGGGGGGGCGTACGCGCTCAGACGACCAACCCGCCGTCCACGCCCAGTACTTGACCGCTGATGTAGCCCGCGCGGCCGGAGACCAGGAAGGACACGAGATCGGCGACGTCGTCGGGGGTGCCGAAGCGGGCCAGCGGAATCCGCTCGAGGATCCGCTCCTTGGAGGCATCGGCCATGGCCGCCGTCATGTCCGTCTCGATCAGCCCGGGCGCGACCGAGTTGGCGCGGATCCCGTACCGGCCGCACTCCTTGGCGAGCGCCCGGGTGAAGCCGATGATGCCCGCCTTGGAGGCCGAGTAGTTGCTCTGGGTGGCGCTGCCGTGGACCCCGGCGACCGAGGACAGCGTGACGATCGCCCCGGTGCGCCGCTTCATGAAGGAGAAGATCGCCGCCCGGCAGACGTTGTAGGTGCCGTCCAGGTTGGTGGAGACGACGTCCCGCCACTCTTCGTCGGCCATCCTCACCAGCGGGTTGTCGCGGGTGATGCCGGCGGAGGTGACCACGGCGTCCAGCGGCCCGAGTTCGGACTCCGCGGCCTCCACGAAGGCGCGGACCGCAGCGCCGTCGGAGACATCGACCCGGCGGGCCAGCACCCGCGCGCCTGCCCCGGCCGCCTCCTTCACCACCTGTTCGGCGGCCTTCTCGTCGGACCGGTAGCAGAACGCCACGTCGAAGCCGTCCCCGGCGAGCCGGTTCACCACGGCCCGCCCGATACCCCGGGAACCGCCCGACACAAGGGCGACCGGACGAAGGCTGTCCGACATCGTCACTTCCCCCCGGCGAGCTTGGACTCGACCAGGCCGCGGACCTGGAGCAGGGTGCTGAGCTCCTTGAACTCGGACTCGGCGACCTTGATGCCGTACCGCTTCTCGAGATGCACGACGATCTCCAGCGCCATCAGCGAGTCCACCTGGAGGTCGTCCGCGAAGTGCGCCTCGTCGGTGACCTCCTCCTTGGGCAGTTCGAGGGCGTCGGCGACGATCGCGCGCAGTTCGTCGAGGTCGAGGGCGGTGGTGGATGCGGTGTTCTCGGACATGGGGGTTCCTTTCGTGAAGTGTTGTGAGAACAGGGAGGGTTGGTCAGGCGGTGAGGAGTTCACCGCCGTCGACGCCGATCACGTTGCCGGTCAGCCAGGACGAACTGCTCATCGACAGCAGCACGATCGCCTCGGCGACGTCCTCCGGCTCGGTCAGCCGCCCGTGGGGGTTGCGGGCGCGGCACGCGTCGGCGTACGCGGCACTGCCCGGGATCTTCTCTAGGGCGGGCGTCAGAGTGGTGCCGGCGCGCAGCGCGTTGACCGCCACACCGCGCGGGGCCAGTTCGACGGCCAGCTGCCGCAGGTGCGCCTCCAGCGCCGCCTTGGCGGCCGACACGGCGCCGTAGCTGTCGAGGACCTGTGTGCTGCCCGCACTGGTCATGCCGTAGATCTTCGCCCCGCGGGGCAGGAGTCCGGCCGCCACGAGGTCCTGGGTCCAGTACACGAGGCTGTGGGCCATCACATCGACGGTCATCGCCAGCTGCCTCGGCGCGATCGTCCCCTGCTCCGGGGAGGCGGACACGAACGGCAGCAGTGAGCCGAACGCCAGGGAGTGCAGGACGATGCGCACCCCTTGCTGGCCGGCGAGTTCGGCGGCCTTGGAGACCACCTCGGAGCGGGTGGAGGCGCTGGCCGCGTTGAGGTTGAAGAAGTGGCCGGACACTCCGAGGTCGCGCAGTTCGTCGGCGAACTTCGCCGCGGCCTCGGCACCGTCGGAGGTGTCGAAGTGGACCCCGATGATGTTCCCGCCCCGTTCCGCGAGGGCGCGTGCCGTGGCCCGTCCGAAGCCACTGGACACACCCAGGACGAGGGACCAGGATCCCCGGATCTCAGTAATCATTGCCAACTCCCGTGCAGCTGAGGGTGGTTGTCGGGAAAGGTCGTCAGTCGCGCGAAGGCCACGTTGCCCTCGGCCGCGGCGGTGACGACGACGTGTTCGGGGCCGTCGTCCCCGGTGGCGAGCCGTGCGACCAGGTGGCGCATCGGCGAGAGACAGCCGGGTCGGGCCGGGGAGACGGACACCGTCGCCGCCTTGCCCGCCAGCCAGTCCGAGACGGCCCGGCCCGTGGGCGAGTCGTCGAGCACCGCCTCCACGCGGTCCGGCCGCGGCCCGTCGGCGGTCAGCGCCGCCCACGTGTCGTCGAGCACGTCGGCGGGCTCGACGCCCGGCGGCAGGAAGGCGCTCAGGACCCGGCAACTGCCGTACGCGGCCGGATCGGGCGCCCCCCTGCTGCGTGCGCAGACCAGGGCGACGGCACCGATGTCGCTGTCCTCGGCGCCCGGCTCGGCGCTCGGCAGCGCCTCCTCGGTCGCGCCGACGACGAGCAGGTCGGCCCTGCCGCGGGCGAGGGCGCGGGCGCCCGCCTGGACCGCGTCGAAACCCGCGGTCCGGGGCGAGTTGGTGGTGAGGGTGAAGCCGTGGACCGTGTGTTCCACGGCGAGCCGGGACGCGAACAGGCTCATCGCGAAGTAGGGGGCGGTGATCGGACTGATCGCGTCCGCGCCCTCCTCCAGGATGCTGTGGTCCTGGTCCTCCATCAGCGCCATGCCGGCGTTGTTGGTGCCGACGACGACGCCGCGCCGCTCGGCGGGGACCGCCTCCTGCGGGTCTCCCGCGTCGTCCAGGGCGTTGCGGGTGGCGGCCAGCAGGTACTGGCAGGCGGTCGGCAGGCGTTTGTAGCCGCGTCCGGTCAGCGCGGTCACCACGTCGAACCAGCCGGGTGCGGGCGTGTCCGGCACTGTCCGGGCGTCGGCGGGCTTGTCGGCGCCGGGCAGTACGACACCGAGGCCGAGTACGTCGAGACTGATCACGGGGCTCCTTCCGGGCCGGTCAGCACGAGCGAGACGTTGTTCCCGCCGAACGCGTAGGCGTTGACCAGGACGGCCTTCTCCGCCAGCGGGACGGGCTCCTTCTGCGGAAGCCACACCGGGCACTCGGGGTCCTGTTCGTCCAGGGGCGCGTTCGCGGGGACACTCCGGTGGTGCACCAGCAGTGCTGCCGTCAGAGCGCCGAAGGCTCCGGCGACCCCCGCGGTGTGTCCGATCAGCCCCTTGAGGCTGAACAGCGGCAGCCGGTCACAGCGGTCCTCGAACACCTCGCGCAGCACGCGCGCCTCGACGGCGTCGTTCAGCGGGGTGCCCGTGCCGTGCGGGACGACGGCGCCGACGTCCTCGCCGCTCAGACCGGCCTCGTCGAGTGCCCGGCGGATACTCCGGGACGCCTGGCTGCCGCTGGGGTCGGGGGCCGTCGGATGGTGTGCGTCGCAGCTCCACGCGGCGCCCGCCACCTCGGCGTACGCGGTGGCTCCCCGGCGCGCGGCGTGCTCCGCCGATTCGAGTACGAGCATGGCGGCGCCGTCGCCGAAAAGAGTGCCCTGCCGGTGCAGATCGAACGGGCGGCACCGCTCGGGATCCAGCGCCCCCAGCCGGTTGAAAACGCCCATGCCCACCCGGGTGACGCCCTCCGCACCCCCGGTGAGGACGACCTCGGCCTCGCCGCCGCGGATCATGTCGGCGGCGACCGCGACGGCGTAACCGCTGGCCGCGCAGGCGTTGCCGACGCTCGTATTGCCGCCGCCGGCCCCGAGCGCCGCGCCGACGGCGGCCGCGGTGAGCGTCATCGGCGACCAGGCGGCGCCCTCGGCGACGGACGTGACACCGGCCCGGCGGCTCTCGTGCCACCCCGCGTTGCCCATCTCGACGCCCAGGACGACGGCAAGGCGGGCCCGCGTACGGGTGTCGAGCCCGGCGTCGGCGACGGCCTGGCGGGCGGCGGCCACCGCCATCCGGGGACCGGCCGCCAGGGTCGAGCCGGCCAGCCGGGCCGGCTCCGCGGGCACCTGGTCCGGCGCCACCAGGTACATCAGCCGGTTGGCCATCCGGGCGTCGGGGTCCGGGACGGTCGCGGGGGTACCGCCGCCGGCCAGCAGACCCGCCCAGAAGGCGTCAACACCCGTACCCAGACAGGAGATCGAGCCCATGCCGGTCACCACGACCCGGCGCCCGTCGTCGCGTCCCGGGGTCATGGCGCCGCACCGATGCCGGTGAGCAGCAGCGCCGCCGCGGCGTCGTCCGCCGGGGATCCGCCGCTGGTCGTCAGGACCGAGCCCGAGCCGCCCCGGCCGAGGTGCGCGACGCCCGCCGCGCACTGCAGCACACCCAGCGCTCCCGAGCAGTGACCGAGCCGGGCCGTGAGATCCAGCGACGGCACCGCGTCGGCGTCCGGGGCCACGTCCGCCGCGGTCTCCTCGGCGGTGAGCCACAGCCCGACGGGCGCCGCGTCCGCCTTCAGGACCTCGGCCACCGCGGTCCGCAGATCCGAGGCCCGGGCCACCTCGGCCAGCGCCGCGAGCGGCCGGGCCGACCGGGCCCGGGCGTGCGCGGCCGACTCGACGACCAGGGCCGCCGCACCGTCGAGCACCGTCCGGCCCGAGCCGTCCGACAGCAGGCGGGCCACCGGTTCGGTGTCCGGTTCCACACCGATCACGACGGCCACCTCGGCCCGCCGGACCGCGATCAGGTTCCGCGCCCAGTACAGGGCGTCGGTGCCGCTCGTCGGGCCGTTGCACACGGTGACGTTCGGTCCGCGCATGCCGTAGCGGATGGCGATCCAGCCGGCGATCACATTGCTGGACGTGTGCGGCAGCCCCAGCGGGCTCAGCCCGGTGACGGTGTGTTCGGCGATGATGTCGGCGAAGTCGCAGACGCTGTCGAGGTTGCCGAAGTTGGTGCTGACCACGACGGCGGTGGCCGGCGCGGATCCGCCGTACGTCCCGTCGTCCGAGAGCAGGCCCGCCTCCCGCAGAGCGGGTTCGGCGGCCCGCAGCGCGAGCCGTGAGGCGCGGTCCTTGTGCCGCATCTCCCGGCCCTTCAGCCCCGTGGCGGGGTCGAACCCGCCGTCGCCCGACGGCGGTTCGAGCAGATCCCGCGCCCCGTCGAGGCCCGGGACGGCGAGCCCCACACCCGTGATCACGGCGGTCTCGGGCGTCATGACGCTCCCTTCTCCAGCACGGCCACCGCGTTGATCCCGCCGAATCCGAAGGCGTTGACCTGCGCGGTGGACAGTTCGGCGGTGGCCGCCCCGTCGCGCACCAGACGCAGCCCGGACGCCTCCTCGATCGGGTTCTCCAGCCCGAGGACCGGCGGTACGACACCGCGGTGCAGCGCGAGAGAGGCCATGACGAGACTCAGCAGACCGCTGCCGCCCAGGGTGTGACCGGTCATCGACTTGATGGCCGTCAGCAGCGGATCGGCGCCCGTGCCTGCGAACACGCGGGACAGCGCGGTCGCTTCGGCGGCGTCGTTGAGCTGGGTACCGCTGCCGTGCAGCATCACCAGGTCGATGTCGTCGGCCCGTACATGCGCCCGCCGGTAGGCGTCCTCGACGGCCGCGGCGATGGTGGTGGGGTCGGGCGCGGTGGGATGGCTCGCGTCGCAGTTCATGCTCACCCCGCGCAGCACGGCATGCGCACCGCCGGGCCGGGCCCCCGACCGCTGGACGACCACGGCGACGGCTCCTTCGCCCATGAGCATGCCGTTGCGTGCCCGGTCGAACGGGCGCAGCGCCAGGGGCGATTCGTTCTGCACCCGGTCCAGCACCCCGTAGGCGCTCTCGGTGATCGAGTCGGCGCCCGCCACCACGACCGTGTCGGCCAGGCCCAGTTCGATCATGTCGGTGGCCATGCCGAGCGCGTACAGCGTCGCCGCGCAGGCGTTGGCGAAGGTGTACGTCCGCGCCGTCCCGAACCGTTCGTGCAGCGCGGTCCCGAAGTGCAGGTCCGACGGGGCGAGCTGGGTCTTCTCCCGCCACCACAGCTCGGCCGAGCGCTGCTCGCGCAGGGTCGTGCCGACGAGCACGGGGTACGCCTCCGCGTTCTCCTCGAGTCCGGCGTCGGACAGGGCCTGCGCCACCGCCGTCTCCAGCCAGCGGGTGGCGCGCAGCGGACGGTCCGCCCCTGAGCCGTCGCGGTCGTCGATCTCGTAGGCGTGCCGGGCGCGGTAGTTGTCGACGTCGAAGGCGCGCAGCTCGGAGAGGCCGCTGCGTCCCGCGCAGAGCGAGTCGAAGATGTCGTACGGGTTCTCGCCGATCGCGGCGACGGCTCCGATGCCCGTGATGTCCCAGCTCATCGGCGACCCGCCGATGCACGCAGCTGGTGCCGGGCCAGCTTGCCGGTGGAGGTGACGGGCAGGGCGTCGATCACCTCGATGCGGGAGGGCCGTTTGAACAGGGCGAGTTGCCGGCGTATCGACGTCAGGACCGCCTTGCGCACCGCGGCGTGGTCGGCCCCGGCCACCGGTACGGCGTAGACGACGGCCTGTTCGAGGCCGTTCTCGTCGGTGGCGGCCACCACTGCGCACTCCGCGACCTGCTCGGTCTCCCGGACCACGGTCTCGATCTCCGCCGGTGCGACCTTGTAGCCGCCCAGGTTCAGCACGTCGTCGGCGCGGCACAGGTGCCAGATGTCGCCCTGCTCCGTACGCCGGACGATGTCACTGGTGAAGGCACCGCCCTCGGCGAAGGTCCGACGCGTCGCCTCGGGCCGGTTGAGGTAGCCGAGGGCGACCGAGAAGCCCGAGATGTGCAGCCGCCCCTCGGTCCCGTCGGGCACCGGGACCCCGTTGTCGTCCCGGACCGTCACCTCGGTGCCCGGGACCGCACGGCCGGTGGCGCCGGGCACGATCGCGTCCGGCGGGGTCGCGACGACGATGTGCAGGGCCTCGGTGGCGCCCAGCCCGTTGACCAGCGGCACGTCGAAGGTGCTGGTGATCCGCTGGTGGAGGTGCTCGGGGCAGTGCTCGCCCGCGGTGACGGCGAGTCGTACGGAGGCGAACCCCTCGGCGCCGTGGCTCGCGGCGAGGGCCAGCAGTGCCGCGTACATCCGGGGCACCGAGAAGAACACGGTCGGACGGTGCCGTCGCAGGGTGCTGGAGACGACATGGGCATCCACGCTGCCGCGCAGCAGGACGGTCCGGGCGCCCGCCGCCAGCGGGAGCAGCACCGAGTTGCCGAAGCCGTAGCCGAAGGACAGCTTCGCGGTGGACAGGACCACGTCGTCCCGGCGCAGCCGCAGCAGGCTGCCGACTCCGGCGAGGACCGCCTCGATGCCCGCCGCGGAGTGCAGGACGCCCTTCGGCGAGCCGGTGCTGCCCGAGGTGTACTGCACCAGCGCCGCACGGTCCGTCGGCCACTGGGCCGGCGCGAGCGCCGCCTCCGGCCGGTGCACGCCCGTCCGGTCACCGGCCGTGAACACGGCCCTGACCCCGTCCCCCGTGGTGCATGTGAGGGAGGTGAACTCCTTCTCCAGCGCCTGCTGTTTGGCCGTAGGGGCGTCGAGGTGCGCGAAGCCGGCCTCGCAGTCCGCTGCCATGAAGCGGATCTCGGCGTCCGACAGTACGGGGCTCACCGGTACCGGCACGCACCCGCTCCACCACAGCCCGAGGATCACGGCCACGGTCGCCACCGAGTCGTCGGCGACCACCAGGGCACGGGTGCCGGGCGCCACGCCCAGTTCCCGGAGCGCACCGGCGTAGCCGCGCGCCGCGTCGTGCAGGGCCGTATAGGTGACCTCGCCGACGTCGGGGTCCACGTAGCAGACCCGTTCTCCTTCACCGGCCGCCAGGTGCGTGCCCAGCAGCCGCTCGATCAGATCCATTACCGACTTCCCCTTTGCCAGATGACTTCTGCGAGATGACTTCGATGGCGACGGCATTGCCGGCCCCGACGGCCAGCACGAGGACGCGAGGATTCGCCGCCCCGCCACGACGGGCCGTCATGGCGGCCGCGGCCGCCAGCGCCGCGAATCCGCCCGCCGCGCCGAGGTCTCCCCAGCGCGACTCCACGTCCAGACAGGGAGCGCCGCACAGGCGCGACACCAGGGGCGCGGGGGTGTGGGAGCCGGGGGCCGCGGACAGGACGACCCGCCGGGGCGGGCCGGTCATGCGTTCCAGGCAGTCGCCGATGAACGGGGCAGGGTCGGCGCCGACGCGGGCCCGGTGCAGCAGCCGTACAGCGGTGCCCGCGTCGCCACCCGGGTCCCGCTCCAGTACGACGCAGGCCGCGCCCCCCGACCGGTCGGCCCCGCCGGAACGCAGGGCCGAACCGCCCACCAACACCCGTGCGCACTGGTCCTGTTGGAGCATCCGCACGGCTTCGGCCACGGCGTGCGCGCCGGCGTCCTGGGCGCCGGTGAGATTCAGATAGGGGCCCTGGAAGCCGTACCGCACGGAGACCGCCGTGACCGGTCCGGTGAACGCCGACCGCGCCGCGCGCCGCGGTAAGACCCGAGCGGGGCCCAGCACGGGAATGTCGGCGCAGGTCTGCGCGAATTCCTGGAGGCCGGCTGTGGAGCCGGCCCAGACCGTGCCGGTTTGTGATCCCTCGGGCATGTTGAGGCCGTGGAGCGCACTCGTGACGGCGGCCAATGCGTGCTGGGTTTCGTCGTCGGTGCGGGGATCCTGCGGGGCGGGTTGTACGGGGATCAGGCTGACGCCGAGTGCGGTGATCCGTATGTTGGCCGTCGGTCCGCTGCGGGTCTGTTGTGGCTGGTCGCGCCCCGCGGCGGAGCCGCAAATCGATGCAGCCCCGCGCCCCTTTGGGGCGCTCAGCACCAGCGCGGACACCCCGCCGCCCAGGCCGAAGGCAAGGCTCGCCACGAGGTCTACGGGGGCCGTGCGGCCCTGTGGTGGGACGAGGTCGACGTCCGCGCATGCGGGATCCGGACGCCGCAGTGTGGCGTTGCCCGGGATCCTTCCGGCGGTCAGGGCCTGTACGGCCACGACCGTCTCCAGTGCGGCGGCGGCGCCCTGGGTGTGGCCGAGGGACCCCTTGAGGGACGACACGACGGGCTGGCGCGCGGGGGTGCCCAGGGCCGTGGCGATCGCCCGTGCCTCGACGCCGTCGCTCGCCGGGGTCCCCGTTCCGTGGGCGCACACCCAGTCCACCTGGTCCGCGGTGCGTCCGGCGTCCTTCAGACAAGTGGTGAGTGCCTCGATGAGGGCATCACCGGTGGGCCGGGGCTGCGTCAGATGGAAGGCGTCCGCGGCGGACGCATGCCCGAGCAGCACGGCCCGGGCCCGGCCGCCCCGGGCGGCGCAGTGTTCCGCGCTCTCCAGGACCACCACGCCGGCCCCTTCGGCCGGCAGCATTCCGCGCCGATCGGCGTCGAAGGGGCGTGCCACGTCCGGGGCGAGGGCCCGCAGGGCGGTGAACATGGCGAAGACCTCCTGCGACAGTTCCTCCGCCCCGCCGCAGACCGCCACCTCGACCTCGCCGGCCGCGATCGCGGCGGCACCGCGGGAGACGGCGTCCCCGCCCACCGAGCAGCCGGAGGCGAGCAGGACCATGGGACCGTCGACGGTCACTACCGCGGGCACCAGGTCCAACAGGCGCTCCGGCTCGGCCCATTCGGTACCGACGGGTGTCAACCCCGTGTCGTCCAGCCCGCGTTCGAGCAGCGGGCGCGTGCCCATGACGGTGCCGACGAAGACCCCGGTACGGCCCGGCGTCCGACTGGGCACGAGCGCCGCGTCCTGGACTGCTTCGGCCGTCGCGGCGGCGAGATAACGAGCCGCGCGCGAAGGGTGCCGGGGTACCAGACGATCGAGCTGGGGCAGGCAGGACAAGGGGACTTCACCGGCGTTCCGCGCCGGGTAACGGGACGTGTCGAACCGCGTCACCGGGCCGGTCGCCACGCGGCCGCCGGACACCGTCTCCCACAGCGGGGCGCTCCCGATGCCCGCCGGGGAGACGGCGCCGACGCCGGTGACCACGCACTCCCCGGGGCCGACGGCGAGGTGTGCCATCAGCTCACCACGCCCTTGGCCCGCAGCAGGGCGAGTGCGGCCGAGACGCTGCTCAGCTCCGCACCCTCCTCGGCATCGACGGGCACACCGAACTCCCGCTCGATCCGCACGGCGATCTCCACCTTTTCCAGCGAGTCGGCGGCCAGATCGTCGTAGAAAAGCGAATCGGCCTGGATTTCCGTCATATCGATCTCGAGAACCGCGGCCACGATTTCCCGCAGCCGGTCGCAGGCGGCATGAGTCCGCATCACGGGCACGGGACGGATTCCTCTCGCTCCTCTTGTTCCTCTCGATTCCATGATTCGGCGACGGCCAGCGCCTGGCGCATGTTCAACCGGGGGTCGCACAAGGTGGTGTACGGCCCGTCGCAGTAATCGAGTTGCGAAGCGTCGGGCAGGCATTCGGCGACGTGATCCGGAGTGGCTTCCAGATGAAGACCGCCCGGATGCAGACCGAGATCACCGAGCACTTCCCGGAATTCTCGGACCTCCTGTGTGACGGAGGAGAGCAGGCGTGTTTTACGGCCGTTCGTGGCACGCACCGTATTGCCGTGCATGGGATCGCACAGCCAGACGACGGGGTGGCCCGCGGACCGTACCCGGGCGGCGAGCCGGTGGAGGTGCCCGGCTGCCCGGCCCGCCCCCGTACGCGCGATCAGAGTGAGCCTGCCGGGCTGCCGGGCCGGGTCCAGGACCTCGCACAGCCGCAGCAGTTCGTCCTCAGTCATACCGGGCCCCACCTTGCAGGCCACCGGGTTGTTCACCGCCGCCAGCAGGCGCACATGCGCGCCGTCCGGCCGGCGGGTGCGGTCCCCGATCCAGGGCCAGTGTGTGGAGGTGAGGAGCAGCCGGCCGTCCGTGTCGCGACGTAGCTGCGGCACCTCGTAGTCGAGGACAAGGGCTTCGTGGCTCGTCCACACCGGCGCGCCGAATCCGTCCTGCTGCTTGCGCAGGAACGCCGTCGCGGCGCCGGCGGCCTCGTGGCAGGCCAGCAGTCGCAGGGGGTCCGGCCTGCGGCTTTCCGCCGTGGCCTGTGGGCCGTTGACGAGATGCCCGCGGTAGACGGGCAGTTCGGTGCCGTCCACCCGCTCCGTGGGGCTGGACCGGGGCTTGCCGAACTGGCCGGCGATACGGCCGACCCGGATCACCGGCAGGCCGGTGCCGACGCGCATGACACCGGCCAGGGCGTCGAGCAGCCCGACCTTGCGGGTCAGCGGGCCGGGCGCGCAGTCCGCCGGGTCCTCGGCACAGTCCCCGGCCTGGATGACCTGACGCCGCCCCTCGGCCACTTCGCCGAGCAGCAGCCGCAGCGCTTCGGTCTCGTCCGCGTCGATGAGTTCCGGGAGCGTTGCGAGATCCCTGGTGACTTCGGCGAGAAGCCAGTCGTCGGGCCAGTCGGGCTGTTGCAGGGCCGGCAGCGACCGCCACGAAGTGATTTCGTGCTCGGACAGCCTGGCGTGCGATTCGGTGAGACCGGTCCAGCTTATGGCGACGTTCATGAGGCAACGGACCTTGTCGAATGCCCGCGCAGCAAAATCAAGGTTTCTCCATGGAGTCGTCGGAGTCGTCGGTCGGCTGTCGAATCAGCGACGTTTCCGTCCCCGGATCGAAGCGGTGGACGAGTTCCGACTGTAGTCCGGCGCGCGGCCCATGAGGCTACTCGTGTGAGCAGTCCAGATTCGTTGACAAGGCTGCTCGACCCGCTCTTCATTACTCGAGTGAGTAGTGGTGGGCGGACCGGCCTCGATGCCAGAATCGTCGGACCGAAGGGGCAGAGCCGATCATCACCCGTTCCGTCGAATTCCCGATGGGGAGCCATAGTGAGCGAATTTGATATTGCCCGCCTCGACACCCTGTTCACCCCGGAAGCACCCCCGTTCGCCCTGCTGCACCGCCCCTTTTCGGCCGGGCACGACCGGGTGGAGATCCTCGTGGGCGACTGCACCGAGATACCGACCCTCGCGGAGCTTCCGCTGCCTCAGGAACCGGCGGGGGCCGGGCACGAGATGGTCGTACTCGTCCCCTACCGGCAGATAGCCGAGCGTGGGTTCGCGCACCGGGACGACGACGCGCCCTTGCTGGCGATGACGGTCCGCGAACAGAGCACCATGGATGCCCGCACCCTGCTGGAGCGGATTCCGGACCGTCCGCCGGAACTCCTGGACGAGGCCTTCGACTTGGACGACGAGGCCTACAAAACCGTGGTCCGCAGGATCCTCGACGAGGAGATCGGCCGGGGCGAGGGCGCGAACTTCGTCATCAAGAGGTCGTTCGCGGCCACGGTCGAAGGCCCTCCGACGGACGCCGCACTCACGGTGTTCCGCCGACTGCTCGCGCACGAGTCGGGGGCCTACTGGACCTTCCTCGTCCATACGGGCAACCGCACGCTCGTGGGCGCCACCCCGGAGCGGCACGCCAGCCTGCAGGCCGGAACCGTGCTGATGAACCCGATCAGCGGGACCTACCGGCATCCGCCGGCCGGACCCACGGTGCCGGACGTCCTGCGCTTTCTGGCCGACCCCAAGGAGACCGACGAGCTCTACATGGTGGTCGACGAGGAACTCAAGATGATGGCGCGGATCTGCGAGCCCGGCGTCCGGGTCGTCGGCCCCCACCTCAAGGAGATGACCCGCCTCACGCACACCGAGTACCTGCTGACCGGCCGGAGTTCACGGGATGTCAGGGAGATCCTTCGGGAGACCATGTTCGTCCCGACGGTGACCGGCAGCCCGCTGGAGAACGCCTGCCGGGTCATCAAGCGCCACGAGGCCGAAGGGCGCGGCTACTACAGCGGAGTCCTCGCCCTCGTCGGCCGCGACGACTCCGGCGCCCGCCGGCTCGACTCGTCCCTGCTCATCCGCACCGCGGACATCTCGGCCGACGGCCGGCTGCGGATCGGCGTCGGAGCAACACTGGTCCGCCACTCGGACCCGGACTCCGAGGTGGCCGAAACTCACGCGAAGACGGCCGCCCTGCTGGACGCCGCGCGCGGCACGCACACACCCGCCGGGCACCATGCCGACGGCGCCCCCGCCATCGCCCAACACCCCGAGATCCGCCGGGCGTTGGCCCAGCGCAACCGCACACTGTCACGTTTCTGGCTGGAACCCCCCGGCGCGGTCGACTACCACCGGGAGGAACTCACCGGCCACAGCGTGCTCGTGGTGGACGGCGAGGACACCTTCACCGCGATGCTCGGCCACCAACTGCGCGCCCTGGGTCTCCTCGTCACCGTCCGACGCTTCGACGAGCCCTACGAGACCGACGACTTCGACCTCGTAGTCATCGGCCCCGGACCCGGAGACCCACGGGACCGCAGGGCCCCCAAGATCGCTGCACTGAGCCGTACCGTGCACAGGCTGATCGAGGAACAACGCCCCTTCCTGGCGGTCTGCCTGGGACACCAAGTGGTGTGCCGCGAACTGGGCCTCGAACTGATCCGCAAGAACCCGCCCAACCAGGGCCTGCAGCAGGAGATCGACCTGTTCGGCCGCCGGACCCGAGTCGGCTACTACAACTCCTTCGCTGCCCTGTCCGCCGACGACCGCTTCGAGGACGTCGAGGTCTGCCGCGACCGGGAGACCGGAGAGGTCCACGCACTGCGCGGGCCCCACATCCGCTCGCTGCAGTTCCATCCGGAGTCCCTGCTGACCGAGGAGGGCGTGTCGATCCTCGGCGACGAACTCACGGCACTGCTCCCGGCGGCCGTGCCGGTCCGTTGAGCCCTCGCCCCGGTCAGAATCCGACGAGCGCCTCGAGATCGATCTCGACGGGGTACGGCAACTCGGTGACGAGCTTGTCGTGGTGCACCGGATGCATCGGGGCGGGGATGTACGAGCGAGTGTCCGCGTTGAGCCAGTACTCGTGCACCGCGAGCTTCTGGTCCCGGCCGAGTTCCACGCGCCAGTAACAGGGGACCTTGTGTGCGGCAAAGAGGGCAGGCTTGCGCACTCGGTCGTCCTGGCGGGAGCCGGGCGAGACAACCTCCACAACCAGGGAGACCTTCCCCACCGGAACACACTCGACCTCGAAGAAGTTCAGCTTGCGGGGGTCAAAGACGATCACGTCGGGCTTGGGAGTGTTCTGATCATCGACCATCACGCATTGCTCGGCGACGACCTCGTACGGCTGGGTACGCGCCGCCTCCAGGGCGGCTGCGAGCTTGTCCCGCACGCGGTTGTGCCAAAACTTGGTCTGTCCTCGAACCACGATCCGTCCGTCCACAAGTTCCCAGTCAAAGGGCAGCTCCAAGTCCTTGACCTGGTCGAAGGTCCAGCCGTCGGCCGGCGGGAACATCCAGGTGTCCTCGGTGGCCCGTCCCTGCTGGGGTGTCGTCATCACTGCTCCCATGGACGCCAGTGTGGAAGCCGATACGCGGCGTGATCGTACGTACGAAGGTACCTTCACCTGAAGCGGCGATGCCACGGCGCACGTTTGACGCGCGTCGCGCCCCCGCCACGCCATACAGCCCACGCGCCCCCCGTTTACAACCGACCCAACCGGCGCTACCTTCCCCCACACGCGGGGTGGGAGCGCTCCCATATGGCGACGGACCGGAACCCGCCGCCCTCGGGTCGCTCCCACTCCGCTCACCTCCGCACACCCGCACCCGTATGGCCGTAGCTGAAGGAATGTATCTGTCATGATCCTGACAAGTCTGCGCCGACCGGCGCGCCGATTAACGCCCCCCACCCGAACCCTCTTCCTCATCCTCGTCTCCCTCCTCGCCACCCTCCCGGCCCTCGCCCTCGTCATCACGGCAGGCGGCAAGGCCGAGGCCCACGGCACCCCCATGAAACCCGGCAGCCGCACCTTCCTGTGCTGGCAGGACGGCCTCACCAGCACCGGTGAGATCAAACCGGTCAACCCGGCCTGCAAGGCGGCCCAACAGGTCAGCGGCACCACGCCGTTCTACAACTGGTTCTCCGTGCTGCGTTCCGACGGCGCCGGCCGCACCCGCGGCTTCGTCCCGGACGGCCAGCTGTGCAGCGGCGGCAACCCCAACTTCACGGGCTTCAACCTCCCACGCAACGACTGGCCGCTCACCCATCTCACCTCGGGCGCGACCGTCGACTTCTCGTACAACGCCTGGGCGGCGCACCCGGGTTGGTTCTACGTCTACATCACCAAGGACGGCTTCGACCCGACGAAACCGCTCACCTGGGACGACATCGAGGACAAGCCCTTCCTCACCGTCGACCACCCGCCGCTCAACGGCACCCCGGGCACGGTCGAGGCCAACTACTCCTGGACGGGGCAGCTTCCGGCCAACAAGTCCGGGCGGCACATCATCTACATGGTCTGGCAGCGCTCGGACAGCGCGGAGACCTTCTACTCCTGCTCCGACGTCGTCTTCGACGGCGGCAACGGCGAGGTGACGGGCATCCACGACCCGGGCGACCCGACCGACCCCGTACCGGGCAAGTGCGAGGCCACCCGCAGGACCACCAACAGCTGGAGTGGCGGCTACCAGTCCGAGGTGACCGTCACCAACACCGGCGATGTCCCGATGCTGGGCTGGATGGTCGACTGGACACTGCCGACCGGCCAGAAGGTCGACAGCCTGTGGAACGGCAACGCGACCTACAACGGCCAGGACGTGATGGTCCACAACGCCGACTGGAACGGTTCGCTGGATCCGGGGAAGAGCACGACCTTCGGATACGTCGTCGCGGGCGACGGCGGTGATACGGCGACGATCCTGCCCTGCCAGGTCGGCTGAGAGTCCGTTCACGGGCTCTGCACCGCCGCTCTGGGCGGACCCGGTGGCGCGGTGGGACCGTCCACCGGGTCCGCGAGCCGGTGCAGGCCGGGGGAGTACCTGCCCGGGTGGTGCGGGCTTGTGATGCTGCTGGCTTGTGGCGACGCCGCGATGCGACGACAACGTTGTCGATTGGTCTACACAAGACTCTACCGCGTCAACGGACAACGCTGTCAAACCAGTTGACCTTCCCCGCAGACCCGTGCGGGTGTCCCTCCCGCGCGCCCCCGCCCCGCAGGCACTCTTTCGTGGTACCCGTGGCGCACGCTACTGTCCCTGCGGCTTGTGCGACCCGTGGTGCGCGACCCGTCCGAAGGAGGAGGGGCCGCGTCATGCGTTTCCGTCCTACGTCCTTGCTGCTGGCCGCAGTTCTCGCGGTCGGCGGTGCCACCCCCGCCCTGGCGGCCACCGCCGCCCCACCGGACCTCGTCCGGGACCCGGCCTCGTACGTCGACCCGCTCATCGGCACCAAGAGCGGCGGCAATGTCTTCCCGGGCGCCGTCACCCCGTTCGGGATGCTCTCCTGGAGCCCTGAGAACACCAGAGGCGACGCCACCCGCACGGCCGCTCCCGGCGGTTACCAGTACGACGCCACCCGCATCCGCGGTTTCAGCCTCACCCACATGTCCGGCACCGGCTGCGCGGGCGGCAGCGGTGACATCCCTTTCTTCCCGTACGCCGGTGAGGTGACCTCCTCGCCCGCGAGCGACACCAAGGACGCCGTGTACGCGTCCGACTTCAGCCATGCCGACGAGACGGCGGAGCCCGGCCACTACAAGGTGGGGCTCGCCTCCGGTGTCACCGCCGACCTCACGGCGACGGCCCGGACGGGCTCCGGCCGCTTCACCTTCCCGGCCGACAAACCCGCCTCCCTTCTCATCCGCACCGCCAACTCCGAGGTGGGCTCCACCGATTCGACGGTCCACATCGACCCGGCGACCCGCACCGTGTCCGGCTCCGTCACCTCCGGGGACTTCTGCGGCTACCTCGACCCCGAGGGCCAACGCGCCTACTACACCCTCTACTTCACTGCCCGCTTCGACCGCGCCTTCAAGGCGACCGGCACCTGGCAGGACGACAAGCTCAGCCCAGGGTCCCTCGAAACGTCCGGCGGTACCGGCGGATTCTCCGGCGGCGGGCGGCCCGTCGCCGGCAAGGGAGCCGGCGGCTACGTCGAGTTCGAGCCCGGCGCCGACCCGGTGAACGTCAAGGTCGGCATCTCGTACGTGAGCCAGTCGGGCGCCGAGGCCAACCTCGCCGCCGAGAACCCGCCGTACCGCTCCTTCGACTCGGTCCAGGACGCCGCCCGCCGCGCCTGGCGCGACCGCCTTGACGCGGTCCGGGTCGGCGGCGGCACCGAAGCCGGGCGCACCACTTTCTACACCGCGCTCTACCACGCCCTTCTCCACCCGAACGTCATCAGCGACGCCGACCGCAGATACCGCGGCAGCGACGGCAAGGTGCACACGGTCGCGCGCGGCCATCAGGCCCAGTACGGCACCTTCTCCGGCTGGGACGTCTACCGGGACCAGGTGCAGTTGCTGACCCTCCTCAGCCCGCGCACGGGCTCCGACATCGCGCAGTCGCTGTATGAGCTCGCCCAGCAGAACGGCGGCATCTGGGACCGCTGGCTGCACGGCGCGAGCGGCACCCACGTCATGAACGGCGACCCGTCCCCGACCGCCCTGGCCGGCATCCGCGCCTTCGGCGGCACGGACTTCGACCTGCACGGCGCGTTGGACTCGCTCGTGAAGGCGGCCACCGTACCCACCGGACAGGACCTCTCGTCGGCCGGGAAGCCGGTGCTGTCGGTCGGCCAACGGCCCTCCCTCGACAAGTACTTGAAGCTGCACTACATGCCGTCCGTCTCCAACGCCTGGGGCGGCGCGGCCGAGACGCTGGAGATGTCCGGCGCCGACTTCTCACTCTCCCAACTGGCCGCGGAGGCAGGGGAGAAGGACACGGCGGCCGCCTTCGCCAAGCGCTCCCAGTGGTGGCAGAACAACTTCGACATCGCCGCCGACGCGACCGGCGGCTACATCGCCAACCGCAAGGCCGACGGCAGCTGGGTCACCGGCTTCACGCCGTCGACCGGCAACGGCTTCGTCGAGGGCACGGCGGCCCAGTACACGTGGATGGTGCAGCACAACCCTGCCGGTCTGTTCGCCGCCATGGGGGGCCGGGACAAGGCCGTGGAACGTCTCGACGCCTTCTTCCACGACAGCGACGGCAACTGGGCCTTCACGGGCAGCGGCGGCGACAAGTCCGAGCTGGACAACGAGCCTTCGATCAACGTGCCTTACCTGTACGACTATGCGGGCGCCCCGTACAAGGCGCAGGAAACGGTCCGTGCGGCGATGCGGCAGCTCTGGTCCACCGAACCCGCAGGCATCCCCGGCAACGACGACCTCGGCGCGATGTCCTCCTGGTACGTCTTCTCCGCGCTCGGCATGTACCCCCAGGTGCCCTCCCGCGCCGAACTCACCCTCGCCTCACCGCTGTTCCCCCGCATCGAGATCGACCGGCCCCACGGCAACGACATCTCCATCCGCGCGGAGGGCGCCGCCGCAGACGCGCCGTACATCCACTCCCTGAACGTCAACGGCCGTACCAGCGAACGCCCTTGGCTCCCGGCCTCCTTCGTACGGGACGGCGGCAGGCTCGACTACACGCTCTCCGGCACGCCGGACAAGGAGTGGGGCAGCGACCCCTCCGACGCCCCGCCCTCCTTCCGTGCGGGCGAGCAGCCGTACCAGATCGGCGTCGGTCCGACCACGGCGACGATCGCACCGGGCGGGAGCACGAAGGTCGGCATCCGTGCTCTGTCGATGAGCGGGGGTACCGGGCCCGAGGTGCGTTTCAAGGTCGAGGTGCCCGAAGGGATCACCGCAACTCCGGGCGAAGGAGCGGTTGTTGACGGCTCACAGGAGATCACCATCGGCTCGGCCAAGGACATGAAACCGGGCTTCTACGACGCCAAGGTCACGGTGACCTCGGGCGACACCTCGTACGAGCAGCCCGTCGCCCTCACCGTCGCCGCGCCCGGCACCCTCCTCGCCGCCTACAACAACACCGGCGTCTCGGACGACGAGGGCGACCACGACGAGGCCGACTACGACGGCGGCGGCTGGAGCTACTCCCGCCAGGCCCTCGCGGCGGCCGGGCTCACCCCGGGCGGGCAGGGCACGGTCGACGGGCTGACCTTCGCCTGGCCGGACTCGCCGAGCGCCCGCCCGGACAATGTGTCGGCGGACGGCCAGACCGTCGAACTGGCCGATGCGGCAGGCAGGTTGTCGTTCATCGGCAGCGCGGTCAACGGCAACCAGCAGACCAAGGCCACCGTCACCTACACCGACGGAACCACCGACACGATCGACCTCTCCCTCACCGACTGGACCGTCGGCGGAGGCGGCGGCACCGTCCAGTACGGCAACGAGGTCATCGCCAAGACCGCGTACCGGAATGTCGCCGGCGCGGACAAGGACCCGGTGGCGACGTACGTCTTCGCCACCAAGCCGTTCGCGGCACCGGACGGGAGGACGATCGCGAGCGTGAAACTGCCGCAGGACACGGACCTGCATGTGTTCACCCTCGCGACCGGGTGACTTCAGTAAGCAACCTTCGGGGGCCGCGTCACGCTCGACGCGGCCCCCGAACCGTTCACGGAATTCCCCAACTCGGCCGCTCAGGCCAGTAGTTCGACCTCCGAAACGACCGCCTCGCCGTCGAGGACCAGACGGTACTTCCCGTACGTACCCGGGGACCCCACGGTGAACGCGCGTGTCTGCCGGTCCCAGGTGAAGGACTCGCCGGACCGCTGGTCGAGGGTCTGCCAGGTGGTGCCGTCGTCGGAGCCCTGGAGCGTCCAGCCGGTCGGCGCCTTCGTGTGGTCGGAGGACGAAGTCACCGTGTACTGCACGCCCTTGACCGGACCGGAGACCGGCAGGTCCACGGAGGTCACCGTCGCGTCCGTCGCCGACGTGTTGTCGAACAGCGGCCCGTCACCCTTCAGCACGTCCGCCCGCGGCGTCGGCACCTGGTCGTCCTGGGTGATCGACACGGGCGCCGCGTTCTTGCCGGTGCCCCAGGACGAGGGCTTCGACCCCATGTCGAACTCCAGGACCCCGCCCTGCGAGAGCAGCGAATGCGGAAGGGAAGTCGACGTCCATGTACGGCCGTTGACGCGCAGCCCCTGCACGTACACGTTCTTCGCGCTGTTCCTCGGCGCCTTGACGACGAGGTCACTGCCGTTCTCCAGATGCACCGTCGCCTTCTTGAACAGCGGTGACCCGAGGGCGTATTCGCCGCTGCCCATCACCAGCGGGTAGAAGCCGAGCGCGGAGAACAGGTACCAGGCCGACTGCTCGCCGTTGTCCTCGTCGCCGTGGTAGCCCTGCCCGATCTCGCTGCCGGTGTACAGGCGCGAGAGCACCTCACGGACGTTCTTCTGCGCCTTGTAGGGCTGCCCGGCCGCGTCGTACATGTAGATGACGTGGTGCGCGACCTGGTTGGAGTGCCCGTACATGCCCATCCGGACGTCCCGCGCCTCTGTCATCTCGTGGATGACCCCGCCGTAGGAGCCGACGTATTCCGGCGACGCCGTCTCGGGCGTGGCGAAGAACTCGTCGAGCTTGTCCGCGAGCCCGCTGCGGCCGCCGTACAGGTTGGCCAGGCCCCGGCTGTCCTGCGGGGCGGTGAAGGCGTAGCCCCAGCCGTTGGTCTCCGTGTAGTCGTAGCCCCACACGCGCGGGTCGTACTTGGCCGAGTCCACGCGCCAGTCGCCCTTGTCGTCGCGGCCCTGGAAGAAGCCCGCCTTGGAGTCGAAGAGATTCACGTAGTCCTGGGCCCGGTTGAGGAAGTACTCCGACTCCTCCTTGTAGTGCTTCTCGCCCGTTTTCTTGTAGAGGGCCTGGCCCATTCGCGCGATGCCGTAGTCGTTGTTGTAGCCCTCCATCGCCCACGACAGGCCCTCGTGCGTGTCGGTGCTCGTGTAGCCGAGGAAGGGCGAGGTGGCCATGCCTTTGCGGCCCACGCCCGACTCCGGGGGCACGACCGTCGCGTTCTTCAGGGCCGCGTCGTACGCCGCCTTGGCGTCGAAGTGCACGCCCTTGACGTACGCGTCCGCGAAGGCCACGTCCGACGAGGTGCCGGTCATCAGGTCCGCATAGCCGGGGGAGGACCAGCGCGAGGTCCAGCCGCCGTCCTTGTACTGCTGCACGAACCCGTCGACCATCTCGCCCGCCTGAGAGGGCGTCAGGAAGGAGTACGCCGGCCAGGTGGTCCGATAGGTGTCCCAGAAGCCGTTGTTGACGTACACCTTGCCGTCCACGATCTTCGCGCCGGTGCGGGTCGGGGTGTCCGGCCCGGGCATCGGCGAGAACGGGGACGCGTACTGGTACTTCGAACCGACCTTCTCGAAGCCGGAGTTGGGGTACAGGTACAGCCGGTACATGCTGGAGTACAGCGTCGTCAGCTGGTCCGGCGTCGCGCCCTCGACCTCGACCTTGCCGAGCAGCCGGTCCCAGGTCCGCTGGGCGCGGTTCTTGACCGCGTCGAAGGACGTGCCGTCCGGGATCTCCTGACGGAGGTTGTCCTTGGCCTGGTCGATGCTGATGAGGGAGGTGGCGAGGCGCAGGGTGACCGTGCGGTCGTCACCCGCGTCGAAGCGCAGATACCCCTTGACCCCGCTGGAGGACCCGTCCGTCACGGGCTTGTCGAATTCGCCGTACACGAACAGCCGGGTGGCGCCCGTCGACAGCCCGGACTTCACGTCCGAGTAGCCGGTGACGATCCCGTTCTCCTTGTCGAGAGTGAGCCCCGCCTGCTCCGTCACGTTGTCGAAGACGACGCTCGTGTCGTCTCCGGGGTAGGTGAACCGGAGCGCCGCCGCATGGTCGGTCGGGGTCATCTCGGCCTTCAGCCCGTTCTCGAACCGCACCCCGTAGTAGTACGGCCGCGCGGTCTCGTTCTCGTGCCGGAAGGCCAGCTCACGGGCCTCCCGCCCGGTGTCCGGGGTGCCGGACGCGGCGGACGGCATGACCTGGAAGGTCTGCCGGTCACCCATCCAGGGACTCGGCTCATGACTGGCGCTGAACGCCTGGATCGTCGGCAGGTTGTCGTCGTTGTTCGCCCGCGCGTAGTCGTACAGCCAGCTCAGCGAGGACGCGTTGGTCACCGGCGTCCAGAAGTTGAAGCCGTGCGGCACTGCCGTCGCAGGGAAGTTGTTGCCGCGCGAGAAGCCGCCGCTGGAATTGGTGCCGCGGGTGGTGAGCGCGTAGTCGGACAGGTGGTCCTTCGGCTGCTCGGGCGCGACCTGCTTGATCGTGATGTCGTCCAGCCAGCCGCGGAACTTCGCCGGGCCCCCGGGGGAGTCGTACGCCACAAGGATCCGGTCGACCGTCCTACCGGCCGCGACCGACCCGATCCGCGCGGCCACGTTGTTCCACTGGTTGACGTAGAGGGCCTTCGAGGCGCCCTGCCCCTGCGGCGACAGCGCGAACCCGTGCTGGTCGGTCGCGCCCAGATCGCTGAGGTAGGTGCCGTCCGTGAAGACCAGATCCACCGACACGTTCGTGGCGTCGTAGTCGCGGTCGCCGTCCGCCATCGACGGATAGATCCGGTACGACAGCCGGGTGTCGCGGCCGACGGCCACATTCACGTCGAAGATTTTGTTGCACGAGTACGCCCGTCCGCCGGCCGTGTGCCGTCCGGCGTAACGCAGGGCTCTCTTTCCGGTGAACCCTGCGGCCGCCTTCGCCGTCGGCGAACCGCTCGGGCCGCGGTCGACCAGCGACAGCATGTCCTGGGGGGCCGGGCCGCCGCTGCCGCCCGTGGAGAGCTGCAGGTCGGCGAGCTGGAGGAGGTCGGCGCCGTGGTTCTTCGTGATGTCGAGCCGGAAGTGCTCGTACTCGGCCGGCTCGGCGAGGTCGTACGACTTGGTCTGGAACCGCTCGGAGAAGGACTCGCCGGAGCGGGAGTCGAGGGTCTTCCAGTCCTTGCCGTCGGTGGAGCCCTGGAGCGTCCAGTCCTGGGGGTCGCGCTCGTCCTCGTCGTTGGCCGAGGTGAGCGCGTACGTCACGAGCTTGATCGGTTTGTCCAGGTCGAACTCGACCCAGCCGGTGGGTGCGAAGGTCAGCCACTTGGTGCCGGACTCGCCGTCGACGAGGTTCTCCTTCACCTCGCCGCCGTCCGTGTTCTCGGCGCTCGCCCGCACGTCCGTGACATGGTCGGTCACGTTGCCCGGGATGCCGGTGCTGTAGCCGCCGTCGACACCGGAGGCCCGCTTGCTGCCGTCCGGCGCGGTGTCGACCGTGTTCAGCCAGTCCGGTGCCGGATCGCCCGCCTCGAAGGAGGAGGCGAACTCCCGGTCGGCCTTGGACGGCGCGTCGGGCAGGGCGACCGCCGCGCCCTGCGAGCCCACCGCCATGACAAAGGCGGCCGTGATCACGACCGCCGGACCCCATCTGTGCCGAGCTCTGTGCCGCATACGCCAGCACCCTCCCTGCGCTCTGGACAACGTTGTCAACTATGACGCGCAAGGACCAGTAGTGGGCCAAGTGGCCAGTGATGTCAAGGGCGTTGACTGTGGCATTCGGGGCGTATGTCGCGGATTTTTCCGGCAAGGTGGCCACAGGCGGCTCATATTTCCTGGAGGTCTCAACTCGGATAAGACCATTGGCCAACCTTGCATTCGATCTTGCTCCGTTGGCGGGAAGTGGACTATACCTGTCGGCGATTCACCTGATCCGTTCTTCACCATCCGCACTTCCTGCACGACCCTGCTGACCTGACCGCGGTGCCGGGGAGGATCCGGTTCACCGCCTGAGTCCTGGAGAAGGCGAGGACTTGAGCATGGGATCCACTTCCGCCGAGAACAACGGCAGCGCGGGTGTAGGCCGCCGCGACCTGATCAAGCGGTCCGCCGCACTCGGATTGATCTCCGTACCCACGATGAGTTTCCTGTCGGCCTGCGCCAGCAGCGGCGGCGGCGACAACGGGAACAAGGCCAAGGCGGGCAAGAAGACCGCCAAGAACCCGCTGGGCGTGAACGACACCGCGGGCATGGAGTTCGTCCTGTTCGACGGCGGCTTCGGCAAGGAGTACGCCCAGGACGCCGTCAAGATCTACGAGACGAACTTCCCCAAGGTGAAGGTGAAGTTCTCCGCCACCCAGAAGATCCAGTCCACGCTCCAGCCCCGCTTCAACCAGGGCACCCCGCCGGACCTCATCGACAACTCCGGCGCCGAGCAGATGGACATGGGCGTCCTGGTCGGCAAGAAGCAGCTCGCCGACCTCACCCCGCTCCTCGACGCCCCGTCCTACGACGACCCGAACAAGAAGGTCCGCGACACGCTGCGCCCAGGCATCGTGGAGATGGGCCAGTTCGACGGCGACCCGGTCTGGATCATGTACTACGCCTACACGGTGTACGGCGTCTGGTACTCGCAGAAGGCCCTGGACTCGCTCGACGCGCAGTACCCCAAGACCTGGGACGAGATGCTCGCCGTCTGCGAGAAGGCCAAGAAGAAGGGCATGGCGGGCTGGACGTACGCGGGCAAATACCCTTACTACATCCCCTTCTCGCTCTACCCGATGATCGGCAAGGTCGGCGGCCGTGAGGTCCTCGACGCCATCGACAACCTCGAGCCGAACGCCTGGAAGCACCCGGCGGTCAAGGCGTGTTTCGACGCCTACTACGAGCTCTACAAGAAGGGCTACATCCTCAAGGGCACCCCCGGCCTCGACCACATCCAGTCGCAGACCGCCTGGGCCAAGGGCAAGGCGCTGTTCATCCCGAACGGCTCCTGGGTGGAGAACGAGTCGGCGAACGTCATCCCGGCCGACTTCAACCTGGCGGTCTCGGCGCCCACCGGCATCGACAGCTCCGACAAGATGCCCTTCGGCACCATCTGGGCCTCCGGTGGCGAGCCGTTCATCGTCCCGGCCAAGGCGGCGAACCCCGAGGGCGGCATGGAGCAGCTGCGCATCATGCTCAGCGAGGCCTCCTCGAAGAACTTCACCACCAAGGTCAAGTCGCTGACCGCGTTCAACGGCGGCACCACCGGGATCTCCCTGACCCCGGGCCTCAAGTCCGGAGTCGCCGCGCTGAAGCTGGCCGGGGACAACGTCCTGAACCCGCGGCTGCAGGACTGGTATGTACAGCTGCAGAAGGAGCAGATTGGTGTGGCGGGCCTCGGCGAGATGATGGCCGGCCGTCTCACCCCGGCCGAAGCCATCAAGAAGATCCAGGGCTTCGCCGACGCGGCCGCCAAGGACACGTCGATCAAGCACTACAAGCACCAGTGAGGGTCCGTCACCAGCGGCAGCACTCGGCACCCGCCCAGAGATCGGGGTAGGTAGTAATGCAGCACGGCAAGTACCGGTTCATCGTGGGGTTTCTCGCGCTGCCCCTGGGGCTGTACGCGCTTTTCGTCGTCTGGCCGTTCATCCAGTCCATCTACTACTCGTTCACGGACTGGACCGGCCTGAGCCCCGAATTCAAGATGGTCGGCTTCGACAACTACAAAAGGATGCTCGACGACGAGATCTTCTGGAAGTCGTTGCAGCACAGCCTGCTGTTCGCGTTGGTGCTGCCGGTGGTGACGATCAGTCTGGCGTTGTTCTTCGCCTTCATGATCAATGTGGGCGGACGGAGAAGGCGGGGCGGCCCGGTGATTTCCGGTGTCCGCGGTTCGTCGTTCTACAAAATCGTCTATTTCTTCCCGCAGGTGCTCTCGATCGCGATCGTCGCCCTGCTGTTCGCCTTCGCGTACAACCCGGACAGCGGCGCGATCAACTCGCTGCTGCGCGGGATCGGGCTCGGCAGCGTCCAGCCGCTCTGGCTGGGCGACCCGAGCCTGGCCCTGTGGTGCGTGATGGCGGTGCTCGTCTGGTCCACGGTCGGCTTCTTCGTGGTCCTCTTCTCCGCCGGTATGGCTTCCATTCCGGCGGATCTGTACGAGGCCGCGCTGCTGGACGGGGCGAACCGCATCTCCACGTTCTTCCGGATCACCCTGCCGCTGCTGTGGGACACCGTGCAGTCCGGCTGGGTCTACATGGGCATCCTCGCCCTCGGCGCCGAGTCGTTCGCAGTCGTACAGATCATGACGACCGGACCCGGCGGCCCCGACTACTCGACCACCGTCATGGTTTTGTACGTGTACCAGAAGGCGTTCCGCGACGGACAGGCCGCCTACGCGACCACCATCGGCGTCGCCCTGCTCATCGTCACGCTGCTCTTCGCGGCGATCGTGATGCGGCTGGGCCGGCGCGAGCGGCTGGAGTACTGATCAGATGAAGACGACGCAGACCCCCGCCCCCGTGCCGGCCGAGTCCGGCGCCTCCGTCAGCAAGATCGACATCGCGGCCGACCCGCCCGCGAAGGAGAAGAAGGAAGGAAACCTCCTCAACGTCTTCTCCCACGGCATGCTCGTCCTGTGGGCGTTCATGGTCGTCATGCCGCTGCTGTGGGCGGTGATGACGTCCTTCAAGGACGACAGCTCCATCTTCAGCTCGCCCTGGGCCCTGCCGGACAAGCTGCACTTCGACAACTGGGCGCGGGCCTGGACCGACGCCAACATGAGCGACTACTTCCTCAACACCATTCTGGTGGTGGGCGGTTCGCTCATCGGCACCCTGGTGCTCGGCTCGATGGCGGCGTACGTGCTCGCCCGGTTCGACTTCCCGGGCAACCGCTTCATCTACTTCCTGTTCATCGGCGGCATGAGCTTCCCGATCATGCTGGCGCTGGTCCCGTTGTTCTACGTCGTGAACAACATGGGCCTCCTGAACACCATCCACGGCCTGATCCTGGTCTACATCGCCTACTCGCTGCCGTTCACGGTGTTCTTCCTGCACGCGTTCTTCAGGACGCTGCCGAACTCGGTCGCGGAGGCGGCCTTCGTCGACGGGGCCTCGCACTCCCGGACGTTCTTCCAGATCATGCTGCCGATGGCCAAGCCCGGCCTGATCAGCGTGGGGATCTTCAACTTCCTCGGGCAGTGGAACCAGTACATGCTGCCGACGGTGCTCAACACCGACCCCGACAAGCGCGTGCTCACCCAGGGCCTGGTGCAGCTGGCCGCCAGCCAGGGGTACAAGGGCGACTGGTCAGGGCTCTTCGCCGGCCTGGTGATGGCGATGCTGCCGGTGCTGGCGGCGTACATCGTCTTCCAGCGGCAGGTGGTGCAGGGGCTGACGGCGGGGGCGCTGAAGTAGCGGTCCGACGCCTGGAGTGCGCGCCGTTCCCCGGCCCCGGGGGCGGCGCGCACACGTGTGTATGCGTGTGTGCAAGGACCCGGAAACGGTTCAACCTCTTGACGGGAGGCGACCCGAACGGCTCAGCTTAGAGTTCACTAGTTGGACATAGACGGGGCCTCATTGAAGCGGTCCCGCGCGCAGGAGGTCGTCGTGGAGACTCCGGGGTCGCAGTCGTCACTGCACCGAGCCAACCTGGAGCGGGTCGTACGGGCCGTCCGGCTGGCCGGGTCACTCACGCAGGCGGAGATCGCGAGGACCACAGGGCTGTCCGCGGCAACGGTCTCCAATATCGTCCGCGAGCTCAAGGACGGCGGAACAGTCGAGGTCACGCCCACATCGGCGGGCGGCCGAAGGGCCCGCAGCGTCTCCCTCAGCGGCGACGCCGGGATTGTCATCGGTGTGGACTTCGGGCACACGCATTTGCGCGTCGCGGTCGGAAACCTCGCCCATCAGGTGCTGGCCGAGGAGTCCGAGCCACTGGACGTGGACGCCTCCTCGACACAGGGCTTCGACCGGGCGGAAGAGCTGGTCAATCGCCTGATTGCAGCAACCGGGGTCGACCGGTCCAAGATCGCGGGCGTGGGCCTGGGTGTGCCCGGCCCGATCGACGTCGAGTCCGGCACCCTCGGCTCGACCGCGATCCTGCCCGGCTGGACCGGCACCAAGCCCGCCGAGGAGCTGCGGGGGCGGCTCGGCGTGCCCGTGCACGTGGACAACGACGCCAACCTCGGCGCCCTCGGTGAGCTGGTCTGGGGCAGCGGCCGGGGGGTCAGGGACCTGGCGTACATCAAGGTCGCAAGTGGTGTCGGCGCGGGCCTGGTGATCGACGGGAAGATCTACCGGGGTCCCGGCGGTACCGCTGGAGAAATCGGACATATTACACTCGACGAGTCCGGTCCCGTTTGCCGCTGCGGGAACCGCGGATGCCTGGAAACCTTTGCTGCAGCGCGCTATGTACTCCCGCTCCTCCAGTCCAGCCACGGCACCGACCTCACGATGGAAGGCGTCGTACGGCTGGCGAAGGAGGGGGATCCGGGCTGTCGTCGGGTGATCGCCGACGTCGGCCGTCACATCGGCAGTGGAGTCGCCAATCTCTGCAATCTGCTGAACCCGAGCCGGGTCGTCCTGGGCGGTGATCTCGCCGAGGCCGGTGAGCTGGTGCTCGGGCCGATCAGAGAGTCTGTCGGCCGCTATGCGATCCCCAGTGCAGCGCGCCAACTGTCCGTTCTCCCGGGGGCACTTGGGGGCCGTGCGGAGGTGCTCGGAGCGCTTGCTCTCGCACTCAGCGAGATGGGCGATTCGACCCTTTTGGACGGCACCCTGTCGACTGCGACACCTGCCTTCACTTAGAGAACGCATGACGCCGTTGCCATCTCGTTAAGTATTTACTTCTTGACGTCGCACGTGTGGCCGAGTTGACTTCCAGCCACCTCGGCCGCAGCGTTGCGGCCCTGTCAGGGAGGCACCCCCAAAATGAACGCAACGATGCGTAAGGTCGTGATCGGCACGACCGCCGTCTCGATGGCCCTTGCAGTGGCCGCCTGTGGCAAGGCCGGTGACAACAAGAAGTCCGAGAGCACCAGCTCGGGCGGCAAGACGTCGATCGGTCTGCTTCTTCCCGACAACACCCAGACCCGGTACGAGCAGTTCGACCGGCCGCTCTTCCAGGCCAAGGTGAAGGAACTCTGCTCCGGCTGCACCGTGGAGTACGCCAACGCCAACGCCGACGCGGCAAAGCAGGCGCAGCAGGTCAGCAGCATGATCACCAAGGGTGTCAAGGTGATCGTGATCAGCGCCCAGGACTCCGCGGCCATCAAGTCCTCCATCCAGACCGCGGTGAACAAGGGCATCAAGGTCGTGGCGTACGACCGCCTCGCGCAGGGCCCGGTCTCCGCGTACATCTCCTTCGACAACGTGAAGGTCGGCGACCTGCAGGGCCAGGCGCTGCTCACCTCGCTGGGCTCCAAGGCCACCAAGAAGTCCAAGGTCGTCATGATCAACGGTGACGACGCCGACCCGAACGCCGCGCAGTTCAAGAAGGGCGCGCACCAGGCCCTCGACGGCAAGGTCGACATCGCCTACGAGCAGTCCGGCCTCTGGAAGGACACCGTCGCCGCCCAGAAGATGTCCGCGGCCATCACCCAGCTCGGTGCCAAGAACATCGCGGGTGTCTACTCCGCCAACGACAGCATGGCCGGTGGCATCGCCAACACCCTCAAGGGCGCCGGCATCTCCGGTATCCCTCTGACCGGTCAGGACGCGGAGCTCGCTGCCATCCAGCGCATCCTCGCCGGCAGCCAGTCGAGCACCGTCTACAAGGCCTACAAGCCGGAGGCCGAGGGTGCTGCCACGCTCGCGGTCGACCTGGCCCAGGGCAAGAGCATCTCCTCCCTCGCCACCGAGACGCTGACCAGCGGCTCCGGCGACAAGGTGCCCTCGCAGCTGCTGACCCCGGTCTCCGTGACCAAGGCCAACATCAAGGACACGGTGGTCAAGGACGGGCTCTACACCGTCCAGCAGATCTGCACCTCCGCCTACGCCAAGGCGTGCGCGGCCGCCGGCCTCAAGTAGGCGCCCGCACCCGAGTGACCGTCCGGACCCCCGGGCGGTCGCTCGAGCCGTGACCGCCCCGCGGTCCCACGAAGCCTGTCCGGTGCCCGCCCCGGCCTACCAACCCCGCTGCCGGGACGGGTACCGGACGGAACCGTTGCCAAGCGCAGCGGATTCGCGCATGTTCATCTTGTAAACCGCGTGCGTTCTCGCACGCCCCTCCGCGCACTACCCCAAGCGCGGCATCCCCGCCGGTCAGGCGGCGAAGGAGATGGTTCACGTGTCCGCTACGCCCGTGCTGGCGTTGCGCGGAGTCTCCAAGCGATTCGGTGCGGTCCAGGCCCTCACCGACGTAGAGCTGGAGGTCCACGCCGGAGAAGTCGTCGCCCTGGTCGGTGACAACGGCGCAGGAAAGTCGACCCTGGTCAAGACGATCGCAGGTGTCCACCCCATCGATGAGGGAGTCATCGAGTGGGAGGGCAACCCGGTCAGCATCAACAAACCGCACGACGCCCAGGGCCTCGGTGTCGCGACCGTCTACCAGGACCTCGCCCTGTGCGACAACCTCGACGTGGTCGGCAACCTCTACCTCGGACGTGAGCTGCTGCACCGCGGCGTCATCGACGAGGTGACGATGGAGAAGAACGCCCGGGAGCTGCTGTCCACGCTCTCCATCCGCATCCCGAGCGTCCGCATCCCGATCGCGAGCCTCTCCGGCGGTCAGCGCCAGGTCGTCGCCATCGCCCGCGCGCTGATCGGTGACCCGAAGGTCGTCATCCTCGACGAGCCCACCGCCGCCCTCGGTGTCGAGCAGACCGCGCAGGTCCTCGACCTGGTCGAGCGGCTGCGCGAGCGTGACCTCGGCGTCATCCTCATCAGCCACAACATGGCCGACGTCAAGGCGGTCGCGGACACCGTCGCCGTCCTGCGCCTGGGCAAGAACAACGGCTCCTTCCCCGTGAAGGACACCAGCCACGAAGAGATCATCGCCGCGATCACGGGTGCCACGGACAACGCCGTGACCCGTCGTGCGGGGCGTCGCAGCACGGAGGCGGCAAAGTGAGCGACACGTCCAAGGTTTCCAAGACGGACGCCGCGCCGGAGCAGCAGACAGTGGCTCCGGCGGACGACCCGACGGCCGCTGCGGTCGCCGTCGTCGACCCGCGGCTGCTGGTCCGCGAAGAGGGCTTCAAGGGCTACCTCACCGAGTTCAAGCGCAAGGTGAAGGGCGGCGAGCTGGGCTCGCTGCCGGTCGTCATCGGCCTGATCGTCATCTGGACGATCTTCCAGCTGAAGAACGACCGCTTCCTCAGCGCGGACAACCTCTCCAACATCAGCTACTACATGTCGGCCACCGGCATGCTCGCCATCGGCCTGGTGTTCGTGCTGCTGCTCGGCGAGATCGACCTCTCCGTCGGCTCGGTCAGCGGCCTGTCCTCGACGATCTTCGCCGTGTTCGTGGTCCAGCACGGTATGAACGACTGGCTCGCGCTGGTCCTGACCATCCTGACCGGTATCGGTATCGGCGCACTGCACGGATTCTTCTTCGCAAGGATCGGGGTACCGGCGTTCGTCGTGACCCTCGCCGGCTTCCTGGGCTGGAACGGTCTGATGCTGTGGCTGCTGGGCTCCAGCGGCACCATCAACATCCCGGCCGACACCGGCCCCGTGCACCTCTTCGGCCAGAACTCCTTCTTCATGGACCAGGCCGTCATCGGCGCCTATCTGCTGGCCGGTCTCGGCGTCGTCCTGTCGCTCGTGGGCCAGTTCAACGAGCAGCGCCGCCGCCGGGCCGCCGGGGTGCCCTTCCGCCCCACCAGCGAGATCCTGGTGCGCGTCGTTCTGCTCGGTATCGCGTCCTTCGCGGCCGCGGCCGTGCTGAACAACGCCGCCGGTGTCTCCAACGCCCTGGTGATCTTCCTCGCCTGCCTCGTGGTCGTCGACTTCGTGCTGCGGCGCACCACCTACGGCCGCAAGGTGTTCGCGGTCGGCGGCGGCATCGAGGCGGCCCGCCGTGCGGGTATCAGCGTGCCCATGGTCCGTATCACCGTGTTCTCCATCTCCGGCATGTTCGCGGCGATCGGCGGCATGTTCTTCGCCGGCCAGACGGCGAGTGCGACGCTGACCGCGGGTGGCGGCAACACGCTGATGCTCGCCATCGCGGCGGCGGTCATCGGTGGTACGTCGCTGTTCGGCGGGCGGGGGTCGGTGTGGTCCGCCCTGCTGGGCATGCTGGTGATTCAGTCGATCCAGACCGGTCTGGACCTGCTCAACATGAACACGTCCATCCAGTACATGATCACTGGCGCGGTTCTGCTGGGTGCGGTTGTTATTGACTCCGTCTCGCGTAAGAGCCAGAAGGCTGCGGGTCGCGCATAGCGCGGTCGCGCCGTTGGGGTGCGGTGGTTTTGCGGGTGCCGGCCGTGTGTGGCTGGTCGCGCAGTTCCCCGCGCCCCTGGAGGGCGCCTGCGGCGGCCCTCCCTCCTGTGCCCGGTACCAACGGCGGTACCGGGCACAGCCATGTCATAGGCCAGGCCGATCTTGGGTACAGCCGATCGCGTGACGTATCACGCACTGCCCGGGCGTCGTCCGCAAAGGCGGAACATTAGACTCGACAAGCCCGGCAACAGCTCGATCAGCTCTACTGCAAGGAGGCACGGGTGCCGCTGCTGACCCGCATCAGGGGACCGCGCGATCTGGACCGGCTCAGCCTGGAGCAGCTGGACCAGCTGGCAGAGGAGATCCGGACCTTCCTCGTCGACGCCGTCTCCAAGACCGGCGGCCACCTCGGCCCCAACCTGGGCGTCGTCGAGCTCACCATCGCCCTGCACCGCGTCTTCGACTCCCCGAAGGACAAGGTGCTGTGGGACACGGGCCACCAGTCCTATGTGCACAAGCTGCTCACCGGCCGTCAGGACTTCACGAAGCTGAAGAAGAAGGGCGGCCTGTCCGGCTACCCCTCGCAGGCCGAGTCCGAGCACGACGTCATCGAGAACTCGCACGCGTCCACGGTGCTCGGCTGGGCCGACGGCCTCGCCAAGGCCAACCAGATCCTGGAGCGCGACGACCACGTGGTCGCCGTGATCGGTGACGGTGCGCTGACCGGCGGTATGGCCTGGGAGGCCCTCAACAACATCGCCGACGCCAAGGACCGGCCCCTCGTCATCGTCGTCAACGACAACGAGCGGTCGTACGCCCCGACCATCGGCGGCCTCGCCAACCACCTCGCCACCCTTCGTACGACCGACGGGTACGAGCGCTTCCTGGCCCGCGGGAAGGACCTCCTGGAGCGCACGCCCGTCGTCGGCAAGCCGCTCTACGAGACCCTGCACGGGGCGAAGAAGGGCCTCAAGGACTTCATCGCGCCGCAGGGCATGTTCGAGGACCTGGGCCTGAAGTACGTCGGCCCGATCGACGGTCACGACATCGAGGCCCTGGAGTCGGCGCTCGCGCGTGCCAAGCGGTTCGGCGGCCCGGTGATCGTCCACTGCCTCACCGAGAAGGGCCGCGGCTACGAGCCGGCCCTCCGCGACGAGGCCGACCGTTTCCACGGCATCAGCCCCATCCACCCCGACACCGGCCTGCCGATCAAGGCCTCGGGCGCCGACTGGACCTCCGTCTTCGGCGACGAGATGGTGCAGCTCGGCAAGGAGCGGGGGGACATCGTCGCGATCACGGCGGCGATGCTGCAGCCGGTCGGCCTGAAGAAGTTCGCCGACGCCTTCCCGAAGCGGATCTACGACGTCGGCATCGCCGAGCAGCACGCCGCCGTCTCCGCGGCGGGCCTCGCCACGGGCGGACTGCACCCCGTCTTCGCCGTCTACGCCACCTTCCTCAACCGCGCCTTCGACCAGGTCCTGATGGATGTCGCCCTGCACAAGTGCGGCGTCACCTTCGTCCTGGACCGGGCCGGCGTCACCGGCACCGACGGCGCCTCCCACAACGGCATGTGGGACATGTCGATCCTGCAGGTCGTGCCGGGTCTCCGGCTCGCCGCGCCGCGCGACGCCGACCAGGTGCGGGCGCAGCTGCGGGAGGCCGTCGAGGTCAAGGACGCGCCGACCGTGGTGCGCTTCTCCAAGGGCGCCGTCGGCCCCGCCGTACCCGCCGTGGGACGGGTGGGCGGCATGGACGTCCTGCGCGAGCCCGGCACGGACACGCCGGACGTGCTGCTCGTCTCCGTCGGTGCGCTCGCCCCCATGTGCCTGGAGATCGCCTCGCTGCTCGACAAGCAGGGCATCACCACCACCGTCGTCGACCCGCGCTGGGTCAAGCCCGTCGACGAGGCCATGGCGCCCCTCGCGGAGCGGCACCGCGTGGTCGTCACCGTCGAGGACAACTCCCGTGTCGGCGGCGTCGGTTCGGCGATCGCGCAGGCCCTGCGCGACGCGGGCGTCGACGTACCCCTGCGCGACTTCGGCATCCCGCCGCGCTTCCTCGACCACGCCTCCCGCGCCGAGGTCATGACGGAGATCGGGCTCACGGCGCCCGACATCGCCCGTCAGGTCACCGGGCTGGTCTCCAAGCTGGACGGCCGGTTCAACCGCGCCGCAGCCGAGGTCGACTCGGTGGAGCCCGCGCGCGACTGACACATCCGTACGGCCGGACGGGCCGCTTTCACCACCGCCAAGGGTGGTGAAAGCGGCCCATCTGCGTGAATCCGTCCGCGCCGGGGCATACGCCCTACGCCCCCTCTCGATCATGTCGAGGACGACGAAGCGTGGGAGGTAAGCCCGTGAGCAGCACTCTCTTCCGGACGAAGAAGGTCGAGCAGTCCATCCTCGATACCGAGGAACCCGAGCACGCGCTGAAGAAATCCCTCTCCGCGCTCGATCTGACGGTCTTCGGCGTCGGCGTCATCATCGGCACCGGCATCTTCGTCCTCACCGGCACGGTGGCCAAGAACAACGCCGGCCCCGCCGTCGCCCTGGCCTTCGTCGCGGCAGGCGTCGCCTGCGGGCTCGCCGCGCTCTGCTACGCGGAGTTCGCCTCCACGGTCCCGGTGGCCGGCTCGGCGTACACCTTCTCGTACGCCTCCCTGGGCGAACTGCCCGCCTGGATCATCGGCTGGGACCTGGTCCTGGAGTTCGCGCTCGGCACCGCGGTGGTCGCGGTCGGCTGGTCCGGCTACATCGCCTCGCTGCTGGACAACGCGGGCTGGCACCTGCCGGAAGCGCTCAGCGGCAGAGAGGGGGCGAGCGGCTTCGGCTTCGACATCCTCGCCTCCGCTCTCGTGCTCGTACTCACCGGCATCCTCGTCCTCGGTATGAAGCTCTCCGCGCGGATCACCTCGATCGTGGTCGCCATCAAGGTGGCCGTCGTCCTGACCGTGATCGTCGCGGGCTTGTTCTTCATCGAGGGCGACAACTACAAGCCGTTCATCCCCAAGTCGCAGACGGTCGAGGCGGGCGGGAGCCTCAAGGCCCCGCTCATCCAGCTGATGTTCGGCTGGGCGCCCGCCAACTTCGGTGTGATGGGCATCTTCACCGCCGCCTCCGTCGTCTTCTTCGCCTTCATCGGCTTCGACGTCGTCGCCACCGCCGCCGAGGAGACCAGGAACCCGCAGCGGGACATGCCGCGCGGGATCCTCGGCTCGCTCATCATCTGCACCACGCTCTACGTCGCCGTGTCCATCGTCGTCACCGGCATGCAGCACTACACCAAGCTGTCCGTGGACGCCCCGCTCGCCGACGCCTTCAAGGCCACCGGGCACCCCTGGTTCGCGGGCTTCATCAGCTTCGGCGCCGCCGTCGGCCTGACCACGGTCTGCATGATCCTGCTCCTCGGCCAGACCCGGGTCTTCTTCGCGATGAGCCGCGACGGACTGCTGCCGCGCTTCTTCTCCCACGTCCACCCGCGGTTCAAGACCCCGCACCGGCCGACCATCCTGCTCGGCGTGATCATCGCGATCGTCGCCGGCTTCACCAGCCTCAGCGAACTCGCGGAACTGGTGAACATCGGCACGCTCTTCGCCTTCATCGTCGTCGCGATCGGCGTGATCATCCTCCGCAACACCCGCCCCGACCTGCCCCGCTCCTTCCGCACCCCGTGGGTCCCGGTCATCCCGATCCTGTCGGTGTGCGCCTCACTGTGGCTGATGCTGAACCTGCCCGCCGAGACCTGGCTCCGGTTCGGCATCTGGATGGTGATCGGCTTCGTCGTGTACTTCTTCTACGGCCGTACCCACAGCCGGCTGGCGCGGGGCGAGGAGACCAGGGTCAGCGAGGCTGTGAGGCCGCCGGGCAGCCAGGAGTAGTCAACTCCCTTGCTGCACCTCGGTGTTCCGGCCCTGCGTCTCCTGCTTCGGCGGAGGCTGCGGGGCCGGTCCGCGTTCACGTTGGTCTGACGGTACGGGGGCCTGTCACCTCCGCCCCCAACTCCTGCACCCTGCGCCGCAGTTCCCGGTCCGCGGTCACCACCAGGACCGGCCGCTCCCCGGCCCCGGCGACCAGGTCGACCATGTGGTCGTCCCCGCTGCCCGGCGCCGACTCGACCCGGACGCCGGGTACCGTCTCCACCCCGCGCGCAGCCCCCTCCACCACAAGGACGATCTCCACGGGGCCGGTGCGGCCCGGGAGTCCGTCGGTCGCGAGCCGGTCGCGGAGGCGTTCCGCGGCGCCCCGCCGGTCACGCCACCAGCCGTCGGGCACCGACCCGACGACGTTGGCGGCGTCGACGATCACGAGCAGGGGGTCGCTCTCACTCATGCGGTACGTCGAAGCTGGCGAAGTACGCGGCGACCATGTCCTCGTCGGCGTGGCCCTGCGCGGCAGCCCGCTCCATGCGCTCGGCGGTCGCGGCCGCGACGTCCAGGCGGACGCCGCTCTGCCGGCCGGCCTCGACGATCAGCCGGGCGTCCTTGGCCGCTGTGGCCACCGCGAACTGGGCCGGAGACAGCTGGTCGTTGAGGATCAGGCCCGCCTTGGCCTTGAGGTAGCCCATGTCGAGCGGGCCGCCCGCGATGAGGTCGAAGAAGTTCTGCGGGTCGACGCCGAGGGCCTGGGACAGGGCCAGCACCTCGCCGGTCGCCGCGGTCGCGGCGAGGACCCAGCTGTTGGCGACCAGTTTCAGCCGGGTCGCGCTGCCGGCCGCGCCGTCGTCGCCGGTCCACAGTGTGCGGGCGCCGACCGCGTCGAACACCGGCTCCACCGCAGCCCGCCCCTCCACGGGCCCGGCGGCCAGCACGGTCAGCTGCCCGGCCTCCGCGGGCTGCCGGGTGCCGAGGACCGGGGCGTCGTAGAAGACGAGGCCGTGCTCGGCTGCGAACGCGGCCAGTTCCGCGACCGCCTCGATGCCTGCCGTGGTCGACTGCACCCAGGCGGCGCCGGAGCGCAGCGCGGGGGCGGCCTCGCGCATGACGTCCAGGGCGGCCGGACCGTCGTACAGCATGGTCAGGACGACATCGGCGCCCTCGGCCGCCTCGGCGGGCGTACCGGCGACGTGTGCGCCGTCCGCGGCGAGCGGCTCGGCCTTGGCACGGGTGCGGTTCCAGGCGCGGACAGTGTGTCCGGCGCGGACCAGGTTGCGGGCCATGGCGGCGCCCATGATGCCCGTGCCGAGGACGCTTACGGTGAGCTTGTCGGTCATGAGATCGGCTTCCCTCTCACTGTCGCTGTGGTTGCTGAGGAACAGCCTGCACGAGACGGGGGCCGGGCCGCGGTCCGTGTATGGCCCCGCTTAGAGTGAAGCGGTGAACGGCGACTGGCTCCTACGCGGCCGTGACGGCCGGCTCAGTGTCTACCTCCCGACGGACGACGCCCTCCTGTGCCGGGCGGAACGCTCACCTGGCGGCCCCTGGACGGCCGCGCGCAGGGTCGGCGGCGAGCAGACGCTGCACCCCTCACCCGCGGTCGGCCACGGCACCGACTCCTACGCCCATCTGGTCTCCTGGCGGCCCACCGTGTCCGGTGAGGCGGGCCTCGTGCACTCCACCCACTTCCGGGCCCGGCTCGCGGCCCTCGACTGGGCGCCGGTCGGGCACCCGAACAAGAAGGGGTCCCGCACCGGCCCGCCCGCCGTCGCGGTCGACGCCGCGGGGCGCGCCCATGTCTTCGTCCGCAACAACGGCGGCGGGGTGAGCATGATCGCGCAGAAGGAGAAGGGCGGCTGGGACCCCTGGCGGGACCTCAAGGGGCGTGAGGTACAAGGGGAGTTGGCCGCGGTGGCGGGGGAGTCGGGGTCCGTCGAGGTGTACGCGGCCGTCCCCGGCGGCATTCTGCACTGGCGGCAGTTGGAGGCGGGCGCCCAGCCGGCCCTGGAGGAGGCGATGGAGGCGCCGGTCCGCCCGGACACCCTGCACGCGCTGGCCACGTCCCCGGACGGTACGACCCTCTTCTACACCGACGAGTCGGGCGACCTGTGCGCCTGGCGCCCCGGGGCCAAGCCCGTCACCCTGCTGCCCTCCGCCGGCCCCGGCCCCGTCTCGGCCGTCCGCTGCGAACTCGACGGCCACGACTGCACGTTGCTCGCCCAGCGCTCGGCGAGCGGCCGTGTCGCCTTCGCCGCGTACCCCACCGAGCAGGAGTCGGCCGGCGCCTGGTGGACCGAGTCGGGCCCGGCACTTCCCGCCGACGCCGCGGTGTCCCTCGCGGTGGACGAGGACGGCCGCGTCGTGGCGGCAACGTTGTCCCCGTCGACCGGACAGCTCCTCCTCACCCGCCGCAAGGACGAGCCGGGGCTGGCGCTGGAGGCCTGGCGGGAGGTGTGATCGCCGCTGCCCCGAGGCGGCCGGGGCCGGTGTGCGCCATGATGGCCGCCGTGGACACCGAGACACTCATCGACGCCTGGCGGCGTCTCCTCAGCGGCTCCGGAAAGTCATGGGTGCTGTTCGAGCACGGCACCTGCGTGGTGATCGAAGAGCCCACCGGAGAACTCGCCGAACGGGCCATCGAAACCCTGCGGGAGTTCGGACCCGTGCATGTGGCGACCTCGGCCGGCGACTTCCGTGTGCTCGAACTCAAGAACGGCGAGGGGTGGCTGGTGACCGGCCACCACCCGGACGTCGTCACATTCGTTGCGCTCGACGAGTCCGCCGACCCCTCGCATCTCGCCGTCGGCGTCCACGGGCGCTCCAAACGCGACCAGGACGGCACCGAGTTGCATGTCGTCCACGTCGAGGACAACCGCCCGGCAGCGGACTGAACATGCCGGTGCCCGGCACATCGACCGATGTGCCGGGCACCGTACGTCCGTACAGGGAGCGTTACGCCGGGACGCTCGCCACACCCGGGGCCAGGAACTTCTTGCCGTTCACGCGCTCCGAGACACCCTCGCGGTCCAGGTACGGCGTGATGCCGCCCAGGTGGAAGGGCCAGCCGGCGCCCGTGATCAGGCAGAGGTCGATGTCCTGCGCCTCGGCGACGACGCCCTCGTCGAGCATGAGCCCGATCTCCTGGGCGACGGCGTCGAGGACGCGCTCGCGGACCTGCTCCTCGGTCAGGACGACATCGCCCTGCTTCAGGAGCGCGGCGACCTCGGGGTCCAGCTCCGGCTTCCCGGAGTCGTAGACGTAGAAGCCGCGCTTGCCCGCCTTGACGACGGCCGCGAGGTTCGGGGAGACCGTGAAGCGGTCCGGGAAGGCCCGGTTGAGGGTCTCCGAGACATGCAGACCGATCGCGGGACCGACCAGCTCGAGGAGGACGAGAGGAGACATCGGCAGGCCCAGGGGCTCCACCGCCTTCTCCGCGACCTCGACCGGGGTGCCCTCGTCGATGACGTTCTGGATCTCGCCCATGAAGCGGGTGAGGATGCGGTTCACGACGAACGCCGGGGCGTCCTTGACCAGAACCGCGGTCTTCTTCAGCTTCTTGGCGACGGCGAAGGCGGTGGCCAGCGAGGCGTCGTCGGTCTGCTCGCCGCGGACGATCTCCAGCAGCGGGAGGATCGCGACCGGGTTGAAGAAGTGGAAGCCCACGACCCGCTCGGGGTTCTTCAGCTTCGACGCCATCTCGGAGACGGACAGCGAGGAGGTGTTGGTGGCGAGGATCGCGTGCGCCGGGGCGACCGCCTCGACCTCCGCGAACACCTGCTGCTTGACGCCGATCTCCTCGAAGACGGCCTCGATGATGAAGTCGGCGTCGGAGAAGCCCTCGGCCTTGTCCAGCACACCGGTGACCAGGGCCTTGAGGCGGTTGGCCTTGTCCTGGTTGATACGGCCCTTGCCGAGCAGCTTCTCGATCTCGGCGTGGACGTAGCCCACACCCTTGTCGACGCGCTCCTGGTCGATGTCGGTCAGTACGACCGGCACCTCGAGGCGGCGCAGGAAGAGCAGGGCGAGCTGCGAGGCCATCAGACCGGCGCCGACGACACCGACCTTGGTGACCGGGCGGGCCAGGTTCTTGTCCGGCGCACCGGCGGGACGCTTGCCGCGCTTCTGCACCAGGTTGAACGCGTAGATACCGGCGCGCAGTTCGCCACCCATGATCAGGTCGGCGAGGGCCTTGTCCTCGGCGTCGTAACCCTGCTGCAGATCGCCGTTCTTGGCGGCGGCGATGATGTCGAGGGCACGGTAGGCGGCCGGAGCGGCCCCGTGCACCTTGCTGTCGGCGATGAAACGGCCCTTGGCGACGGCCTGGTCCCAGGCCTCACCGCGGTCGATCACCGGACGCTCGACCTCGACGTCGCCCTTCAGCACCTGGGCGGTCCAGATCAGCGACTGCTCCAGGAAGTCGGCGCCCTCGAAGATCGCGTCCGCGATACCGAGGTCGAAGACCTGCTGGCCCTTGAGCTGCTTGTTCTGGTTGAGGCTGTTCTCGATGATCACCGAGACGGCCTTGTCGGCACCGATCAGGTTCGGCAGGATCGTGCAGCCGCCCCAGCCGGGGACCAGACCGAGGAAGACCTCGGGCAGCGAGAACGCCGGGAGCGCCTTGCTGACGGTCCGGTACTTGCAGTGCAGACCGACCTCGACGCCACCGCCCATCGCGGCACCGTTGTAGTACGCGAAGGTCGGTACCGCGATGCCGGACAGCCGCTTGAAGACCTCGTGGCCACCCTTGCCGATGGCGAGCGCGTCCTTGTGCTCCTTCAGCAGCTCGACGCCCTTGAGGTCGGCGCCGACGGCGAAGATGAACGGCTTGCCGGTGATGCCGACACCGACGATCTCGCCGGCCGCGGCCTCCTTCTCGACCTGGTCGATGGCGGTGTTGAGGTTCGCCAGCGAGGCCGGGCCGAAGGTGGTCGGCTTGGTGTGGTCGAAGCCGTTGTCCAGCGTGATGAGCGCGAAGCGCCCGGCGCCGAACGGCAGGTCGAGGTGGCGTACGTGTGCGCTTGTGACAACCTCGTCCGGGAACAGCTCGGCCGCACCCTTCAGGAGTTCGGTGGTGCTCACTTGTTGCCTCCGGCGTCCTTGTGGTTCGGGTTCTCCCAGATCACCGTGGCGCCCATGCCGAAGCCGACACACATGGTGGTGAGGCCGTAACGGACCTCCGGCTGCTCCTCGAACTGACGGGCCAACTGCGTCATCAGACGCACACCCGAGGAGGCCAGCGGGTGGCCGTACGCGATGGCGCCGCCGTACTGGTTGACGCGCGCGTCGTCGTCGGCGATGCCGTAGTGCTCCAGGAAGGCGAGCACCTGGACGGCGAAGGCCTCGTTGATCTCGAAGAGGTTGATGTCCTCGATCGACAGACCGGCCTTGGCGAGAGCCTTCTCGGTCGCCGGGATCGGACCGTAGCCCATGACCTCCGGCTCGACGCCCGCGAAGGCGTACGAGACGAGACGCATCTTGACCGGCAGGTTGTTCTCGCGGGCGAAGTCCTCGGAAGCGATGATCGAGGCGGTCGCACCGTCGTTCAGACCGGCCGCGTTACCGGCGGTGACGCGCCCGTGGACACGGAACGGCGTCTTCAGACCGGAGAGGTTCTCCAGCGTGGTGCCGGGACGCATCGGCTCGTCCGCCGTCACCAGACCCCAGCCGGTCTCACCGGCCTCCGGGTTGGTCCGACGTACGGAGATCGGCACCAGGTCCTGCTGGATCTTGCCGTTGGCGTACGCCTTGGCGGCCTTCTCCTGCGAGCGCACGGCGTACTCGTCGGCGCGCTGCTTGGTGATCGTCGGGTAGCGGTCGTGCAGGTTCTCGGCGGTCATGCCCATGAACAGCGCGGACTCGTCGACCAGCTTCTCGCTCACGAACCGCGGGTTCGGGTCCACGCCCTCGCCCATCGGGTGGCGGCCCATGTGCTCGACACCACCGGCGATGACGGCGTCGTACGCACCGAAGGCGATGGAGCCGGCGGTGGTCGTCACGGCGGTCAGCGCACCGGCACACATGCGGTCGATCGAGTAGCCCGGGACCGACTGCGGCAGACCGGCAAGGATGCCTGCCGTACGACCGAGGGTGAGCCCCTGGTCACCGATCTGCGTGGTCGCGGCGATGGCGACCTCGTCGATCTTCTTCGGGTCGAGACCGGGGTTGCGGCGCAGCAGCTCCCGGATCGCCTTCACGACAAGGTCGTCGGCACGGGTCTCGTGGTAGATGCCCTTCGGGCCCGCCTTGCCGAACGGGGTACGGACGCCGTCGACGAAGACGACGTCCCTGACGGTACGAGGCACGATGGCTCTCCTCCAGATGCGGGATGGCACTACTGCGGCACGCATGCGCTGAGCGCGCGCTCAGGACCCATGCTACTTACGGGTAACGTAGCTGCACAGTCCCGGGGGCGGGAGCGGCGAAGGTCACACCCGGGGAGGAGCCGTCGACCCCCGGGGAGTCAGTACCGGAGTGGGTACGGGGTGTGACCCCGGGCCCTCCCCTGTGATCACCCCGAACAGTGTCCGCGCCGCATCCGCCCCGAATCATCCTGGCGGCGACCTGGCTGCAGCGCCGCCTCGTACCCGACTCCGCAGAGAACAGGGTGGACCTCGTATGACCCGCCGAGCGGTTGCCGCACCCTGATGTACCTGTCGCTGATCGCCGCGTCCGTCGTCGTCCTGCTCCCCCTCGGCGTCGTGTTCCTCACCTCCCTCAAGTCCGACAAGGAGATGGCGAACGACAGCGGAGCCCTCACGCTCCCCGACGACCCGCTCGACTTCCACAACTACGTGACGGTGTTCCAGGACGGCCGGATGCTCTCGGCCTTCGGCAACACGGCCTTCATCCTGGTCTTCGCCATCGGCGGCACGGTCCTCATCGGTTCGATGACGGCGTACGCCATCGACCGCTTCACCTTCCGCTTCAAGAAACTGGTGGTGGCGCTCTTCCTGCTGGCCGCCCTGGTCCCCGGCGTCACCACCCAGGTGGCGACCTTCCGGATCGTCAACAGCTTCGGAATGTTCAACGCCCTCTGGGCGCCGATCGCGCTCTACATGGGCACGGACATCGTCTCGATCTACATCTTCCTGCAGTTCGTACGATCCATCCCGGCCTCCCTCGACGAGGCGGCCCGCATCGACGGCGCCAACGCCGTCACGATCACGACTTCTACATCCCCTTCCTCTACATGCCGTCCCAGGATCTTGGCGTGATCTCGACATCCCTGTTCCGCTTCAAGGGCCCGTTCGGCGCCCACTGGGAAACGATCTCGGCAGGAGCAATTCTGGTCATCCTGCCGACACTGATCGTCTTCCTGTGGCTGCAGCGGTACATCTACAACGGTTTCACCAGAGGTGCGACCAGGTGAGGTGTGCTCAGGCCCCTATGGCGGCTAGGCGGAAAGTGCCGCCACCAACACCGGCGTCACCTGCTCGACCTGCCAAGGCCTCGCCCCGAACCCCGAAAGCGCCGCACCAACCGCCTCCGCATCGACATCCTTCGGCGGCTCCCAGCAGACCCGCCGCACCGTGTCCGGCGTGATCAGGTTCTCCTGAGGCATGTTCAGCTGCTCGGCCAGGGCAGAGACCGCCGCCCGAGCCGCCGACAGGCGAGCGGCGGCAGCGGGATCCTTGTCGGCCCACGCGCGCGGCGGCGGAGGCCCGGTGACCGGCTGCCCCGGAGCCGGCAACTGCGCCTCCGTCAGAGCCTTCGCGCGATCCACCGCGGCCTGCCACTGCTCCAGCTGCCGCCGCCCCATCCGATTCCCGAAGCCGTTCAACGCCGCCAGCGCGTGCACATTGCTCGGCAGGGAGAGCGACGCCTCCACAATGGCGGCGTCCCCGAGCACCTTCCCCGGCGACACATCCCGCCGCTGAGCGATCCGGTCCCGCGTCTGCCACAGCTCCCGCACCACGGCGAGCTGCCGGCGCCGCCGCACCTTGTGCATCCCGGACGTACGCCGCCAGGGGTCCTTACGGGGCTCCGGCGGCGGAGCCGAGGCGATCGCGTCGAACTCCTGCCGGGCCCACTCGAGCTTGCCCTGCCGGTCCAGCTCCTTCTCCAGCGCGTCGCGCAGATCCACGAGGAGCTCGACGTCCAGCGCCGCGTACCGCAGCCACGGCTCGGGCAGCGGGCGGGTCGACCAGTCGACGGCGGAGTGGCCCTTTTCGAGTACGAAGCCGAGGACGCTCTCGACCATGGCGCCGAGGCCGACCCTGGGGAACCCGGCGAGGCGTCCCGCGAGCTCGGTGTCGAACAGCCGCGTCGGCACCATGCCTATCTCGCGCAGACACGGCAGGTCCTGGGTGGCCGCGTGCAGCACCCACTCCACGCCGGAGAGCGCCTCACCGAGCCCCGACAGATCGGGACAGGCCACGGGATCGATCAGCGCGGTCCCGGCGCCCTCGCGGCGCAGCTGCACGAGATAGGCGCGCTGGCCGTAGCGGTAGCCGGACGCGCGTTCCGCGTCGACGGCGACGGGGCCGGAACCGGCCGCGAAGGCGGCGACCACCTCGGCGAGCGCGTCCGCGTCGGCGATCACGGGCGGAATGCCCTCGCGCGGCTCGAGCAGAGGGATCGGCTCCGGATTCGGCGCCCCCGTAACAGATGTTCCGCCGTCTTCCGGAGGGGCGCCTCCGGTGGTTCGCAGTGAGCTGTCTGCTGCGGTCTCTTGGGCGTCGGTCACGTGTCAAGGGTATCTGTGTATGGACAGCGCCCGCCGACGTAACGTTCCGTCGGCGGGCGCCTGAGGGTCGTAAACCAGTCAGGTCGGTGAAAGATCCGGTTCACGACAGGTGGGACACGGGCGGAGAATCAGCGGCCGATCCTGTTCACGTCCGTGAATGGCAGAGATGTACAGGGCGGAGAGGTGCAGGGGAGAGTCGTACGGGTCAGTGGATGATGCCGGTCCGCAGGGCCACCGCGACCATTCCGGCGCGGTCGCCCGTGCCGAGCTTGCGGGCGATGCGGGCGAGGTGGCTCTTGACGGTCAGTGCGGACAGGCCCATCGAAACGCCGATCGCCTTGTTCGACTGGCCCTCCGCGACCAGTCGCAGCACCTCGACCTCTCGGCCGGAGAGCTCGCGGTAGCCACCCGGGTGACTCGGGGCACCCGGGGGGCGGCGGTGCATACGGGCGGCGGCGGATCCGATGGGGGCGGCGCCCGGCCGGGTGGGGAGCCCGACGTTGGTACGGGTGCCGGTGACGACGTAGCCCTTGACGCCGCCCGCGAGGGCGTTGCGCACGGCGCCGATGTCGTCGGCGGCCGACAGGGCGAGGCCGTTGGGCCAGCCCGCCGCGCGGGTCTCCGACAGGATGGTGAGGCCGGAGCCGTCGGGCAGGTGGACGTCGGCGACGCAGATGTCGCGGGGGTTGCCGATGCGGGGACGAGCCTCGGCGATGGACGAGGCCTCGATGACGTCGCGCACACCGAGCGCCCACAGGTGGCGGGTGACGGTGGAGCGGACGCGCGGGTCGGCCACGACCACCATGGCGGTCGGCTTGTTCGGGCGGTAGGCGACCAGGCTTGCGGGCTGCTCGAGGAGAACGGACACCAGGCCTCCTGGGGTGCGGGACGGCTTTCAAGGTCACAGTCGTCTTCGGCACCAAACCCGAAGTCCTTTAGGGAAAGATCACGATTTAGTGAGTATCAATTAGTGCAATTCGGACACGCGATCGATCATGCGATGAACGAATCGGTTCGTTCGCGCCTCGGTTCGTGACCGAAAGTGGCCGTATCGACAAAGTGACGGTCAGTGTGACGGCCAGTGCGAGGTCAGCGTGACTGCGGATCCCGCCGCTGCGGCAGCGTGACGACCGACGCATCACCCGGACCGGCCGGCGGCAGGCCCGCGACCTGGGCCAGCAGATCGCACCAGGCGGTCAGGTGGGCCGCCGTGTCCGGGACGCCGCCCAGGCCCTCGCGGGGCGTCCAGGAGGCGCGGATCTCGATCTGCGAGGCGGCCGGGCGCTCCGCCAGACCGCCGAAGTAGTGGGAGCTCGCGCGGGTGACGGTGCCGCTCGCCTCGCCGTACGACAGGCTGCGCGCCTGGAGCGCGCCGGTCAGCCAGGACCAGCACACGTCGGGCAGCAGCGGGTCGGCGGCCATCTCCGGCTCCAGCTCCGCGCGCACCAGCGTCACCAGCCGGAAGGCTCCCCGCCAGGCGTCGTGCCCGTCCGGGTCGTGCAGCAGCACCAGCCGGCCGTCGGCCAGGTCCTGGTCGCCGTCGACGACCGCGGCCTCCAACGCATACGCGAAGGGCGCGAGCCGCTTGGGCGCCGGCGCCGGCTCGACCTCGATCTGCGGCCGCAGCCGCGCGGTCCTCAGCGCATCGACGGCAGCCCGGAAGGGCAACGGAGGCGTACTGCCGCCATTCCGATCCCCCTCCTTGGTGTCGTCCATTCCGTCAGCGCCGTCCGACAGTCGTCCCTGAGCCGCAGCCATGCGGGGAAGATTAAAGGGAACGGGGGCTTCGCGCAGGGAGGGACACCCGTGCGGGGGCCGCATGTCCGGATAGTGCCCCATGAACCCCGGCAGTCGTGCCTCCGGCGCCGTGCGAGACTTGCGGTCGTGAGTGCGAACGAGAGCCCCGCGGGCCAGCCCCAGCCCCAGCCGCAGCCGACAGCCACGTACGACTCGGCCTTCATGAAGGCGTGCAGGCGCGAGCCCGTGCCGCACACGCCGGTGTGGTTCATGCGGCAGGCCGGGCGCTCCCTGCCCGAGTACCGCAAGGTGCGTGAGGGCATCCCCATGCTGGAGTCCTGCGTGCGGCCCGAGCTGGTCACCGAGATCACGCTCCAGCCGGTCCGGCGGCACAACGTGGACGCGGCGATCTACTACAGCGACATCGTCGTCCCGCTCAAGGCCATCGGCATCGACCTCGACATCAAGCCCGGCGTCGGCCCGGTCGTCGAGAAGCCGATCCGCACCCGCGCCGACCTGGCCCAGCTGCGCGACCTCACCCCCGAGGACGTCTCGTACGTCACCGAGGCGATCGGCCTGCTCACCCGCGAGCTCGGCACGACCCCGCTCATCGGTTTTGCCGGCGCGCCTTTCACCCTTGCGAGCTACCTCGTCGAGGGCGGCCCGTCCCGGACGTACGAGAACGCCAAGGCGATGATGTACGGCGACCCCGAGCTCTGGGCCGACCTGCTCGACCGCCTCGCGGAGATCACGTCCGCGTTCCTGAAGGTGCAGATCGAGGCGGGCGCCTCGGCGGTCCAGCTCTTCGACTCGTGGGCCGGCGCGCTCGCCCCGGTCGACTACCGCCGCTCGGTGCTGTCCGCCTCCGCCAAGGTCTTCGACGCCGTCGCCGGGTACGGAGTCCCGCGCATCCACTTCGGTGTCGGCACGGGCGAGCTGCTGCAGCTGATGGGCGAGGCCGGCGCGGACGTCGTGGGCGTCGACTGGCGTGTCCCGCTCGACGAGGCGGCCCGCCGGGTCGGCCCCGGCAAGGCGCTCCAGGGCAACCTCGACCCGACCGTCCTGTTCGCCTCCAAGGAGGCCGTCGAGGCCAAGACCCGCGAGGTCCTCGACTCCGCCGCGGGCCTGGAGGGCCACGTCTTCAACCTCGGCCACGGCGTCATGCCGTCCATCGACCCGGACGCGCTGACCCGGCTCGTGGAGTACGTCCACACGCAGACGGCCCGCTGACTCACCACGTGTGCCGGGGCCGCGCCCTCCTGCCGAACAGCAGGCCGCGCGGTTCCGGCGGCGGAGGCGTGCCCGGCTTGAGCGGCCACGCGAGCAGCATGCCGACGAGGAAGCCGACGACGTGCGCCGCGTACGCCACCGTCCCCGCGGTCGAGACGCCCTCGCCGGACGAGTACAGGGCCTGCAGCACGAACCAGAAGCCCAGCACCAGCCAGGCCGGCAGTCTCAGCGGCAGGAAGACCAGGAACGGCACGAGGACCCACACCCTGGCCTTCGGATACAGCACCAGATAGGCACCCAGGACCCCGGCGATGGCTCCGGACGCGCCGATCAGCGGGTCGGACGAGTCGGCGTTGACCAGCGCGAAGCCGTACGACGCCGCATAGCCGCAGACGACGTAGAACAGCGCGTACCTGATGTGCCCCATGCGGTCCTCGACGTTGTTGCCGAAGATCAGCAGGAAGAGCATGTTGCCGAGCAGGTGCAGCCAGCTGCCGTGCAGGAACATCGCGGTGAAGACGGACACGGCGGGCGACTTGTCGTAGCTCGGCGGGGCCACCACGCAGCCCGCTCCGTGCGCGCCCACTCCTGTGGCGCCCGTGGGGACCACCCGGGGCATCTGATGGTGGATCAACTCCCGCGGCACGGCCGCGTAGTGGTCCAGGAACGCCTGCAGGTGGCACAGCTGGGACAGGCTGCTGTCGCCCGCCACGGAACCGGCGAGGCCGGGCGTGGCCAGGAAGACGTACACGTTCGCGGCGATCAGTGCGTACGTCACCCAGGGGGTGCGGCGCACCGGGTTCACGTCATGGACGGGTATGACCACAAGGAATTAGTGCCCTCGGTGGGCGGGGCGAACCGGTGAACGCGGGTACGCGCGCGTGCGTATGTCTCGTCAACCGCCCGCGGCACGGGGAAGGCGGGTCGCGGGGACGACGTGAGGAACAGGCGATGAACGACCGAGTTACTCCTCCTATGCACGCCACGCCCGACGGGGAGGCGGAGATCTCCCTGGTGGTGAAGTTGCCGTGGGAGGACGTCGCCCGGCTCGGCCAGGAGGCCGGACGGCTGGCTTCGCAGATGCAGCGGCCGGTGACGCTGGACGAGGCGGTGAGTCACCGGTTGCGGTCCGTACGGAGTGCTGCGCATGCGAAGCCGGCGGGGGAGCAGCCGGCGGCGGTCTCGGCCGCCCCTGCCATGACCTCCACCGCCTCGGTGTCGTCGTTGCCGCCGCGGCCTCCGGCGGAGCAGGCGCGGCAGGCGATCGAGCGGATCAACGGCTCCGCGTAGCTTCCCTGCGGGGTGCGCCGTAGGGGCGCGGGTGCGTTGCGGGCTGCGGGTGCGTTGTGGCTTGTCGCGCAGTTCCCCGCGCCCCTTTACCGGCACTTCACCGCCCGCCCGCTACGAGGCGCCCTTTTTCACCGCCGCCGTCGCCTTGCGGGCCGCCACCAGTACCGGGTCCCAGACCGGGCTGAACGGGGGTGCGTAGCCCAGGTCCAGGGACGTCATCTGTTCCACCGTCATACGGGCCGTGAGGGCCACTGCCGCGATGTCCACGCGCTTGGCCGCGCCCTCCCTGCCGACGATCTGTACGCCCAGCAGGCGGCCCGTCCGTCGCTCGGCGAGCATCTTCACCGTCATTGGGGAGGCGCTCGGGTAGTAGCCCGCTCGGCTCGTCGACTCGATGGTCACCGTCTCGTACTGCAGTCCGGCCCTGCGGGCGTCCTTCTCGCGCAGGCCCGTGCGGGCGATCTCCAGGTCGCAGACCTTGGAGACCGCGGTGCCCACGACTCCCGGGAAGGTGGCGTAGCCGCCGCCGACGTTGGTGCCGATGACCTGGCCGTGCTTGTTGGCGTGGGTGCCGAGGGCGATGTGGCGCTCCTGGCCGGAGACCAGGTCGAGGACCTCGACGCAGTCGCCGCCGGCCCAGATGTTCTCGTGTCCCCGAACCCGCATGGACAGGTCGGTGAGCAGGCCGCCGTGGGTGCCCAGGGGGAGTCCGGCCGCCTTGGCCAGTGCCGTCTCCGGGCGTACGCCGATGCCCAGGACCACCACGTCCGCCGGGTACTCGGCGTTCTCCGTGGCCACCGCCCGCACCCGGCCGTCCTCGCCGGTGTGCACCTTGGTCACCTCGGCGTTGTCGACCATGGTGATGCCCATGCCCTCCATGGCCTCGTGCACCAGGCGGCCCATGTCGGGGTCGAGCGTGGACATCGGCTCGCTGCCGCGGTTGACGACCGTCACCTCGTAGCCGCGGTTGATGAGCGCCTCGGCCATCTCCACCCCGATGTAGCCCGCCCCGACGACCACGGCGCGACGGCCACGCGTGCGCGTGAGCGAGTCGATGAGGGCCTGACCGTCGTCCAGCGTCTGGACACCGTGCACACCGGGAGCGTCCGCGCCCGGCATGTCCGGGCGGATCGGGCGGGCGCCGGTCGCGATCACGAGTTTGTCGTACGACGTCCAGGACTCGGCGCCGGAATCGACGTCACGCGCGCGTACCCGGCCGCCCGCCACGTCGATCTCCGTGACCTCCGTCCGCATGCGCAGGTCGATGTCCCGCGCGCGGTGCTCCTCGGGCGTACGGGCGATCAGCTCGTCCCGTTCGTCGACGTCGCCGCCCACCCAGTACGGGATGCCGCACGCCGAGTACGACGTGAAGTGACCGCGCTCGAACGCCACGATCTCCAGCTCCTCGGGGCCCTTCAGCCGGCGTGCCTGCGACGCCGCGGACATCCCCGCGGCGTCGCCGCCGATCACGACCAGTCGTTCCTTCGCAGCGCTCATGTCCATGCGAACACGCTACGGGGGCAGGGCATTTCAGGCCGGTGCCGCTGCCTGTCAGTCCTCGTCGTTCTCGCGTGTGCTCGGGGCCTGCGGTGCAGGACGGGCCGTCGGCAGCGGGCCCAGCGCGCTCGTGGCGGGTGCGGTGGCCGGGCGGTGCGGCAGCCGGGGCCGGACCAGCCGCAGCCAGGCCAGTACGAGCAGGGCCGCCACCGCGGCGAACGGCAGCACCGCGCCGAACGCCACCGCGAGCCAGCGCAGCATCGTCACGAACGCGTCCCAGCCGCCGGCCAGCGCGTCCACGAACCCGGGATTGTCGTCCTTCGCCGCCGCCTTCACCGGGGTCTCCGAAAGGGACAGGGTGATCGTCGCGAGGCTCGTGCGGTCCTTCAGGGACGCCTGCTGGGCGAGCAGCGCCTCCAGGTCGGCCTCCCGGCCGCTCAACTCGCCCTCCAGCTCGACGACGTCGCTGAGCTTGGTGGCCTTGTCCATCAGCTCCCGGACCCGGGCCACGCTGGCCCGCTGCGACTTGATGCGGCTGTCCACGTCGACGACCTGGTCGGTGACGTCCTCGGCCTTCGCGGTGCGGTCGAGCAGCTTGCCCGCGCCCTGGAGGTCGGTGAGGACCTCGTCGTACTTGTCGACCGGCACGCGCAGGACGACGCGGGTGCGCTCACGGCCCTTCTCGTCCCGGCTGGTGGTCTCGTTGCCGACATAGCCGCCCGCGTTCTCGGTGGTCGTGCGGGCCTCGTCCAGGGCCTTCGGCACGTCCTTGACCTGCACGGTCAGCGAGGCGGTGCGGATGATGCTGCTCGCGGTGAGCTTGGGCGTCCGGGTCGCCCGGGCGCCGCTCGCGTTCCTCTCGCCGCCCGGAGCGGCTGCCTTCCCGTCGCTCTGGACGGCCTTGTCGGCGGCGCTGCTGCCTCCGGAATCGGAACTGCTCCCGCTGCATCCGGTGAGTCCGAGTGCCGCGGCGAGCAGGATCCCGGCCAGGGCCCGGACAGGGTGTACGGGACGTCGTGCGTGCATGTGGGTGTCCCCCCGAGGGTGGTGACGACTGACGCTCCTTCGACGCCCGGACGGGCCGGGACGTTGGGCCCGGACGATCCCGATGCGGTCACGGTCAGGACTCGTGAAGGACACCGGGACGCGGACGCACTGTCAGTGGGGTCTGAGAGGCTTGGGGACATGCGCGAAGTGGAGAGTCGTACGGGCACCGGGCGGGTCGTCGTCATCGGAGCCGGAATCGCCGGACTGGCCGCCGCCCACCGGCTGTTGCAGCGCGGTGCGCGGGTGACCGTGCTGGAGGCGTCGGACCGCGTCGGCGGCAAGCTGCTGCCCGGTGAGATCGCGGGCGCGCGCGTGGACTTCGGCGCCGAGTCGATGCTGGCCCGCAGACCGGAAGCGGTCGCCCTCGCGCGCGAGGTGGGCCTCGACGACCGGCTGCAGCCGCCGGCCACCGCGACGGCCTCGATCTGGACCCGCGGCGCCCTGCGCCCCATGCCCAAGGGCCACGTCATGGGCGTCCCCGGCACCGCCGCCGCCCTGACCGGCGTCCTGTCCGACGAGGGCCTGGCCCGTATCGAGCGCGACGCCGACCTGCCGCGCACGGAGGTCGGCGACGACGTGGCGGTCGGGGAGTATGTGGCGGCCCGCCTGGGCCGCGAGGTCGTCGACCGTCTCGTGGAACCCCTGCTCGGTGGCGTGTACGCGGGCGACGCGTACCGCATCTCGATGCGCTCGGCGGTCCCGCAGCTCTACCAGGTCGCGAAGACGCACGACTCGCTCACGGAGGGGGTCCGCGAGATCCAGGCCAGGATGGCCGCGGCCCAGCAGACCGGACCGGTCTTCATGGGCATCCAGGGCGGCGTGGGCAGCCTCCCGCTCGCGGTCGCGGAGTCGGTGCGGGCGCGCGGCGGCGAGATCCTCACTCAGGCACCGGTGTCGGAGCTGCGCCGCGAGGCACCCGGCGGCTGGCGTGTCGTCGCCGGTGACCGCGTGCTGCACGCGGACGCCGTCATCGTGGCCGTCCCCGCTCCCGCGGCCGCCCGCCTCCTGCGCCCCGAGGCACCGGAGGCCGCCACGGAGCTCGACGCCGTCGAGTACGCGTCCATGGCCCTGGTCACCCTCGCCTACCGCCGCACCGACACCGCCCTCCCCGAGGGCAGCGGCTTCCTTGTGCCGCCGGTCGACGGGCGCACCATCAAGGCGTCGACGTTCGCCTCGCAGAAGTGGGGCTGGATCGCCGAGGAGAACCCGGACACGGTCGTCCTGCGCACCTCGGTGGGCCGGTACGGCGAGACCGAGATCCTCCAGCGCGACGACGCCGGCCTGGTGGACGTCTCCCGTCACGACCTGCGCGAGGCCACCGGACTGGACTCCACGCCCCTCGAAACCCGCGTCACCCGCTGGACCGACGGCCTGCCCCAGTACCCCGTCGGCCACCACGCGCGCGTGGCCCGCATCCGCGAGCACGTCGCCAAGCTGCCGGGCCTCGCCGTGTGCGGCGCGCAGTACGACGGCGTCGGCATCCCGGCCTGCATCGCGAGCGCGTACGCGGCCGTGGACCAGATCGGCGGCGACCTGAGCGGTGTGGAGGAGCTCACCGCCAACCCGGTGCAGAGCCTGCACGGCGGAGCGGGAGAATAGCCGCATGAGTGACGACGCCCCCACCACCGCCCCCGAGAACACCGCCCCCGAGCGGATCCCGAACAAGGGCAAGCTGGCCAAGGACCTCAACGAGGTCATCCGCTACACCCTGTGGTCCGTCTTCAAGCTGAAGGACGTGCTGCCCGAGGACCGCGCGGGCTACGCCGACGAGGTCCAGGAGCTGTTCGACCAGCTCGCCGCCAAGGACGTGACCATCCGCGGCACGTACGACCTGTCGGGCCTGCGCGCCGACGCCGACCTCATGATCTGGTGGCACGCGGAGACCAGCGACCAGCTGCAGGAGGCGTACAACCTCTTCCGCCGCACCAAGCTGGGCCGCGCGCTGGAGCCGGTCTGGTCGAACATGGCGCTGCACCGCCCCGCCGAGTTCAACCGCTCGCACATCCCCGCGTTCCTCGCCGACGAGACGCCGCGCAACTACGTCAGCGTCTACCCCTTCGTGCGCTCCTACGACTGGTACCTGCTGCCCGACGAGGACCGTCGCCGTATGCTCGCCGACCACGGCAAGATGGCCCGCGGCTTCCCGGACGTGCGCGCCAACACGGTCGCCTCGTTCTCCCTCGGCGACTACGAGTGGCTCCTGGCCTTCGAGGCCGACGAGCTCTACCGCATCGTCGACCTCATGCGCCACCTGCGCGCCTCGGAGGCCCGCATGCACGTCCGCGAGGAGGTCCCGTTCTACACGGGTCGCCGCAAGGACATCGCGGAGCTCATCGCTGGCCTGGCGTAGTCAGCGCCTAACCAGGTCAGATGACGTCCGCTGCGGTTCAGCCGCGCCCCTGAAGGGGCGCGGGGCTGTGTCGATATGCGGCTACCGCCGCGTGGGCGCGACCAGCCACGACGACGCCGCAGACAAAAGACGACCCATCGCGGCACAGCCAGCGGAGCGCTCAGTGCCGGGCGGTCTTCCCCTTCAGCGACTCCTTCATGGGCGCCGGGTGGGAGCGGCCGCTCGGTGCGGCCGGGTTCGGCTCCGCGTGCGGGGCGCAGGACGCCCGCTGCACCGGCAGCCGGCCCTCCAGCAGGTACGCGTCCAGGTAGCCGTTGACGCACCGGTTCGGGCCGCCCGCGATGCCGTGCGTGCCGGCCTCCCGCTCGGTCACCAGGACCGAGCCGCTCAGCCGCCGGTGCAACTCCAGGGCGCCGTCGTACGGCGTCGCCGCGTCCCGCTCGGCGGCCAGGATCAGTGTCGGCGGCAGCTCACCCGGCCCGGTCTGTACGTCGAGGGGCTGCTGCTGGGGCGCCGGCCAGTAGGCGCATGGCAGGTTCATCCACGCGTTGTCCCAGGTCTCGAACGGCGCCACACGCGCGAGTTGCGTGTTGTCCTCGTCCCAGACCTTCCAGTCAGTCGGCCAGGGCGCGTCATTGCACTCGACGGCCGTGTACACCGCGTTGGTGTTCTCCGCCTCGGCCGCCGTCTCCGTGGCCGGCGCGGCCTGCTCGACCAGCGGCTTCACATCGCCCTTGAGATACGCCGACAGCGCCTTCGCGCGGGTCGCCCAGTAGTCGTCGTAGTACCCGGCCGACAGGAACGCCGCCTGCAGTTCCGCCGGCCCCACCTTGCCGCCCGCCGGCTTCGCCGCGAGCCGCGCGACGGCCTTCTCGTAGCTGGCCTGCACCGCGTCGGCCGTCTTTCCCAGCCCGTACACGTCGTCGTGCCGGGCGATCCACTCCCGGAAGTCGGCCCAGCGCCTCTCGAACGCGGCCGACTGGTCGAGGTTGTTGCGGTACCAGATCTGCTCGGGAGCCGGGTTCACCGCCGAGTCGAACACCATCCGCCGCACGTGCGAGGGGAACAGCGTCGCGTACAGCGCCCCGAAGTAGGTGCCGTACGACGCGCCCATGAACGTCAGCTGCCGCTCGCCCAGCGCCGCCCGCACGACGTCCAGGTCACGGGCGTTGTTGAGCGAGTTGAAGCTGTGGAGCCCGCTGCCCGACCGCTTGGCGCAGCCCTGCGCGTAGGCCTTCGCCTGCGCGATGCGCTCCTGCTTGTACGACTCCGAGGGGTAGGTCGGTGCCTGCGAGGGCGCCTTGAAGAAGAGCTTGGGCTCCTCGCAGGACAGGGGCGAGGACTTTCCGACGCCGCGCGGTTGGTAGCCGACCAGGTCGTAGGCCGCCGCGAGGCGCTTCCACTCCGGGAGCAGGCCGACGAGCGGGAAGTAGAGACCGTCGCCGCCGGGCCCGCCGGGGTTGTAGACCAGGGCGCCCTGCCGGGGCACCCGGCGCTTGCTGTTCTGGGGGTCCTTGTGCGTGGCCGGCACCCGGCTGACGGTCAGCTTGATCTGCTTGCCGCGGGGATGCGCGTAGTCGAGCGGGACGGACACCGTGCCGCACTCCATGGTGCCCGGCGTGTCCTGCGCGTCGGCGCACTTCCCGAACTCGATGCCGGCCGCCCGGGCACGCGCGGCGGCCACCGCCGTGCCGTGCAGCTCGGCCCCGTCCGGGGCGACGGGTGCGCTGCCGGCCGGGGCGGCCGCGAGGGCCGTCAGGAGCAAGGATCCGGCGGCCGAGTAGAGGGCGGCAGCTCTCATGACGTATCCCTTCGGAGCATGGCAGCGACAAAAGGGATGTTTCGTTCGGTGCATGCAGAAGGCAAGCACCGCCCCGGCGGTGTCGGCCTCAATGCCCCCTATGCGCCCCTGGCGTGCGGTTCGCGCCAGGACTGGTCGCGGTGCGCGAAGGCCGCGCGCAGGTCCGGTTCGCCGATCGCGCGGACGCCTCGTACGGCGACGGTGGTGAGGTACGTACGGTCGTCACCGTACGAGGCGCGCCGGGTCAGGGCGCCCAGCAGCCGCTGCCCGGCCGGGGAGGCCCAGCGCGAGTACGGATGGGCCTCGACCCGGGTGATGGCCAGACAGCTCAGCGTCAGCGCGAGCGGCAGGGCGAACCACAGGGCGACCAGGCCGCGCGGCATGTCCGGCTGGGCGGGCACCAGCAGTGCGATCGCGCCCAGCACGAGCACGGCCACCGCGGCGCGCTGCACCTGGCGCACTCCGGCCGCGACGGTGGTCCGGGTGCCGGCGGGCACGGCCAGGCCCGCGTCCACGAGCCGGTCGGCGAGTCCGGCGACCGCGTCCGCGCTGGCCGCCGCGGCCCGGACCGGGGCGATGCGGCTCTGTCCCTCGGGCCCGATGGCCCCTATGACGGACCGCTCCATGTCGTCCCGGCCGCGTGGGTCGACGACCGTCGCCCAGCCCGTGTGGGCGAGCAGCAGCCGCCGCTGCCGGGCCATGGAGACCATGGTCAGATCGGCGACCCGGCCGGGCCCGCCGGACAGGAACGCGGCCTCGTAGAGCGTCAGATCATGACGCCGGACATTCGCTCCGGCGTCTGCGTCACCGACCGCCGCACGCACGGCGGCCAGGCACAACCGCGTGCACGCGGTGCCGGCGGCGGCCCAGGCCAGCAGCAGGAGAAGCACCCAGAACATGCCGCGTTTCTATGCCAGATGCTCGGTGGAACGCCATGCCCTGTTCACAATCCGGACGGAGCGTTGTCGGTACGTGACGTTCCGCTTGGGGTGCAGGTGGGGGGGGCTACGGCTGTTGTGGCGGCGGGCTGGAGGCGGCCGGCGGGAGCGTGTAGGTCGGGGAGTACGACGGCTCGACCGGGACGGCGGGGCCCGGGTCCGTGGGCGAGCCGGCCGGCGCAGGAGTGCTCGCGGAGGCCATGTCCCGGGCGAGCGCGTCCCAGTCGACGTAGCCCGTGGCCTCCAGGACCTTGATGTGGTCCAGCACGGTCGTGTTCGCGTCGTCGGCGAGCGCGCGCACCAGCGAGTTGCGGGTGCTCGCGCGGACCTGGGCGACGACCGAGAACACCTTGCCGTGCGCCAACCGCAGGATGTTGGCGAACTTGCTGTCGTAGTCCGTGCCCTGCGCCGCGTTCAGGGTCGCCAGCCACTGCTTCTGCTGGTCGCTGGGCTGGTTGGGGAGCGGGAGCCCGAGCTTGGCCGCCACGTCCCGTACCCGCTGGTCGAGGAAGGTGTGCCCCTCGACGAGGTGCTGCCCCGCGGTCCGTACGGCCTGGGTGGTGCCCTTCTGCTCGGCCTGCTGCCCGGCGGGCAGCTCCCACAGGCCGGCCAGCCGGACCCTTGTGACGAAGTCGCGGTCGAGAGCGGACAGCGGCCCGTACTGCGTCGACACGGTCTCGGCGTTCAGCACGCTGACACCGGTCCCGGTCCCGGACCGGTCGGCGTACGACCAGATCGGGAAGATCAGCGCTGCCAGGGTGGCCGTCAGGCCGACGATGATGACCCCGGTGCCGCTGAATATGCCTCGGCCGGTAACGGGTGTTCGCGGTCGCATGGTGCCTCCTACGGCACCGCATATTACTGCGGGGTTCAACAGCCCCGGAAAACGCAGCCCCCGGTCCAGTCAGCGGTGCAGCAGCACCCGCCGAGCCGCCCTGGCCATGCGTACGGTCGGCCGCTGCGACCGCGGCACGGGCCCCGACCGTTCCAGCCACCACTCCCTGAGCTCCCGCCGGACCCGGCCCTCCTCGAGACGCCCGGCGAGCAGCAGCTGCCCGGCGAAGTCCAGGGCGTCCCGGCGGTAGCCGCCGGTCATCGGGTGACGGTGGGCGTACGCGAGGAAGGCGGGCCGGTAGGCGTCCCCGAGGATCTCCGGCAGCTCGGGCGCGACCTTCGCGACGACATCCGCCCGCTTCCCGGCGAGCGCCCGTGCCTGCACCCCCAGCCGTACGCGGTCGAACCCCTCCGGCACCGGCGTCCCGGCGACGAGCGCGGACAGCAGGGCGGCCTGCGCGAGCCCGAGGCGCTGGCGGGCGGGGTCGGTGACAGGGGCGAGGGTGCCCACGACCGCCACCGCCTCTCCGTCCATGGCTGCGGCCGTCTCTTCCCGTATCGCACGCTCCTTCTCCCCCCTTTCCACGGCTCCCCGAATCGCCTCCAACTCCCCCTCCAGCACGGCAGGTTCGGGAAAGTTCTGGTCCCTCTCCAGCAGCACCCCCGGCGGCGAGACGCGCGAGGCCAGGTCGGTCAGGATGTCGAGGACCGGCTTCGGCACCGGGTGGGCGTGGCTGTCGTGCCAGACGCCGTCGCGTTCGAAGCCGCCCGCGACGTGGACGTATGCGATGGCCTCCAGGGGGAGTTCGGCGAGCGCCTTGGCCGGGTCCTCCCCGCGGTTGACGTGGTTGGTGTGCAGGTTGGCCACGTCGATGAGGAGCCGTACGCCCGTCCGGTCGGCGAGCTCGTACAGGAACTGCCCCTCGGTCATCTCCTCGCCCGGCCAGGAGATCAGCGCGGCGATGTTCTCGACGGCGAGCGGCACGGGCAGAGCGTCCTGCGCGATGCGGACGTTCTCGCAGAGCACGTCGAGGGCGTCGCGGGTGCGCGGCACGGGCAGCAGGTGCCCGGCCTCCAGGAGAGGGGACGCGGTCAGCGGGCCGCCGGCCCGTACGAATGCGATGTGCTCGGTGACCAGCGGCGCGCCCAGCGCCTCGGCGCGCTCGGCGAGTGCGGTGAGCCGGCTCTCGTCGGGCCGGTCGGCGCCGCCGAGGCCGAGCGAGACGCCGTGCGGGATCACGGTCACCCCACGGGCGCGCAGCCGCTGCAGCGACTCGGGGAGGTGCCCGGGGCACACGTTCTCGGCCACGGCCTCGACCCAGTCGATTCCCGGCATGCGCTCCACGGCGTCGGCGATCTCCGGTCGCCACCCGATGCCCGTTCCCAGTCGCTCCATGGTCCGTCCCCTCCTCGGCGTTCATCCGGTCCGCCCTGCCGGTCGTCTCCTTCGACGTCGTCTTTCTCGGACGTGACGGGGGTATGGCCCCGGCGGCCGGAGGCGAACCCGACCCCGTGCACCTTCAGAGGAAGATTTGAGGTTGGGCCCGCCCCGGCCCGCTCACTCCAGTACGCCCGCCGAGTCCTGCGGATCCGGCCGGTTCGTGTTGACCGTGCCCGGCGCGCCCGGCGACGGCCGGGAGGTCGTGCTGACGTCACCGGTGGCCCCGGCGGCCGGTGCCGAGGGCGCCACCTGGCCGGGTACCGGCGCCGACGGGCCGGTCGGGCTGGCGGTGGTGCCGGCCACCGCGTCGTTGGCGATGGCGTCGAAGTCGACCCGGCCGGTCTTCTCCAGCACCGTGATGTGGTCGAGCACCGTCTGGTTGGCGTCCGAGGCCAGCTGCCGTACGAGCGTGTTGCGGGTGGAGTTCCGGACGGTGCCGATGGCCGGGAAGATCTTGCCGTGCGCGGCGCGCAGCAGGTTCACGAACTTGTACTCGTACTCCGTGCCCGTCGCCGCGCTCATCTCCTGCAACCAGCCCTGCTGCTGCTCGTTCGGCTGGTTCGGCAGTTCGACGCCGAGCCGGGCCGCAACGATCCGGACCCGCTTGTCGAGGTCGGTGTGGCCGACGATGAGGTGGTCGCCCGCCTCCTTGATCGCCTGGCTGGGCGCGCGCTCGATCGCCTGCTGCCCGGCGGGCAGCTCCCACAGGCCGGCCAGTCGCACCCGCACGATCAGATCGCGGTCGGCGGCGGTCAGCGGACCCCACTGGGTGTTCACGGTCCCCGCCGCGACGTTCGCCTGGCCGGTGCCCGACCGGTCGGCGTACGACCACACGGGGAACGCGAGTGCGCCGAGGGTGGCGACGAGGGCCGCGACGAGCAGGGCCGTACCGTTGATCCGCATGCCAGGAGGTACGCGCGGGACGCCCCCGTTGTTCAAACAACAGGTAAAGAACCAAAGGGCTGGTAAAGCCGTACGTCCAACGCGCACGTCCTCGGGTCAGCGCAGCGCCGGATGATCGGCCACCACCGTGCAGGAGCCGGGCGCGATCTCCGTGAAGCCCGCGTCACGCACCAACGGCAGCCCGCTGGAGGTCAGTTCACCCCAGCGTCCCGGATCGGCGCTCCGTACGGCGAGCGGGAAGCCCGCGTCCCGCCAGGCCGCGCGTTCCTTGTCCGACAGCTCCCACCAGGCCAGTTGGGCGCCGTGCCCCGCCTGCGCCATCGCCTTCCCGGCGGACATGTCGAGGTCGGGGTTCAGCCAGAGCACGGGTACGGCGGGATCCGCCTGGGCGGGCGGCTCCGGGTCGTCGAGATCGGTACCGGACACCTGCAACTTGGCCAGCTCCTTGGGCCACCCGTCCAGAGGTACGGGCGGAAACACCCGTACCTCCGCCGACTTGCCGCTCACCGTGATCCCGGGCAGCGCCTCGGCCCGCCGCCACTCGGCGCCGCGGGCGCGCCGCACCACCTTCCGGATCCGGGCGTCCTGCCAGTCCCGCATGACCTGGGCCCATTCCCCGTCCCCGTGGGACCGCTCGTCACTGAGCATCACCAGCACGGCCCGGGCAGCGGTCTCCAGTGCGTCGGTGCGGGCGGGCGGGGCCGCCTTCTCGATGTGCACGACGAGAGGCAGCACGAACTGCGGTGCCTGATCGCGCTCGGTGGGCTCGGACCGGAAAGGGCTGTCGCTGGGGGACGTCACATCGTGGCTCACACCAGCCAACCTTAAGGGGGCGCCGGACAACGCCACTTTGCGAAGATGCCTCCATGCAACGTGATCTTCGGCTCGACAACGTCGGCCGCCGCTACGGCATCCGCGGCCCCTGGGTCTTACGCGGCGTCCACCTTGCAGTGACGCCGGGCACGCTGACCCGCGTCGAAGGACCGAACGGCACCGGCAAGTCCACCCTCCTCCGCCTCCTGGCCGGCCTGGACGCCCCCACCGAGGGCCGCATCACCGGCCGCCCCCGCACGGCCTACGTCCCCGAACGCTTCCCGTCGGCCCTCCCCTTCACCCCGCACGGCTACCTCACCCACCTCGGCACCATCCACGGCCTCTCCCCCCGCACCGCGACCCGCGCCGCGGGCGAGTGGCTGGACCGCTTCGGCGCATCCGCCTACGCCCGCACCCCCATGGCGGAGCTGTCGAAGGGCAGCAGCCAGAAGGTCGCCGTCGCACAGGCCCTGCTCGCCGAGCCGGAACTGCTCGTCCTCGACGAGGCCTGGACCGGCCTGGACGCCGCCGCCCGCACCGAGCTGGAGCAGGCCGTCGCCGAGCGCACCGCCGCCGGCGGCGCCGTGGTCTTCGTCGACCACGACCCGCGCCGCCTCGCGGGGGCGCCCGACACCACGTACACCGTGCGCGACGGCGCCCTCGAACGCCGTACGCGCGAGAGCACCGCACCGGCCGACGGCCCGCAGGTCGTGGTCGAGGTGCAGGGCCCGCAGGGCGGGCAGCCGCCCACCGACGCACTGGGCGCACTCGTCTCGGCCGAGGAGGCCGCGCCGGGCACCTACCGCCTCACCGTGCCCGCATCCCACTCGGACGTCGTGCTGCGCACCCTGCTGACGGCCCGCCCGCCGTGGCACGTGGTCAGCGTGCACCCCCTCGACACCCGCCTCGACAAGGACAGCCGCCGATGACCGCCCTCCTCCGCTACCAGGCCGCCCTTCTCGTGCGCTCGCAGCGCTGGCTGCCGCCGGTCATCCTGTACGCGGCGTTCCTCGGCATCGGTGTGCAGAGCGGGCAGCCGATCCTCGACTCGCTGGGTTACACGGCCGCCGCCCTGCTGCCCGTCGCCGCCTGGCTGGTACGGATCTGCGTCACCGTCGAGCCGCCCGCGGCACGCGCGTGCGTGGCCGCGGCCTCCGGGCCGGGGCGGGCGCATCTGGCCCGGCTGCTGGTGGCCCTGATCGCGGCGGCGGCGCTCGGCACGGCCGCGACCCTGGTGGTGGCCCTGATCAGCGCCCCGACGGGCACGGACAACCGCACCCGGATCGCTCTGCTCCCGGCCGCCGCGTCCGGACTCCTCGCCGCGCTGGCCTGCGCCCTGCTCGGCACGGCGGTCGGCGCGCTCACCAACTGGCCGGTGCTGCGCTCGCCCGGCCGGGCGGTCCCGGCGATGCTGCTCACGGCGCTGCTGTCGGCGGTGGCGACGGGCTCGCCGGCGCAGGCCGCGGTCAGCGGTCTGGTCGCCGGCTCGCAGTCGGGCAGGGTCCCCGTACCCCTGGTGCCGCTGGCCGCGGCCGCCGTCCTCGCGGCAGCGGCGATCGCAGCGGCCTGCGCCCTCACGTCCCGGCGCTCACCCTGAGCAGGCGCTCCGCTGGAATCGCGGTAATGAGCCTGCGGGCCGGTGGGGGCTGGTCGCGCCCTGCGGCGGAGCCGCTGATGTCAGAGCCCCGCGCCCCTTATGGGGCGCTCACTGCCGCGCCCTCGTGGCCCCGATCAGCTGGGACACCTTCACGAACCGGTAGCCCTTCTTGCGCAGTTCGGGCACGATCTGTCGGACCGCCCGCTCGGTCGCCGGGGCGGCGCTGCGCGTGCAGTGCATGACGACGACCGACCCCGGCCGCACCCCCTCCAGCACCTGCTGGGCCACGGCGTCCGCGTCCGTGGCGAAGGCGTCCCCGCTCACCACGTCCCACTGCACGGCGGTGACACCGGTCGCGGCCAGCGCCCTCAGGGCCTGCCGGTCGTAACACCCGCCCGGGAAGCGGAAGTACGGCATCGCGTCCTCCACCCCGGCCCTGCGGAACGCGGCGTACGCCCGCTCCACGTCCGATCGCATCCGGTCCCCGGAGACGGTCGGCAGGCCGTAGCAGTCCCCGGTGAAGGAGTAGTGGCTGTAGGAGTGATTGGCGACCTCGAAGAGCGGGTCCCGCCCGATGGACCGCGCCTGCACGGGGTACTCGTCCGCCCACCGCCCGGTCATGAACACGGTCGCCGGCACCTTCAGCGCCCGCAGCGTCGCGATCAGCTCCGGATTGTCGAACCGCTCGCCGGCCGCAGCCCGCGCCCCCTGATCGGCGGTCATGTCGGCATCGAAGGTGAGCGCGACCGTCCTGCCCTGGGTGCGCGGGCCGTTCTTGAAGACGGGGGTGAGACCGGCGGGGCCCGGCGCGAGGGTCGGAGGCCGGGACGGGACGGCAGAGGTCGCGGAGGGGGCCGGGCGAGCGGCATGGGGCGCGTCGGGGGCGCCACAGGCGGTGAGCGCGGCGCCGAGTGCACAGGCGGCCGCTGCATGGCGTACGCATACATGGCGCACTGGCACATGTCGTACGCGAACTCGACTGATCATCCTATGAACATAACGGGATGAATCGGGCGAATCGCGTATCGCCGCACCGGTCGCCGGTCAGCCCCCGGCGGTCAGCGCCCGTAGCGGCCGGTCAGGGTGCCGGAGGCCGCGGTGTGGCCGGTAAGGGCGCGCTTGACGTCGTCGGCCGTGGCGTCGGCGGACAGGGTGAGGGCCTTGTCGGCGGCGTAGACCGAGAAGACGTAGTGGTGGGGCCTGCCCCTGGGCGGGCAGGGGCCGCCGTACGCGTTCTTCTTGAAGCCGTTGCGGCCCTGTGTGGCGCCCTTGGGTACCTGTCCGGCGGCCCAGTGGGTGTCGTGCGGGTCGATTCCCCACATCAGCCAGTGCACGAACGTGCCGCGCGGCGCGTCCGGGTCCTCGACCAGCACGACCAGTTCGGCGGCGGTGTCCGGTACGCCGGACACGTCCAGCGGCGGCGAGACGTCCTCGCCGTCGCAGGTGTAGCGGCGGGGGACGGTGCCGCCGTCGGAGAAGGCGCTGCTCGTCACCGTGATCCGCCGCGCGGCGCTGGGCGCGGGGACGGACGTGCCACCGCCGTCGTCCCCACACCCCGAAGCGAGCCCCACCGCCGCCGCGGCGGCGAGGATCACGAGCCTGCGGTGCATGTACGAAACGCTAGTCGCGCCCCTGCGCCCCCGCTACCTGCGCCAGGGTCCGGTCACCGCGAACGTCGTGCCGGGCGTGTAGCAGTTGACGAACATCGTGCGCCCGTCGGGGGAGAAGGTGACACCTGCGAACTCGCCCCATTCCGGGGCGTCGGGGGCGCCGCCCGCCGCGGCAGCGGCTGATGTGATCGCCTGCCGGCCCCGTGCCATCGCGTACACCTCGCCCTGTCTCGTCACGCCGAAGACGTGCTGGGCGCCGTTGCCGTCCTCGCAGACCATCAGGCCGCCGCCGGCGGCGAGGCAGATGTTGTCGGGGGACTCGCCGGGGAGCTGGACGTCGGAGTCCGGGCCGAAGACGATCACGAGGGTCAGGCGGCGCGCCGAGGGGTCGTAGCGCCAGATCTGGCCGTAGTGGTCGGCAGCCGAGCCCTCGGCGCTGTGCGCGAAGGACGACACGAAGTACACGCACCGCCCGCCCCAGTAGCAGCCCTCCAGCTTCTGCGCGTGCGTGATGCCCTTCGGGCCGAAGTCCTGGAGCCGGACAGGGGTTTGGGCGGCGAGCGGGTCCGGTACGTCGACCCATTCGATGCCGTCGAAGGTGGCGCCCGGGTCCTGGACCGGGGACAGGTCGGGTACGCCGGGCACGCGCATCGCCTGCAGCCGGCCGCCCGCGCGCAGTGAACCGACGCCGCCCAGCGGCTTGTTGGGGAGGAAGCGGTAGAAGAGGCCGAAGGGCTCGAGGAACGCGTCCTCGGTCTCGTAGACGATTCCGCGCTTCGGGTCGATCGCGACGGCCTCGTGCTGGAAGCGGCCCATCGCGGTCAGCGGGACGGCGCCCGTGTGGTGCGGGTCTGCCGGGTCGACCTCGAAGATGAAGCCGTGGTCCTTGGTGTAGCCGTTGGTGCCGGCCTTGTCCTCGGTCTCCTCGCAGGTCAGCCAGGTGCGCCAAGGGGTGGGCCCGCCCGCGCAGTTGACGGCCGTACCGGCGATGGCGACGCGCTCGTCCAGCACCGTGTTGTTGCGGGCGTCCAGCGTCAGGGCCGTACAACCGCCCTTGCCCGCCGGGTCGTAGGTGAGACCGGCGACGGTGGGGACGGGGAACTTCGCGGTGGGGCGGTTCTCGTGGTTGCGGACCAGGTGTACGAGGCGAGCGCTGCTGCCCCCGGCCGGCAGTGCGGTCATGCCGTCGTGGTTGGAGGGCACCGGGCCTTCGCCGGAGCGGAGTTGGTCGCCCTCGCGGGAGAGGACCTGGTAGCGGAAGCCCTCCGGGAGGTCGAGCAGGCCGTTCGGGTCGGGGACCAGGGGGCCGTAGCCGGTGCGGCCCAGGTCCTGGGCGGCGGCTGTTCCCGCGAACAGTTCGGAGAGGGCCCCGGTGAAAGCGATGCCCGCTCCCAGGGCACCGGTGCGGGCGAGGATCTGACGTCGTGTTGCAGACATAGAAGGGTGCAACCTTCCTGTTGGCGGACAGGAACTGTGACGCCGCTGTGTCTATCACCCGTCGCCCGGTGCGGGAACCACGCGCGTAGCACGTGTCACTTCTCGATCTGGTGGTCCTGCTGGGGCGCCGGCGACTGGTGCGGCTGGTGCTCCTGCGCCCTCTCCAGGAACCGCAGCAGCTCCACGGGGAACGGGAGTACGAGCGTCGAGTTCTTCTCGGCGGCCACCGCGACCACCGTCTGCAGCAGCCGCAGCTGGAGTGCGGCGGGCTGCTCGGACATCTGCTTGGCGGCCTCGGCCAGCTTCTTGGAGGCCTGGAGTTCGGCGTCCGCGTTGATGATCCGGGCCCGCCGCTCCCGGTCGGCCTCCGCCTGCCGGGCCATGGAGCGCTTCATCGCGTCCGGCAGGGACACGTCCTTGATCTCGACCCGGTCGACCTGCACGCCCCAGCCGACGGCCGGGCTGTCGATCATCAGCTCCAGGCCCTCGTTGAGCTTCTCGCGGTTGGAGAGCAGGTCGTCCAGCTCGCTCTTGCCGATGATCGACCGCAGAGACGTCTGCGCCATCTGGGAGACCGCGAACTTGTAGTCCTCGACCTTGATGAGCGCGTTTGCCGCGTCGACCACCCTGAAGTAGACGACGGCGTCCACGCGCACCGTCACGTTGTCCCGGGTGATGCCCTCCTGGGCCGGCACCGGCATCGTGACGATCTGCATGTTCACCTTGTTGATCCGGTCCACGAACGGGACGATCATCGTGAAGCCGGGCTCCCGTACGGCACCGGCGACCCGCCCGAGCCGGAAGATCACCCCGCGCTCGTACTGCTTGACGACCTTCGCCGCCGCGGCGAGGTAGACGAGCCCTGCGGAACCGGCCACCACGGCCGCCGTCACTAGCTCAGGGAGCATGACGACCCCCTCTGTCAGAGGCGCCTTATGTCTGCTCCTGTAACGATATGCCCGGTGGCTGGTCCCGGGCCACGACGGACCCGGGACCAGCTACCGGCGAGCTATGCGGCCGTGACCCGCACCGGTTCGGTGCCGACCGTGCTGTGCCGCTCGGCCCAGTTCTCCAGAGCCGTACGGCAGGCGTGGTCGAGGTGGTGCAGCCCGGACAGGTCCAGCTCGACCGGGCGGTCCTGGGGCAGCGCCTCCAGACTGTCGAGGATCTTCGGCAGTCGCAGGAAGGTCGCGTTGCCCGACAGGTACGCCTGGACGGGGCCTGCGCCCTTGTCGACGACCTCCAGCTTGATGTGCGAGGCCTCCCAGGCGGTCTTGACGACGGCGAGGGCCAGGCCGATCAGGACGCCCTCGAACATGCTGACCGCGACGATCGACACGGCCGTGACGACCAGGATCAGCGCCTCGCCGCGGTGCTCGCGCCACAGCGACACGATCTCCCGTACGGGGATCAGCTTGGCGCCGGAGTACACCAGGATGCCCGCGAGGGCCGGGATCGGGATGTAGCCGAGGACGTCCGGCAGCAGGGCGGCGAACAGCAGCAGCCACACGCCGTGCAGCACGCGGGACGCCTTCGTCCGCGCGCCCGCCTGGACGTTCGCCGCGCTGCGCACGATGACCGCGGTCATCGGCAGCGCGCCGAGCACACCGCACAGCGCGTTGCCCGCGCCCTGCGCGATCAGTTCCTTGTCGTACTCGGTGCGCGGCCCGTCGTGCAGCCGGTCCACGGCCGCCGCGCTGAACAGCGACTCGGCGGACGCGATCAGGGTGAAGGCGACGATCGTGCCGAGCAGCCCGATGTTCGCGAGATCGCCGAAGGCGCTCAGCGGGGGCGGCTGGATGGAGCCCAGCAGACCCTGCACCTCGACGGTGGCGACAGGCAGCGAGAACGCCAGTGCGGCGACGGTCGCGAGACCCACGGCCGCGAGCGGACCGGGGACCGTGCGGACCTGCTTCGGCATCCGCTTCCAGAACACGAGGACCGCGATGGTGCCGGCGCCGAGCCCCAGTGAGGCCAGCGCGTCCGTCTGCCCGACGGCGTCGATCAGCGCGCCGGGCAGCTGGGCTATCTTGTCGAGCCCGGAGGCCGGAGCCTTCGCGTCGGCCATCGAGTAGAGCTGCCCGGCGATCAGGACGAGCCCGATGCCGGCCAGCATGCCCTCGACGACCGAGACCGAGATGGCCCGGAAGTAGCGCCCCAGCTTCAGGACGCCCATCAGGATCTGGAGGGCGCCGGTGGCGAGGACGATCACGCCGAGGGCCGGCAGCCCGAACTCCCGCACGGCCTCGAAGACCAGCACGGTCAGACCCGCCGCGGGCCCGGAGACCTGCAGGCTGCTGCCGCGCATGAAACCGGTGACGAGACCGCCCACGATGCCGGTGACCAGGCCGAGTTCGGCCGGCACACCGGAGGCGACGGCCACGCCCACGCAGAGCGGGAGCGCGACCAGGAAGACGACCAGGGAGGCGGCGAAGTCCTGCCGCAGGTGAGGGTATTTGGTCATCGTGGCGCTCACAGGGCCGCGAAGGCGTCGGAGCCGGCGTCGTGCGCCAGGACGGCGCCGGTGTGGACCTCGTAGTACCAGGCGTGCAGGGACAGTTGACGTTCCTTCAGCTTCTTCTCGATGAAAGGGTAGGAGCGCAGCCGCAGCAGCTGCGTCAGGACGTGGCTCTGCACGCCCTCGGTGACGGCCGGGTCCTCGACCGCGCCTGCCGGGCGCGGGGTCGCATGCGCGAGCCAGTCGCGCACGGCCGGTACGGCGGTCAGGTCGTCGCCGCGGACGAGGGCGCCGACGGCGCCGCAGTGCGAGTGGCCGCAGACGACGATGTCGTTGACCCCGAGCACCTCCACGGCGTACTCGATGGTGGCCGCCTCGCTGGTGGGGTGCTCCGAGGCGAACGGCGGGACGATGTTGCCCGCGGTGCGCAGCTCGAAGAGCTCGCCCGGGCGGGCGCCGGTGATCAGGGCCGGGACGACCCTGGAGTCGGAGCAGGTGATGAACAGCACCTGCGGGGACTGGCCTTCGGCGAGTTTGGCGAACTCCTCAGGGCGCTGTCCGAACGTACGGGCGTTGTCGATGAGGGGCTGCATGATGTGGTGACTCCTCCTGGCGCGCCGCGATGGCGCGTCGGTGTGGGGTGGGGCAGGACAGGTGTGGGGGAAAACTGCTCTGCTGTCAGCAGCGGAAGACCTGAAGTGCTGCCGGAGAGTGGGGCGTCGAGGGTCTCGACGCCCTGGGAGCCCGGGATACGGCCGGCTCGTGAGCGGCCGCCGGGTCCTGGACCAGTAGTCCGCGCTCGGCGTCCTCGGGTGTGAAGTCGACGGTGCGGTGCCGGTCGCGGGTGCGCAGGGGACCGGTCGGGTCCCCGGAGTAGTCGCAGTGGCGGTGCGTGACCGTCTCGTTGCGCAGAGCCTTGCCGGACAGTTTGATTCCGGGCTGGGCTTTGGCCTCTACCTGACGGATCGTGTGCGCGGGTGCGAAGGATGCGCTGGGTGCGAAGAACTGGAGGGCGAGCAGGGCGGCGGCGAGAACCGCAACCGCGGTCCGGGCCGTGGTGACTCGGAACATGCGCCCCCCTCCTGGAACTTCACGCCTCTTGTATGTACCAACGACAGCTCAACCACTGATCAATGGCGGGTCAGCTGCTGGTCAACGACTGGTCAAGAGACAGGTTAGCCGTGCAAAGTTGTTTGCAGGGTTAACTTAACGTTTCCGGCTGAAGAGAGCCTGAAATGCGCTGGTGGGGTGGCGTGAACTAGTCGATCTCGGCGAGTCGCTTGCCGTCTCGCGCCAGCGCGGTGAGCCGGGAGATCGCCCGGAAGTACTTCTTGCGGTAGCCGCCGTTCAGCATCTCCTCGCTGAACAGCCGGTCGAAGGGCAGCCCGGAGGCCAGGACCGGTACCTCACGGTCGTAGAGCCGGTCCGCGAGCACCACCAGCCGCAGGGCCGTCGCCTGGTCGGGGACGGGGCGGACATCGGTGAGGCAGACCGCCTTCAGGCCGTCGGTCAGCGCGCCGTACCGGCTGGGGTGGACCTTGGCGAGGTGGTCGAGGAGGTGCGCGAAGTCGTCGAGCGATGCGCCCGCGGTGGCGTACGCCGCCTTGGTCACCTGCTCGTCGGAGAAGGGGGCCGGTGCCTCGGGCAGGCCGCGGTGGCGGTAGTCCTCGCCGTCGATGCGCAGGGCGCGGAAGTGGGCGGACAGGCCCTGGATCTCGCGCAGGAAGTCGGCCGCCGCGAAACGGCCCTCGCCGAGCTTGCCGGGGAGGGTGTTGGACGTGGCGGCCAGTGCCACACCGGCGTCGACGAGCCTGCCGAGCAGGGTGGAGACAAGGACCGTGTCGCCGGGGTCGTCGAGCTCGAACTCGTCGATGCACAGGAGGCGGTGGCCGCTGAGCGTCTGCACGGTCTGCTGGAAGCCCAGGGCGCCGACCAGGTTGGTGAGCTCGACGAACGTGCCGAACGCCTTGAGCGCGGGCTCCGCCGGGGTGGCGTGCCAGAGGGAGGCGAGCAGATGGGTCTTGCCGACGCCGTAACCGCCGTCGAGGTAGACGCCGCGGGGGCCGGCCGGGGGCTTGGACGCCTTGGGCTTTCCGAACCCGAAGAAGCCGCGCTTTCCGCCGCCGACGGCGTGCGCCCCGCCGAGCCCGCCCGCGAAGCCCTCGAGGACCCCGACGGCCTCGGTCTGGCTGGGCTGGTTCGGGTCCGGTATGTAGGTGCTGAAGCGGACCGAGTCGAAGCGCGGCGGCGGCACCATCTCGGCGACCAGGCGGTCCGCGGGGACGTGCGGCGCACGGGCGCACAGGGACAGCGGGGCCGCGTCGGCTATCGGGCTGAGGCCGGGGGCGGAAGGGGAGGACGACACGGTTCCCCATGCTAAGGGCCGTGCCACACTGCACGACATGCGACGCCTGTTCCCTGTGACCGACGAGACAGTGCCGAAGACTCCCGGAACTCCCGGTGAGGAGGGTGTGTCCGGTGAGGCCGGTGTTCCCGAGGCCCTGACCGACCGCGAGTGGAGCCTCGCCGAGCTCGCCGCCGCCTACGCCTACCCCGAGCCCACCGCCGGTGGACGGCCCGTCCCGTGGCTGCGGGCCAACATGGTGTCCACACTCGACGGTGCCGCCCAGCACGACGGTCGGTCGCAGCCGATCTCCAGCGCGACCGACATGCGGATCTTCGGCACCCTGCGCGGGCTGGCGGATGTCGTGGTCGTCGGTGCGGAAACGGTACGTCAGGAGGGGTACCGGCCCGCACGCGCGCGTGCGGAGTTCGCGGCGCGGCGGGAGGCGGCCGGACAGGCGCCGGCGCCCGCGATCGCGGTGGTCAGCGCCGGTCTGGGCCTGGACTTCTCCCTTCCGCTGTTCACCTCGCCGCTGGTGCCGACCCTGGTCCTCACGGGCGCCGCTGCGCCTCCCGACCGTGTCGCCGCCGCAGAAAAGGCCGGCGCCCGGGTGGTGATCGCCGGCGACGGCGTCGGCGTGGAGCCCGCCCGCGCGGTCTCGGCCCTGGGCGACCTCGGGTACACCCGGCTGCTGACCGAGGGCGGCCCCCGGCTGCTCGGCCAGCTGGTGGCCGCCGGGGTGCTCGACGAGCTCTGCCTCGCCATCTCTCCGATGCTCACCGCCGGCGACGCGCAGCGCATCGCGGGCGGGCCGTCGGTCCCGGTTCCGCAACGCTTCGTCCTCGCGTCGCTGCTGGAGGAGGAGGGGTTTCTCTTTGCCCGCTACCAGCGGTCCTGAGAATCGTTCAGCGGTACCGCCGGTCCCGAAATCGGCGGAATCAACCGTTCCGCTTAGCTTCGGGCGGGCACACTGAATCTCGCAGTCCCCGTGACACCACGGGGCAGGATGGTTTCCGCAGAAGGGGCGCCCGGTGTTCACAAGCGTATTGATGATCGAGAAGGCCCTGACGTCCGCAGACGTGGAGTTCGTCACGAGCTTGCACGGGGACGAGGAGGTCTTCTTCCACGTGCTGCTCCAGCCCCGCGGCGACCAGGCGGACCGCCTGCTGCGGGCCATCGACGATGTCGCGCTCGGCGAACTGGACGAAGTCGCGCGCGAGCGGGACGTCCCTGAAGGGGCGGCCGCGAAGGATTTCGGTGAGCGGGCGCTCGAGGTGTCGCTGCAGGCGCTGACGGCTGCTGGGAGCGGGGCGGAGGGGCGGCTGATCGAGGATCATCCGTTGGATGCGTTGAAGGCTCTCGTCGACGAGATCGACGCCGATGAGGTCATCGTGCTGACGGATCCCCACTACGTGGAGGAGTTCTTCCATCGGGACTGGGCTTCTCGGGCTCGGCACAAGGTGGGGGTGCCGGTGCTCAAGTTGTTCTCGCACAGCGAGGTGTAGTTCTTCGAGTACGGGCGCGTTGTTGCTGGTCGCGCCCACGCGGCGGAGCCGCGAATTGATACAGCCCCGCGCCCCTGGATGGGTGCAGTCACCTTAGGCAATAGGCTGGGGCGCTGAACATTCCGCCGTATCACCGCGCACAGGGAGACACACGCATGGCACCCGGCACCCTTCCTCCCGCCATGGACCGACCGCACTTCATCGGCATCGGCGGCGCCGGGATGTCCGGGATCGCGAAGATTCTCGCGCAGCGGGGAGCCAAGGTGGCCGGCAGTGATGCCAAGGAGTCCGCTACCGCCGAGGCGCTGCGGGCGCTGGGGGCGACCGTGCACATCGGGCATGCGGCGGACCACCTCGCCGACGACGCCAGTTGCGTCGTCGTGTCGTCGGCGATCCGCAAGGACAACCCGGAGCTGGCCCGCGCGGCCGAGCTGGGCATTCCGGTCGTGCACCGCTCGGACGCCCTCGCCGCGCTGATGGACGGCCTGCGGCCGATCGCGGTCGCCGGTACGCACGGCAAAACCACCACCACCTCGATGCTGGCGGTGTCGCTGAGCGAGCTCGGCCTGAACCCGTCGTACGCGATCGGCGGCGACCTGGACGCCCCCGGCTCCAATGCCCTGCACGGCGAGGGCGAGATCTTCGTCGCCGAGGCCGATGAATCGGACCGCAGCTTCCACAAGTACGCGCCCGAGGTCGCGATCGTCCTCAACGTCGAGCTCGACCACCACGCCAACTACGCGTCCATGGACGAGATCTACGAGTCCTTCGAGACGTTCGCCGGACGGATCGTGCCCGGCGGCACGCTGGTGATCAACGCGGACCACGAGGGTGCGCGCGAGCTGACGCGGCGGGTGTCCGGTTCGGTGCGGACGGTCACGTACGGCGATGCGGAGGACGCCGACGTACGGGTGCTGTCGGTCGTCCCGCAGGGGCTGAAGAGCGAGGTCACGGTCCTGCTGGACGGGCAGGAGCTCACCTTCACTGTCTCCGTTCCCGGGCGTCACTACGCGCACAACGCCGTGGCCGCGCTCGCGGCGGGCGTCGCGCTGGGTGTCCCCGCGGCAGAGCTGGCGCCGGCCCTGGCCGCGTACACCGGTGTGAAGCGGCGCCTGCAGCTGAAGGGTGAGGCCGCCGGTGTCCAGGTCATCGACTCCTACGCCCATCACCCGACGGAGATGACCGCCGACCTGGAGGCGATGCGCGCCGCGGCGGGCGAGGCCCGGATCCTGGTCGTCTTCCAGCCGCATCTGTTCTCGCGGACGCAGGAGCTCGGCAAGGAGATGGGGCAGTCGCTGGCGCTGGCGGACGCGTCGGTCGTCCTCGACATCTACCCGGCCCGCGAGGACCCGATCCCCGGCGTGACCAGCGAGCTGATCATCGACGCGGCGCGGGCCGCGGGCGCGGACGTGACGCCGGTCCACGACAAGGCGGACGTGCCGGAGGCCGTCGCGGGAATGGCGAAGGCGGGTGATCTCGTTCTCACCATGGGCGCGGGCGACGTCACCGACCTCGGACCGCGCATCCTGGACCGTCTCGCGAAGTAAGGGGCTGAGCTTCATGTCGTACGACGTCGAAAAGCCGGACGAGCAGTGGCGTGCGGAGCTGACCCCGGCCGAGTACGCCGTGCTGCGCCAGGCTGCGACCGAGCCGGCCTTCACGGGTGAGTACACCGGCACCAAGACGACGGGCGTCTACTCCTGCCGCGCCTGCGGCGCCGAACTCTTCACCTCCACCACGAAGTTCGAGTCGCACTGCGGCTGGCCGTCCTTCTACGACCCGAAGGACACCGACGCGGTGGAGCTGATCCAGGACCGTTCGCACGGGATGGTGCGGACCGAGGTGCGGTGTGCTCGGTGCGGTTCGCATCTTGGGCACGTGTTTGAGGGCGAGGGGTATCCGACGCCTACGGATCAGCGGTACTGCATCAACTCGATCTCGCTGCGGTTGACGCCGGACGAGGAGTGAGGTGCGAGCCGTGAGCTCGAGTATCCGCATGGCAGCCTGATCGGCCACGGGCGGATACATCGCGTTCCACCATCCGTCCGCGGCACAGCAGCGGGGAGCTGGTTTGCCGGCCGGTGGCCACACGGATGTGCGAGGGGGAGTGCCACCGGCCGGCGCCGGTCATGGTCGTCCTCGACGGGACCGACCCGACGGGGGATCAGAGGGGGTCGGCAGCCGTCACCGGCGGTACCGCCCCGGTAGCGGCCGGAACCTGCGGGGGATGGCTCCCGCCGGCCGACGCACATGGTTCCAGCAGGGCGTAGCAGGCCAACCACGGTCCCGATCTGCCGGGTCACGTGCAACCCGGCGGCGTTCGCGTGATGGGCCAGAGCCGCCGGACGGACCTGGTGGCGGTCGAAGAACTCACCGACGACCAGACGACCGGTGGGCTTGAGCACCCGGCGCAACTCCTGGAGCGCGGCCGGGAAATCCGGGATCTCACCCAGTGCCGTGACCAGGTAGGCGGCGTCGAAGCTCGCACTCTCGTAGGGCAGGTGCCGCGCGTCGGCCAGCGTCGGGACGATGTTGCCGATGCCCCGGTCGGCGGCACGGCGCATCACATGGTCCAGCATCTGCTGCTGGATGTCGACGATCTCCAGCGTGCCCTCAGGGCCGAGCTGGGGAGCGACTTCCAGCGCCTGCAGCCCGGTACCGGGGCCGATTTCCAGGACGCGCAGGCCGGGCTGTGGCCGGAGCAGGCCGTTCAGCCGCTCCTGGGTGAGGAACGGCAGCGGCAGATCGAGAATCCAGTGCTGTGCGTAGGGGTACGGCGCGGAGTCGGACGCCCACCAGGCGGCAGCGGCTGCCGCCGCCGATACGCCCGCCAACGCCCAGGCACCCGCCTTGCTCCGGGGAACACCGAACCGTGAAGAGAGTCGTTGCCGCGGCGAGCGGTTCCGAGCCCTGGCGGCGCCCGGCGCACATGCGGCAACACCGGCCACATATCGAACAAATATGGCTTCGCATTGCAGCGTGGATTCGCCGTTGGGTTTCCCCAAGGCGGTGTGGGAGTTCCAGGACGACGAGAGAAAGTGGACACGATGAATCAAGGGACCCCGGTGCCCGAGCGCGCCCAGTTCGACCTGACGCTCACCGATGGCGAACGGAATGAGCTGGGGCAGGTGGCGGCCCTCCTGGCCGATGCCGGGCGGCGCCAGGTCGACGACCGGGAGTGGCTCGCACAGGCCCGGGAGCTGACGAGCCGGCTGCCCCTGCGGCTGCGGGAGGTGGTCCGCCGGTTCCGGCACGACCCGGGCGACGACGCGGTGATGGCCCTGCGGAACCTCCCGGTCGGCGACCCCGGCCTGCCCGCGACGCCGACCGTCGCGGAGTCGGTGGAACGCACGGCGACCGTACCAGCCGCCGTCGCCGTACTGATCAGCCTGTACCTGGGCGAAGTCGTTGCCTACCGCGACGAGAAATCCGGCGCGCTGGTGCAGAACGTCGTACCGGTGCCGGGGCGGGAGGAGTCCCAGAGCAACGGCGGCTCGATCCCGCTCGAACTACACGTGGAGAACGCGTTCCACGCTCACAGACCAGACTTCGTCGGGCTGCTGTGCCTGCGCAACGACCATTCCGGGACGGTCGGCACGCTGGTCTCCTCGGTGCGCCGGGCGGCCCGGCTCCTTCCGGACGACGTCCGGGACGTTCTCTTCGAGCCGCGCTTCGTGACAGAGGCCCCGCCCTCGTTCCGGTCGGCGAACTCGACGGAGGGACACCCCGTGCTGGATGGAATACCGGACGACCCGAACGTCCGCGTGGACTTCAACGCCACCTCGCCGCTCGACGACACCGCGAAAGACGCGCTGGAACTGTTGCGCGCCGCGTTCCTGGAGGTGTCCGCGTCCCTGGTGCTCCAGCCCGGCGAAATGGCGTTCCTGGACAATCACATAGCGATCCATGCAGGCCGCACACGACATGCGCGAGGCCTTCCCCGACGGGCAGATATACGTTGATCTCTGCCGTGCGGATGGGGAGCCCAAGGAGACCGAGGAAGTCCTGGTCGCCCTTCTGAGTGCTCTCGGTGAGAGGCCTGATGCAGGCCGGGAGAGCCTGGACGACTTGATAAGGCTGTTTCGCGCCGCAACATTCGGCAAGCGGGCCCTCGTGTTCCTCGACAACGCTGTCGGCGATCTAAAACTGGAGTCACTTCTGCCGAACACGGCGGAACCCACTGTGCTCATCACCGGGCGCACCCGAATGGTCAGCATTTCCGAGGCGAACACCCTCGCGGTGGACCCCATGGACGATGTCGATGCGTTGCTGCTGCTGTCGAAGGTGGCGGGAGAGGGGCGAATAAGCCCTACTTCGTGCGAGACCCAGAAAATCATCGCGCACTGTGCCGGCTTGCCGCTGGCATTGCGTATTGTGGGAACCCGTCTCGCGGCCAGGCCTCAATGGTCCGCCTCCCGGCTCGTGGCTCGGCTGAGTAATCCCCGCACCAGGCTTGATGAATTGCGCGTGGGAGATCTCGACGTAAGGCGAAGCCTGTATCTGTCCGTGAATCGACTGCCGTCGGAGACTCGGGAATTCCTGTGCCATCTGGCGCGCACGGGTCGAGGGGCGATTTCCCCGGCGGAGATCGCTGTGGAGGACATCCCGGCGGTCGTCCACACAACTCCGCCGCCGCGGCCATGGACGCGCGCCGTCACCATGCTGGCGACCAGCCCGGTCGGACTACACATGCTTGGACAGCCGAGCACGGTGTGTCAGTGAAACACAGATCACCGCGGTCGCGGCCCACACGATGGCAACGGCCGTCGGGCTGTACGACGTAAGTATCAAGGAGGTGACAGTGGCGGCGACAACCGTGGTCGCCAGGAGCCGGACGGGGACGCGTTGATGGTGTCGCAACCGATCTTCGAGTACCTCGTCGATGATTTCACCGACCCGGTCGTCGATGGCGTCGCCATAGCGGGCGAGGAACTGGTCGACATCGTGTTCGCCGGGTCGTGCCGGCTCGCCGGCAACGGTCAGTTGCTGCTCTGTCATACCTCCACTGTGCCGCTCGAGTTCGTCGGCGTCGGCCACGCGAACCCACCGGCTCGTAGGCGGGTTATCCCTACCCCTCATCTGTCGGATCTCCTCGCTGACCTGCTCGCATCGGCTCGGCTACGGTCCTGTCGACGGAACAGCGTGAGACAGGGAACACCTCGTCCTGCTCTCACGGAACGAGAGTCGGGCGATGAGTTGACAGGAAACACTGCTCAGTATGTTCACGACGGCGACGGCGACGGCGACGGCGACGGTGCCGGCACGCCAACGCCGGACTTGACGGTGCCCCGCAGTCCGTTACGGGCGCTGACGTCGTCGGCTCTGTGGCGGGTCTGCGCACATCTGGCCCTGGACGGCGTCATGGCCACGGCCGGCCTGGTCGTGCTCACGGTGCTGGGAACGGGTCTGTGCGCGGTGCCCTTCGGACTGGTGGGGCTGCCCGTCAGCGTGGCGGCGGGGTGGGCCCTCTACCGGCTCGCGGCCCTGGAACGCCTGCGCTTCGCCGTCACCTCCGGAGTGCGGATCTCCGAACCGCCGCAACCACCTTGCTCCTGGCGGTCGTTCCAGTCGATGGTGGCGCTCGCGCGCAGCCGTTGCACCTGGCGGCTGATCACCTACTTCACCCTGCTGACAGGGGTGTCGATGGTGACCACCGTGGGCGTGGCGCTGGTTTGGGCGGTACCCCTGATGTTGGTGCTGCTGCCGGCCTACTACCGGTTCCTTCCCCGGGGACAGGTGGGGGTGGGGCCGTGGATACTGGCAGGCCTGCCCTCGATGCTCCTGATCGCCGCACTGGCGCTGCTCTTCGGTGCGTTCGTCTCCCCGTTGTTGGTCAGGCCGCTCATGGCGCTCGACCTCTTCCTCGGGCGCACGCTGCTCTCGCGTCCCCCGGGCATGGAACTGATGGAACGAGTCAAGGATTTGACCGAAAGCCGGGCCCGTGTCGTCGACGCGGCCGAAGCGGAACGACGACGCATCGAGCGTGATCTCCATGACGGGGCGCAGCAACGGTTGGTGGCCATGTCGATGACCCTGGGGCGGGCCAGTTCCCGGCTCAAGAAGTCGGGGGACGAGATGACCGGCAAGCTCGTGGAGGACGTACGCCGCGAGACGCTGTACACCATCACGGAGTTGCGTAACCTGGCGCGCGGCCTGCATCCCCCGGTGCTCACCGACCGAGGTCTGGAAGCGGCGCTCTCCGCAGTCATCGCCTTGGCGCCGGTACCGGTGCGACTCGATGTCGAGGCCGAGCCGCGGCCCTCGGCCACCGTGGAAGCCGTCGCGTACTTCACGGTGTCGGAGGCGTTGACCAACGTGGCCAAGCATGCCAGGGCCAGTCGTGCGTGGGTGAACATCAGGCGGGAGGGCGACCTGCTCACCATGACGATCGGCGACGACGGGCAGGGCGGAGCGGATCCCGCCCGGGGCAGCGGCCTTTCCGGCCTGGAGGGCCGGATCTCAGCGGTGGACGGCCGGCTGCGCATCGACAGCCCCGTCGGCGGACCGACCGTGATCGAGGTGGAGATTCCATGCGGGTAGTGATCGCCGAGGATTCCGCGCTGCTGCGTGAGGGAATCGTCCTGCTCCTCACGGAGGAGGACATCGATGTGGTCGCCGCCGTAGGCGACGGAGAGGCGCTCTTGCGTGCCGTGGCCGAGCACGAGCCCGATGTCTGTGTGGTGGATGTCCGTATGCCGCCCACGTTCATCGACGAGGGGTTGCGGGCAGCGCTCGTCATCCGGAGCCGGTGGCCGGACGTCGGCGTGCTGGTGCTGTCGCAGTACGTGGAGGAGCGGTACGCCTTCGATCTGATCGACAGCAATGACAACGGCATCGGCTACCTGCTCAAGGACCGTGTGTCCGACGCCGCCGAATTCGTGGATGCACTGCAGCGCATCAATGCCGGTGACACCGTGCTGGACCCCGAGGTGGTCAAACAGTTGTTGGCGCGCAGTCGGAAGCGGGACCCTCTGGCGTCGCTGACGCCCCGAGAGCGGGAGGTCCTCAACGCGATGGCGGAGGGCCGCTCGAACCAAGGCATCGCGACGGAACTCGTCATCGGTGCCGCTGCGGTGGAAAAGTACATCCGCAGCATCTTCACCAAATTCGGCTTGCAGCCCGAAGCGGGGGACCACCGCCGGGTGCTCGCTGTTCTACGCTATCTGGGAGCTTGACAAAGTATGGCATCGAAAAAGCGTCGTGGAATCATTTACGGCGGTCTCGCCGTTCTCGTCGCGGTCATTGCTCTCGCCGGCTGGGGCACCGTCGAACTGCTGCGCCCGAACCACCCCTATTCCCATTCCTGGCAGGCCGACGCGAGTGGCCGGAAACTGCTGGAGGTGCACACCGGCGGTATGGGCGTCTCCCTGAGCCCCGGCGATTCGTCACACCTCGAGGTCAAGGCCACCGGAGGGTATGACGACAGCGCTCCCCGGGTCTCGGTCAAGCCGTCCGGGCAGGGCCTTTCCGTCGTCGGTACGTGCCCCGGCGGCGGTTGTTCGGTGCAGCTCCACATCAAGCTGCCGGCGGACCTGGCTGTCAAGGCGGACACCGGTGGCCCGGCGATCTCCGTCAGCGATCTGAAGGGGCGGCTCGATCTGCGGACGGGCAGCGGGGCCATCGACGTGGACAACGCGTCCGGTCCGCTGAACCTGCACACCGGTGACGGCGCGGTGACCCTGGCCGACAGCCGTTCCGCCAGCGCCAGCGTGACCACCGGCGCGGGCGCGGTCGATGCCGGCTTCGTGAGCGCTCCGACCAACGTGAACATCGCGACCGGCGACGGAGCCGTCGACCTGCGCGTGCCGCACGGTTCCCGCTACTACATCGACGCCACGAGTTCCGACTCGACGCCCGATGTCAAACTTCCGGTCGACCGGAACGCTTCGCGCCAGATCACGGTCAAGACCCACAGCGGAGGAATCCAGGTGCACTGAGGGGGCACTTCACTGCCGCTCCTTTCCCTCGCCGACCGCGCCGATGCCCGGGAGAATCCGAATCTCCCGGGCATCGGCGTATTGCTTTACCGGCGTGCCTTCACTCGTATAGGGCCGATATAGAGCACTGGCACACACTGACGATGCGGCAGCGGAGAATCACCGACGCCTGTGCGGACATGCCTCGTTTGAACCTCCGCCGGCCATGGGGCCGACGGTTCGGTGTGCTGAGCCGCGGACTGCCGCTCCGTTGTCGGGCTGATCCCCGAGTGCACTGTCCCTACGTTGTTGACCTCAGGAGCCGTTGTGACCCGGCATACGCTTCCGCACCGCGTCGTCGCGCAGCATGCGACGCAATCCCCGACCGCCATTGCCGCCGTAGCGGACGGTCGTCACATCAGCTATGGGGAATTCGAGACGGAAGCCCGCCGAATGGCCTGTTTCCTCAGGCGCCGTGGGGTGGGACCGGGCAGCGTGGTGGGTGCGCGGCTGACGTCCGCCACCGACCTGATCGTGGCCCTCCTCGGCGTCTGGAAGACGGGAGCCGCGTTCGTCCTCCTGCCGGAGTCCCTCCCCGGCGAGCGGCTCGCGTCGATCACGCGCGATGCGCGGATCGACCTTCTGCTGAGCGTGGGCACGAGCGCCCCCGACCCGGAGGGCGGCGTCGAGGTGCTGTGCCTGGACACGATGCGGGAGGAGATCGCGTCGTGCCCGGACGACGCGTGGGAGGAGGCGGCGAACCATGCCGCCGATCCCGCGTTCCTCAGCTACGGAGCGAGCGACACCGGTCTGGTGATCGACTGGGGGACCCTGGCGGCGTACGCCTCCGCGCTGGCGGGGCAGCATGACCTGTCCCCGTCCGACCGGGTCGTCTTCAGTGCCCCCGTCGAGGAGGCCACCTGCTACGGCGCCCTGCTGGCAACCCTGGTGAACGGCGCCACGGCGATCTTCCCGGCACTCGGGGACGCACCGGACGCCGGAGCGGTGCCGGCGGCCGTGGCGGAGTTCCAAGGCACGGTACTGGCCGTCCCCCACCCCCTTCTCGCGAACTGGAGGACCTGTCCGGCCGGCCGCAGTGCCCCACCCTGCGCCTGGTGCTCTCCGACGCACCGGAGCTGGACCCCGGCACGGACGCGGAGACGTACCGACGGCTCTCCGCCGTGACCACGGCGCGCCTGGCGATCAGTTACGGACAGGCCGTATGCGGACTGCCGGTCACCCTGCTCGACAGGGAACCCGAACACGGCGCCGAGGCACCGCTGCTGGGCGCTCCGCTCGACGGGACGCGGGTCGCCGTGCTCGACGAGTTCGGCGAGCCCCTGCCCGCTGGCCTGCCCGGTGAACTGCATGTCGCCGTGTCCGGTGCGTGGTCGGGCAGGCCCGGTGCGACCGCCGAGCGTTTCCTGCCCGACCCCGACGGCGAGCCGGGAAGCCGGATGCTGCGCACCGGCGCCGTCGTCCGCCGGCGCAACGACGGGACGCTGGAGCACCTCGGCCGCGCCGAGGACGACGCCGACCCGATGTGGGCGCAGGAGCCCCTGCTGCTGCTCGACTCCGAACGCCCGCCCTACGTGGCGCCGCGCACCCCCGAAGAGCGTGCCGTCGCCGAGGTGTGGGCCGAGCTGCTCGACCTCGACGACATCGGCGCCACGGACGACTTCTTCCAACTCGGCGGCTACTCACTGCTGTTGGCCAAGCTGTCCGAACAGCTCCGGCTCACCACCGGCAACGACGTGGCCCTCGCGGACCTCTACCAGGCCGTCACCGTGGAACAGCAGGCCGAGCTGGTGCGGACCGCGGGGACCGCCCGTGCGCCGATCGAGACCGTCTCCCGCGACGAGGCACTTCCGCTGTCCTTCGGGCAACGACGGGTGTGGCTGCTGAGCACCATGAACCCGGACAGCGCGGAGTGGATCGTCCCTCTGTTCCTGCGCCTGCCCGGTGACATCGCCCCGGACACGGTGCGCCGGGCACTTCAGGCGCTCTCGGCCCGCCATGAGTCCTTGCGCACCCGCTACGTCAGCCGCGCCGGCGAGCCCCTGCAGATCATCGAGCCGGCCGGCCCCGTCGACCTGCGGGTGATCGACGGCCCGACGAACCTCGAGCAGCTGGTCCGCGAGGAGTTCGAAGCCGGCTTCGACCTCGCCTCGGGCAAGCTGTGGCGTGCGCTGCTGGCCCGCCACGCCGATCAGGACTGCCGCGCCGGTCAGGAACAGCTGCTGTTCCTCACGATCCACCACATCGCCTGCGACGGCTGGTCCGCCACCGTGCTGGAACGGGAATTCCAGGAGATCTGCGCGGCCTACCACACGGGCCGGGAACCGGAACTGGACGTCCCGGGTGTCCAGTACGCGGACTACGCGGTGTGGCAGCGCAAGTCCAGGGACAAGGAGAGCCTGACCGAGGAGCTCGCGTTCTGGCGCGAGGAGCTGCGCGGCGCGGTCCCCGCGGAGCTGCCGACGGACCACCCGCGCCCGGCGGAGCGCGACTCGCGCGGCGCACTGGTGCCCGTCAGGATCCCCGCGCCGCCGGCGGAACAGGTGATCGGCCTCGGCCGACGGCACGAGGCCAGCCCTTTCATGACGCTGCTGACCGCGTTCTCGGCGCTGCTGGCCAGGTACAGCGGGCAGTGGGACGTGAGCATCGGCGTTCCGGTCGCGGGCCGCACCGTGCCGGAGACCGCGCCGGTCGTCGGGTTCTTGGGAGAACTCGCCGCGGAGACGGCGATCGCCGCGGCAGGAGTTCTGCCGGAGCACGTCGACTGCGTCGTCGTCGCGACATTCACCCATCTGAGGCAGACCCCTGCCGTGGCAGCGGTGATCGCGCACCGCAACGGTGCCGTCAGAGCCGCCGCGTTCGACATCTCCGCAGGCTGCGCCGGCTTCGTCCATGGCTTGGCCCTTGCTGCGGACATGGTCCGCAGCAAGGGGCAGCACGTCCTGGTGATCGGCGCCGAACGGATGACGGATCTGCTCGACCTCGAGGACAGGTCGACCGCCTTCATCTTCGGTGACGGTGCCGGCGCGGTGGTCCTCGGCCCGGCGTCGACACCGGGCGTGGGCCCGGTGGTGTGGGGCGCCGACGGCTCACAGGCCGACGCCATCTCGCAGACCGTGCCCTGGGACGCGGTGCGCGACGCGCCCGACCAGAGGTGGCCGGCGCTGCGGCAGGACGGCCAGAAGGTGTTCCGGTGGGCCGTCTGCGAGATGGCGAAGGTCGCCCAGCAGGCACTGGACGCCGCGGGACTGCGGGCGGGCGACCTGGACGCCTTCATCCCGCACCAGGCCAACGTGCGCATCATCGACGGTCTGGCGAGAGGCATCCGGCTGCCGGACCACGTGGTGATCGCCCGGGACATCGTCACCAGGGGCAACACCTCGGGAGCCTCGATTCCGCTGGCGATGGACGCGCTCCTGGGCGCCGGCGAGGTCCGCTCCGGAGGGCTGGCCCTGCTCCTGGGATACGGAGCCGGCCTGTCCTACGCCGCGACGGTGGTCGAGCTGCCTTAGCGGGTGTGCGGTCCGGCCCGGGCGGCCCGCCCTGCCGGCACCCCGGCACACCCGGCGCATGGGTGGGTTATCCCTACCGTCACCTCGTGGGCTTCCCTGCTACCACGCCCCGAAGCCGACTGGCTAGCGTTCAGGCAGATCGCTTTTGGACCCTGATCGGGAAGTTGACCGATTCCCCGCGCCGTTGGCGATGACGGGGAAAGGGGGCTCCCCTCCTTTCAGACGAGGAGTTCTGAAATCAACACGTTGACTCGCGCTTCCCGGCGGTCCGTCGGAATCGCTCTGACCGCGCTTTCGACCGCCGTTGTCCTCACCGGGTGCAATCCCACGACGGCACTGCACCGCACCAGCTACTCGCAGACGAGCCGGCTCGCCGTCCAGCCCGGCATGGCGCTGAAGGTCGACACTCCGGGTATCGGGGTGACACTGAGCGCGGGCGACGATTCGCACGTACGGGTCTCCGCCACCGGCGACTATTCCGATGCGCGCCCCCAGCTGTCGACGTCGAAGTCGGGCAACACCGCCACCGTGAAGGCCGGTTGCTCCGGCTCGTGCGATCTCCAACTGCACATCACGCTCCCCGCCTCCATGCGCGCCCATGTGCAGAGCGGGAATTCCGAAATCGTCGCGGAGGGCCTCGCCGGGAGTCTCGACCTGCGCACCGGGGACGGTGCCATCACCGTCAAGCACCCGACCGGGCCGCTGTCCCTGCACAGCGGGAACGGGCAGATCACACTGTCCGACGCCGCGTCGCAGCAGGCCGGCGTCTCCACGACTGACGGCGCGGTCGAGGCAGCCTTCACAAGCGCTCCGGCCAACGTGAACATCGCTACCAAGGACGGGGCTGTCGACCTCGCCGTGCCTTCGGGGGCCGGCTACAGCGTCCTGGCCCACAGCAGGGGTTCCACCCCCGAGGTGGAAGTGCCGAACAGCCGTGGCGCATCCCATTCCCTCACGGTCTCGACGGGTAGTGGAGGCATCCGCATTCACTGAGACAGGCTGCGGCTGACGTCGGACGAGGGTTGAGTCAGTTGTTCTTCTGCGGGCGTACCGCTCGGAGGATCTCCCGGATGTTGTCCAGTCGTTCCTCGTCGGTGAGTGCACCGGAGCTCAGCAGGTTCGACGCCCGCTCCGCGCAGACCGCCACCGCGTCACCGAGCTGTCTGCGCAGAAGGGCGCGTGTGTGGTCGGCGGTGGACTGCATCTGTCTGCGCACCGCCAGGGCCTGTTGGTAGAGCGCAACGGTCAGGTGGTAGTGGGCCTCCACGTTGTCGGGATCCTGCTCCGACAGCCGGCCCAGGTCCTCGGCGAGGGCACGGGCAGCGGCGACCGGATCGAGACGGCTCCGGTCCTTGGTCAGGGTCGCCGCCACCACCAGCAGTCGGCGGTTCCTGACCGTGTCGGGGTCCGCCCACCGCGCGAAGTCCTCGGCGATGTCCGACGCGCTGGGTGCCTCCTTCCCGGAGTTGATCCAGCGGTTGTAGGCGTCGGTGAGCAGATCGCGCAGCTGCTCCTCGTCGAACGTGTCGTCGTCGAGGAGCTCCCGCAGCAGGTCGACCGCCTCGGTGAACCGCTCGCCGGTGATGTCGAGACGGACGGTCGCCAGGGCGACGTGCCGGCGCCCCTTCTCGCCGAACGCCTCGCGCCTGGCCGTGGACAACACCGTCCGGGCCTCGTCGTGCCGGTCGAGGGCGCCCAGAACCATGGCCAGTGTGCGGGCGGGGCCGGTGGCTCCCGGGAGCCGCTGCACCCAGCGGTCCAGAGCGGTCGCGGCAGCCGTGAGGATGCCGCGTTCCCCGTCGTCGGCCGGGCGGCCGGACCGCGTCAGTTCCTTCAGGATGCCGAACGCCGACTCCACGGACGCGTAGTAGAGGCGCTGCGGGTCGTCGAGGAGGTCGGCGTACTGCTCGGGGATGATGTCGCTGTTGCGCCCCCAGGAGCGCGCCGCGCGCCGGAACCGGTCGGCGAAGTGCCGTGTGGCCGGACCGGACGCCGCCTCCTCGGCCGCCGCGTAGATCTGACCGAGGGCGAAGTCGCAGACGAGTTCGGTGAGTTGGTTGTACCGCTCGATGAGCGCGGTGGGATCGCCCTGCACGCCCATCTGCCGGGCGCTGACCCGCAGCCCGTCGTCCGCCGGGTCCAGGGCCAGCGCGTCGATGCGGTTCAGGCCCGCGATCACGTCGCCGGAGTGCTCGGCCAGCGGCCACTCGGCGTCCTCGCCCCGCACGGCATCGGCGAGTTGCACCTTCCACAGCAGCCGGCGGCGCGCCCATTCCCGGTGCGCCTCCTCCTCGGCCTCGTCCCCCGGTTTCCGGGTGCGCCCCTCCGTCCGGGAGGCCTCGCGGTATGCCTCGTCGATCCGCTCGCGGCACAGTTTCCCGAAGGGCGCCCGGATCCTGGACGGGAGCAGGGCTACGGCTGCTTCGACGGCGGCCCTGCGGCGGTCCAGGGCGGCGGCCAGTGCGGCGTCCGCCCGGTCGGCCTTGATGTTGCGGTCGATGCCGAGCAGCAGGGCCGCGGCGCGGTGGGAGAGGGCGTGGTTGAGCTCCTCCAGGCGTAGGTGGGCGACGGCGATCGAGACCTTGGCCGAGCCTGCCAGCACGGGCACCACCTGACCCGGGCCCTTGTCCGGGTCCCGGTCGGCCGTGGGGCGCGGGCAGAGGGGGGCCGTGCCGAAGGACGCGGCCAGCACACGGTGCAGCTCGGCGCGTTCGGCCGCGCCGCGGCGCAGGTCGCCGTCCAGCACCGCCTCCAGATACAGCGCTTCGAGATAGCGGCTCCACGCCTGCGCGGCCTGGACCAGGTCCCCGGCGGAGGTCTGCGCCACCGCGAGGTTGCGCAGCACGGCGGTGTCCGAGGGGGCGTCGGTGAGCATGGCGTTCCAGCGCCGCCGCGCCGCCGTCGTCCGCCCCAGCCGCAGATCGGCCTCCGCCTGCTGCCCGCCGAGCCAGGTGCGCAGCAGCACGACCGCCTCCCGGTTGCGCAGCCCGGCCGGATAGGCGTCCAGCGTCTGCCACGCCTGAGCGAAGTTGGCGTCGAGGCCGTGCTCGGCGGAGGCGAGGGCATGCTCGACCCGCTCACGTGGAGTGGCATGGGCGGGCGGGGGAGGGGGAGTCGGTCGCCGGTCGGCGGGTGGGGCGGCACCGGTCGTGCGGGGCTGCTGCTCCGCCAGGTCCGGGGTGCCCTCCTCCAGGTCCGAGAGGCGCTCCGCGAGCGCCAGGGCGGGCGGTGAGGGTACGGGCGCGACCGTCGCGAACTCGGCCTGTTTCGCGGCCAGTTGCTTGCGGACCTTCTTGTTGAGGATGGCGCGCAGACTGCCCAGGGGTTCCTGGAAGGAGGCTTCGCACGCCTCGAGCCGGCGCTGGAACTCCGCGACGGCCATCATCGGACCGGACCCGGAGACTTCGGTCTTCCTGAGCTGGTGCAGGGACTTCAGCCGACCCTGGCGTACGGCTTCCAGGCGGTGCACCAGGTCGGTGAGAACGCCGTGGTCTCCGGCGACGCGGGCGTGGTCGGTCTCTTGGTCGACGGAGGACCGGGCCAGGGACCTGGCGTGGGCGAGGGCGTCGTTCACGAGGCCCGTCACCTGAGCGGCCGCCTCCTCGAACTCGGCCAGTCGTTCGTCGGGGGTCGGGGCGCCGGTGGTCGCCGAGTCGGGGGCCGGCGTATCGGGTGGCTGCTCCAAGGCGGTCATACGGTGTTCGAAGGCCAGCGCCCGGTCCGTCGGCGCGGGTGTGGTCGGCGGGAAGTCCTTGGCCTTCGCCGCCAGCTTCTTGTCGACCTTCCTCCTGAGGATGGCCCGCAGACTGCCCAGGGGTTCCTGGAAGGAGGCCTCGCACTCCCCGAGCCGGCGCTGGAACTCCGCGACGGCCATCACCAGACCGGACGGCTCGGTGCCCTGGAACCGCTGCAGCTCCTCCAACCGCGTCTGCCGCAGGGCCTCCAGACGCTTCACCAGGTCCGTGAGCACGTCCCGGTCGCCGGAGATCCGGGTGTATTCCGCCACGTCCGCCACTGAGGCCGAGGCCAGGCTCCTGGCGTGGGCCTGTACGTCCTTGGCTAGGCCGGTCAGGGCGGCGGCGGACGCCTCGAACGCCGCCAGCGTCTCGTCGGGACCCCGTGTGTCCGGCGCGGTGGGATCCGTGGAGGTGGATTGCGGGACGTCCGCCATCGGCTCGTCCGGACCGGGGTCGAGCTTCTCCGCCGCTGCCTTCAGCGCCTTCTCGTGCCGCTCGTGATCGCCGTCGGTGAACTCCCGCGCCGCCGCGTGCGCTCCCAGGTCCGGGAACCGCAGCGGGCGCCAGAACAGGCGCCGGCGGTGGATCAGCGCGATGAGCACATCGGGCAGGGAGCGCTCGGCGAGGCAGTCGGCCAGCCGGGCCGGGAGTTCGGCGAGGTCGGTCTCGAACAGGTCGCACACCAGGTGCAGCATGCGGATCGCGGGACCGTCGTCCGGCGGCAGCCGCTGCGCCAGCCGGCGTACCGTCGCGGTCGGATAGCCGTACACCATCCACTGCACGGCGAGCACGGTGAACGCCGCCGTCCCACCGCGGCGGCGGCCCGCCAGCTCGGCGATGCCCGCGAGCTCGGCGGCGAGTTCGTCCCTGGTCCCCTTGGTCGTGTTGCCGTGCAGCCGGAGGTCGGCCGCCATGTCATGGATGCCGGTCCACCGGCATTTCTCGGGGCGCAGCAGCGGCAGCGAGGGCTGTGCGTCCGCCCCCGCCGGGGCGAAGTCGTGCGCACCCTTGATGATCTTGGCGGCGATCGCCTTGGCGTGCTCGCCGTGGCTCTCGCCCGGGGCGTCCTGCTCCTGCTCCTGGTCCTGTCCGTCGAGTGCCCGGTGCGCGAGGCTGAGGTGGGCCCAGACGCGGTGGTTGGCGGGGGACAGGTCCGCCGCCGCCATGAACCAGGGGACGGCCGCGGCCGGTCGCCCGTGGCGCAGATGGAGCAGCCCGACATGGTAGGGGTGCTTGGGGTTCGTGCCGTCCAGCCGGTGGGCGCGGGTCAGCATGGTGAGCGCGGTCGCCGGGTCGGTGGCGGGATGCACGCCGATCCGGAAGCAGGCCTCGACGACCGCTTCGAACTGGCCCACGGTGAGGTCCCGGCGTCCCTCCTCCAGGGCCGCCCACAGACCGGAGACCAGCCGCCACAGCACCTCGGGCCGGTTCTCCAACACCGCACGGGACGTCATGCCGGTTCCTCCTGCCCCTGCCCGTCGTACGCGTCCAGTTCGTCGGGCGACAGGATCAGCAGCCGCTCCCCGTCCGACACCGCCGCCCAACGCCCGTCCGGGGACACGGCCATCGGGTGCCCGGAGACATAGGTGGTACGGCCGTCACGGACCAGGGCGTGGGAGCCGTCGGGATACTCCAGTACCAGCAGCCGCCCCTCCTGTCCGGAGCTCACCGGCCTGGCGCCCGGCACGGTGCGGAAACCGACGCGTACGGCCAGCTCGGCGTCGAAGGAGACGCCCTGGCCCTCGGCGTCGACGATCGCGGTGAGTTTGCCGCCCGGCAGCGTCCCGCTGACCGTCGTGACCGGCTGGGTGACCTGCAGCAGCCGTCCGCCGGTCAGGTCCAGCCGGTGGACGCGGTGTTCGCCGACCACCAGGGCGAAGTCCCGGACCCGGGCGAGGGCCAGCAGCACCGGTTCCAGCAGGTGCACGGCACCGGCACGGCCCTGGGCGTACCGGGTGAGCCTGCCGTCGAAACCACCCACCAGCAGCCCCGAGCCGTCGGCCGCCAGCACCTGGATGCCGGGCCGGTGTTCCAGCACCCGCTCCGGCTCCTCGGCGCCGGGCGACAGCGACCAGACGGACCCGCCCCACATGCCGACGTACAGGACGTCCCCGGCGAAGGCCAGCGCGCCGGGCACGTTGAGTCGCCCACCGTGCGGTGCCGGGAGGTCCACGGCCCGACTCCGGCCGTCCGGGGCGGCCACGACCACCCGCCCCGACCAGTCGGCGACGGCCAGACAGTGCTCTCCGCGCGCCCACAGCCGGGGCCGCTCCCTGAGCTCCGCCGAGCCCGTGACCTCGTACTCCGGCGCCGAACGGAACGTCAGGGTCCGCCCGTCGCGCACCGCCAGCGCCCGGCCGTCGGGGAAGAAGACGGGATGCCCGCGCGCCGTGAGGACGGGACGGTCGGGCTCGTCCCAGGCCGGCTGTTCCTCGGGCGCCCGCACCGGGAAGGGCGGGGTCACGGCCGGTTCGCAGCCGGGCGCGGTCGCGACCAGCCGTACCTCGTCGGCGGGTGCACGGAACGCGAGATCGCCGAAGACCGCCGTGCTCCCGGTGACCGGCGCGGACAGCGTGCCGGTCAGTTCGGCGGTGGAGGGTTGCGCGCAGAGGGCGACCGTCGTGCCGGGCGCCCATGGGGGTGTGCCGTCCGGTGCGGAGCCGGTCACCTTCAGGGGCGGCAGCGTGTGACCGGCGACCGCGCCGTCGACCGGGGTGTCGAACCGCAGGGCGGTGCGGGTCTCGGCCGTACGCAGTCCCACGACCTTGCACAACTCGTCGAGCCAGCGCGGCCGTGCGGCGGAGATCCAGTTGATCTCGTGCACGACATAGGGGACGTTCTCGATGGCTGCCGGATCGATGAGCAGCGGGATGAGCCGGCCGCCCTCCGGAGGGTTCAGCCTGGCCGCCTCGTGCAGCTCCCACTGGCAGACGTCCTTCTTGAAGTACGTCGGCGAATACAGCGCCACGATGTGGCGGCTGCGGGGGAGCGCCTCCTCCAGGAAGGTCTGCCAGTTCGCGCCGAGCGGGGTGCCGCTGGTGCGGGACACGTCGAGGTAGATCCTCGGCGTCGTGCCGTCGGCGGTCACGCACTCGGTCAGTGCGTCGTGCAGGTCCTTCGCCTGGACGTAGTCCTCGCGGGCGTAGCTGATGAACACGTCCCAGTGGTCCGCGCCGGACGCTGTTTCCGTCGTCATCTCATTCCCACGTCATCTCATTCCCAGAACGCTGCGGACCGCGCTGAGCAGTTCGTCGAGCCGTGTCAGGTCCCGGGAGTCCATGCCCCTCGCATTGCGGCGCAGAGCCTCGGCCTCCGTGCGGAGCCGGGTCAGCTCGGTGAGCAGCCTGACCGGATCCGGGCGCGGCGGCTCCGCGACACCGAGCAGCGCCTGCAGCGAGGAGAAGGGGTCGTCGGGGTCCGGTTCGGGCTTCGACGGCGGCTCGAGAAGTTCGTTGAACCTCCGGACCAGAACCGACACCTGCAGCCCCGGCTTCACCCGCTCGACCTCCGCACGCCGGGCCGCCACCGCCTGCGCCAGTTCGTCGAACTGGCCGCCCGAAATGCTGGTCCTGGCCCGTCGGCGCAGCTCCTTGATCTGCGAGGCCAGCGTGTCGAGGGAGCGGGCCAGGCGGTCAGCCGCCGCAGAGTCCCGGATGCCGCCCTTCGCCGTGGACATGATGGCGTCGTACCTGTCGTACAGATCCGCCACGACGACAGCGTCCTCGACCTCCAGGAGCCGCTCGGCGATCGCCTTCCCGAGCTCCTCGACGGTCCGTCTGCCGCGCTCGGTCCGGGCCGCCGAGCGAAGCGTGGGGAGCTTGTGCTGCAGCGCGGACAGCCGGTTGCGCAGGACGGTCAGCCGGTCGGCGGAGGCCCCGCCGCGCACGGACTCCATCGCGGCGATGTACTCGGTGACCGCGGGGTTGATGACCGTCGCCTCCTGCCAGCCCCTGACGGCCTGCAGCAACTCCTCGGCCTGGGTGATGGTGGGGTCGCGGCGGGCGATCTCGGCGCAGGCCGCGGCCCGGTCCGGATCGCGGCCCACCCTCAACAGGCAGACCGCGTAAAGGAAGTTGAGCCAGCGGAAGCCCGGCACCAGTAGCAGCACCCGGGCCAGGAGCCGCTCGGCCTCGAGGTCGCGCCCGTCCCGCATCAGCCCGGCGGCCTGCTGCGCGTCGGTCTCGGCGATCAGCGAGTAGACGTCGTCGGCGCGGTCCTCGGGCAGCTGCGGCGCCGGCAGCGAGGTGCGGCCCCGGGCGGCCACGCACTGGGCGAGATAGGCGTCGAAGTCTCTGACGACGGCCTGGAGGCGCCAGCGGGCGGGGAGCTGGGACAGTTCGCTGCGGGCCAGACGCGGATTGCGGTCCTTGAACGCCGTGGCGGCCGGGGCGACGAGGGGGCGCAGCACCGGCAGCAGCAGACTGCGCGCCAGCGCCGCCACCTGCTCCCGGTCCACGTCCGCCTCGGCGGCGCCCCGGGTCGCGGTGTCGAGGGCCTGCTCCAGCGCACCGCTCCTGGCCTGGCCGAGGGCCACCAGATGGGACAGGGAGCCTTCCTCCGGGGCCAGTTGCCAGAACGCCTCCGCCCGGCGGAGCGCACCCCGCGGGTCGGAGCGGGACGTCCGGTCGTAGGCCGTGATCTCGAGGGGAGTGAGCAGGCGGCGCAGTTCGCGGCGGAGGTCGTCGACGCTGCCGCGCAGCTCGTCCGGCATCTCCTCGTCGCGCAGCGGCCACAGGATCCGCAGCGCCTCCACCTGGTCCTGCCCGTCCAGGCGGTAGATGCAGAACGCGCGCAGATAGCGGGCCTCCTGATGCCCGGGATAGGTGCGCAGGTATGTGGTCAGCTGCTCCAGGGCGACGGCATACCTGCCCGCATGGGCGTTGGCCCGGCCGTCCTCCAGGAGGTCCTCGTCGTCGTCGCCGAGAACCAGCGAGAACTCGGTGAGCCCGCCGGCCACCGGCGTCAGCTCCAGCAGCCGGTCGGTGACGGCCTCGGTGGCCGCCCTGCGGGCCAGCTCAGCCAGCTGCCGGTCGTGCTCGGGGAGCTCCGCGTGCCGGCTGAGCTCGGTGAACTCGAAGGACGGCGCCCGCAGCGACTGGACGGGGTCGATCTCACGGAAGGAGTGACGGTCGCCTCCGCCGCCGGTCATACCTGCTCCTCCCCGGCATCCAGCGCCTCTGCGAGCCCGGTGACCTCGCCGGGGTCGGGCACACTGCCGAGCGCGTGCTCCGCCAGCTCCCGGCACAGCAGGTACTCGGCCTCCTGGTCCACCTTCACCATCAGCAGCAGCACCTGGGCCAGCCCCGCCTGTTCGAAGAGCTGCTCCTCGTCCGCCGCGGGCCGGTGCTCCACCGGGGCCAGCCGGTCGAGCAGCGCGGCGCGGTCCGCCGTACGACGCCGCCAGGGGACGAGTCCGGCCCTTCGCCCGGACCGGGCGCCCGTAGATCGCCTAGGCACGATCCTGGTCATCGCTCTCCTCGGGCAGCAGGATCTCTCCGGTGGTGGTGATGAGCTTCCGCTCCGCTCCGTACAGGACCTCGGCACCGTCGGCGTACACCTTGGAGGCCTCCTCCAGTTCCTTCAGCAGCGCCTGCACGGCGAGCCGGGCCGGGGCGTCCTCGTCGAGGTCCCGCAGCCTTGGGCGCACGATCAGCTCGATACGGCGGCGCAGTGCCTGGGAACGGCGTCTGAAGTCGTCCTGCGGGGCGGGCGGTTGCGGTTTCGCGCTGTCGTCGAGTCCGCCCGCGTCACCGAACTGCTGGAACCGCTCCTTCAGACGCCGGTATTCGGCCAGTTCCTCGGCGGAGCGGTCGGGGTCCTGCAGGAACTCGCCGATCAGGGCGAGGTACCGGGAGACGGCGCTGCCTTCTCCGCCGAGCTCCCGCTCCCGTTCCATCAGGTGCAGCACCTCGGGCAGGGTGATGCCCTTGGCGAGTCCCTTGCCCTGGTCCAGTACGGCGAGGGCCTGTTCGCGCTCGGGCTGGCTCAGGGCGAAGTAGTAGCGGACCAGGCCCTCGACGAGGGCGGCGTCGCCGAGCTCGGGATCCGCCTCGCGCACCGCGCCCGCCCGCCGCTCCAGCTCCCGGAAGTCGGACGGCGACGGCGCCCCGGACCGGGCGGGCCTGCCCCGCCACTCCCGCAGCAGCACCAGCAGCCTCAGCACCGCGACACCGGTGCGCAGCAGTGCCGTCGTCGGATCGTCGGCCGGGCGCTCCGCCACCTGCTGCGCCAGCCCGTCCAGCCGCCCGCCCAGCTCCTGCGGGTCGCCGTCGGCCCAGTCGCACGCGAGAATCCCCAACTCGGCCTCTGTGGTGGGCAGTTCACGGTCCTCGGCGCGCTTCTTCGCGTCACCGAATGCCTCGCGGGCCTCCTCGGCCCGCCCGTCGAACACCGCCTGGACGCCCTTGACGAGCTGCAGGTCGTTCACCTCGGGCGGGATCCGGTCGGTGAGCTCGCCCAGCGCACGGACCCGGTCGAAGTGGTGCAGCGCCCCGTCCATCTCACGCCGCCGAAAGTGCGCCACGGCCAGCTGGAGATGGGAGACGGCGGCGATACGACGGCTCTCGGGGCGGGCGGTCAGCAGCGCGGTGTGCTCCGTGTACAGGTCGGTGACGCGGTCGTGGTTCTCCAGCCGCGCGTGCAGCCACAGCTCCAGGTAGGCGGTGTGTTCGGTGCGGCCCTCGGCGGAGATCAGCTCGTCGAGGACGGTCGCGGCGGCACCGTAGCGGGCGGGCTCGTACCTGCCGAGCATCGCCCGCACATAGGCCTGCGCGAAACGGATCCGGTCGAGCGCCCGCCCCCGGGGCCCCGCGTTGACGGCCTGCCCGAGCAGCCGGTCGGCCCGCTCCAGCTCGTCCCGGTCGTCGCTGTCGAGCAGCGCCAGCGACTGCTCGTACGGCAGCCGCCAGCGGCGCGGCAGCACCACGAGGAAGTACGCGGCACTGGCCCCCGTCGACAACAGCACGGCCAGGCCGACCGCCGACAGAATCGTGATCACGCGCCGCTCTCCCCGCCTCGCCGTTCGTGCAGTCTCCGCACCAAGTCCGCGTACCGCATGCCGTGTTCATGGATGTCGCGCCGTGCCATCGAACCGTGCTCCCGCACTCGCCCCAGCCCGTCCCTGACCTCGTCGGCGACCTGCTTTGCGGCGTCGAGGCGGTCGAGGAGCAGGAAGGTCTGGGCGTAGTCGAGCATCAGGTCGAAACGCCACCACATCAGGGTGTCCCCGTCGTGCAGCCACTGGTGCACAAAGGCGTTGGCCTCCACCAGTTCGCCCCGGCCGATGAGACACACGGCCAGTTCGTGGGCGTGGTCGCGGCGCACAGCGGGGGGCAGGCGGTCGAACGCCGCGCGGGCCGTCGTCAGCAGCCGGTCCGCGAAGGAACCGTCGGCGGCCCCGGCGAGCCGCCCCAGCACGACCGACCACAGCCCGCCGATGATCGACAGCTGCACCGGATAGGCCTCGGCGCGCTCCGGGTCCGCCTGCACCGCACGCTCCAGCAGCGACAGCGCCTCCAGCGGATCCCCGAGATCCTCGTGGGCGATCTCGGCGGCGAGGACGATCAGCCCGTAACCCGGCTGGTCGACCAGCGCCGCGTGGGCGAGCCCGACGGCCTTGCGCGGTTCGCCCGCCGTCCGCAGGGCCCGCACCGCCGTCAGCGGGTCCATCGCGCGGCGCGCCTCGTCGAGGGCGTCGGCCAGCCGCAGGGGATCCACCTCCGAGGGCTCCTCGGACCGGGGCCCGGTGAGCGCGTGCAGCTCCTCCCGCACCGCCCGTACGGAACGCACGCGCCGCATCCAGGACGGCAGCCGGCTGTAGCGCGGGCGCGGGGCGAACACGGTGGCGCAGGCCGCCCGTTGCAGCAACCGCTCCGCGTCGGCGTCCGGCGGCGACTCGAAGCAGTGCAGCGCGGCGACGCCCAGGGCGTGCAGCGCGGGGTCACGGCCGCCCGCCGGGAGACCGCGGGCCGCCTCCGGCGTGAGATGGGCGAGGCGTTCCGGCTCCGCGAAGATCTGCCCCAGCGACGGGGCGCCCCAGCCCGGCAGCGGCAGCAGCAGCGGGCCCTGCCCGGTCAGCACGACATCGGCGGGGAGCGCCACCAGCTCGGGGCCGATGGCCGTACGCCAGCCCGGAAGCGCACGCAGGGCGCCGGCCACGGGCGCCAGGCGTGCGGCAGGCTCGCGATCCGCCAGGGCGTCCGCGAGGCTGCGTGCCGCGTCGGTCTCGTAGCAGACGACCTGGAACCAGCGGCCGGCCAGCTGCCGCTGCTCCCCCTGCTCGCCGGGCACCACGGGAACCAGATCGGGACGGCGCGGCCGGGTCGGCCAGGCCAGCAGCTCGGACCGCTGCTCCCCGTCGATCTCCTCGACCGGGATCAGCCGGTACCAGCGCCGGCGGCGCGGTGCGCGGTAGAGCGTGCCCCACCAGCCGACCCCGGCGTACTCGGCGTCGAGCTCCGCCGCGACGGCCTCGGCCTGCGAACCGGCGGTCGTCGTCAAAGCTCTTCCTCGAGCAGGTCGGCCAGCTCGTCCAGCGTGTCCTCGTCCGCCCCGGCGCGCGCCGCGTCCCAGAACGCGCCCAGTGCCGCGGTGAGAGCGGGCGACGCCTGGCCGTTGCGTCCCGCCCGCAGCGCCTTCTTGACCATGCGCCGGTACTCCGCGGGTACGGCGGCGGGGTCGACCTCGGCTCCGGCGGCGGGCACGGGAGCGGGCACGGAGGGGCCGGCATCCTGGGGGGAGACCGGCTTGGGAACCGAGGGGGACACCGGCTCGGGCACCGAGGGCGAGACCGGCCCCGGCACCGAGGGAGCGGCCGGCCCCGGCACCACGGGCACCGCAGACGGAGGAACCGACGCGTCCTCGCCGGCCGGCCTGACGGTCGCGAACAACTGCCGCAGGGTGTCCCGTCGCTCCGCCAGCTCGTCCAGGTGGCCGATGGTGGTGCTCTGGTCGAACGTCGCCTGGTACTCCCGGCCCGTGTTGGTGTGGGTGACCTGCACCCCGAGCAGACCGTTCACATCGAGCCGGAACTCGACCTCGAACTCGTGGTATCCCGCCGGGCGGCGCTCGATGTCGTCGAGGTGGATCGTGCCGATCAGGGTGTTGTCGTAGATGTACTCGCCCTCGCCCTGATAGATGGCCGCCTCGATGCGGTGGGCCTGCTCGGGGTTCGTGTACGTCCGCACCTGACGGGCCGGGATCTTGGTGCCCCGCTTGATCAGCTTGTTGAACTTGCCGTCCTGCACACCGACACCCAGGGTGTGCTCGGTGATCAGCGTGACGGCGTAGTCCTGCTCGTCCGCCGACCGCTCGGCCGTGGGCCGCGTCCCCAGGTCGAAGGCGGGCGTGGCCTCGAACCGATGGGCCACGATGGCCGCTCCCCGGGCGACCAGCGTGTCCGGGTTGGCGTCACCGCGCACGAACTCCTCGTCCCGGTCGAAGTGTTCGAGGAGCATCCGCCTGACCTGCGGGATACGGGTCGAACCGCCCACCAGCAGCACCGCGTTGACGTGCTCGGGCAGCACGCCCTTCTCCTCCTCGGCGAACTCCAGCGCCGCGCGGACCTGCTTCAGGGAGCGGCCCAGGATCGGCTGGATCAGCGCTTCGAAGGTGTCCCGGCCGAGCTCCAGGGGAGGGGCCCCGCCGCCGAGGTCGACGGTCGTGGCGGCGCGCAGCGACAGCTCGCGCTTCGCCGTCTCCGCGGCCGCCTTGATCTGCAGCTTCTCGATGCCCTGCGGCAATGCCTCGCCGAGCTCCTGGATGATCCACTCGACGACGGCGTTGTCGAAGTCGCCGCCGCCCAGGCGCTGGTCGCCGGCGGTCGCGATGACCTCGATCTCGTCTTCCCGGGTCTCGATGATCGACACGTCGAAGGTGCCGCCGCCCAGGTCGAACACCAGGTAGACCTGCCGCTCGGTCTCGGCCCGGTCGACGCCGTAGGCGATGGCGGCGGCGGTGGGCTCCGGGATGAGCTGGCGCGGATACAGACCCGCCAGCAGGGCCGCTTCCTCGGTGGCCTTCTTCTGCCGCTCCGTGAAGTAGGCGGGGACGGTGACCACCGCGTCGTGGACGTCCCCGCCCAGCGCCTGTTCCGCGATCCGCTTCATCCGCATCAGCACCAGGGCGCTGATCTCCTGCGGGCGCAGCCAGTCGTCGCCGAGCCTGGCCCGCACGGGGTCGCCCACCGCGTAGACGCCCCCCGCCCCGAACAGGTCGAGGAGCTCCGGGGTGAACACCGCCCCCATCTCACGCTTGATCTCCACCAACGTGCCCTCGGCGCCCGGTCCTTGACGGATGGCGTCCTTGGCCCGGTGTCCGACGACGAGTGCACCGGTGGCCGGATCGAGTCGTACGACCGAGGGTGTGGCGACGGCGCCGGCCCCCTCGAACTCGGGGTCGGCGAGGATCTTCGGAGCGAAGTCGTCAGGGTGATATGCGGCGACGGCCGAGTAGGTCGTACCGAGGTCGATGCCGACGACCCGGTGCAGCTCGTCTTCCATGGGGCGGGGACCTCCGGGTTCAGTCTTCGGCGAAGCCGTCGAGCAGGTGGGTGCGGGTGAAGTCGCCGGTGAAGTCGGTGCGGGTGGTGTCCATGGGGTGGTGGACGGATTCACCGGCTGCGGTCAGAAAGGCCTCGATCTCCCGGCGCAGCACGGTCAGACCGACAGCCTTCGCGTCCTCGTCGAGGACCGGCTCCCAGGTCGGTGCGAGGCGCAGCAGTGCGAGCGGGGGAAACCGGGCGTCGTGCGCGGCGCGGTCCTCGGCGTTCTCCAGGTTGACGGCATGCGCGGCGGCGATCTCCTCGTCGCTCGCACCGCGGGCCCGGAGCCGGGCGTCGTACCGGCCCGCCGCCGCGCGGATCTCCTCGGCCGTCGCCTCCGGCGGCACACCGAGGCGGGTGTACTCGGTCGATCTGGGCACGACCATCGGCACAGAGAAGAGCGACCCACCTGCCGTATCGGCATCGGGCATACCAGCAGCCCCCGTTCGCGAACGCTACGCGTCGAGTCCGAGGCCTTTAGTACTCGCGTACGACGCGGTCTTGCCTGACTTCGTACGACCGTGTGCGGTCGTGATGTGGCGCAGAGTCTAGTGGTGCGATGAGCAGACTTCCCCTCGATCCACGGCAGTTGCACGTGCTGCGATCAACATGGCCGGAATTGATGGTCACATCGGCGGATGGACCGCGCATTCCTGCTCGGTGAGGTGAACGTTTCGGCGCCGGTCCACTCCCGCGGCTGCGGCGGGCCCCCGGTCCTGTGCCCGCCGGCCGTGGCGTCTGTTGCGGGGCGGGCGTTGGGGCCAGAAGAGGACGTAGGCGGCGGAGCCGGCCGCGAAGGCGAGGCGGATGAGGCCCTGGGCGGACGCGGAGGGGACCAGGAGCGCGCTGCCGTAGAGGGAGATGAGGGCCAGCCAGCTGACCCAGGGGACCAGGCGGCGTTGGCCGATGGAGTCCCAGATCAGGGTGCCCAGGAGCACCGAGGCGTTGTAGTAGGTGTACACGCTCGGGTCCAGGACGATGCGGGCGTCGGCGGCGAGCAGCACGACCGCCGGCCAGCGGTGCCGGCGGACGGCCAGGGCGCCCAGGGCGATGCCGAGGGCCATCTGGGCGGGCCGGTCCCACCAGGGCGTGGCGGCGTTGTGCACGCCGAACCAGCGCAGGGACGAGGCGGGCTGGTTCGGGATCGTGAAGTGGGCGGCGGCCAGGGTGTCCACGTGGGTGAGGTAGAAGGGGAGCCACGCGACGGCCACCACGCCGGCCGCCCAGGCGGCCGAGCGCAGACGGGCGGGGCGCGGCAGCGCCAGGAGCAGGGGCAGGAATCCGACCGCCCAGGGTTTGGAGTCCACCGCCAGGGCCAGCAGGACGCCCACGGCCGTCGCGTTGCCGCGGACCAGTGCGCGGACGGCGAGGGTGGTGAAGAACAGCGCCAGGACGTCGTCGAGGTGCGCGAAACGCACCGCGACCTCCACCCACATGGGGATGAAGGCCGCCCCGGCGATCAGCACGCGCTGCTGGAGGCGTTTGTGGTTGAGTCCCGTTCCCCGGTAGTGGTCGGCGGCGGCGCGGCCGACCAGCACCAGCATGTACAGGCCCAGACCCGACATGAACGCGTCGGCGAGCTTCTCGCCGAGTTCGGCGGGGAACGGGGCGAACAGCCCGGCAACCAGGAAGCTGACCGGGCCGATCTGCAGCTCGGGGTGGTTGGCGTAGAGGGCGAGGCCGCCGCCGGGGATCTGGTGGAAGAGCAGCTGCTGACCGGTTCTCAGGTAGTGCCAGGACACGGCTCCGTGGCGTTCGGCCACGAAGAACCAGAGGGCCGTCCACAGGGCCAGCAGCGCGTTGTGCCACCGCAGCGGATAGCGGCCGATCCGGCCGATCCGCGCCCCGTCCCTGGGCACGGCCGGCGCCGTCTCCCGGTTCCGCACGTTCCGCCCTCCCACTCTGCCCGCGTCCGGCGTCGGGACGGCCGGGGACGCGGGCACTGTGCCGCGTCATCCCTGTAGAGGGGGGCTCGGCGCTGTCGGTTGCCTGTGCGGGGCCGCGGCCCGGGCTGCTACACGAGCGACACGAGGGCCGTACGGGCGTCGACGACAGTGGGGTTGCCGACCGAGGCGAGCAGGCCGAGACCGTCGGTGCGGGTGCCGTAGCCGAAGCAGTCCCGGGGATCCGCGTGGTGTTCGGCCGCGGCACGGACGACGGCCCGGGTCTTGGCCGCCGCCGTCATCGGGTGGCGCACCTCGCCGGTCAGGCACCCCTCGGCGTCCAGGACGGGTTCGGTGCACAGGACGAGGTCGGCGCCCAGGTCCTCGCGCAGCGGGGCCAGACAGGGCGGGAAGGCTTCGGAGACCAGGGCGGTGAGGTGCCCGGCGTCCTGGTGGGCGCGGAGCGCGGTCAGGGTCTGGGCGATGAACGGCGGGCCTGTGCGGCGTCCCTGGCGGACCTCCTCGTACCAGTGCAGCCCCTGTTCCATCAGCTCGGCCGACGGGGTTCCCGCGTAGAGGCGGTAGTAGGTCCGCAGCAGGTGGGAAGGGTCGATACCGAGTGCGGCCATGGCGCCCAACTGGTCCACTTCGTAGGAGTACTGCGGCTCGCCGAGCCGGTAGCGGAGGAAGTCGTACCGGGCCGGGGTGGTGAGCAGTGTTTCGTCCACGTCGAAGAACGCGATCACGGGGGTGGGGCGGCGGGTCTTGATGGTGGGTCCTTACTGGTCGGAATCGTCGGGAGTGGGGCTACGAACCTTCTCCTCGTTTTGTGCACGGATCTGACACATACAGAAGCGCAGCGTGACCATTTGATGTCGCTTCGGTCATGGCCTGCGGACGGCATTGCGCCAGATCGGATCCGGCCGGAAGCGGACGTTCCCGTCTCGCCTGCCGGTACGACACCTGCTCGTCACGCTCGGCAGGAGATGTGGCCGCAGGGAAGCGTGCAGGTCGGACGCCCGCCGCAAGTCGGCCGGATACACGCTTGCCCCCGCTGTCACCCCGCACGTTTGACCAGTCGGACATCCGCAGGTCACATGCAGAACGGCCGAAGCCCGACGGTGACTCACAACACTTTCCGCTGGACCAGCGCCGACAGCACCAGCGCCCCCGGCAGCAGGGGTAGCCAGACCGTCAGGACGCGGTAGCCGATGACGGCCGTCGCCGACAGGTCCACGGGTGCTCCGAGCGCGACCATGGCGAACACGACCCCCGCGTCCACGGGGCCGATGCCGCCCGGTGCGGGTACTGCCCCCATCGCCGTACTCGCGGCCAGGAACGCGAAGGTGACCTGCACCCAGGACAGCGACAGGCCGAGCGCCGCCCCGACCGCGAAGATCACGCTCGACTGAATCAGCGGGGCAACGACCGCCCCGCCCCACAGGGCGAGGATCCGCGCGGGCCGGGTGTGCAGCAGTCGTACGTCGGTGAGGGCGCAGCGCAGGGCGTCGAGGAGAGGGCGGCGCAGCGGCCGTACGGTCGTCACGAGCAGGGCCGTGCCGGCGAGGGCGAGCGTCACGGCTCCGGCGATCAGGAGCGAGGTCCGCCGGTCCGGCACGAGTTCGCCGGTCAGCAGCAGGCCGGGGAAGGCCACCAGGAAGACGAGCAGCACCAGCGTCTTCGCGATCGGCTTCACCGCCGAGTACAGGGCGAGCGAGGCGGTGGCCCGGGCCAGGGGTATGCCGCGGCCCTGCAGGAAGCGCAGGGTGACGGCGTGGGCGCCGATGCTCGCCGGCAGCACGTGGTTGGCGTAGCCGGCGGCGAACTGCGAGGCGATCAGCAGCCCCGCCGGAAGCCGCTCCGGCAGCGCGCCCTGCCGGATGCAGGGGGCGGACAGCCAGCCCAGGCAGGTGAAGAACAGCGCGACCAGCAGCCACCAGGGGTCGGCCGAGCCCAGCCGGGCGGTGCCGTCGTACACGGACCGCCAGTCGACCGCCGCCCACACGCCGATCAGGAGCAGGGGGAGCAGGACCAGGGCGCGGCGGAGCAGGCGGGGGGCGTGGAAGCGGACGGGGGACGGGGGCAGGGAGGGGACGGCGGCGGGGAGCCGGCCGGGGGCGTCGTCGAGCGGGAGCAGGGACACGGCGCACGTCGTCCTTCCACGTCACGCCCGGGCGGCGGGGAGCGGTGCGCGGGCGTGACGGATACGGGGCGAGCCAGGAGGGGACGGCGGAACCGTTCCCGCCTGGCGTGACGGGGTGGTGTCCGGGAGTCGAAGGAGTGCGGGCGGCTGGGCGACGGCTGCCCCGCCGGTGAATCATTCAGCCAGTGAAGTGTTGACTTTCGGATGAATCAGTCAGAACAATCCAGGAGTGACCTCCGAGCAGCTGTCCGTGGGCCCGGCCCTGTCCTCCGTCTCCTCCGACCTCGACGAGGCGGTCCACCGCTGTCTCGTCGCGGGCTTCGAGGGCACCACCGCCTTCCCCGACACCCTGAAGCGGCTCATCGACCGCGGCCTGGGCGGTGTCATCCTGTTCACCCGGAATGTGCGCGACGCGGAGCAGGTCCGCGAGCTCACCGACGCGCTGCGGGCGATCCGCCCCGATCTGCTGGTCGCCATCGACAACGAGGGTGGCGGCATCGGCCACCTCGTGGGCGCGGGCGCCCCCGAGGTCCCCGGCTCCTACGCCCTCGGCGTCGCCGACGACCCGAACCTGACGGCCCGCTGCGCCGACGCCCTCGCCGGCCACCTCGCCACGCTCGGCATCACCACCTCGTACGCCCCCGTCGCCGACCTCCAGCGCCGGCCGGACAACCCGATCGTGCGCACCCGCTCCTTCGGCGCCGACCCCGAGCTCGCCGCCCGCCATCTGCGCGCCTGGATCACCGCCACCGAGGCCCGTGGCATCGCCTCCTGCGCCAAGCACTTCCCCGGCCACGGCGGCACCGAGACCGACAGCCACCACGACCTCGCCATCGACCCGCGGCCGTACGACGAACTCCGCGCCGACCTCGAACCGTTCCGCGCAGCCGTCGCCGCGGGCGTGCCGATGCTGATGAGCGCGCACGTCGTCTATCCGGCGCTGGACGCCAACCGCCCCGCCACCCTCAGCCGCCGCATCCTGGGCGACCTGCTCCGCCACGACCTCGGCTTCGACGGCGTGCTGGTCAGCGATGCCCTGGAGATGAAGGCCATCGCCGACCGCTACGGCGAGGCGGCCGGCGCGCGCATAGCCCTCGCCGCGGGCGCGGACCAGGTCGTCGTCGCCGTACCAGACCTGGAGGTCACCCTGGCCTGCCGGGACGCGGTGCTCGACGCGGTGGACTCCGGCCGGCTGACCGAGGAGCGGGTGTGGGAGGCCGCCGGGCGGGTGCGGCGGCTCGCCCAGCGGTATGCGACCCCCGCCGGGCTGGTGGCCGGCTGGGACGACGGGGCCGGACTGGAGGCGGCGCGGCGCGCCGTACGCAGCCGGGCCCTGCCGCGTGCCGTACGCGGCGCCCACGTCGTCGACCTCTTCCCGCCCCCGCACCCCGCCCTCAACTGGGGCGGCGAGGACCTCCTGACCGAGCTGCGCCCGATCGACCCCGCGGCGAGCGGTACGGCGGTGAGTGGGGAGCCGGCGGATCCGGCCGCTCTTGTCGATGGGATCCTGCGGATCTCTGCGGGCTCACCGTTGGTCGTGGCTACTTGTGATGCCGGGCTGCATGCCTGGCAGGCGCGCTTCCGGGATGCCCTGCTGGCCCGGCGGCCGGACGCGGTGCGGGTGGACACCGGGCTGCCGGAGGGTGGCGATCTGTGCTCGTTCGGGCGGGGGCGGGTGAATCTGCGGGCCGTGGCGGAGATTTTGGGTGGGTGATTCGGCTGCGGGTCGGTGGGGGCTGGTCGCGCCCACGCGGCGGCAGCCGCAAATCCAACACAGCCCCGCGCCCCCCAAAAAAGGGGGGAGTTTCAGCCCTGCGGTTCTACGGTCCGCATGATCCCTCGTGCCGCCAAGTGCCCCTTGTCGTCGGCCCGTTCGGCCAGCACTACCGCCGGGCGCCCGCCCTGCCTGCGCAGTCGCATCCACGCGTCGAAGTACGCACCGCCCGGACCGGATACGGAGCGGGTGGCGGGCGTGCAGTTCAACACCAGGGCGGTGTCGCGGAGTTGGGGGGAGGTCGGCTTTGCGCGGAGTTCGGCGACCGTCTCCGCCAGGGCCTCGGCGATCGGCTTGGTGTGGCCCGTCGCGTCGAACAGGCCCAGGGTGTACTCCAGTTCCGGGTAGTCGGCCAGTGAGCGGTCCACGTCGTGGGAGCACCACCAGGTCACGCCCCAAAGGCCTTGGCAGTCGGCCGCGTTGAGGATTGTGGCGCGGGCGAAGTCCGGGGCGTCGGCCGCCGGGATGTGCGGTTCGGGGGCGCCCGTCTCCTGGACCCAGACGGGCCGGGACGGATCGTCGGCGTAGGCCTTGGCGAGTTCCGTGCCGTACTCGGCGAGGTGCTGCACCTCGAAGGAGGCGGGGCCGTAGCGGCGGGCGCAGTCGGCGGAGAACACCCACGGGTGGACGGTCGTCACGTCGCCCTTGCGGGCCGAGGCCTCGGGTGTGAACGGGTGGTCGTCGCCGTACCAGGCGGCGTCGTAGGCGGAGTGCGTGGCCAGCTGCCCGGGGCGCAGGCCCTCGCGGGCGGCCGCCAGCAGCGTGTCGAGGTAGTGGTCGACCTCGGCCGCCGTCACCGGGTTGTGCTCGACCAGGTTGTTGAGCTCGTTGCCCAGCTGGAGGCCGATGAGGTTCGGGCGGTCGGCGAGGGCGCGGGCGAGCGTGCGCAGCAGCTCCGCCTGTGCCTCGACGGCCTCCGGGTCGGTGAAGACGTTGCGGTGGTGCCAGCTGCGGGTCCACTCCGGGTAGAAGTCGAAGCTGGACAGATGCCCCTGCACGCCGTCCACCATGACGTCCAGGCCGGCCTCGGCCGCCAGGTCGACGAGCTGCGCCAGCTGGTCGACGGCGGCGGTGCGGATGAGGGTGCGGTTGGGCTGGAGCAGCGGCCAGAGGTGGAAGACCCGGACGTGGTCGAGGCCCAGCCCGGCGATCTGGGCCAGGTCCTCGCGGGCGTGCTGCGGGTCGAAGTCGTGCCAGGCGTGGAACCAGCCGCGGCGGGGCGTGTAGTTGACGCCGAAGCGGAGCGTAGGGATGGGATCCTCCTCGGGTCGCCGACCCTCCGGGTCGGGGGCTTGTCCTGGCTGAATGTATCAACCACCATGGTCGATGATGAATAACGATTTCAACCAAGAGCCCGGTGGCCATCAGGACTCCGGTGAACCGGAGCTGGTCGTCGGCCTCGACGCCGGCGGCACCCGCACCCGCGCCGTCCTCGCCACCGCCGCGGACGGCCGCCTCCTCGGCGAGGGCGCCGCCGGTCCCGGCAACGCCCTCACCGTCCCGCTGCCCCAGCTCACCGACCACCTCGCCGAGGCGGTGGCCGGGGCGGTGCCGGAGGCCGCGCGGGGCAGGGTCGTCGCCGTGGGCGGCGGTTTCGCGGGTGCCACGGGCGCCGACGAGGACGACTCCGGCCGCCTCAACGCTCTGGCCGCGCTCACCGCCGCCCTGGGCCGGCTGGGCATCGTCGTCGACTCGATCGCCGTCAGCAGCGACATCGAGGCCGCGTTCGCCTCCGCCCCCGGCACCCCGGCCGACGGTCTCGCCCTGGTCGCCGGTACCGGCGCCGTCGCCATGCGCATCACCGGCCGCCGCTGTACGGCGACCGTCGACGGCGACGGCTGGCTCCTCGGCGACGACGGCAGCGGCTTCTGGATCGGCCGGGAGGCGGTACGGGCCGCGTTGCGGATGGCCGACGGGCGGGGCGGGCCGACAGTGCTGGCGGGCGCGGTGGGGAGGGCGCTGGGGTTGCCGGCAGAGGTCCTGCCCGGCGCCGCTTCCGGTGGCGCCGACTGGTCCCGCGCCGTCCGCGAGGCCTACCGCATGCACCTGCTCCCCGTGGTCATGGCCGAACCGCCGACCCGGCTCGCCCGGTTCGCCCCCCTGGTGGCCGAGGCGGCACGCGACAAGGACCCCGCGGCGCAGGCGATCCTCGACCAGGCGGTGGTCCAACTGGCGGACACCATCGCGGCGTTGGAGCCCCGCCGGGGCGAACGCGTCGTAGCCACTGGCGGTCTGCTCGGCCCCGACGGCCCCCTGACCGTGGCCCTGTCGGCCCGCCTACAGTCCCGTGGCCTGAGCCTGGACTGGGTGGCGGACGGCTGCCGGGGCGCCGTAGCCCTCGCCCGACTCGAATCAGGACGCCGACTGTGACGACGTATCGCGACCCCGCCGCGCCCCTCGACGCCCGCGTCCGCGACCTCCTCGCCCGTATGACCCTCCGTGAGAAGGCCGGTCAGCTCAACCAGCGCATGTACGGCTGGGATGCCTACCGCCGCACCCCCGACGGCGGGTACGAACTGACCGACGCCCTGTACGCCGAGACCGACCGTTTCGAGGGACTCGGCGCCCTGTACGGGCTGATGCGCGCCGACGCCTGGTCCGGTGTCGACCACACCAACGGGCCCGGCGCCCGGGACAGCGCGGCCCTTGCGGAGCTGGTGCAACGGCACGTCCTCGAGCGCAGCCGGCTCGGCATCCCCGCGCTGTTCGTCGAGGAGGTGCCGCACGGCCACATGGCCCTGGACGGCACGGTCCTCCCCGTCAACCTGGCCGTCGGCGCCACCTGGGATCCCGGGCTGTACGAGCGCGCCGCCGCCCATGCCGCCGCCGAACTGCGCGCCCGTGGCGGGCACTTGGCCCTGGTCTCGGCCCTCGACATCGCCCGCGACCCCCGCTGGGGCCGCACCGAGGAGTGCTTCGGCGAGGACCCGTACCTCGCCGCCCGCCTGACGGAGGCACTCGTGCGCGGTATGCAGGGGGAGCCCGCGGAGTTCTTCCCCGACGACAAGGCCCCCGTCGTCCTCAAGCACTTCGCCGGGCAGGGCGCCACCGTCGGCGGCCGCAACTCCGCCGAGTCCGAGCTCGGGCTCCGCGAACTCCACGAGATCCATCTGCCCGCCGCGCGCGCGGGCGTCCGTGCCGGAGCCGCCGCCGTCATGGCCGCCTACAACGAGGTCGACGGGATGCCCTGCTCCGGCAACCGCGCCCTGCTCACCGGGCTCCTGCGCGAGAGCTGGGGGTTCGACGGGTTGGTCATGGCCGACGGGCTGGCCGTGGACCGCCTCGCCCGGATCACCGGCGACAAGGTCTCCGCCGGCGCCCTCGCCCTCGACGCCGGTGTCGACCTGAGCCTGTGGGACGAAGGCTTCACGCACCTGGAGCAGGCCGTGGAGAAGGGGCTCGTCGAGGAGTCCGTCCTCGACGCCGCCGTCGCCCGCGTCCTGCGCCTCAAGTTCCGGCTCGGGCTCTTCGAACGGCCCTACGGTGGGGGCGAGTTGCCGTCCTCCGAGCAGGGCCGCGCCGTCAGCACCGCCCTCGCCCGTGCCTCGGTCACCCTCCTCCACAACAACGGCGGCGCCCTCCCGATCCCGGCGGCCGTCTCCCGTATCGCCGTCCTCGGACCCCAATCCGCCACCGCCGCCCACCAGTCGGGCGACTACACGGCTCCTCAACGCACCGGCAGCAGCGTCCTCGACGGCCTGCGCAAGCTCGCCCCGTCCGGCACCGACATCCGCCACGCCCGCGGCTGCGCCCTCACCGGCGGCGACCTCTCCGGCATCCCCGAGGCGGTCGCCGCGGCCGCCGCCTCCGACGTCGCCGTGCTGGTGCTGGGCGGCAGCAGCGCCCGTAGCCCCGAGACGGACTTCGCCGCCAACGGGGCCGCGCGCACGGCCGTTTCGGAGATGACCTGCGGAGAAGGCGTCGACCTCGCGGGGCTGCGGTTGGGCAGGGCCCAGTACGTCCTGCTGGACGCCGTCGTGGCGACGGGTACGCCGACCGTCGTCGTCCTGATCCAGGGCCGCCCGCACATCGTGCCCGAAACCGCGGCGGCCCTGCTCACCGCCTGGTATCCGGGCCCGTGGGGCGGCGACGCGATCGCCGAGGTGCTGCTCGGGCACGCGGAACCCGTCGGCCGCCTCCCCGTCTCGATGCCCCGCTCGGCGGCCCAACTCCCCGTCCACTACAACCACAAGGACACCGAGTACGGCGGCTACGTGGACGAGAGCGCCGAGCCGCTGCACTCCTTCGGGCACGGGCTGTCGTACACGAGCTTCGCGTACGGCCCCCCGAGCACGGACGGGCACAGCGTCACGGTCGACGTCACCAACACCGGGGAACGGCACGGCCGTACGGTCGTGCAGGTCTATCTGCGGCGACTGATCACGTCCGGATGGCCGCGCACCCTCGAACTGTTCGCGTTCGAGGGTGTCGACCTGGTGCCCGGCGAGTGCCGTTCGGTCACCTTGACGCTCGACAGGGACCGACTCGCCGGGACCAAGACCGTGGAGATCCGGGTCGCTCAGTCCGCGCGGGCCGCGCTCACCGCCGTACCCGCCGTGCTGGATCTCAGAGTTTGACGGCTCCCGAGGAGACGCCCTTGTAGAACCACCGCTGGGTGATCACGAAGAGCACCAGCACCGGGATGACGGAGATCACCGAACCGGCCATGACCACCCGCTGGTCGTAGCCGAACGACGAGCTCTGCAGCCGGGAGAGGCCCAGCGTCAGCGTCATGTGGCTCTCCGAGCGGAGCACGATCAGCGGCCACAGGAAGTCGTCCCAGGCGCTGATGAAGGTGTTGATGGTGACCACCATGATCGCGCCCCACGCTGACGGCAGGTACAGGTACTTGAACCGCTGCCACTCGTTCGCGCCGTCGAGCATCGCCGAGTCCTCGATCTCGCGCGGCACGGCGAGGAACGCGCCGCGCATCAGCAGGACGTTGATGGCGCCGACGAACCCGGGCAGCCACACGCCCACCAGGTTGTCGACCAGGCCCAGGTCGCGGATGCTCAGGAACAACGACACCATGATCGACTCGAAGGGGAACATCATGGAGGCGACCAGCACCACCCAGACCGCCTTGCGGCCCTTCCAGCCGGGCTTGGAGAGCATGTAGCCGGCCGTGGTGGAGAAGAGGAGCTGGCTGACGATCGACAGGACGACCACGATCACGCTGTTGCGGATGTACGTGGCCACCGGCACCTGGTCGAAGACCTGCCGATAGGCGCGGAGCGTCGGGTGGTGGGGGAGGAGCGAGGCGTTCGCGCCGAAGACGTCCTCGCCGACACCCTTCAGCGACGCCAGGAACTGCCAGACCAGCGGGCCGACCGTGATGCCGAGCACGAACAGCAACAGCAGGTAGCGGACGACGAGTTCGCGGGGGCGGCCGTAGTCGCGCCAGCGCGGCATCAGGCGCCGGGGCTTCTCCACTGCGGTCGTCATGCCTCGTCCTCCTTCGTCAGGCGCTGCGCCAGCAGGGTCAGGCCGAGGGTGAGTGCGAACAGCGCGACGCTGACCGCGGAGCCGTAACCGGCGTTGCCGGTGAGCGGGTCCAGGCCCACGTCGCGGATGTAGAAGGGCAGGGTGCGGTCGGCGCCACCGGGGCCGCCGGTGGAGCTGCCCAGCATGTAGATCTCGGTGAACACCCTGAGCGAGCCGATGCCGGTGAGCGTGCCGACCAGCATCATGGCCTGCCGTACGCCCGGCATGGTGATGTGCCAGAAGCGGCGGACCGCGCCGGCGCCGTCCATGGAGGCCGCCTCGTGCAACTCCTTGGGCACGTTCCCCAGCGCGGCCAGGTAGAAGATCATGTACCAGCCGAGCCCCTTCCACAGCGTCAGGCCCATCGCGGAGAAGAGGATGAGCCAGGAGTCGGAGAGGAACGGGACGGCCGACTTGATCAAGTGGGCCTTCTGCAGCCAGGTGTTGACCAGCCCGTCGTCCGCCAGCAGCCACTGCCAGCTCAGGCCGACGACCACGCTGGAGGCGAGCACGGGGGTGTAGAAGGCGGAGCGGAAGAAGCCGATGCCGGGGAGGTTCCTCTCCACCAGGACGGCCAGCATCAGCGGCAGGAGCACCATCAGGGGTACGACGATCACGGCGTAGAGCAGGCTGTTGCGGGTCGCCAGCCAGAAGTCCGGGTCGTCCAGCATGCGGGTGTAGTTGTCCAGCCCGACGAAGCCCGCGGCGCCGCCGAGCGGCTTGGCGTCGGTGAACGACAGCAGGACGGTGTTCAGGAACGGGAACACCCCGAAGACCACCGCGCACACGATCGCCGGCGCGGTCCACAGCCAGGGAAGCCACCAACGGCGGTACAGCGCCGCGCCGTTGGCGCCGGGCGCGGGGCCGGGCAGCAGCGCCCGGACGATGCGGCGGGCGCGGGACGGGGCCGTGCCCGGCACGGAGGCTGTGCGCTCCGTACCAGGCACGGTCACCGGCTTTGCGGTCTCGGTCGCCACGCTCAGCCCGCCTGCTTCAGCAGCTCATTGGCCTTGGCCTGGGCGTCCTTGACGGCCTGTGCGGGGCTCTTCTTGCCCTGCATGGCCAGCTGCACCTGCGCCACGATCGCGTTCTGCACGGCCGGGGAGAGGTTGGTCTGGTAGGCGGTGGCCGTCTTCAGCTGTTCGGCGACGAGCTTGCGGGCCTGGGCGAAGGGGTCGTCACCGGTGACCTTCTGGAAGAACGGGTCGTTCAGCGAGCTGGTGGTCGTCGGGAAGATCACCACGTTCGGGTCCTTGCACCAGGCCGTCTGGTTCTCGGCGTTGGTGAGGAACTTGGCGAAGGCGAGCGCCACGGGTGCGTGCTTGCTGGTCGCGGCGACCGATATGTACTGCGGGGCGGCGGTGGTGTGGCCGAGCGCGTCGAAGGGCTGCTGGCCGACGGCCGTCCTGGCGTAGACGGACGGGCTGTTCTGCTTCACGAACCGCACGAAACTCGGGTTCGTCGAGCCGTAGGCGACCTTGCCCTGGCTGTACAGGGTGGAGGGGTCGTTGCTGGAGGACAGCGAGTCCTTCGGCATGGCGCCCTCCTTGTACAGCTTCGCCATCCAGGCCACCCACTGGGTAGTCCTCGGATCATTGGCGAAGACGGCGGACTTGCCGTCGGCGGACAGCGTCTTGATGTTCATCTGGTCGAAGTCGGCCGGGATCCGCCAGACCGGGTTGGCCATCGTCGCGTAGTACTTGCCCTTGCCCGCCTTGGCGATCTTCTCGTAGTCCGCGAACAGCCCGAACATGGTCGTCGGCGGCTTCTCCGGGTCGACCCCGGCCTTCTTCAGCAGATCGGTGTTGTACGTCAGCAGGACGCCGCCGGTGTACCAGGGGAACACCGTGTGCGCCGACGCTCCCAAGGCGTCCTTGAAGGTGCTGGACTTCCAGAACGCCGGGACGAAGGGCTTGTCGGCGCCGGGGTCCTTCACGCCCAGGTTGAGCAGGTAGCCGGCCTTGGTGAGGGCGGTGGCCGTCTCGGCGTTGACGTTGATGACGTCGGGCAACGTACAGGCCTGGGCGTCGGCCACCGTCCGCTGCGTGAACGTGTTGTCGCCGGGATCGTCGATCCACTTGACCTCGGCGCCGGGGTTGGCCTTCTCGAAGGACTTGATCACTCCGTTGAAGAAATCCCCGAAGTCTTTCTTCAGATTCGTCGTCTGGAAGGTGATCTGTCCCTTGACGTCACCCGTCAGCTTTCCGGAGCCGACGTTGCCCTTGTCGACCTTGCAGCCCCCGGCGGTGCCGTCCCCGCCGCCGGAGCCGCCGGACAGGCCGCAGCCGGCCGCCGTCAGCGTCAGGGCGATGATTCCCGCCACGGATGCGGTGAGTCTTCCAGCGCGCATGTCCACCCTCCTGGGACCAGCCGAGGGGCTGGTTCAATCAACCAACTTCGACTCCGATTGATGAAAAGGTGGACCAGAATTCATCGGAGGTCAATGGGTTGCCGTGTTGCGTTTCGGTTCCGTCGGTGATCAGTGGCGGTGTTCGTGGTCCGGGTGGGAGGGGTCGCCGGGGTGCTCGTGCCCGGCTGCGTACACCACTTCGGCGCGGGCCTGGTCGAACCAGTCGAAGAAGGCGCGACGGCCGGCGGCCTGCTGGAGATCGCGTTCGACGCCGTCGCGGACCTGCTTGTACGGCAGGAAGTCCGCGGGCGCGGCCCGGCCGAACGGGTCGACTCCGCGCCGTAGCGCGTCCGCGGTGAGGTAGCGGTCTCGGTTGCGGTCGTAGTAGTCCCGTACGGCGGCCTCGGGCACTTCCTGCTCGGCCTCCAGCTCGGCGAGCAGGGCCCGGGCGGCCGGGGAGTGGGCCAGTGCCGCGGCAACGATGCTGCCCATGTCTGCGACGTCGGTGCCGGCGACTTCCAGTACCTGGGTCGGGGACACCTCTTCCGGTGGTGCCAGGCCCCGTTCTTCGCAGGCTCGGCGGGCGAGTTCGTCGGCGACGACCACCTGGGTGGCCCAGCGTCGGCGTTGGCGTTCCGCGCGGGCCGAGAGTGCCTCGTTGTGTTGGTGGGCGGGTGCGGCTGCGTTGTGGCTGGTCGCGCCCGCGCGGCGGAGCCGCATATCGAAGCTGCCCGCGCCCCTTTGGGGCGCTACCGGGACCGTTTCCAAGAAGGCGTCGACCCGAGCTTTTGGCACGGTCTCGCCTTCTACCACCGCGGCTTGTTCCGTCATGACGTAACCTCCAGCACGATCGCCTCCGTGTACGCGACCCGCCCGTGCCAGGCGATCTTCGCCATCAGCCAGTACGAGCCCGGGTCGATCGCCCCGCCGTCCACGTCCACGAAGACGTCCAACTGCTCCCCGGGGCCCACGGTGAACCCTTGGCAGCCCGGGTCGACGCCTCCCCAGGTGTGCCAGGAGGACACGGTCCACAGGGTGCCGTTGACCGGGCCGAGGGTGCTGTTGCGCAGGGTCACCGGGACGCGGGCCCGCTCGCCACTGCGTACGCTGATCCGATCGACTCCCAGGTCGGCGGCGAGAGTTGGTGCAGCGTGGCGCTCGCCCGGAACGTCGAGCGCCACGACATCCTCGTACGTCTGGCCCTCGTAGGTCAGACGCGCGGTCAGCCAGTGCCGACCGGGTGGGGCCTCCTCCGGTGGTGTCACCGTGATCTCGCCGAGCGTGAAGCCGCCGGGGCCCAGCGCGTACGGCACCTCGGCGGGCTCGGCCCGCCAGCCGGACGGGACGCCGATGGTCACGGTGCCGGAGACGGGCGCGTCGGTCAGCTCCGAGGCGATCCGGACCGTCGCGGTGACCGGGCCGTCCGAGGCGGTGAGTACGGTCGGGGAGACGTAGGCGGTCACCGGCATGTTGCCGCGGGGTGCCGGGCCGGAGTTGTGCAGCCAGTAGCGGGTGTGGATCGGCTGCGCGGGCTCGTGCGCGGCAATTCCGGGGGCGTACGGCGGCCTGGTGCCTTCGGGCGGTGTGGCCAGCAGCGTCGCCACCTCGAAGCCGGTCAGGCCGACGTCGAGCGCCCCCTGCCCGTCGGGTGCCAGCGCCTCTCCGGGCGTCTCCAGTACGTTCGCCCGGGCGCCCCGCACCCATTTCTTCGGCCCGCGCACCCGCGCCCGAGCCGGGCGCCCGTTGACCTCGTGCATCCGTACGACGACTCCGCGCCCCGGGTCGGCGGGCGCCACGCTGCCGCGCGCGAGCGGCGACCCGGCGGGCTTGAGGGCGTCGAGCAGAACCTCGCCCGCGGGCTCCACGGCGAGCAGGGTCGACTCCCTCGGCAGGGAGGGAGTTTCCGCGTGCCCTCGTATTCGCCCGGTGAGCGGATGGTTGAACTCATGCCCCACCCGCGGAAGTTGCTGCTCCCGCCAGTCGCCCTCGCCCGCGACGACCGCGTACTCGAAGGTGTGGGACCAGCGCTGGAGCTGGAACGCCGAGCCGTCGGGGGCGGTGCGGCGGGGCGGGTCGACCCAGATGCCGGACGGCCAGCCCGTGCAGGAGCGCATCAGCGACATGTAGAGGTCGCCCGAGGAGGTGACGACACAGCCCGGCGTGCCCCGGTTGAGGACGGCGAAGCCGCGCCCGTCCCAGGCGTCGCCCGGCGGCAGCGCCTCGCCGCCGCCCGCCGCCGTGGCCGTGACGGTCGCGTCGTCCAGGTCCGCGATCAGTGCGTCGACCGCCTTGGCGTCCCCCTCGGCGTCGGCGCCCGCCACCACCAGCAGCGGCAGCCGTTCGAGGTCGCGCAGATCGGCCCCGGGCACCCACTCCTCGCGCAACGAGGCGCGCGGCGCGACCCAGACGGCCGCCACGGCGCCCTCGGCGAGCTGCCGCTGCAGCTCGCGTCCGGCGGCCGGGTCCCAGCCCAGCGCCTCGGCGACGACGGAGTTGCGGTCCGGGCCGCCGACGGCGATCCGGATGTCGGGGAGGTTGGAGTCGACCTCCAGGTCGCCGTAGCGCGGGCCGCCGGCGATCGTCGAGGTCGCCGTGACCCCGGCGCGCACGAGGGCCGCCGCGAGCGCGGTACCGAGCTCACCGGCCTCGTCCCAGGACGCGTACACGAGCTCGGCGACTCCGATGGACCGCCGGCCGATCAACTCCCCTTCGCCGTCCCGCAGTTCGACCCGCGCCGTCGACCCGAGCCCGAACCATGTGTTGGCCGGATTGTCCAACGTCCACGGGAACTGCTCGCTGTCCACGTCGACGAACCCGAACCCGCGCCCGATCACCGCGTCCGCCACCTCGTGCACCGGCAGCCCGCCCTGCACGTCGGAGGGCCAGCGCACGCGGATCAGCCGGTCCGCGCCGTCGTAGCCGTCGATGGCGGTGGTCACGTCGAGACGGCCGACGCCCTTCCATAGGGTCAGCCGCTGGGTGTAGGTGAACAGGCCGAGGTCGCCGCGGACCGTGATCCGGGACCCCGCCGGCGAATGTGCCACTTCCACGGAAGCCGCCACGTTTCCGCCGCGGGCCACCGTGGTGCCCGTCGGCGTGAGGTGCCAGGGACCCTCGCCGAAACGCGGGTGCCTCGGGTACTCCTCCTGCACGACGAGCTCGTTGCCGATGTCCCCGGCGCGCAGCAGCTCCCGGCCGCCCTCGGCGAGCGCGCGCAGGCTGCTGACGCCGCCGCCGCGCGCGGGGTCGACCGTCACCTCGTAGAACTCGTTGCGGATGGTGGTGCCCTCGCCGGGCGCCCACTCGGGGACGGAGCCCTCGGCGAGGGGGAGGGCCTTGAAGCCCATACCGGGCAACTCCGGTACGACGACGTGGAGTTGACCGTCCTCGCGGACGGCGGGCAGGCCGACGGGTACGAGGCCCGGGTCGTCGACCGTGAGGACGTCCCGCCGCTGCCAGGTCGCGGAGTTGAAGACGACCAGGTCGGCACCGTCGCCGGGGGTGACCTGGTCGGCGAGGGCCTGGGTCGCGTCGGCGTGCACGGTCTCGGCCAGGTCGGCCAGCTCGCGCCAGCCGGTCATCAGGTCGATGTAGACCTGGTCGGACTCGGAGCCCGTGATGGCGTCGTGGTGGGCGCCGTAGATCAGCTGCCGCCAGGCCTTGTCGAGCGCCGCGTCCGGGTACGGATGCCCGGTGACCAGCGAGGCGAGCGTCGCCCAGGCCTCCGCGTCGGCGAGCAGCGTCTCGCCGTACCGCTGGGCCTGCTTGGTGTCGATGTAGGAGACGTCCTTGCCGGTGTAGACGGGGTTCATGTCCCGGGTCTGCGGGGAGGCCTTGCGGCCCTCGGCGTCGAGCTGGGCGCGTACGGCGGCGAAGAAGTCGCGCGGGATGCCGCTGACGAACCGCGGCCAGACGTACCGCTCGTTCCAGTCGCGGTGGATGGCCATCACCCAGCGGCACGGCGGCGCGTAGTCACCGCCGACCGGGAGCAGCACGTTGCGGGTGAGCGCGACCTTCTTCAGACCCCTGAACAGCTTGAACGCGGCCGCCTCCGCCTCGGGGAGGGTGGGCGCGTTGTCGATCGCCCAGCCGGCGCCGTAGTGATTGACCATGTAGGCGGTCAGCAGGCCGCGCCCGGACGGGGCGATCCAGCTGAACTTGGCCGGGAACTGCATGCGCCCGGGATCGCGCGGCTCCTCACCGAACACGGACAGCGTCGGCCCCCACTGGTGGAACGGCCCGCGCGCCCACGAACTGGAGCTGATCCCCGCGTCCGCCATCAGCCCGGGGAACTGCGGATCGTGCCCGAAGGCATCCAGCTGCCAGGCCGTCTCCGGCGAACCGCCCATGATCCCGCGCTGGAACCCGTCGCCGTACAGAGCATTGCGTACGGTGGCCTCGGCGCCGGTGAGGTTGGTGTTGGGCTCGTTGTAGGTGCCGCCCATGATCTCGACGCGGCCGGTGCGCATCAGTTCGCGCAGGAAGGCGCGTTCCTCCGGGTAGGCGTCCCAGTACGGCTTGAGGTAGTCGACCTCGGCGAGCACGAAGGTGTAGGCGGGGTCCCGGCGGGCCAGGTCGCAGTGGGCGCGCACCAGGCTCATCCCGGACTGGCCGCGCGAGTCGAAGGTGCGGGCGGGCAGTCCGGTGACGGCCGGGTCGTCGGCGACGTCCCAGGTCTCGGTGTAGGCGGCCTGGGTGTTCCACCACACGGGGTCGTAGTGGAAGTGGCTGACCATGAACATGGTCCAGCCGGGTTCGGCGGCGGTGAAGCCGACGGTGCGCTCCGCGGTGAGCCCGGGGTCGTCGGCGTCCTCGGCGGTGACCGTGACGTGGGTGCCGTCGCCGGGGGCGAGGTCGGTCGTCACAGGTATCTCGGCGCGGAGCGTGCCGTCGTCGCCCATGGTCGCGATCGTCGTGCCCCGGGCGCCCGGGCCGTCGACGGCGATGCGGACCGTGCGGCCCGGGGTGTGGCTCAGTTCGACGGCCATCACCTGGTGCGGATGCTCGGGCGTCCCGACGAAGAGCTCGGTCGACTCGGCAGAGGTGACGCGCATGGGTCTCCTACGAGGATGCTCGGGGGAGCCCCATCCTGGCATCGCCGGGATGATTCAAACAACCATCGTCACGTTTCCTCGGTGGTTCATCCATGCAACCGAGGTCCGATTTCACCTCGTCCGGCGCGACTTCACCGCGTGCTGCGGGGCGATGTGGTCGGTCAGCGCGAGCGAGGCGCTGGCGCGCTGGTAGGAGAGCTGGCCGACCCTGACGTAGAGGCAGTCGACGATCATCAGGACCGAGTGGCGGCCGCCGATGCTGCCCGTGCGGAAGCTGGTCTCCGAGGTGGCCGAGATGAGCCGGATGTCGGCGGCCCGGGCGAGGGGCGAGCGCGGGTCGGTGGTGATGGCGACGGTGGTGGCACCGCGCTCCTTGGCCATCTCGAACGGTTCGAGCGTCTCGCGGGTGGCACCGGAGTGGGAGATGCCGATGGCCACGTCGGCCGGCGTGAGCAGGGCCGCGGAGGTGGCCGCCCCGTGCACCTCGGTCCAGCCGCGGACCGCGCAGCCGATGCGGAACAGCCGGGTCTCGGTCTCCTGCGCCACCGTGCCACTGCCGCCGACGCCGTACACATCGATCCGCCGGGCCTTGGCCAGGGCCTGAGCGGCGCGCTCGACCGCGTCGAGGTCGATACGGTCGATGGTCTGCTGGATCGCACGCAGGTCCGCGCTGCCGACGACCTGGACGACCCGCTCCAGGCTGTCGTCCGGCGAGATGTCCGGCCCGATCTCGGCGGAGCCCCAGTCGGAGACCTCGCCGCGGCCGCGCTCCTGGGCCAGCTCGATCAGCAGATGCTGGTAGGAGTCGAGCCCGATGGCGCGGCAGAAGCGGGTCACCGTCGCCTGCGAGGTGCCGGTGCGACGACCCAGTTCGGCGGCCGAACAATGGGTCACGGCGGCCGGATCCTCCAGGATCAGCTCGCCGACCTTGCGAAGGGATCCGGCCAGCCGGGGAAGCTCGGTGCGGATCAGTGTGGTGACGTCCGTCGAAGGCATGAGGAGAAGGTATCAGCCACCCTTCGGGGTGCGGATTGAATACCAGGACCACGGGAGCGGGACTGAAGCGGGCGATGTTCGCTCATTGCTCGCTGCATGGGCCATGTGATTTATTGATTCACCTGTGGAGTCGTGTGGGGTGGTTCAATCCACCAGTGGGGAGTGTCGCGTGTCCGTCGAGTCTGTGAGCGCCGAGGGCTTCGCGCGGGAGAGCCTGGCCGTCCTGGCGAACATCACCGAGTCCGCACGCGAAGAGGTGGCGGGCGCCGCCGGACTGATCGCCGACTGCGTCCGCTCGGACGGCGTGATCCAGGCGTTCGGCACCGGGCACTCCCAGGCGATGGTCCTCGAAGTCGCGGGCCGCGCGGGCGGCCTGGTCCCCACCAACCGGCTCCAGATCGCCGACCTCGTCCTGTACGGCGGCGACGCCCCGAGCGTTCTCGACGATCCGCTCCTGGAGCGCGAGCCCGGTGTGGCCGAGCGGCTCTACCGCCTCGCGGGGCCGAGCCCTCAGGACCTCTTCGTGATCATCTCCAACTCCGGCGTCAACAACGTCATCGTCGAAATGGCGCTGCACGCCAAGGAGCGCGGGCACCGGATTCTGGCCATCACCTCGCTCACCCACACCCGGGCCGTCCCTGCGGGCCATCCGAGCGGCAAGAAGCTCGCCGACCTGGCCGACGTCGTCCTCGACAACCGGGCTCCGCGGGGGGACGCGCTGCTGGAGCTTCCCGGCGGCGGTTCCGTCGGCGCCGTTTCCACGCTCACCGGCGTGATGCTGGTCCAGATGGCCGTCGCAGAGGCTTCGAAGCTGCTCCTCGACTCCGGTGACCGCCCGCCCGTCTACGTCTCGGCGAACGTCCCCGGTGGGTTCGAGAGCAACCTGGAGCTGGAGAAGCGGTACGCCGGGAGGATTCGGCGCACCGCCAGTTAGGTCTCGGGGAGGTTCTGTATGCGGTCGGGGTGTTCGTCAGCCGGTCGGTGCCGGTCCGCTGCTGCGCCGGACCACGAGCTCCACCGGGACCAGCGGCTCGACCGGCACCGGCTCGGTGCGGCCCTCCACGCGGTTCAGCAGGAGCCGTAGCGAGCGGGTGCCGATCTCCGTGAAGTCGGTGCGCACGGTGGTCAGCGGTGGCAGCAGGTGGGCCGCCTCGGGGATGTCGTCGTAGCCGACGACGCGGCTCATCGGCGGTGTGGGGGCTGTCCCATAAGTGTTCGATGTTGTGGTGTGGGTCACAGCGGGTCTAGGGTGAAAGTGCTTGGAGGACCGCGCCCGGGCGTGCCGATCGGCGGCACGTGACCGGGCCTGCTCCAGGTGAGGGAAGTGATCTCCTTGTCCGTCGCCTGGGACGACATCGGCGGACTCGTCGATGCCCACGAACGTTTTCTGGCGGGTGCGCGGGTCGAGGCGGATGTCCGGGGTTCGGTGCTCGAGTCCTGGAAGCGCTGCCGCTCCGTGGGGCTCGAGCCCGACCATCTGCTGCTCCCCTACGAGCAGGGTCTGACCCTGGACGAACGGTTCCTGCGCGCGGCCGACCCGGTGCTGGCGGAGCTGGCCGCCTCGCTGGCCGAAATGGGCATGACGATCGCGCTGTGCGACGCGCGGGGCCGCATGGTGCGGCGCCTCGACGGCGACCTGCGGCTGCGCGACCGCCTGGACGAGGTGAACTTCGCCCCGGGGTTCGACGCCTCCGAACCGGTGGCCGGCACCAACGGCGTCGGCACCGCACTCGCCGCGCGCGGCCCGGTCTATGTCGTCGGCCGTGAGCACTTCGCCGACTGTCTGCAGCCGTTCGCCTGTGCGGGCTCGCCCGTCCGCGACCCGCTCAGCGGACGGATCGAGGCCGTCCTCGACCTCACCTGTCTGCGCGACGACGGCGACCCCACCATGCTGCGGCTGGTCCGCGCGGCCGCCCGGGACATCGAGGGCCGCCTGCTCGAACAGGCCACGGAACGCGAACGCGCGCTCCTCGCCGCCTACCGGCGGGCCGGCCTCGGCGCGGGCGGGGCAGCACGGCCGCCAGGCCCCCCGGCGCCGGGCCACGGGGACGGGCACAACGGCGACGGTCTCGGCCGGATCGACCTGGCCGTACTGCGCGAGCGGGCCGAGGAGCTCATCGCCTCGCCGGGCCGCACCCTCGACGAGGTACCGCTGTCGGGCGGCCGCATCGCCACGCTGCTGCGGCGTCAGGTCATGGGCGCGGCCGGGGAGACGGGCGCCGCCGTGGAGGCACGCATCCTGGGCGGGCCGCGGCTGACCGGGCTCGGGCTGCCGACGTCGCCACCGGTTGCCGGGCCGGTACCGGTGGCGACCCCGGGGGCGGACGGGGTGCCGGCGGCCGCGCGCGAGGCGACCGCCCCGCCGGTGACCCCGCCCGCCGTCGTCGTACGAGCCGTCGTACCGCCGCCCCCGCCTGCGGAAACCGTCGGCGACATCCTCGACGGTGCCGAGAGCCGACTGCTGCTCGTCGGGGAACCCGGCGTAGGACGGCTGGCCGTACTCGCGCGCAGGCGGCTGGAGTTGCTGCATGACGCAGGGCTGCGGATCGGCACCACCCTCGACGTCACCCGCACCGCGGAGGAGCTGGCGGAGGTGACCGTGCCCCGGTTCGCCGACTTCGTCGCCGTCGACCTGCCCGACGCGGTGCTGCGCGGCGAGGAGCCGGAGGCACTCGGCGGCCGGTCCGCGCTGCGCCGGGTCGCCATCCGCGCCGTACGCAAGCAGCCCGCCAACCTGTACGACGTCGGCGACACCGTCGAGTACGTCCCGTCCACGCCGCAGGCCCGCTGCCTGGAACTCACGCAGTCCGTCATGGAACCCGTCCTGGCAGAGGCGGGCGGCTGGCTCGCACAGGACCCCGAGCGGCTGGAACGGGTGCTCGCGGCGGGCGTCCACTCCCTGATCACCGTGCCGGTGCGGGCCCGCGGCACCACGCTCGGCGTGGTCAGCTTCTACCGCTCCGAGAAGCCCGCCTCCTTCGAGGACGACGACCTCTCCCTCGCCCAGGAGCTGGTCCTGCGCGCGGCGATCTGCATCGACAACGCCCGCCGCTACACCCGCGAGCACAACACCGCACTGGCCCTGCAGCGCAGTCTGCTGCCGAAGGGCCGCCCCGAGCAGAGCGCCGTCGAGGTCGCCTACCGCTACCTGCCCGCGCAGGCCGGCGTCGGCGGCGACTGGTTCGACGTCATCCCGCTGTCCGGCGCCCGCGTGGCCCTGGTCGTCGGGGACGTCGTCGGCCACGGCCTGCACGCGGCCGCCACGATGGGCCGGCTGCGCACCGCCGTGCACAACTTCTGCTCCCTGGACCTCCCGCCCGACGACCTCCTCGCCCACCTCGACGACCTGGTGGGACGCCTGGACCGGGGCGAGGGCTGGGCGGTGGAGAGCACCCAGGCCGACTCCGGCATCGTCGGAGCGACCTGCCTCTACGCCGTCTACGATCCGGTGTCCCGGCGCTGCACCCTCACCCGCGCCGGGCACCCCCTGCCCGCCGTCGTCGCCCCGGACGGCACGGTCGAGTTCGTCGACCTGCCTCCCGGCCAGCCCCTCGGCCTGGGCGGCATGCCCTTCGAGACCGTCGAGCTGGAACTCGCCGAAGGCAGTCAACTGGTGCTCTACACCGACGGGTTGGTCGAGGACCGGCTGCGCGACATGGACTCCGGCCTGGACCGGCTCCGTACCGTCCTGGCCGTTCCCGACCGGGCCCCGGAGGACACCTGCGAGTCGGTCCTCGACGCCCTGCTGCCGGACCGGCCGAGCGACGACGTGGCCCTGCTGGTCGCCCGCACCCATGTCCTCGGCCGGGAACGGGTCGCCGAATGGGACCTGCCCAGCGATCCGGCGGTCGTCTCCCGCGCCCGCACGGCGGTCACCGGCCAACTGGCCGCCTGGGGCCTGGACGACCTTGCCTTCACCACCGAGCTGGTCGCGAGCGAACTCGTCACCAACGCGATTCGTCATGCCACCGGCCCTGTCCGGCTTCGTCTCCTGCGCGACCGTGCTCTTCTCTGCGAGGTCTCCGACGGGAGCAGTACCTCGCCGCGGCTGCGGCGTGCTCTTACGGAGGACGAGGGTGGGCGTGGGTTGTTCCTGGTTGCTCAGCTCACGGAGCGGTGGGGGACGCGGTATACGCCGTACGGGAAGGTGATCTGGACGGAGCAGCCGCTCCCGTGACGGCTGCGCCGGCGGTGCCGATTTGCGGCTCCGCCGCGGGGGTCGCGACTCGGCTGCGGGCCCGTCGTGGCTGGTCGCGCAGTTCCCCGCGCCCCTTTGGGGCGCTGCTGTACCGCAGCGGATTTCGCCGGGCCCGCTTGGGTCACCAGCCTGTAAGCAACAGGTGGTTGACCAGCAGGGCCAGTACGGCCTGTGCCGCGAGCCAGCCGCGTGCCCCCGTCAGGAAGGCGCAGCTCGGCAGGAGCCACATTGCGAACGGGAGCCAGATGCGTTCCGTTTCTGCCTTGCTCATGCCGGAGGCGTCGGCGATGAGGAGGGCGAGGAGGGCGGCGGCCATGAGGACGGTGAGGCGGAAGGCGGGTGCGGGGGCGCGGCGGGTGAGGGTTGTGCCCGTGCGGCGCAGGCCCGCCGCGGTTGCCGGGCCGACGATGAACACCGTGCAGGCCAGGTTCGCCCACACCCAGTAGCTGTACGGCCGGACGCCGCCCGCCCCCTGGTAGTAGCGGGTGACCAGCAGGCGGTACGCCTCCCACCAGTCGAAGCCCAGCGCGGTGAACACGGCCGGGACGACGGCGAGTCCGGCGAGGAGGAAGGGGAGGGGGCGGGTGCGGTTCGAGCCGAGGAGGAGGACCGCGGCGGCGATCACGGCGAAGAGTGTGAGGCCGTAGGAGAGATAGGCGGTCAGGCCGAAGAGGAGGCCCGCGGTGAAGCCGGTTCGTCGCGGGCGGTGGCCCGTCACCGCCAGGGCCAGGAACGCGGTCGCCCAGGCGGCGACCGCCGAGAAGTAGCCGTCGGCGGACGTGCCCACCCACACCGCCGCCGGGGCCAGGGCGAGGAAGGGGGCCGCGCGCCGGGCGAGCCTCTCGTCGGCGAGTGTCCGTACGGCGACGAGGACGGCGACCGTCGCGGTCGTACCGACGGTGATGACGAACGCGCCCGCCCAGCCGCCGCCGCCCAGCCCGATCCGGTCGAGGAGGACGAAGGTGACGGTGGCTCCCGGGGGATGGCCGGCCACGTGCGCGGGCCAGCTGTCGGGAGAGCCGCCGATGATGTGGTGGGTGAAGTCCCGCAGGGTGTCGGGGATGTCGTGGAAGCGGCCGATGACCCGCAGGTACTCGTAGCGCGGCGTCAGCTGTTCGGCGATGCCTCGGTACCAGCCGTCGACCAGGGCGAGGGACCATGTCCAGGCCAGCGCCGTCCCCCAGGTCACGAGCAGCAGGGGGCGCCAGGGCAGGCGGGCGGCGAGCGCGGGGCCGTACGCCACGGCGGCCGTCGCGACGGCGATCGCCGCCGGAGTGCCGGGGCCGACGTGCGGCTCCCAGGTCGCCAGGAGCGGGGGCCAACCGACCCGGAGCGAGCCGTTGCGGTGCTCGATGCCGGTGCCGATGACCACGGCCGTCACCACGAGCAGCGCGGCGGCCGCGGCGGCGTACAGGTCTCGGCGGAGGTCGCGATTCACGGCGCACACGCTAGGCCGCGGGGCCTCGACCGGACGGCTGACATGCATGGACGTCAGAGTTTCGTCATGGTTCGCGGACCCGTTTCCGGGGTGCTCCGGACCTACGGTCGGGGCATGAGACGGACTCCCTTCTCGCCCTCCTTCTGGCGCAGCCCCTTGCGCGGCCCCTGGTTCACCTCTGTCCTCGGCATCGTCCTGCTCGGCGGCATCACCGTGCTGTTCGTGACGGGACTGCTGTCGTACGCCGCCTACAACCCGGACCTCTCGCGGGTGAACGACAAGACCCCGGACAAGGGGCTCCTCGGCTTCTACCTCTTCTCCTGGCCGACCGATCCGCACTGGCTGTACCGGCTCACGCAGGGCGTTCACGTCACCCTCGGGATCACGCTGATCCCCGTCCTGCTGGCCAAGCTGTGGTCGGTCGTACCGAAGCTGTTCACGCTGCCGCCCGCCCGCTCCCTCGCGCACGCGCTGGAGCGGATCTCGCTGCTTCTGCTGGTCGGCGGCGGCCTCTTCGAGTTCGTCACCGGCGTGCTGAATGTTCAGCTCGACTACGTCTTCCCCGGCTCCTTCTACCCGCTGCACTTCTACGGCGCGTGGGTCTTCTTCGCTGCGTTCGTCGCGCACGCGGTGCTGAAGACGCCGATGGCCCTCCGCAACGTGCGCGGTATGCGTCGGCCCCCTCAACTGCCGGAGGAGGAGCGGGAGTTGGTGTCCCCGGACCCCGATCCGCCGACCGTTTCCCGGCGGGGTGCCCTCGGGCTGGTCGGAGGCGGCTCGCTGCTGCTGTTCGGCACGACGGTCGGGCAGGACTTCGACGGGCTGCGGTGGAGCGCCGTGCTCGCCCCGCACGGGGGCGCCGAACCCGGCAGCGGGCCGGGCGGCTTCCAGATCAACAAGACCGCCGCGTACGCCGGCATCAGTGCGGCGGAGCGGAGCGAGGAGGCATGGCGGCTGACCGTCACCGGGCGCACGGGCACCGTCCGCCTCAGCCGCGCCGAACTGCTCCAACTGCCCCTGCACAGCTCGGCGTTGCCCATCGCCTGCGTCGAGGGCTGGTCGACCTCCGACCAGTGGTGGCGCGGCGTGCGGCTGCGGGATCTCGCGGCCCTCGTCGGATACGACGGCGATCCGCCCGACGTGTTCGTGGAGTCGCTGCAGCGGCACGGGGCCTTCCGGCGGGCCGCCCTGCGCGCCAACCAGGTCGCCGACCCGCGTTCCCTGCTCGCCCTGTTCGTCAACGGCGAGGAGCTGACCCCCGACCACGGCCATCCGGCACGGGTCATCGTGCCCGCGGCGCCCGGTGTGCTCAACACCAAGTGGGTGGCGCGGATGACGTTCGGAGACCTGTGATGATGCGCCCTCGGTTCGTGCTGCCGGTCGGCAGCCCGTTCCAGATCCTGCTGCTGGCCTGCTCGTTCGCGCTCGCCGCCTATGCGGGGGTGCAACTGCTCGCGGGGGACTGGTTCGGGGTCGCGCTGTGGTTCGTGGGCGCGGCGCTGCTGCACGACCTGGTGCTGCTGCCGCTGTACGCGGCGGCGGACCGCGCCCTCGTGAAGGCGGCGGGCCCGCGGCGCAGGTGGGTGGGGTACGTCCGGGTGCCGGCCGCCCTGTCCCTGCTGCTTCTGCTGGTCTGGTTCCCGCTGATCGGCGGGCAGGTGGCGGGGCGTTACGCGTCCGCCACCGGCCTGTCCGCGGACCGCTTCCTTGCCCGCTGGCTGCTGCTGACCGCCGTACTGTTCGGCGGCTCGGCGGTGCTGTTTCTGCTGCGGCTGCGCAGGGCGACGAAGCAGCGGCCGCCGGCCGTCCACTGATCCACGGCACGCCAGCCCGTGCGGTGTGCGTGCCGCAGCAGGGCGGGAGTGCCGAGCCGGGCCCAGGGGAAGGCGTGCCCGGCGGCGCCCCTGGCGTCGGTGACGTGGACCAGGACCCGCTCGTCGACGTCCGGTGCCGGAACCGTTTCGGCGATCAACAGGCCCCCTGGGACGAGGAGTTGGGCGATCCGGTCGAGCAGGATGCGCGGTTCGCCGCCGATGCCGATGTTGCCGTCGATCAGGAGGGCGGTGCCCCAGCGGCCCTCTGCGGGCAGTGGATCGAAGACGGAGCGGTGCAGGGCGCTGGCGCCGCGGGCGATGGTGCGGGTGATGGCAGCTTCGCTGACGTCGATTCCGAGCACTGAGCGCTCGGCTGGAAGAGGTGCGATGGGTTGTCTGTCGTCTGCGGCGCCGTCGTGGCTTGTCGCGCAGTTCCCCGCGCCCCTTAGGGGTGGTGCCGAGCCGTAGCGGGCTTCGTTCTGCCTGCTTAGGGCCGCGACCAGGCGGCCTGGGCCGCAGCCGATGTCGAGTACCGGGCCCTCGCAGCGGCGTAGGACCTCCAGGTCGGCGGCGTCGGGCTCGGCGCACCAGCGTTCGATCTCCAGGAGGAGCAGCCAGCCGTCTGCGCGGCGCAGGAACAGGGGGCCCTGGCCGGTGTTCAGGGCGTGGGCGTAGGGGTCGGTGGACCAAGTGCCCTCGTCGGAGGGGGCATTGACGTGGGCCCCTGCCTGCCGTCCGATCCGTGGCGCCAGTTCCGCCGTGCCGCTCATCGGCCCGCCTCCGTGAGGCGCGCCAGTTCGGTCGCGAACCGGCCTTCCGGTGCCGCCTTGGCGACCAGTTCGGCGTCGTACGCCGTGTCGACGTCCCGCAGGAGCGGCAGCTCCCGTACCCGAAGTCCCGTCAGCCGGGCGCGCTGGACGGCACCCGTGTGCGCCGTCGACATCGGGACTCCGCGCAGGAGTGAAGGATCCGGGGCGGCCAGGCCCAGCGCCCAGAAGCCGCCGTCCTCCGCCGGGCCGAAGTACGCGTCGCAGTCCGCGAAGTCCACACCAAGCAGCTCAGGCGTCACCTGAGGGGTGTCCATGCCGATGAGGAGGGCCGGGCCGTCGCAGTGCGCGAAGGCGGCTGCCAGCCGTTCGTCCAGGCCGCCCGTGCACTGCCGTAGGACCTCGAAACCGGGCGGCAGCCAGGGGCCTGGTTCGCCCTCCAGGACCAGGACCCGGCGGCGGGCAGGGGTGCGCGCGACCGCGTCCAGGGTGTCCGCGAGGGACGCCTCCGCAAGCTCGGCGGCCTCTTCCGGCGTGAACGGCGGTGTCAGCCGGGTCTTGACCCGCCCGGGCCGCGGCTCCTTGGCGATGACCAGCAGGGTCGTGGTCACGGGCGGGCTCCTTCCTGCACCGGCGGCTCGGCCAGTACCCGGCTCATGTCCCGTACCGCCTGCCAGGTGCCCCGCCAGGTGCCGGTCACCTTGGAGGCGCCCGCGCGCGGGCCGTACGGGACCTCGTACTCGGCGATCCGCCAGCCCGCGTCGGCGGCACGGACGACCATCTGCAGGGGGTAGCCGCTGCGGCGGTCCGTGAGGGCGAGGGACAGCAGCGGCTCGCGGCGGGCGGCGCGCAGCGGGCCGAGGTCGTGCAGACGCAGGCCGGTGCGGCGGCGGAGGAGGCGGGCGAGGGCGAGGTTGCCCGTGCGGGCGTGCAGCGGCCAGGCACGGAGCGACCGCGCACGGCGCCGGCCCAGCACCAGGTCGGCCTCCCCGGCCCGGATCCGCTCCACGAACGGCACCAGGTCGGCCGGGTCCAGCGTGGCGTCGCAGTCGCAGAAGCAGACGATATCCGCCGTGGCCGCCGTCAGACCCGCGTGGCAGGCGGCGCCGAAGCCGCGCCGCGCCTCGTGCACGACGGTCGCGCCGAGGGCGCGGGCGATGTCCGCCGAGCCGTCGGTGGAGCCGTTGTCCACGACGAGCGCGCGCCAGCCGGGCGGGATGCGGTCCAGCACCCGGGGCAGGGCCTCGGCCTCGTCGAGGCAGGGGAGCACGACGTCCACGGACGTCGCGCCCGGTTCTCGTTCGTCTCGTACATCTCGTACGTCGGATGCGTCTTTGTCGGAAGGGGGTGTCACGGCACTCACCCTACGAACGGGAACCGGGCAAATCGGACTTCGGCTCCTTACGAAACACGGACGTCAGGGGGCCGACGGCGGTGTTCGCGCGCGTGCGGTGCGAGGCTGGCTCCATGGAGCAGCAGCAGTACGGACAGCGCGGCGCCCGGGTGCTCGTCGTCGACGACGATCCCACCGTCGCCGAGGTCGTCACCGGGTACCTCGACCGCGCCGGGTATGTCGTGGACCGGGCCGGCGACGGGCCCGACGCGCTCGCCCGCGCCGCCGCCCACTGGCCCGACCTCGTCGTCCTCGACCTGATGCTGCCGGGCATGGACGGCCTCGAGGTGTGCCGGCGGATGCGGGGGCGCGGACCGGTGCCGGTCATCATGCTCACCGCGCGCGGCGACGAGGACGACCGCATCCTGGGCCTCGAGGTCGGTGCCGACGACTACGTCACCAAGCCGTTCAGCCCCCGGGAGCTGGTCCTGCGCGTCGAGTCCGTGCTGCGGCGCACCCGGCCCGCCCATCCGCAGGGCCTGCTGCGAGCGGCCGGGCTCTCCGTCGACCCGGCGTCCCGTCGTGCCCTCAAGAACGGTGCCGAACTCGCCCTCACCATCCGGGAGTTCGACCTCCTCGCCTTCTTCCTGCGGCACCCCGGCCGCGTCTACAGCCGCGAGGACCTGATGCGCGAGGTGTGGGGCTGGGACTTCGGCGACCTGTCGACCGTCACGGTCCATGTGCGGCGGCTGCGCGGCAAGGTCGAGGACGACCCGGGCAGGCCCCGTCTGATCCAGACGGTGTGGGGCGTCGGCTACCGCTTCGACGGCTCGGACGTTTCGGAAGCTGAGGTGTGAGCATGCGCGACAACCTGCTCATCGCCCTCTTCGCCTTCCTCGGCGCCGCCGCGGCCGGACTGCTCGGCGCCTGCGTACTGCTGCTGATCCGGCGCCGTTCGCTCGCCCTGCACCTCGGTGTGGTCGCCGCCGTCGCCGTCGGCGCGATGCTCGCGGGCACCCTCGCGGTCGCGCAGGCCATGTTCCTGTCCGGGCACGACCTGAAGGTCGTCACGACCGTCGTCGCCATGGCGGCCGTGGTCTCCCTGGCCACCGCCCTGCTGCTCGGCCGCTGGGTCGCCGCCCGCAGCCGCGCCCTCACCCTCGCCGCCCGCTCCTTCGGCGACGGCGGCGACTTCACCTCGCCCGTCGGTCCCGCCACCGCCGAACTCGCCGCCCTCAGCCGCGAGTTGGAGGCCACCAGCGCCAAACTCGCCGAGTCCCGGGAACGCGAACGCGCCCTGGAGTCCTCCCGCCGCGAACTCGTCGCCTGGATCTCCCACGACCTGCGCACCCCCCTCGCCGGCCTGCGCGCGATGTCCGAGGCTCTGGAGGACGGGGTCGCCACCGACCCCGACCGCTACCTCAGACAGATCCGCACGGAGGTCGAGCGCCTCAACGACATGGTGGGCGATCTCTTCGAGCTCTCCCGCATCCATGCGGGGACGCTGGCGCTGAGCCCGAGCCGGATCTCCCTGTACGACCTCGTCGGCGACGCCCTCGCGGGCGCCGACCCCCTGGCCCGCGAGCACGGCGTACGGCTGGTCGGCGCCCGGGTCGAGCCTCTGCCGGTCGAGGTGGACGGCAAGGAGATGAGCCGGGTACTGGGCAATCTGCTGGTCAACGCGATCCGGCGCACGCCTGCCGACGGCACGGTCGCGGTCGCCGCGGAACGCTCGCCCGAGGGCGTCGTCCTGTCCGTCACGGACGGCTGCGGCGGCATCCCCGAGGAGGACCTGCCGCGGGTCTTCGACACCGGCTGGCGTGGCACGCATGCCCGAACTCCCCCTGCGGGGGCGGGACTTGGCCTCGCCATCGTGCGCGGGATCGTGGAGGCCCATCAGGGGCGGGCGACCGTCCGCAACATCCCGGGCGGCTGCCGCTTCGAGGTGACCCTGCCGGTGGCGGAGGCCTGAACGGTCACTTTTCGGGGCGGCAGTCGATGTCGGTCGGGGACACGCTCCGGCAGGTGAGCCCGCTCCCGGGGCCGATGACATGCGAGAGGAACGGCTTGATGAGCTTCTCGCAGGACGGACCCCCGCCGTCCTCGGAGTCCTCGCTCGCGTGCTTGCAGGCCCTGTCGATGACTTCGCTGCTGTCGATCTTCTGGCCGGGCGGCGGCGTGTCCGCCCAGGCCGACGGGGCGAGGAGGCCCACGCCGATCACCGGTGCGCTGAGCAGCACGGCGATCCGGGTGCGGGTGGGCTTGAAGGTGCGCCGGGGCATTGTGCGGTCCTTTCAGCTGATTTGTACGTTGTAACGCCATGATCGACGACACTGACGTCGTACAGCCGTGGACACGCTCAGTGCGTCCGCGTGAACTCCCGCATTCCCTCCGCGAAGCCGATCTCCGGTTTCCAGTCCAGTTCCGCCCGCAGCCGGGAGGAGTCCGCCGTGATGTGGCGGACGTCGCCGAGCCGGTACTCCCCGGTGACCACGGGGTCGGGTCCGCCGTACGCAGCCGCCAGCGCCCCGGCCATCTCGCCCACCGTGTGCACCTCGCCGCTGCCGGTGTTGTACGCGGTCAGCGCACCCTCGCGTGAACCCGCCTCCAGCGCCGCCACGTTGGCCGCCGCCACGTCCCGTACGTGCACGAAGTCCCGCCGCTGACGCCCGTCCTCGTAGACCCGCGGGGACTCGCCGCGGGCCAGCGCCGAGCGGAAGAAGGAGGCGACCCCGGCGTACGGGGTGTCGCGGGGCATCCCCGGCCCGTACACGTTGTGGTAGCGCAGCGACACCGCCCAGCCGCGCGTGGCGCGCGCCCACGCCGCCGCCAGGTGCTCCTGGGTGAGCTTGGTCGTCGCGTACACATTGCGCGGGTCGACCGGGGCGTCCTCCGAGACCAGTCCGGGGGAGAGGTCCGCGCCGCACACCGGGCACGGCGGCTCGAAGCGGCCCGCGTCCAGGTCGGCGGCGGTGCGCGGGCCCGGCCGTACGACGCCGTGCCGCGGGCAGCCGTACCGTCCCTCGCCGTACACCACCATCGATCCGGCCAGCACCAGCCGCCGTACGCCCGCCTCTGCCATCGCGGTGAGCAGGACGGCGGTGCCGAGGTCGTTGCGGGAGACGTACTCGGCCGCGTCCGTGAAACCGGTGCCCAGGCCGACCATCGCCGCCTGGTGGCAGACGGCGTCCACGCCGGTCAGGGCGGCGCGGACGGCGGCGGGGTTGCGCACGTCCGCCGCCGGGTCGCCGCGGACGTCGTAGGCGACGGGCTCGTGCCCGCGGGCCTGGAGAGCCGTCACGACCTGGGATCCGATGAATCCGGCACCGCCGGTGACCAGTACACGCATGCGGCCACGCTAGGTCCGTCGGCAGCCCGGCCGAGCGGGCCGCGCCCGTCATGTCACCGGTCCGTAAGACCTGACCCGGTCAGCCCGTCGGCCCCGCACCGCCCCGCAGCGGCAGCGCAACCGTGAACGTCGTCGACCCCGGCTCACTGTGCAGCTCGATCGTGCCGCCGTGGGCGCAGACCAGGGAGCTCGCCACGGCGAGACCGAGGCCGCTGCCGCCGCGGTCTCGGCTGCGGGCCTTGTCGACGCGGTAGAAGCGGTCGAAGACCCGCTCGCGGTCGGCGGGCGGGATGCCGGGGCCGGCGTCCACGACCCGCACCACGGCCCTGTCCTCCTCCAGCGCGACCTTCATCCACACCTGCGTACCTGCCGGAGTGTGCACGGCCGCGTTGGTGAGCAGGTTGTCCAGAACCTGCCGGATGCGGTGCGGGTCCACGCGCAGCTTCAGCGGGGCCGGTGGGGACGTCACCGTCAGCGGACGGTCCGGACGGCTTGCCCGGAAGGCCGCGGCCGCCTCCTCGACCAGCCCCACCAGATCCGTGTCCTGCAGCCGCAGCGGGGCGTCCACCTCCGCCGCGTCCAGGCGGGCGAGCAGCAGCAGGTCGTCCAGGAGCACGCCCATCCGGGCGGCCTCGGCGCGCAGCCGGGCCAGGTGTCTGTCGCGTTCCTCGGGGGCGTTGGCGGCGGCGTACTGGAAGAGGTCCGCGTAGCCCCGTACGGACATCAACGGGGTACGGAGTTCGTGCGAGGCGTCCGCGACGAAACGGCGCAGGCGCTGCTCGGCCTCCGCGCGCACCGCGAGGGAGTCGTCGATGTGCTCCAGCATCGTGTTGAACGCCGTGCGCAGATCCTCGACCTCCGGGCCGCCGCCCCGCTTGTCGGCGCGCAGCGGCAGCCGGGCCGCCGACTCCGTCAGGTCGTGCGAGGTGATGCCGCGGGCGGTGTGCGCCATGTCGCTGAGCGGGTTCAGGCCCCGGCGCAGCATCCGCCGGCCGAACACCACCAGCGCCAGCAGCGCGAGCCCGAAGGCGATGACCTGGACCGTGACCAGCCGCCGTACCGTGTCGTCGATGTCGTCCATCGGCGCTCCGCTGATCAGGATCACACCGGGCTTGACCTCGCAGGCGCGCAGCCGGTACTCGCCGTCCCCCGTGAGGTCCGCGGTGCGCACGATCTCGCTGTCCGCGGTGGCCTGGGCCCTGGCCAGGGAGGTGAGGGGGGCGACGTCCCGTGGGAGATCGCTGGTCTCCTCCGGCTTGCGGAGGACCGCGTTGCCGCCCGACACGTCGTACACGGCGTAGTACCAGCCCCAGTACTTCTTGCCCTGGAGACTGCCGGTCTCCGCGACGTTCTTGGACTGGGCGACCTGGGCGAGCCCCAGCTGGTCGTCGAGCTGGTTCGACAGATAGTCCCGCATATAGGTCGTCAGGGCCGTGCCGACGACGGCGAACACCACCAGCGCCAGCACCCCGAGCCCCAGCGCCAGCCGGGTGCCGAGCCGTAGTCTGCGGTAGCCCCGCGGCAGCCGCCCGATCATTCGGCGGCCTGCCGTATGACGTACCCGAAGCCCCGCACCGTCTGGATCAGCGGCTCGCCCGTGTCGTCGAGCTTGCGGCGCAGCCGGCTGACGACCAGCTCGACGACGTTCGAGCGGCCCCCGAAGCCGTACTCCCACACATGGTCGAGGATCTGCGCCTTGGTCATCACGGTCGGCGACTTGCGCATCAGGAAACGCAGCACCTCGTACTCGGTGGGGGTGAGGGTCAACAGCTTCTCGCCGCGGCGCACTTCCCGCGTGTCCTCGTCCATCGTCAGGTCCGCCACCCGCAGCACCGAGCGCTGGAAGCCGGGCCCGGCACTGCGCCGCAGCACCGTCCGCAGCCGGGCCATCAACTCCTCCACCGCGAACGGCTTGACCAGGTAGTCGTCACCGCCCCGGGTCAGCCCCGCCACCCGGTCGGCGACGCCGTCCCGCGCGGTGAGGAACACCACGGGCACCATCGTGCCCGAGCCGCGCAGCCGGTCCAGGACGCCGAAACCGTCCACGTCGGGCAGCATCAGGTCGAGCACCACGATGTCCGGATGGAACTCGCCGGCCAGCCGCAGCGCCTCCTCACCGGAGTTCGCGGTGACCGCGTCCCAGCCCTCGTAACGGGCGACGGTCGCGACGAGATCGGCGATGGGCGGGTCGTCGTCCACGACGAGGAGGCGTACTTTTTCCACCCGCTCATACTGCGGCACCCGGCTGGTCAGGCCATGTCACCGAGCTCACAGCAAGCACATCGATAAGTACTTGTAAGTTGTACGACAGGTTATCGACAGCTCCCGCAAGCCAAGCTCGGTCACCCAGGACCCGATCAAGGAGCTGCCGTCCCGTGACGACCGTCCAATCACCCCCTGCGCCCCCCACGGCGATACGCCCCAGGGTGGTGGCCCGCACGGGCCTGTACGCCGTGCTCGCCGCGAACGCGGCCGTGGTCGCCTACTTCTTCGCCCAGGCGGGCTTCGCCTCCAACGCCCTGATCGTCATCGGCCGCCTCTTCGGCCTCTACGGCGCGCTCGTCATGGCCTTCCAGCTCGTACTGGTGGCCCGGCTGCCGTGGCTCGACCGCCGCATCGGCATGGACCGGCTGACCTCCTGGCACCGCTGGACCGGCTTCGCCCTCCTGTGGACGCTCCTCGCGCACGCCGTCTTCATCACCTTCGGCTACGCCGACGGCGCGGGCGTCGGCCCGATCACCGAGCTCGTCGACCTCGCCGAGACGACGGAGGGCGTGCTCCGCGCGATCGTCGCGCTCGGCATCATCCTCGTGATCGGCGCCGTCTCGGCCCGCTACGCCCGCCGCCGCCTCGCGTACGAGACCTGGCACTTCATCCACCTCTACACGTACGTCGCCGTGGTACTGGCCCTGACGCACCAGGTCGCGGTCGGTTCGACGTTCACCGCGTCGTCCGCCGCCAAGACGTACTGGTACGGCGTGTGGGGCGTGGCCCTCGGCGCGGTCGTCCTGGGCCGCCTCGTCCTGCCGCTGTGGCGCAACACCCGCCACCAGTACCGCGTCTCCGCGGTCGTCCCCGAGTCCGACAACGTCGTCTCGATCCACATCACCGGCCGCGACCTCGACAAGCTGCCCGCGCAGGCCGGCCAGTTCTTCCTGTGGCGCTTCCTGACCCGCGACCGCTGGTGGCAGGCGAACCCCTTCTCCCTCTCCGCCGCCCCCGACGGCCGCACCCTGCGCCTCACCGCCAAGGCGGCCGGCGAGGGCAGCGCCGCCCTTCGGCACGTGAAGGTCGGCACGCGCGTCTTCGCCGAGGGCCCCTACGGCGCCTTCACCACGCTGCACCGCGTGAGGTCCGAGTCCCTGCTCATCGCGGGCGGCGTCGGCGTCACCCCGATCCGGGCCATCCTGGAGGACATCGAGGGCCACGCGGTCGTCCTCTACCGGGTCTCTTCGGACCGGGACGCCGTCCTCTACGACGAACTGCGCGAACTCGCCCTCGCCAAGGGCGCCGAGCTGCACCTGGTCACCGGGTCGCCCGTCCCCGACAGGCTGGCGCCGAGCGAGCTGGCGCGGCTGGTGCCGGACATCGCCGACCGGGACGTGTTCCTGTGCGGGCCGCCGCCGATGATGAAAGCGGTGCTGCGCAGCCTGGGCGAACTGAACGTGCCCAAGCAGCAGATCCACTTCGAACGCTTCAGCCTGGCGGGATGAGAGAGACATCGTGAAGCGAGCCATACCTGTCGTCGTCCTGAGCATCGCGGGCCTCGTCCCCGTCTGGCGCTACGAGCCGTCGGCTCCCGTAACCCCGCCCTCCGTCTCCTCGTCCTCGGGTTCCTCCTCCGGTACCCGAGTCAAGGGCCCGACGGTCAAGACGGACAAGGGCCCCGTGCAGGTCCAGGTCACCTTCGACGGCGACAGGATCACCGCCGTGAAGATGCTGCAGCAGCCGAACCATCCGCAGACGACGGCCGCGGTGCCGAAGCTGGTCGCGGAGACGCTGAAGGCGCAGAGTGCGGACATCGACACGGTGTCCGGTGCGACGATCACCAGCAACGCCTACAAGAAGTCCCTCCAAGCCGCGATCGACTCGAACCACGCGAACTCGAAGTCGTCCTCGTCCTCTTCGGGCTCCGCCTCCTCCGACGACTCCGGGCAGACCGTGTCGGGCCCGACGGTGAACACCTCCAAGGGTCCCGTGCAGGTCCAGGTGACCTTCGACGACGGCGACGAGATCACCGCCGTGAAGATGCTGCAGCAGCCGAACCATCCGCAGACGACGGCCGCGGTGCCGAAGCTGGTCGCGGAGACGCTGAAGGCGCAGAGTGCGGACATCGACACGGTGTCCGGTGCGACGATCACCAGCGACGCCTACAAGAAGTCCCTCCAGGCCGCGATAGATGGGGAGGAGTGATCCGATGCACCGCGTCGAACATGTCATGAGCTTCCCCGTCTCGCTCCGGGTCGACGACGAGCACGTTCCGGAGTCGGCCGGCGACGCGGTCTTCGCGTGGCTGCGCGAGGTCGACACCCGGTTCAGCCCGTTCAGGCCCGACAGCGAGGTGTCCCGCCACGGCCGGGGCGAGCTGGAGTCCCACGAGCTCAGCGACGACCTCGTCGAGGTCCTCGACCTGTGCGAGCACTACCGGATCGCGACGGGCGGCGCGTTCGACGTACGGCTGCCCGGCCGCCGCCTCGACCCCTGCGCCGTCGTCAAGGGCTGGTCGGTGCAGCGGGCGGCGGAGCTGCTGAGGGCGGCCGGCGCGAAGAGGTTCGTCCTGAACGCCGGCGGTGACGTGGTCGCCGCCGGCGGCCCCTGGCGGGTTGGCGTACGGCACCCCGAACACGCCGACAAGCTGTGCACCGTCCTGGAGCTCACCGACGGGGCGGTGGCGACCTCCGCGCGCTACGAACGCGGCGACCACATCATCGACGGCCGCACCGGCCTCCCGGCGACGGGGCTGCTCAGCCTGACGGTCGTGGCCGCCACCCTGACGGAGGCGGACTCGGTCGCCACGGCCGCGTTCGCGATGGGGGCGAAGGGCATCGAGTGGGCCGCCTCGCTGCCGGGCTGCGAGGTTTTCGCGGTGGACGCCGGGGGCCATGTGCTGCGCACGGAAGGGTTTCCTGTCGCCGGGGCCTCGCCGGCGGCTGCCTGACCCCTGAGCGCTCCGCCGGCTGTGCCGCCCGGGGGGTGACTAACCTGGCGCGGTGACCATCGAGTTGACGCTGTTGACGTCCGTCTCCCACCGGGGGCAGGAGATCACCGCGCCGCGGCTGCGGGGGCTGCTCGCCCTGCTGGCCGGGGAGTTGCGGGCCGGGTGCGGCGCCGGGCGGCTGGTCGACGGGCTGTGGCCGGACGAGCAGCCCGAGAACCCGACGAAGGCCCTGCAGATCCTGGTGTCGCGGGCGCGCAAGCAGCTCGGCGCCGAGGTCATCGCCAGTACCCCCACCGGTTACCGGCTCGCCCTGCGCGAGGACCAGGTCGACACGGGTGCGGTTGTGCTGTTCGCCGCCGCGAGTGCGGAGAAGGCGCGGGCCGGGGACCACTCGGGTGCCCTCGCCGAGGCGGAGGAGGGGCTGGCGCTGTGGGACGGCGCACCGGCGGAGGCAGCGGCCGAACTCGGCGATCCCGTCGGTGAGTTGCGCGCCGCACGCGCCTCCACCCACCGCTCCCTCGCCCGCTCCCGTGCCCTCGCCCTCTCCCGCACCGGCCGCCGCAACGAGGCCCTTGGCCCGCTCGCCGAACTGGCCCGCGCAGAGCCCCGCGACGAGGAACTCCTCCTGGAGCTGATGCGCTGCCAGACGGCCACCGCAGGTCCTGCCGCCGCCCTGGCCGCGTACGACACCCACCGCCGCCGCCTCCGCGACACCCTCGGCACCGACCCCGGCCCGGCCCTCCAGGAACTCCACCAGGAGCTGCTGCGCGGCGAGGCGCCGGTCGTCCGGCGCGGCGTGCCGCACGAACCCAACCCCCTGCTCGGGCGGGACGCCGACGTCGCCCAGGTGACGCGGCTCCTGCACACGGCCCGCGTCACCTCCGTCGTCGGACCCGGCGGCCTCGGCAAGACCCGCCTCGCGAGCGCCGTCGCCCGGGACGCCGAGCAGCGGGTCGTACACCTGGTGCCGCTCGCCGGAGTCCGCGAGGACGCGGATGTCGCGGCCGAGGTCGCCTCGGCACTGGACGCCTCCGGCACCGAACCGGTCGCCGGCATCGTGGGCGCCCTCGGCTCGGGACCCGCGCTGCTCGTCCTGGACAACTGCGAACAGGTGGTGGCCGGGGTCGCCGACCTGGTCCGGGCCCTCGTGTCGAGGACCCGGGACCTGCGGATCCTCACCACCAGCCGGGCGCCGCTCGGGCTGTCCTCCGAGACCGTGTATCCGCTGCCCGAGCTGGACCCCGTCACCACCGTCGAGCTGTTCGAGCAGCGCGCCCGCGCCGCCCGCCCGGACGCCGACCTGCCCGCCGACACCGTGGCCGCCCTGTGCCGCCGCCTCGACGGGCTGCCGCTGGCCGTCGAACTCGCCGCGGCCCGGGTGCGGGTGATGTCCGTCGCGGAGGTCGCCCGGCGTCTGGAGGACCGGTTCGCGCTGCTGCGGGGCGGCTCCCGGGACGCCCCGCAGCGCCACCGCACCCTGCACGCCGTCGTCGACTGGAGCTGGAACCTCCTAGACAAGCCGGCGCGGTCCGCCCTGGCCACACTGTCCGTCTTCCCGGCCGGATTCACCGCGGAGGCCGCCGGGCAACTCGTCGACGATGCCCTGGAGATCCTGGAAGACCTGGTCGACCAGTCCCTGCTGAAGGTCGCCGACACGGCCTACGGCTCCCGCTTCCGCATGCTGGAGACGGTCCGTGAGTTCGCCGCCGTATACCGGGAAGAGGCGGTCACGGGCCGATTTCTGTACTGGGCAAGGGAGTTCGGCGTCGCCCATCACGACGCTCCCTTCGGCACCGACCCGTTCGCGTCCTGGCAGCTGATCCGTGCCGAGCAGGACAACCTCGTCCAGGCGCTGCGGCTCGCGCTGGCCGTCGACGACCTGGACACCGTCGCCGCCGTCACCGCCGTACTCGGCGGCCTGTGGACCACGGAGACCAACTACCCCCGGATGATCGCCCTCACCGAGGACACCGCCCGGCCCCTGTCCCACTACCGGCCCGCCCCCGAGTACGTCGAGCCGACCCGCACCGCCGCCGCCCTGCTGACCGCCAACCTGTTCCTGGGCGTCGGACCGGGCGCCGTCCGCACCCTGGTCACCCTGCGCCGGCTGCCGCCCGCCGAGCCGGACACGATGGTGCGGGCGGTGGCGGCCGTGCTGTGTGCCTTCCCGCGGGTGCTCGCGGACCACGATGCGCTGGCCGAACTGTGCGACAGCGACAAGCCGTTGCTAGCAGGCGTCGCCAACTGCGTGGCCAGTTATGTGTGGGAGAGCGAGCACCGGCCGGACCTTGCCCTCGCCGCCGCCCGCCGCATGGTCGAGGCGCTCGGCGACGGGGACATCCCGCTGCTGCGCATCTGGCCCGCCTCCCGCCTCGCCGAACTGTGCCTGCAGACCGAGCGCGGGGGCGAGGCTCTGGTGCACATGGAGCGTGCCCTGGACGCCCTGGAGAGCCTCGGCGAGTGGAGCGACACGATCGGCATGCGATGGGGTCTGATGCTCGCCAACCTGCAGACCGGTGACCTCGACGCGGCCGAGCACTGGCTGGAGGAGGCCCTGCGCAACCAGCCGGAGGGCACCGCCTCCGACGCCTTCACCCCCGACCTGGGCGCCCGCGCCGAGATGGCCCTCGCGCGCGGCGACGTCGAGACGGGGCTCGGGCTGTGGCGCCGCGCGCTGGGCCGGCTGGAGCACGGTTCGAGCCCGGTCTTCGGCGACGAACTCGTCATGGAGGGCTGGGTGTTGGAACTCCAGTCGGTCGCCCTCACCGCGCACGCCCGGCACGGCCGCACCGACCTCGTCGCCCCCCTCGCCGCCGCGCTGCCCGCCCGTCTCACCGCCCTCCTGACCCGCCCCACGGCCGCCCCGCACTACGTGACGGTCGACTTCCCGGTGTGCGGCGCGCTGCTGCTCGCCCTCGGTGCGGTCGCCCTGGCCGACGGCGACGGCGCTCGCGGTGCCCGTCTGACCGCCCTCGCCGAACGCTTCCGCGCCCTGCGCAACTTCCAGCCCACGATGTCCTCGGCGCACGCCCGCGCGGCCGCCGAGAACGCCGACAAGGCGGCCTACGAGGACGCGGAGTCCACGTACGCCGCCCTGGACGCGGAGGGGCTTCGGAAAGCCGCCCTCGGCCTGGTGCGGGTCACAGCCTGACGGGCAGGCTCAGCAGGTGGAAGCCGTCGCCGGGCCAGTGCCCGAATCTCACCTGCGCACGGTCCACGGCCAGCTCCGGTGCCGCCGACCGCCGTACCAGAAGCTCCTCGAACACGACCCCCGTCACCAGCCGGCCGAGCGCCGCGCCGATGCAGTAGTGCGGGCCGTGCCCGAAGGCCAGGTGGCCGTCCCCGCGGCCGAACTCCCTTGTCACGTCGAGGCGTTCGGGGGAGTCGTACGAGGCCGGGTCGTGATCCGCGGCGAACAGCGCGACCGTCACCGCCTCGCCCTTCCTCAGCCGGGTGCCGGCGAACACGAAGTCCTCGGTGGCGTAGAGGGTGGCGCCCATGCGTACGAGCGTGACGTGGCGGAGGAGTTCGGGTACCGCGCGGCCGAGCAGTTCGGGCTCGGCGCGGAGCTTCGCCAGCTGGTCGGGGTGGTCCAGCAGGGCGAGGAGGGCGTGCGCCAGGAACAGGGCGGGCGGGGTGATGCCGGTGTTGATGAGCAGGAAGAAGACGGTGACGATCTCGTCGTCCGTCATGCCGCCGTCCGCCAGCAGGGCCGACACCAGGTCGTCTGCGGGTTCGGCGCGGCGCCGGGCGACCAGGTCCTTCGTGTACTCCACGACACCGCCGAGCCCTTCGAGGACGCGGCTGCCGTCGCCGTACGCGAAGTCCCGGATCCAGCCGCAGACCTTGTCCTGGTCGGCCGCGTCCACGCCGACGAGCGCGCAGATGACGGCCGTGCTCAGCGGGTAGGCGAACTCGCCCAGCAGGTCGGCCTGTTCGCGTTCGCCGAGGGTTTCGATCAGCTCCTGTGCCGTCTTCTGCACGAAGGGGCGGAGCGCGGCCACCCGGCGGGCGGTGAAGGCGCGGGTGAGGGGGCTGCGGCGGCGGGTGTGCTCGTCGCCGTCGAAGAGGGCCAGGTGGCCGGAGAGGTACTGGACGTACTCCTCCGGCAGGCCCTCCAGCCCTGAAGCCAGCAACTCGGCCTGCGGATCCGGCATTTCGGAGTCGGGGACGGTCGATCTGTCCCGGACCAGGCGCGGTTCGGTGAGCGCGGCCTTCACGTCCTCGTGGCGGGTGACGAGCCGTACGGGGGTGTTCAGGCCAGGGAGTACGACGTGGCCGAGGCCGGGGCGGGCGCGGAGGTCGGCGTAGGCGCCGAGGGGGTTCTCGACGAGTTCGGGGGTGAGGTGGAGGGCGTCGGTGGTCATGTTGCTTCCCTTTCCTGGTAGTTGGCCGGAGCTTCAGCTGGGGTCGCGGTCGAACAGGCGGAGCGACCACACGAATCCGAGGACCGCGATGGCCACGCTCCACGCCACCGCCATCCAGCCGTTGTGGCCGATCTCGGTGCCGGTGAGCAGTCCGCGTACGGTCTCGATGACCGTGGTGAACGGCTGGTACTCGGCGAACCAGCGGATCCAGGACGGCATCGAGTCCACGGGCACGAAGGTGCTGCTGACGAAGGGCAGCAGGAACGAGATCGGCAGCGGGGCGTTGCTGGCCCCCTCGGGCGTCTTGCTGATCAGCCCGAGGCCGACCGAGAGCCAGGTCAGCGCGAGGACGAAGAGGACGAGCAGCCCGATGGCCGCCAGCCACTCCAGGAAGCCCGCGTTCGGACGGAAGCCGATGGCGAGGGCGACGGCGGTCACCAGGGTCAGGTTGATCACCGTCTGGATGACCGAACCGACGACATGGCCGACCAGGATGGACGGCCGGGAGATCGCCATCGTGCGGAAGCGGGCGACGATGCCCTCGGTCATGTCCGTGCACACGGCGACCGCGGTCGGCACGGCTCCGGTGCCCGCGGTCATCAGCAGGATGCCGGGGACGAGATAGGCGAGGTAGGCGGTACGGCCGCCGCCCTGGCCGATTCCGGTGCCGAGCGCGTCGCCGAAGACGTACACGAACAGCAGGAGAAGGAAGACGGGGATGAGCGCGACCTGGAGCGTCATGGAGGGGTAGCGGCGGGCGTGGAGCAGGTTGCGCCGCAGCATGGTGAGGGAGTCGCGGGTGTGGAGGGTCTGGAGGTTCGTGCTCATCGGGCCTGCACCTTCTCGTGGTCGGGGCGGCCGGTGACCGCGAAGAAGACGTCGTCGAGATCGGGGGTGTGGACGGTGAGTGAGTCGACGGTGACGGAGGCGCCGTCGAGGATGTCGAACAGGGCGCGCAGGGTGTGGACGCTGCCGTCGCCCGGGACCTGGAGGGTGAGTGCCTCGTCGTCCCGCATTCCTACGTCCAACACCTGGGCGGCGCGGGCGAGTTGAGCGGGGTCGAGGAAGCGGAGCCGGACATGGCCGCCGGGGACGAGACGCTTGAGCTCGTCCGCCGTGCCCTCGGCGACGATCCGGCCGCCGTTGAGGACGGCGATGCGGTCGGCGAGCTGGTCGGCCTCCTCCAGGTACTGCGTGGTGAGGAAGACGGTGACCCCGCTGTCGACCAGGTCGCGGATGATCTGCCACATGGTGTGGCGGGAGCGCGGATCGAGGCCGGTGGTCGGCTCGTCGAGGAAGATCACCTCGGGCGAGCCGACCAGTGTCATCGCGATGTCGAGGCGCCGGCGCATACCGCCCGAGTAGGTGGAGGCGGGCTTCTTCGCGGCCTCCACGAGGTCGAAGCGGGCGAGGAGTTCGGCGGTGACGCGGCTGCCTTCGCGGCGGTCCAGGTGGTGCAGGTCCGCCATGAGCGCCATGTTCTCCTCGCCGGTGATCAGGTTGTCCACGGCGGAGAACTGGCCGGTGACGCCGATCGCGGCACGTACGGACTGCGCGGCGGCGGCCACGTCGTGCCCGGCGACCCGGGCCGTGCCGCCGTCGGAGCGGATGAGGGTGGAGAGGATCTGGACGGTGGTGGTCTTGCCGGCGCCGTTCGGGCCGAGCAGGGCGAAGACCGTGCCGCGCGGGACGTGCAGGTCGATGCCGTCGAGGACGAGCTTGTCGCCGTATGCCTTGCGCAGTGCGGTGGCTTCGATCGCCGTTGCTGTCGTCGGGTTCATGCCGCAGAGCTTGCGGGAGGCCGGATTCAGGGCGGCTTCACGGCGGTTTCAGTGCGGCAGGTGGGCTGAAACCGGAGGCGGACATGGCGAAGGGCGGGCCGCCGGCAGGGGAGTCCGGCGGCCCGCCCGTCAGGGGGTGGGGGATGGGGATCAGCTGACGTCGGAGGCGTCCAGGCGGTAGAGGCCGCTGTACGCGCTCACGGCCGTGCCGTGTTTCTTCACCCAGGTCGAGATCTCGGAGTTGGTGGACTGGCCGCCGCTGCTGCTGACCACGATGTAGTGCAGCTTGCCCGACTTCACCAGGCTCTTGAGCTTGGCGAGGGTCATGGCGTTGTCGCTGCCGGACCAGCCGCCCATGGAGATGACCGGTTGGCCGGACTCCAGGATGATCGAGGAGGCCGTCTGGTCGGTGGCCACCGCCACCAGCCAGGTGGCGCCGTCCTGGTGCTTCTTCAGGTACGTGATCATGCCGGAGGTGACCTGAGTGCCACCGCCCATCTGGCCGCCGCCGGTCTTCGAGGAGGACGAAGAGCCCTTGCTGGAGGAGGAGTTGGAGCTGCTGCCGCTCGGAGGCTGACCCATCGACTGGCCGCTGCTGGAGCCGCTCGGGGCGTTCCCGCTCGGCTTGCTGCCGCTCGTGCTCGGCGCGCCGCCCTTGCTGCCGCTCGGGCCGCCGCCCATGCCGCCACCGGTGTTGGGACCGGCCGTCGGGTTGGTGCCGTTGCTGCTCGCGGTCGTCGCCGCCGAGGCGGAGTAGGCGGCGGGCCCGGCGAGCAGGGCCACGATCGCGGCCAGCGCCGCGAAGCCGAGCAGCTTCTGCCGCTTCATGAACCGCCCGGCCGGCAGGCCGAGCACCGCCGCCGCACCGGCGACTCCGACGACGATCTCAGCGACCGTGTAGAGCGTGCCGGAGCCGGAGACCCGCTGGAGCAGCACGATCGCCCAGACCGAGCTGACGGCGATCGCCGCCGGGAGCACCCAGCCCCACTTCGCGACCGAGCCCTCCTTGAAGGCCTTGTAGAGCATGACCCCGCCCGCACCGGCCAGGGCAGCGATACCGGGAGCCATGGCGGTCACGTAGTACGGGTGGAAGGTGCCCTCGGCGAGGGCGAACGTCAGGTAGTGCAGGACGAACCAGCCGCCCCAGAGCATGAGCGCCGCCCGCTTGGCGTCGGTCCTAGGCGCCCGGCCGCGCAGCACCAGCCCGCCGACGAGGGCGATCGCGGCGAACGGGATCAGCCAGGAGATCTGGCCGCCCATGATGTCGTTGAACATCCGGTAGATGCTCGCGCTGCCGCCGAAGCTCGCGCCGTTGCCCTGCGAGCCGACCGACGAGCTCGCCCCGAAGATCCGGCCGAAGCCGTTGTAGCCGATGACGAGGTCCCAGACAGTGTTGTCGGTGGAGCCACCGACGTAGGGACGGGAGGAGGCAGGGATCAGGTCGACGATCACCATCCACCAGGCGCTGGACACGATCAACGCCACCGTGCCGACGGCCAGGTTGCGGATCCTGCGGCCCAGCGAGATGTTCGCGGCCCACAGATGGACCAGGAAGAACGCGGGCAGCACGACGTACGCCTGCATCATCTTCGTGTTGAAGGCGAAGCCGATCGCGACGCCGGACCACACCATCGGCATCAGCCGCCCGGTGCGCACGGCCTTCAGCAGCGCGGCCGCGCCCAGCAGCATCAGGAAGACGAGGATCGGGTCCGGGTTGGTGTCACGGTTGATGGCGACCGTGATGGGCGTGAGGGTGAGCGTGAGCGCGGCGATCGTGCCCGCCACGACTCCGAAGTCCCGCTTGACCAGCCGGTACAGCAGGGCCACCGAGCCCGTGCCCACGGCCACCATCGGCAGCATCAGCTGCCAGGTGCCGTACCCGAAGACCCGGGCCGACAGGCCCATCACCCACAGGGCGAACGGCGGCTTGTCGACGGTGATGAAGCTGCCGGAGTCCAGCGCGCCGAAGAAGAACGCCTTCCAGCTCTTGGTGCCGGAGTAGACGGCCGCGTTGTAGAAGGTGTTGCCGGTGATGGAGGACAGGTTCCAGGCGTACAGGGCCGTGGCCAGGACCAGGATCGCCCACAGGGCGGGACGGGCCCAGCGGGGGTCCTCGGGGGCCCCGGTGAACAGCCTTCCGACCCGGGAGACCGGCGGGGTCGAGGCCCGGTGCCTGCCCTCCTGGGCGGGCGCGGGGGGCGGGGCGAGGGTCGTCATGACGCGTACTCCAGGTGGGAAGAGGCGTTCGCCCCGATGGGCAGGACTTCGGAGGTCTTTCGGGCGGCCGGCACCTGCGCGGTGCTGTTCCGCCGGGGTACGGCGATTCGGGTACGGCCGGCCACGGTGGACCGGAACATCCGGCGCATGCCCTTGAGGTCGTCGACGGCGGTACGGACGATGTCGACCCGGCTGTCGGGGTCGTCGGTCCAGTCGACCGGAACCTCGTGGATGCGCAGCCGGTTGCGCTGGGCCAGGACCAGCAGCTCGGTGTCGAAGAACCAGGCGGTGTCCTCGATGTGCGGGGCGAGGGCCCGGAAGACGTCGGTGCGGACGGCCTTGAAGCCGCACTGCGCGTCGGAGAAACGGGCGCCGAGCCCGGCCTTCAGCAGCAGGTTGTAGGAGCGGGAGATGAACTCCCGCTTGGTGCCGCGCACCACGTCCGACTGCCGGTGCAGCCTGCTGCCGATGGCGAGGTCGCTGTGCCCGGTCAGCAGCGGGGCGACCAGGGGCAGGAAGGCCTCGAGACCGGTGGACAGGTCGACGTCCATGTAGGCGACGACGTCCGCCGTGGAGTCGGCCCACACCTTCTTCGTACCGTCCGTGCTCGTGTTGTCCGCGATCGTGATCCGGAACGGGAAGGACTCTTCCAGGTATGCGTGGAGACCGCCGATGCTGTCGGCGAGGACGTGCGCCTCGTTGTACACCGGCACCACGATCTCGACCGACCGCCGCCGGACGCCTCCCGCGTTCGTTTCGTTCATGGCCATGACGATCCGGGCCATGCCTGTGGGATCGCTGAGCGGCTTCTGAGCGGAGAGTGAGAATCAGCGGACTCACAGGCAGGTCATGGGTGAGTGCTGTCGGACCCCAAGGCTCCGGCCTGCAGGGACGGTTCGGCGCGGCGAATGAATTTGGCCATGCTCCGGCAGGAGTCGTGAAACAAAAGCGGTCTAGACTCTGCCTCCAACGGTCCAGACCCGAAGGGTATTCGGCGTTTTGATACGGATAGATTCAGTCACCAAGCGCTACCCCGACGGCACGGTGGCGGTCGACAACCTCTCCCTGGAGATACCCGACCGCTCGATCACCGTCTTCGTCGGACCGTCGGGCTGCGGCAAGACGACGACCCTGCGGATGATCAACCGGATGATCGAGCCGAGCGAGGGCACGATCACCCTCGACGGCAAGGACATCACGCAGCAGCCGGTGAACACGCTGCGGCGGTCCATGGGGTACGTCATCCAGAACGCCGGCCTCTTCCAGCACCGCACGATCATCGACAACATCGCCACGGTGCCCCGGCTGCTCGGCTGGAGCAAGGACAAGGCGCGGACGCGGGCCCGGGAGCTGATGGAGCGGGTCGGGCTCGACGGCTCCCTCGCCAAGCGATACCCCTACCAGCTGTCCGGCGGTCAGCAGCAGCGCGTCGGCGTGGCGCGGGCGCTCGCCGCGGATCCGCCGGTGCTGCTGATGGACGAGCCGTTCTCGGCGGTCGACCCGGTGGTGAGGAAGGGCTTGCAGGACGAACTCCTGCGTATCCAGGGGGAGTTGGGCAAGACCATCGTCTTCGTCACGCATGACATCGACGAGGCGGTGAAGATCGGCACGATGGTCGCCGTGATGCGCACCGGCGGTCACCTCGCACAGTTCGCGCCGCCCGCCGAGCTGCTGTCCAACCCCGCGGACGCGTTCGTCGAGGACTTCCTCGGCGCGGACCGCGGCATCCGGCGGCTGTCGTTCTTCTCCTCCGCCGGACTCGACCTCCTGACCACCCCCATCGTTGCCGTCGACTCCACCGCCGAGCAGATCGCCGAGCGCAGCGCGAACGACGTGCCGTACCTGCTCGTCACCGACGTGGACGGCAAGCCGCTCGGCTGGAGCGAGCCGGCGACGCTGACCGCGGGCGACATCGACCCGGCGCGGCTCCTGCCGTACGGGCGCCCCTTCGAGCACGGCAAGGAGTCGCTGCGTGCCGCGCTCGACTGCGCCGTGCTCTCGCCCACCGGGTGGGCCGTCGCGGTGGGTGCCGACGGCCGGGTCGCGGGCGTCGTCTCGCAGCAGACCATCGGCGAGGCGATCCGCACCGCGCACGCCGAGGGCCGCAGCGACGCGGACGATGCGGACGACGCGAAGGTCGCGGGATGAGCGGCGGCCTGTTCGACATACCGAGCGACCTCCAGAACACGTACTGGGGTCTGGTCGGGCTGCATCTGCGCGAGGCCCTGATCCCGGTCGTGGGCGGACTGGTCGTGGCGCTGCCCATCGCCCAGCTGTGCGTGCGGCTGCGGTGGTTGTACCCGCCGGTGCTGTGGGTGACGACGATCCTTTACGCGATCCCGTCGCTCGCCTTCTTCGTCGTCCTCATCGACTACACCGGTCAGACCGAGACGACGGTGATGATCCCGCTGGGCGTCTACAGCCTGGTGGTGTTCGTCCCGGCGATCGTGGACGGCGTCCGGTCCGTGCCGCAGGAGACGCTCGACGCGGCCACCGCCATGGGCCTCGGGCCCGTACGCCGGTACTTCCAGGTGCAGTTGCCGATCGCCGCGCCCGCGATCATCGCCGGGCTGCGGGTGGCGACGGTCTCCAGCATCTCCCTGGTGAGCGTCGGCATGCTGATCGGCAACCAGGGCGGCCTGGGCAACCTGCTCAACGACGGCATGATCTACCACCAGCCGCGCCTGGTCTGGCTCTCGGTGATCGGCACGGCCGTCCTCGCCATCCTCGCCGACGCGCTGCTGGTCGTCGTACGCATCCTGGTCACGCCCTGGATGCCGCGCGGCGGCCGTAAACCACGTCCCGTGGATGAGCCCGAACCCGTCACGGCCGCTCTGGAGGACGCCGTCCGATGAACGTCCTCCACTTCATCAACGCCTTCTTCAGCGACAGCGCCCACTGGAAGGGCTACGACGGCATCCCCACCCGGCTGAGCGAGCACATCCAGTACTCGCTGACCGCGCTCGCCATCGCCGCCGCCATCGGGCTGCCGCTCGGCCTGCTCACCGGGCACACCGGACGCGGCGGGAACACCGTGGCGTTCATCGCCACCGCCGGGCGCGCCCTGCCCAGCTTCGGCCTGCTGGTGCTGATGTTCGTGCTGCTCGGCCTCGGTCTGACGCCCGTGATGATCCCGCTGGTCGTCCTCGCGGTCCCGCCGATCCTCGTCACCACCTACGAGGCGGTGCGCTCCGTCGACCCGTCCCCGGTGGACGCGGCCCGCGGCATGGGCATGGCCGAGCCGCGCATCCTCTTCCAGGTCGAACTCCCGGTCGCACTCCCGCTGATCCTCAGCGGCCTGCGCTCGGCGGCCATCCAGATCGTCTCGACGGCCACCATCGCCGCGTATGTCTCTCTTGGCGGTCTTGGCCGGTACATCGTCGACGGCCTCTACCAGCGCAACTACGAGAAGGTCGTGGGCGGGGCGACGCTGGTGGCGGTCCTGGCGCTGCTGACGCTGGGCTTGTTCGGGGCGGTGGCGCGGTTCACGGTGTCGCCAGGGGTACGCAGAAGCGCCCCTTAAGGGGCGCGGGGAACTGCGCGACAAGCCCCCACAGACCCGCAGCTGTACGAGGGCCGGTGGGGGGCGTCAGCCCTGCGTGCGCGCCAGCGCAAGCTCCAGCACAACCAGCAGAGCGTCCCGCACAGAGCCCCGCTCCCGGGCGTCGAACACGATCACCGGGACGCGCTCGGCGACGTCGAGCGCCCAGCGGACCTCGTCCAGGGTGTGCTCGACCTTCCCGTCGAAGGCGTTGACGGCGACGGCGAACGGGATCTGGCGGTGCTCGAAGTAGTCGACGGCCGCGTAGCAGTCGTCGAGTCGGCGGGTGTCCACGATGACGAGGCCGCCGACCGCGCCCTCCACGATGTCGTCCCACATGAACCCGAACCGCTCCTGGCCCGGCGTGCCGAACAGATACAGCTTCAGCGTCGGGTCGATGGTGATGCACCCGAAGTCCATCGCCACCGTGGTCGTGGTCTTGCGCGGGGTGTGACTGAGGTCGTCCACGCCCGCCGCGACCTCCGTGATCGCGGCCTCGGTGGTCAGCGGCTCGATCTCGGAGATCGCGCCCACGGCGGTGGTCTTGCCCACGCCGAAACCGCCCGCGATCACCATCTTGACCGGCAGCGGCGGTCGTACGGCGGCCACCGGGTCGGCCGGGGCGAGGGCGGCCGGTTCAGTCGGTGTCACGGAGTACCCCTCGGGAGTTCGGGATGGCGCGGAGGCCATCGATCACCCTGCGCAGGACGGATGCGTCGTGGGTGACGTCGACGTCGGGCACGTACACCGTCAGATGCCCGGCGGCGCGCAGGTCCTCGGCGAGGACCCGCACGACGTTGAGGTGCAGCCGCAGCCGGGCCGCCAGCTCCGCGACGGACTGCGGCAGCCGGCAGGCGGCGACGATGTCGTGCTGCTCGAAGGAGAGCCCGTCGAGCACGGCGAGCCCCTCGACGGTGGCCACCACCTGGGTCTCGACCGGCATCGGCCGGCCGGACGCCGTCGGCGCCACCCGGCCGGCGGTGACCAGGAACGGCCGTACGGCGGGGGCGGGGCCGACCGGGTCGGGGCCCGGAGGTGGGGAGCCGTCCGCCATGGGTCGCCCGTCCCGGTCAGAGGGCCGTCGGCGAGCCGACGCTGTTCTTCAGCGCGAGCACGAGCTGCGGGCTGAGCGCGCTGCCGGCCCGGTTGGCGAACAGCGTCATCTCGTAGGCGATGTTGCCCAGCTTGGCCTCCTTGTCGGTCACGACGCCGAGCACGGCGCCGCTGCCGATCGCGGAGACCAGGACATGGCCGCCCTCCAGGTCGATGATGACCTTGTTGAGGCCGCCCAGGCCGTAGTTGCCGGACGCGCCGGCGGCCAGGCTGGTGATGCCGGAGACGATCGCGGCCAGCCGCTCGGAGTCGGCGTGCTCGCGCAGCTCCGACACGGCGATGAGCAGCCCGTCGGACGACACCGCGATGGCGTCGACGACGCCTGCGGTCTCGGTCGCGAAACGGTTCAGCAGCCAGGTGAAGTCGGCTGCGGCGGCCTGCAGTTCGGCGTGCGTGGTGGCTCCCGTGGGAGGTTTGTCGCCTGTCGACATGCTCACTGCTCGGCTCCTTCCGGGAGGTGGTTCTGGTCGTGCGGGTCGGTGGTCGCGGGCCGGCTGCCGGCGGCGCTGTCGCGGTGCGCCCGCTCCACGGCCGCCTCGAACTCGTCGAGTGCGTCCCGTACGGCGTCGGCGTCGGCCGGCCGCGGGGCCTGCCGCGCCGCCTGCTGGGCGGCGGCGTCGACGGTCGTACGGAGAGTGGCACCGCGGACGCGGCGACGCAGGGGGCGCGAGGAGCCGTCGCCCAGGGGCGCCCGGCCGGTCCCGGCCGGGGCGGACAGCGTTGTCGTGCCGGGGGTGACCTGGGAAGACGATACCTCTGGCCCAACCCCCGAAGAGCGGGCGGGGGTTGTGTCTTCGGCCCGCGAGTGGCTCACGTCGCCGGCCCCCTCGGCGCGGGCCTGGGGGACGAACGGGGCCTGCCCGGAGCCGGACCGGGAGGGGAGAGGGGGCGTTGCGTCCGTCGTCGCATGCGGGGCGGGTGCGGTTGGTGTCGCGTCCGCGGCCGCCCTCGTGGCGGGGGTACGGGGTGCTGTATCCGCTGCCGTGCTGGGCGCCTCGTCCGTGGCCGCACCGGGCGTGGGTGCGGTCGGTGTCGCGTCCGCTGCCGCGCCTGTGGCGGGTGTGTGCGGTGCCGCGTCGATTGCGTTGCCCGGCGCCTCGTCCGTGGCCGTCTCGGGCGTGGGTGCGGTCGGTCTCGCGTCTGCGGTCGCCCTCGTGGCAGGTGTGTGCGGTGCCGCGTCTGCTGCCGTGCTGGGCGCCTCGGCCGTGGCCGTACCGGGCGTGGGTGCGGTCGGGCTCGCGTCCGCTGCCGGTCCCGTGGCGAGTGTGTGCGGCGCCTCGGCCGTCGACGTGACCGGCGCAGAGCTGTTCGGTGCTGCGTGCGCCTCCGTGGTGGCTGTGCTCGGTGCTTCGTCCGCCGCCTCCCGGCGCGGTACCCGGCGGGGGAGCGGTCCGGGGTGGCCGGTGTACCCGGGGTCGTCCGCCGGTCGGCTGGTCTCCTCGACGGCGGCGGACCGGCGGGGGCCGGCGACGGCGCCGGGCACCGGCAGGTCAGCGGCCCGGTCGGACCCCTCGTCGGCGGTCCGGGTGCCGGTGAGTGGCGCGCCGGGCGCCCGCCCTGCCGACCCCGCGGTGACTTCGCCCCGGTCCGCCGTGGTGCCGACCGGGCTCATCGTCAGCAGCAGTGACGACGGAACCGTCACCTCCGCCGTCATACCGCCGCCCGGCGTGCGGGTCAGCTCGACCCCGACGTCCCAGCGGCGCGCCAGCGTGCCGACCACGAACAGGCCGAGCACCTTCGTCGGCACCACGTCCAGCCGTTCGCGGCGGATCAGCCGGGCGTTCTCCTCGGCGAGCCGCTCGGCGCTCATGCCGAGGCCGTGGTCGGAGATGACGATGGAGGCGCCGCCCGCAAGGGCCGCTTCCGCGCCGGAGGTGTCCCGTACGTACACCTCGACCGGGCTGCCCGCGGGCGAGAACGAGACGGCGTTCTCGAGGAGTTCGGCCACCATCAGCGTCAGGTCGCCGATGATGTCGGGCTCGACCATGACCTCGGTGCGCGCATGCAGCCGTACCCGCTGGAAGCCCTCGATCTGGCCGAGCGCGGCACGTACGACGTTGGTGAGGGCGGTGGGACCGGAGTCGAGGACCGTCTCGCGGATGCCGGCGAGCAGCATCAGGCTGTCCGCGTTGCGGCGCAGACGGACGGCGATGTGGTCGATGGAGTAGAGGCGTTCGAGGAGGGCCGGGTCGGTCTCGCCTCGTTCCACCGCGTCGATCAGAGCCAGTTGACGAGTCGTCAGGTTGCTGACCCGGCGGCCGACGTTGCCGAACATCTCGGCGACGTTGCGGCGGCTGAGCACCTGCCGTTCCAGCAGCGCGATCGCGGTGGTCTGCACGCGGTTGAACACCTCGGCCAGCTCGCCGATCTCGTCGTCCGCGGTGACCGGCATCTCGCGCAGCATCGGCGGGCTGTCGTCCTCGGCGTCGTCGTCGGCCACCCGGGCCAGTTCGCGGCCCGCCACCTCGGCGACCTCCTGCGCGGCGCCGGTGAGGGCCTGTACCGGACGGACCACCGAGCGGCGCACCAGCACCGAGAAGGCGAGCCAGAGGACGAAGCCGAGCAGGGCCGCGGTCAGCAGCAGGCCGGCGCGCCACCAGGCCTTGGTGGAGGCGTGGTCGGCGCCGTCGGCGATCTGGCCGATCAGGGACGAGGTGATCTTCAGCCGGGCCGCCGCCTGCTCGGGGTAGGCGGGATAGTCGCTCAGCGCCTTCTGGAACGCCGCCTTGATCTCCGCCGGCGTGGTGGCCTGCAGGGTGCTGGGGGCGACCTGGAGCTCGGCGTACGCCTCGGCGATGTCCTGCTGGGCGCGGGTGTGCTCGATGCCGGAGAGCTCGTCGGCCTGCTGCTCGGTGGCGAACCGGGCGAATCGCTCGGCCTGGTTGGTGTAGAGCTGGTACGCGCCGACTGCGGTCGTGAACTCGATCTGCGCGTTCGTGTCACCGGTCGTCGCGGAGAACACGCCGGTCTCGAAGGAGCCGTGCGCGGCGTCGGCGCGCAGCAGCGAGTCCAGCAGGTTGCCGGTGAAGGTGGCCGCAAGCTCCGCGTTGCGGTCGAGGCCCAGACCGGCGATCACGGTCCTGGCGGCGTTGTCGTAGGCGGGGTCGATATTGCTCGCGGGCAGATAGCTCTGCTCGACCGTCCCGCGCAGGCTGGTGAGGCCCTCGACCTCCTTCAGCGCCTGCGCCGCGCTGTCCGGCAGCGCGTCGCCGAAGGCCTTGCGCACCTTCGCGATCTGCGTGTCGACCGCGTCCTGTGCCTTGCGGTAGGCGGAGAGCGTGGACTGGACGCCGCGGCCCTTGGCCTCGTAGCGCACGGAGAGCAGGATCGCCAGTTGGTGCTCGCTCTCCAGGTCGTTGACCAGCGAGGCCACCTGCTCGCTGTTGCGCACGAGATCCGCCGCGGACGCCGCGTCCCGGGCCTGGCCCACCTGGCCGGCGATGAGATAGGAGAGCAGGACGGCCACGACGGCCAGGGGTACGCCGACCAGGAGGTTGAGCTTGCGCCGGAACGACCACCGGTCGGCGAAGCCCCGTATGCCGTCCACCTCGGACGCGGACACCGGGCCTCCTTCATGGGGTGGGTCTCCGCGCGCGCGGCCCCCCGGATGCACGCGTATGACCGATTCTGATCGTTGGGCTGCGTGGAGACTATCGCCTCATTGAATGATCAAGCACGTTGCCCTACGTCAAGAATCGATTACAAAGCGCCTCTGTTTCAATCCCGTTCTGTTCACGTTGCATTCACAACTGATCACGCATTGAGGCCAATCGGTGACCAGGCAGCTCTTGACTGAGTAAGAACAGGCTGGATTGGATCAGTTCCAGAGTTTGCTTCTCATCAATCCCCCGAGTCCGGAACGGGAATCGTGACTTCCAACGCCGCACGCAGCAGGTCCATCAAGAGCTACTCCGCGACGGCCGTCGCGCTCGCCGCGACCACGGCCCTGCTGGCGGGATGTGGCTCCTCGAACGACAGCAACTCCTCCAACCCGCTCGACGGGGGCAAGTCCGACGGCAAGACCGTCGTCGTCGGCTCGAACAACTTCGCCGAGAGCATCCTGCTCGCCGACATCTACGGCGAGGCCCTGAAGGCCAAGGGTGTCAAGGTCACTTACAAGCCGAACATCGGCAGCCGTGAGACGACATACGGGCTGCTGAAGAACGGCTCCATCACCGTGCTGCCGGAGTACAACGGCGCGCTGCTGGCCTACCTCGACGCCAAGGCCGCGCCGAAGACGGTCGAGGCGACCACGGCCGCGATCGAGGCCAAGCTGGACTCCAAGCTGACGCTCCTCGACCCTGCCTCCGCGCAGGACAAGGACTCGGTCACGGTCAACAAGGCCACCGCCGACAAGTACAAGCTGACGTCCGCGTCCAGCATCGCGGACCTCGAGGGCATCGCGAAGGACCTGACCATCGGCGCCTCGCCCGAGTTCCAGACCCGGCAGCAGGGCCTGGTGGGCCTGAAGTCCGTGTACGGCCTGGAGTTCAAGGGCTTCAAGGCGCTGGACGCGGGCGGCCCGCTGACCCAGGCGGCGCTGAAGAAGAACACGGTGCAGGCCGCGGACCTCTTCACCACCGACCCGACCATCACCAAGGAGAAGCACGTCGTCCTGCAGGACCCGAAGAACCTCTTCGGGTTCGAGAATGTGCAGCCGCTCGTCTACAAGAGCGGCCTGTCCTCCGCGGGCGTGGCCGCGCTCAACGCGGTCTCGGCCAAGCTCGACACCAAGGCCCTGCTCGACCTGGACTCCCAGGTCCAGCTCGAGAACAAGGACCCGCTGGACGTCGCCAAGGCCTGGCTGAAGTCGGCCGGCCTGGGCTGACCCCCGAACGCATACGACGCGGGCGTCCCCACTGCGGGGGCGCCCGCGTCGTATGCGCGGACCGGGTCAGTAGCCGACGTAGAAGGTCGCGTCCTGCTTCTCGGTGGTGGTCGAGATCGGGTCGATGCGCAGGACGAAGTCGGAGTGGCGGATGTACCGGGTCGGGTTGTTGTACGAGCGGAAGGACGACCAGGAGGAGTCGGCGAGGCCCGCGGTCTTGTAGAACGTGGCGTCCGCGGCGAACGTCGACGTGCCGTCGTTCACGTCGAGTTGGAGCGCGTAGTTGTAGTGCCGCAGGTAGCGGGTCGGGTAGTTGACCGACTGGAAGGACACGCCCGAGCTGTCGGCGAGGCCCGGGACCAGCTTCCACTGGGAGTCGGTGTACGGGTCGAAGGCGTACTCGTCGATCCGGCCGACGAAGTTGGAGTGGCGGACGTAGCGGGCCGGATAGTTGTAGGACTTCAGCCGGTTCCAGGCGGGGGTGCCCCACTTGGCGATCAGGTTGTTGTACTCGGTCGCGGTGATCGGCTGGATGCCGCAGTGCTTGGAGTTCAGGGGCTGCGTGTAGATCTTCTGGTCGAGGGCCGTCCAGGTGCCGGCGGCCAGGCTGCTGGTCTGCCAGGCGTAGAAGACGCCGTTCGGCGACCAGGTGTCGCCCCACAGGTACCAAGTGGAGCTCGACGTCAGGGACTTGACCAGGGTCGGGGCCTCGGTGCCGTTGTGCGAGACGGCGGTGCTGAACTCCGTGAAGCTGCCCGGGTTCAGCGAGGTGGAGCGGGCGCCGACCAGGGTCGAGTTCTTCTTGAAGTAGAGGTAGTTGACGCCGTTCACGCCGATCGCCAGGTCGCCGTCGATGACGTCGTAGCCCGGGTCGAAGAAGACCTGGGGGCTGCCCGCGGTCACGAAGTCGCTGGTGTAGTTCACCATGATGACGTTGTGGCCGCTGGAGTTCACGGCCGAGTAGATCACGCCGTACGTGCCGCGGTTCGCGTCCCAGTAGGCCTCGGGCGCCCAGCTGTGGGTGTCCATGTCGTGCAGCTTCATCCGCCGGTAGCCGGTGAAGGTGCGCAGGTCGGTGGAGTCCCAGACGTGGATGTACTGGCTGACGTACGTCCAGTCGGTGCCCTTGAGGTCGGTGGCGAGCACGACGAAGGTGCCGTCCTGCTTGCGCAGGATGAAGGGGTCGCGCAGGCCCGTGGAGCCCGCGGTCGGGGTGGCCACGGGGGCGTTCTGGTTGAGCGGGGTCCACTGCAGGCCGTCGGGGCTGACGGCCAGGTGCAGGCCGTAGTTGGCGGCCAGCATGTCCGGCGACTCGGTGAAGTAGCACATGACATAGGCCGAGTTGGTGGCGGCCCGCGCGGTTCCCGCGCCGAGGGCCAGCGCACCGGTGGCGGCGAGCGGAACGGCCGCCGCCATACCGAGGAAGGAGCGGCGGGAGGGGTGGGGGTGCTCGGGGTGCGGCGTCGCGTTCATGCGTGCTCCATGGGGGCGTGCGGGGGTGCCCGACGGGGTCGATCGACGGCCGATCGTGGTCGATATCTCGAACCAAGTTCGGTAAATCGATCAGAAGTTAAGGATGTGGCACGTGTGCGTCAATAAAACGGTCGCGCTTGGCTGATTTTCGCCGTTCACTTTTCCGTTTGCCGTGGATCACCTGTGTGGACCGCCGACGCGATCAACTGGTCGATCAGGGCGATCAGTACGTCCCTGGACGACTCCCGCTCGCGCGCGTCGCACAGCAGCACCTGGACGTGGTCCGGGAGGGCCAGGGCCTCGCGGATCTCGTCGGGCGGGTAGGGGTGGTCGCCGTAGAAGCCGTTGACGCCCACCACGAAGGGGATGTTCCGGCGTTCGAAGAAGTCGATGGCGGCGAAGCTGGTCTCCGGGCGGCGGACGTCGATGAGGACGACCGCGCCCAGGGCGCCCAGGGCGAGGTCGTTCCACATGAACCAGAAGCGCTGCTGGCCCGGCGTGCCGAAGAGGTAGAGGACGAGATCGCTGCCGATGGAGATGCGGCCGAAGTCCAGGGCCACGGTGGTGGCCGTCTTCTCCTCGATGCCGTCCAGGTCGTCGACGCCCAGGCCGGCGGCGGTCAGCGGCTCCTCGGTGCGCAGCGGGGCGATCTCGCTGACCGAGCCGACCATGGTGGTCTTGCCGACGCCGAAGCCCCCGGCGATCAGGATCTTCACCGTGTCGGGCGCCGCCCGGGTGATGGCGTCAGAGCCGGCCAAGGCCGTCCCTCACTTTCTGCAGCAGGTCCAGGACTTCCGGTTGGCAGGAGACGGGGTGCGGGGGGCGGACGGTGATGCGGCCGCTCTCCAGCAGATCGCAGAGCATGATCACGACCACGCTCACCGGCAGGTCCAGCAGTGCGGCGAGTTCCGCGACGGCGATCGGCTCGGCGCAGCGGCGCAGGATGCGCCGGTGCTCGGGCTGCGGCCGGGTGGCCCAGGTCGGCGGCGGGTCCACCGCGGTCACCGTCGTGATGAGCGTGAAGTCGGCACGGCTGGGCCGGGTCCGCCCGCCGGTCAGCGCGAACAGCCGTACCAGGCGGCCGTCCGTGTCGCCTTCGCCCACCTCACGCGCCGGAGTCGACGGTGGGGCCGAGGCCCGCCCGCGGTGCTGCACTGAGGTGCTCGCCGATCTTCTTCACCAGCATGTTCATCTGGTACGCCACCACACCGACGTCCGCGCCCTGACTGGTGAGGACGACGAGATGGGCGCCCGGGCCGGCCGAGGTCAGTATCAGATAGCTGTGCGCCATCTCGATCAGCGCCTGCCGCACCGGGCCGCCGCGGAAGTCCATGCTGACGCCCTTGCTCAGGCTCATCAGCCCGGACGCGGTGGCCGCCAGCCGCTCGGCGTCGTCGCGCAGGAACCCGGTGGACTTGCTGACGACCAGCCCGTCCTCGGAGAGCACCACCGCGTGGTTCACCTCGGCGACCCGCTCCACGAGTCCGGTCAGCAGCTGGTCCAGCTGGGTATGGGTGGCTGGGATGGGGCGTGTCATGGCGGTGTTCCTTCGTCAGCGGTCGGCGGGCGGAGTCGAGGGGACGGTGGTGCCTTCGGTGGAGGGGTGTGCACCCGGTTCCCGAGTGACGGGTGCTTCCCCGTGGTCCTGGTCCTGGCCGTACTGCGTCTCGGAGTCGTCGTCACGCGCCTGGAGCGTGCCGCGCTGGAAACCGGCGAGCGAGGAGGCGGCCTGCTCCGCGGTGAACTCCTCGGCGTGGCCGTTCAGTTCACCGCCGACGGGCTCCTCGCGCAGCTCGGTGGCCAGGCTGGTCTGGGGGACGCGGCGCGGGAGCGGGGCGAGGCCGTCGCGCCGGGCGGAAGGCGCGGAGGCGGACGCGGTGCGCGCCGGAGCGGCAGGGCGGGGCTCCCGTACGGGCCGAGCGGGCTTCTCCGCGGCGGCCGGTTCGTCCGCGACGGGGGCGTCGTCGTCGGAGACGGCGGGCGTCGCCTCCCGTACGACGATCTCGTGCGGGAGCAGCACGATCGCCGTCGTGCCGCCGTACGGCGACGGACGCAGGGTGACCGCGATGCCGTGCCGGGTGGCGAGGCGGGCGATCACGAACATGCCGAGCCGGAGGTCGTCCGCGAGCGCCACCACGTCGAACTGCGGCTCCACTGCCAGCTGGGCGTTGAAGGAGGCGTAGTCCTCCTCGGACAGGCCGAGGCCGCGGTCCTCGACCTCGATGGCCAGGCCCTTGGCGACCAGCGCGGCCCGCACCCCGACCGGGGCCGGCGCCGGCGAGTACACGGTCGCGTTGTCGATCAGCTCGGCCAGCAGGTGGATCACGTCGGCCACCGCGGGCGGCGCGATGTACACGTCCTCGTCGGTGTGCACCTCGACCCGCTGGTACTCGGCGACCTCGCCGACGGAGCTGCGCAGGATGTCGATCAGCGCGACCGGCTCGCGCCAGCTGCGCCGCGGCTGCTCTCCGCTGATGATGACCAGGTTCTCCTCGTAGCGGCGCAACTGGCTAGCCGTGGAGTCCAGTTCGTACAGGCCCTTGAGGACGTCCGGGTCGGAGTGGCTGCGCTCCAGCGCGTCCAGTTTGGTCAGCTGCAGGTTGACCAGGTTCTGGCTCTGCCGGGCGATGCCGAGGATGACCTTCTGGAAGCCGCGCCGGGTGTCGGCGAGCTCGACCGCGGTGTGCACCGCCGTGCGCTGCGCCTTGTTGAACGCCCGCGCCACCTGGCCGAGTTCGTCACGGCCGTAGTCCAGCGGCGGGGTCGCCTCGTCCGCGTCGACCTTCTCGCCCCGGTCCAGGCGGGCCACCACGTCCGGCAGCCGCTCCTCGGCCAGGCTCAGGGTGGCCTCCCTGAGGCCGCGCAGCCGCCGGGACAGGGAGCGGGTGATCCGCCAGGACATGCCCACGCACAGCAGCAGGGCGATCAGCCCGCCCGCGCTCAGCGAGGCGGCGGTGAGCAGCAGGCTGTCGGCGTTGTCGGCGCTGCGGTCGAGCAGCCCGGACGTCTGGTTCTGGATCAGCTTCGTGTACTCGTCACCGACCTTGCCGAACGCGGCGGCCCACCGCTTCTGCACGTCGGGCAGCGGGACCTTCCCGCCGGCGGCGGACGACCGGGCCGCGAGCACCTGGTCCTCGATGTCCTGCAGGGTCTGCCAGTCGGAGCTCTGCAGGATCCGCTCGGTCTGGGTCTTGGCGCTGCCCTTCAACGAGGGGACGATCTGGTCCTCGACGAGCCACCGCCGGGTGTTCACGAGCTGCGCGAACGTGGTCCACGTCTTCTCGCCGAGGTGCCCGCTCGGCCAGGCCAGAGTGAGCTGGGTGTCCTCCTGGGAGGTCAGCTCCGCCGCGTGCTCCAGCGCGACGAGCGGGCCGGCCTGCGAGGTGAGGTCGCCGTCGTCGACCTGGGAGAGCTCCTGGAAGGCGTGTATCTGGTCGTCGATGATCGAGCTGTACTGGTCCAGCGCCTGCGCGGCGGTGATGTCGGTGGGGTCGTCGACCTGGCCCCGGTAGTACTCCAGGCTGCCCACGGAGCCGACGACCGAGTACAGCCGGTCCGAGATGCGCGCGGGCGCCTTCTTGATCGCGTCGGACTGGCCGACCAGCTTCGCGACCGCCTTGTCGGTCTCCTTGCGCTGCGCGTCCAGCGCGGCCCGGGAGCCGTGCGGGTCGGCCAGCCAGGCGGCCGACAGGCTGCGCTCCTGCTGCAGCGCGAGCGTCGCGTCGGTGCCCATGGCCCCCGTCGACCGGCTCAGCTCCGTCTGCCCCCGCAGGCGCAACCCCTCGTTGAAGATCTGCGTGGTCGTCAGGGCCCACATCGCGGCGAGGGTGACGCTGGGCACCAGGGCCAGCAGGATCAGGGAGAGACGTATGGAGCCGAGACGGCGCCGGGCACCTGTCCGTGGAGACATCGTCGTCCTAGGCGGTCAGCGGAGCGGAGGGGGCGGAGGGGGAAACACGGGGATGGCCGTGAGCGGGGAGAGAAGGGGTGCACAGGATGCTATCCGTACAAGTGACCGCACGTGCCACAGGTCTCCGAATCTTTCGCGACATTGATGTACGAAGTGTCGCTCGGCGTGCGGCTCAGCGTGTGCCGCGCGCCGCGAACCTGGCGACCGAGGCCACGTTGGCCTTGGTCACGAAGGCCGGGCCGGTGAGCACCGGAGACACACCGCCGCCGCTCGCGTTGCCGTTGGTCCGGTACAGCCACAGTGCGTCCACCGCGAGATAGCCCTGCAGATACGGCTGTTGATCCACCGCGAACTGCACGTCACCGCTCTCGACGGCCTTCACCAGGTCCTGGTTGAGGTCGAAGGTCGCGACACGGGCCTTGCCGCCCGACTGCTCGACCGACTTCACCGCGGTGAGCGCCACCTGGGCGCTCAGGGTGACCACTTCGTCGATCGTCGGGTCCTGCCGCAGCCTGGCGGTGATCGCGGCGGCGGTCGCGTTCGCGTCGGTGCCCTCGACGTAGAGCATCTCGGTCCTGCCGTCGAAGGTCTTCTTCACGCCGGCGCAGCGGGCCTCCAGGGCTACGTTGCCGCGCTCGTGGATCACGCACAGGGCGTGCTTGGCCCTGAGACTGTCGAGCTTGTTGCCGACCGCCCGCCCGGCGAGGCTCTCGTCCTGCCCGAAGAACTCCAGGACCCCCTCGGACTGCCAGGAGTCGATGCCGGAGTTGAGGCCGACCACGGGTATGTCCGCCGCCTTGGCCGCGGCGATCGGGCCCCGCATCGCCTGCGGCTTGGCGAGCGTCACCGCGATGCCGTCGACCTTCTGGCGGACCGAGTCCCGCACCAGCTCGGCCTGCCCCGCCGCGTCGGAGTCATTGGCGTACGTCAGGTCGATGTCGTCCTTCGCCGCGGCGTCCTCGGCGCCCTTCTTCACCAGGTTCCAGAAGGTGTCGCCCGGCGAGGCGTGCGTGACCAGGGCGACCTTGAGACGGGCGGTGCCCGCCCTGCCGGCGCCGTCCGCGGCGGAGTCGGTCCGGCCGCCGGACGCGGAGCAGCCGGCCGCGAGCAGGCAGACGGCCACGGCCAGGGCCGCGATGCGCGCGGATCTGTGGGGAGCGGGGGGTGGGGGCGGAGTGTTCATGAGGGTGCGGCACCTCGCTGTGCGGCCGAGCAGAGCGGAACGGCGAGAGGAGTCCCCGAACGACGTCCGACACGTCGTACACCGTCCGGATTGACTCTCGCTGGCCGGAGCCAATCGCGTGTGACCGCCGGTAGTCAAGTGATCAGCAACATTGAGTGAGTTGTTGCTGCCGCATCGTGATGATGCATTCCGGCTGGCAGGGGGGTCGTCTACGGTTTGCGGGCTACGGCACGGCTCGTTACGGCTTACGGGCCACCGCCCCGTACATGGCGATGTCCGCGTCGCGGATCACTTCGCCGTCCGTTCCGTCCGGATGCCACTTGTGGACCTGGACGATGCCCGGCGCGACGAGTTCGAGGCCCTCGAAGAACTCCTCGGCCTCGGCGAAGGTGCGCAGCCGCATCGGCATGTCGCGGGCCGCGTACTCGCGGGCGACCCGGCCGACCTCCTGAGGTGCGAACTCGGCGGTACCGATGGACATCGCCAGATGGCTGCCCGGGGGGAGCGGTTCGAGGAGGCGGCGGACGATGCCGACGGCGTCGTGCTCGTCGAGGAGGAAGTGGACGATCGCGACGACGGTCAGGGCAACCGGCTCACCCAGGTCCAGGGTGTCGCGGAAGGCGGGGCTGTCGAGGATGGCCTGCGGATCGCGCATGTCCGCCTCGACATACGAAGTCCTGCCCTCCGGCGTGCTGTTCAGCAGGCGCTGGGAGAGGGCGAGGACGAGCGGGTCGTTGTCGACGTACACGACCCGGGAGGCGGGGGCCGCCGACTGGGCGATCTCATGGATGTTGGGCGAGGTCGGTATGCCGGTGCCGATGTCGAGGAACTGCCGTATCCCCGCCTCCTCGGCCAGCCATCGCACGGCACGGTTCATCCAGTCGCGGTTGGCCCGCATGTGGATCGGCAGGGCGGGCCACTCCCGGCACATGGCGTCGCCCGCCTCCTGGTCCGCGGGGTAGTAGTCCTTTCCGCCCAGGATGTAGTCGTAGATCCGCGCGGCGTGCGCGGTCCCGTCCGCGGCGGAGCCGCTGTCGGCTGCAGTGATGCGCCCGATCGGCCGGGCACTGTCCTCGGGCACGGCGGCCCCTCCCGTAACGTCGTCGATCTCCACGAAACCTCGACAACTAACTTCGTCAACTCACAGGCGCCGCAAACCACTTGGGCCACAGCAGTCGCGGGCTCAACCGGTGTGGTCCTACGACCCTCGCGGGTGCGGCGTGCGGGGCCGGGTGTGTGGGAAATCGACACCGCGGACGGCTTCGATGGAAGGAATCGTCCATCTGAGGCCGCCGGCTGGAGGACCCTCTCCTGCCGCCTCCACGCTGAGCCGTGGCCGGTCGGGCGCCCTGCATGCCGGGGTGCCGGCCGGCGTGTCTACGACGGTGGAGAGGAACCCCGATGACTGCAGAGCGCGTACTGACACCGACTCCCACGGCGTACCGATGGCGGTGGCCGGCGCTCGCCGCCCTGCTGCTCGGTGAGGCGATGAACCTGCTGGACGCGACCATCGTCCAGGTCGCCGCGCCGGCGATCCATGCCGATCTCGGCGGGTCGGTCTCCGACATCCAGTGGTTCACGACTGCCTACACCCTGCCGTTCGCGGTGCTGCTGATCACCGGCGGCCGGCTCGGTGACATCGCCGGCCGCAAGCGCCTGTTCGTGATCGGTGTCACGGGATTCATGCTCGCGTCCGTCGCGTGCGCCGTGGCGACGTCGGTGGGGCTCTTGATCGCCTTCCGGGTGCTGCAGGGTGCGGCCGCGGCCGTGATCATTCCCCAGACCATAGGGCTGATCAAGGTCATGTTCGCCGGGCCAGAGGTGTCCAAGGCCCTCGGCAGCATCGGCCCCGTGATGGGGCTGGCGGCGGTCTGCGGACCGGTACTCGGCGGTGTGCTCACCCACGCCGACCTGTTCGGCTCCTCGTGGCGCGCGGCGTTCCTGGTGAACGTCCCGCTCTCGCTGGTCGTGCTCGCGATCTCGCCCAGGCTGCTGGAGAACCGCGCGCCGAAGCGGCCCACCCTCGACCTGACCGGCATGCTGCTGGCCGCGGCCGGCATCGGGCTCGTCGTGTATCCGCTGATCGGTGCGGACCTCTCCGGGTTGTCGGGGTTGTCGGCTTGGAGCTGGGGGGCCGTCGTGGCCGGGCTGTGCCTGATGGCTGTGTTCGCGGTGCACCAGCGTGTGGTGGCCGCGGCCGGGCGCAGCCCGCTGGTGGAGCCGAGCCTGTTCGCCCACCGCGGCTTCCCGGCCGCACTGGTGACGTCGACATCCTTCTTCGCGGTCACCAACGGCCTGATGACGGTCATCGTCCTTCAGCTCCAACTGGGCCTGGGCGTCGATGCGTTGAAGGCCGGACTGACACTGGCGCCGTGGTCGGTGGGGCTGGCCGTCGCGTCCTGGATCGCCGGGGCGTACCTGGTCAAGCGGTACGGGCACCGGGTGATGGCGCTCGGCCTCGCGGTGCTGTTGGCGGGTGCGCTGTCGGCCATCGCGGTGTACCGCGCGGCGGACGCGGGCTCCTACCCCACGCCGCTGCTGCTCGCGCTGGGGGTGGTGGGGGTCGGTGTGGGTCTGTTCAGCCCCGCCTTCTTCACCATCGCCCTGAAGCCGCTGCGGCCTCAGGAGATCGGCTCGGCTGCGGGGCTGCTCAATGCGGTGCAGCAGCTGGGCGCCACGCTTGGGGTTGCGGTCCTCGGCAGCGTGTACCTGGGCGCTGCGGGTTCCGGCTCTGCGGCGTCGGCGCTGCGGGCGGTGCAGATGGCGTTCTGGGGCGCGGTTGTGCTGGTCGTGGTGAGCTTTGCGGCGAGCCGGATGATGGTTCCCCGCCCCCGCCGCCCGTAGCCGTCCCGTCCCGGGGGCCAGCCCCCGGACCCCCGCTCCTCAAACGCCGGAGGGGCTGATTTTCGCCGGCGGGGGCCTGATCTTTTTCGCCGGCCGGGGCTTGATCTTTCACCCCGGCCGGCGTTCGATCTTTCAGCCCGTCCGGCGTTTGAGGACGAGGCCGTTCAGGCCGAAAGCGGGGGCCTGGGGGCGGCAGCCCCCAGGGACGGTCACCTCACCGGCGGTGCCAAGTACCCGGCAGTATCCCAGCGATCAGCGGACTCGCTGCCTTGAGGTTCTGGAGGACCGGGCTGGTTTCCAGCGTGTGGATCGCGTCCAGGGAGCCGAGGCGGTGGACCAGGTAGCGGTGCAGGTCGGCGGGGTCGCGGCAGAGGGCCTGGGCGACCAGGTTGGTGGGGCCCGTGGTGGCCGCGACGAAGGCCAGTTCGTCGTGGCCCGCCAGCGTGGTCGCCACGCGATCCAGATGGGCGGGCCGCACCGACATCCACAGCAGCGCCCGAGTGTTGACGCCGAAGTGGCCGGCATCGACCTCGACGTCGAAGAAGACCGTGCCGCCCGCCCGCAGATCCGCGAGCCGCCGTGCCACGGTCACCGGGGACCAGCCGGTCGCCTGCGCGAGCTCGGCGTGCGTGGCCCGCCCGTCCTTCTGCAGGGCGAGCAGCAACTCGGCGTCCGCGTCAGCGAGTTGGCGTGGTACCGGCACATAGGACGTGTCGGCCGTCTCGTGCTCACGCAGGACGCGCTGCTGCCGCTCGTCCAGCGTGCCGGCGCTCCGGCGCCAGTTCGTCGGGCCGCCCAGATAGGTGTGCAGCAGGCAGTGCGCGGACACCGCGGTGATGCTGCCGGTGCGTGGAATGTCGTGCAGGAGAAGGGAGTTGCCCGCAGCCGAGTCCGTCGCCGCGTGGATGATCGCCACGATCTCCGTACCGCCGGAGGCGAGCTTCACCCACGACGTGTCCTGACGGCGCACCAACGCTTGCGCCAGATCCCGCGCGGCACTCGCCACCACGGTGAGCCGGACCAGCCACTGCGTCTGCCCCGCCCGATGAGGGTCCGACAACCCCACGACCCGCAACGACGCCTCGGTGCGCAGCCGCCGGTAACGCCGGGCGACCGTCTGCGGCGAGACGTCGAGCGCGGCGGCGATCCGGCTGAACGGGGCGCGGCCGTCGATGTGCAGTGCGTGGATCAGGGCACGGTCCAGGTCGTCCAGCATGCACACATTCTTCAGTCACGTTCTTCAGCCGCGCACGGCGGCCTGTACGGTCTCGGCGGCCCGCGCTTCCTTCCTGCGCTGCCGTCGGCTGCGGCGCGGCTCCTGGTCGGGCAGCCAGCCGAAGACGAGGCAGCTGCCGACGGCTCCCAGGAGCAGGCCGATGAAGAAGCCGCCCAGGTTCGAGGTGAGCCAGGTGCCGAGGGAGGCCAGGATGCCGGTGATCGAGTAGAACAGGCGCTGGCCCGGGCTGAAGAGGGCCAGCAGACCGCACAGCAGCATCACGGCGGGCAGCAGGTACCCGGCCAGGCCCTGCATGCCGATGTGCATGACGACCTTCAGCGAGGCCTTCTCGGTGAGCAGGATCTCCGCCCCGCCCAGGGCGAGCAGCAGCCCGCCCCAGAACGGACGGCGGGCCCGCCACTGACGAAAAGCGGGCCGCACGCCTTGGTTCGGGGTGTCCGACATCAGCAGCCCGAGTCGCTGAACGACAGCTTCAGGCCGGGAAGCTTGAACACACCTGCGGTGGTCGCGTAGTTCGTCTGCCGCAGGTTGTCGATGTGCACCGTGTCGGCCTGCTGGCTGAAGACGCCCTTCTTGCCCTTGACGCCGGCCTTGGTGAGCGTGCTGGCGTCGTTGCCGATCTCGATGTTCTTGAACGCCGCGTCGCCGGACAGCTCGGTGGAGTCGGTGGTCAGGTCGGTCGCCTGCACCTTCGACGCGCCGGCGCCCGCCTTGATCAGCAGGTTCGTGCCGCCCAGGTCGACGCTCTGGCAGAGGCTGTCCAGCGTCGCGTTCTTGATGGCGGAGGTGACGATCAGCACCTGGCCGCCGGTGTCGCCCGCGTTCGGGCTGTCCGGGATCATGCTGTCGAGGTCGCCGAACTGCTCGAAGCCGGTGCCGTCGAGGGACTTGGCGGTGACCGTGAACGGCATGCCGGAGATGGAGAACTGCACTCCCAGCGCCCCCTCCGCGGTCATGATCGCGAGGCCGGCTGCGACCGCGACGGCCGGGACCGCCATCACAGCGGCGCGGCGCAGCCGGACCCGCCCGCGTCTCGCGGGGTCGGACGCGGAACCGCTTTCCGGGTTCCCTGGGGTGTGGTCGGCGGACGACGTGACGTCCGAGGACGAGGCCATTTCTGCTCCCATGTGCATAGTTTTTGCGGGTTGGGCATCAGCGGCACGTTGTCCTGGCGCGGACAGCGGACGGCGGCGCACGCCTCCTCACAACTCCCGGCGGGCGTAAGGGCTTTCTCGTACTCCGCAGTAGCCGACGAGGAAGTTACCCGCGGTTAGTTTCGAGGGTCAAGGGAGTTGTGAAAAAAGGATGATGGTTGTGCCTCACCTGTGCGCCAGTGGGTGGTGAGGCTCGCCCCGACTCCTTGAACGATCGTCAACTCCCTTGTCACTCCTTGACGTTGACTGACCATCAGGTCTACAACTTCCCCTGGCTTCCCCCAGATCCGTGGCGCCGGATCCCACCGCGCGGCATCGTCCGCGTTCCCGGAAACCCAGACCCCCACGCCCTTCGACGGTTCCGCACGGGCACTTCCCCCCTGGTCCGTGCGGGCCGACTCTCCCCGCCCGGTTCGGCAGGCGGCCCTCCCCACGGGTCTTCGGCCGGTCACCGGCCGGTCGCCGTTGCCGGTCCGTCACGTACGGAGAAGGCGTCACGGACCGGCAACGGCGGACGCAGGCTCGCGTCCCCCCACGCCACTTTCGAGCCCCACATTTCAGCAAGCCTCAGCCCCCACATCTCGGTAAGCCTCAGCCCCCACATCTCAGAAAAGAGAGACCCCCGCATGCGTACTCGGACCCTCATCACCCTCGTCGGTGCCGTCGCCGCCCTCTCGATCCCCGCCGCCGTTCCTGCCTCGGCGGCCGACACCCCCGTCCTCACCACCGGTTCGGCGGGCGGCACCGCCGTAGCGGTCGGCGATGTCCTTTCCGCACCGCTGGCCGGCGGCACCAGCGCCACCCTCTACTCCAGCGCGACCGGCACCAGCGGCGTGAAGTGCACGTCGTCGACGTTCACCGCCACCGTCACCGACAACCCCACCGCGCCCGGCACGGCCACCGAGTCGGTCAGCGGGCAGACCTTCGACAGCAGCAGCTGCACCAGCAATGTCATCGGTGTCACCGGCGTCACCAGCATCACGGTCGACAACCTGCCCTACACCACATCCGTGGCCTCCGACGGCACCATCACCGTGACCCCGGCGAGCGGCTCCACCATCCAGACCACGGTCAAGCTGAAGACCCTGCTGGGCAGCATCACCTGCGTCTACCAGGCCCCCAGCCTGACCGGCACGGCCGACAACACCGACAACAGCATCAACTTCACCAGCCAGCAGTTCACCAAGACGTCCGGTTCGTCGCTCTGCTTCAGCAGCGGCTACTTCACCGCCAAGTACGCCCCGGTGACCGACAACGGCGCGGCGGTCTACGTCAACTGACCTCAGAGCAGGGGTAGTTCAGCGTCGACGCAGACGCAGCGCCAGGGCGGCGCCGCCGGTGAGAACCAGCACCGCAGCGGCGCCGCCCGCCAGCATGGGCGCGGACGGGCCCGAGCCGGCGGTGGAGGTCGAGGCCACCGGGGTGCTGTCGGGGGCGGTGGAGTCCTGCCGGGGTGTCGCCGCGGCCCCGGCCGTCCGGGACGGGGTCGTACGAGGTGAGGGCGTGGCGGTAGGACTGCTGCTTGCGCTCTTCCTGTCGCCGCCGGCGTCGTTCCCCGACGCTGCGGAACCGCCGCCCTTACCGCTCGTGCCGCTCTTGGCGGCCCCGAACACCACGTCCGAGCACGAGTAGTACGTGTCCGTCGTGCTGCTGTTCTGCCAGATCGTGTAGAGCACCTGGTGACCGGTCCGGTCGGACGGCAGCTTCGCGGTGATGCGGTATGCGCCGTTCGTCAGGGCCGGGTCCTTGACCGACGCGAACGGCTTGTCCGGCAGCTCGGACCAGGCCAGCGGCTTCTTCGGGTCGTAGCCGGGCTTGGTGAGGTAGAGCTCGAACGTGCCGGTGTGCGGGATCGTCGAGGCGTACTTCATCGTCAGCGTCGCGCCCGGCTTCAGGGTCGTCGACGGCCAGTCGGAGCGGGCGAGGTCGAGACCCTTGTAGGCGGGCAGACCGCCGCTGCACAGCTTTCCGTCGGGGATGACCTGCCGGTCCCTGCCGTTCACGTCCGCGACCCGCAGGTTGTCCCAGAACGTGAAGGGGGCGCCGTTCGCGGCGACGGCCGCCTTGCAGGCCGGCGACTGCGCGTTGGCGCCGCCGTCGGGGGAGCAGGCGTAGGTCCTGCTGACCGGATCCGTGGGCGCGCCGTGTGCCTGTGCGGGGCCCGCCGCCCACAGGGGCAGCAGGAACGGGGTCACGAGGGCGGCCGCCAGGGCGGTGCGGTGTGCGGTCATCCGGGGCATCCGGAACGTCTCCTCGGCCGGCGTGGAACGGTGTGCTCCCGTGGAGTACGGGAAACCGGCCCGGCGCGTTCACCGCGCAATGGTTGCCACGAAGGGGGCAATCCCGGCCAACGAGCCGACACCCAGGGGGTGTTTCCGGCCGGATCGAGGGTTTCCCCTGTATTCACATGACCATCCCTTTGCCTATTGTTCGAGCACAGCCGACCCACAGGTAACCCCGGACGGGTCGATGCTCGCGCCTGGCCCGCCACCGCGCCGCTCTTCGCTTTTCGCTTCACCCCCCGCCGCTTCGACGAGGAAGCGATTCCCCCGCCGCTCCGCGCTGCCCGGAGCCGGCCACGAAAGGCAAACCCCGTGCGTACACCCCCTGCAGGCGGACGGAAGCTGATATCCGTCGCCGCGGTCTCGGCCGCCCTCATCACCGCGGCCACCGCTTCGGTCGCCGTCGCCCAGGAGCCGGCGACCCGGTCGGCCGCGGTACCGGCCGCCCAGGCCGAGGCCGCCCCCGGCACCCCGGCCGAGCGCCTCATCGTCGGCTACAAGTCCGGCGCGGAGGAGGCCAAGTCGAACAAGGCCGCCGCGGCCGACGCCGCGGCCAAGGGCAAAGAGGCCGGCGAGGACGTCGACTTCCGGCGCCGCCTCGGCACCGGTGCCGCCCTCGTCGACCTGGGCGAGAGGACCACCACGGCCCAAGTCGCCGACGTCGTCGCCGAGTTCAGGGCCGACCCGCAGGTCGCCTACGTCGTCCCGGACCGCCTGAACCGGCCGCAGGCCGACCCGAACGACACCGAGTACAGCAAGCAGTGGGACCTGTTCGAGTCGACGGCCGGCATGAACGTGCCCGGCGCCTGGAACACCACCACCGGCTCCGGCGTCACCGTCGCCGTCATCGACACCGGCTACGTCACCCACTCCGACCTCGCCGCGAACATCGTCGGCGGCTACGACTTCATCGCCGACACCGCGGTGTCCGTCGACGGCGACGGGCGCGACAGCAACCCGGCCGACCCGGGCGACTGGTACAACGCGAACGACTGCGGCGACGGCATCCCCGCCTCCAGCTCCTCCTGGCACGGCACCCATGTCGCCGGCACCATCGCCGCCGCCACGAACAACAACAAGGGCGTCGCGGGCATCGCGTACGGCGCGAAGATCTCCCCGCTGCGCGTGCTCGGCAAGTGCGGCGGCTACGACTCCGACATCATCGACGCCATCACCTGGGCGTCCGGCGGCTCCGTCTCGGGCGTGCCCGCCAACTCCAATGTCGCCAAGGTCATCAACATGAGCCTGGGCGGCGACGGCGCCTGCTCCTCGGCGACCCAGAGCGCCATCACCGCAGCCGTGAACCGCGGTACGACCGTCGTCGTGGCCGCGGGCAACGACAACGACAACGTCGCGAACCACTCGCCGGGCAACTGCAACAACGTCATCTCGGTCGCGGCCACCAACCGCTCCGGTGCGAAGGCGTCCTACTCCAACTACGGTGCGGGCGTGGACATTTCGGCGCCCGGCGGTCAGACCAGCACCGGTAGCGCCAACGGCATCCTCTCCACCCTCAACTCCGGCACCAGGACGCCGTCCTCGGAGTCGTATGCCTACTACCAGGGCACCAGCATGGCCACCCCGCACATCGCGGGCCTGGTCGCGCTGATGAAGTCGGCGAATTCGGCGCTGACCCCGGCGCAGATCGAGACGGCCATCAAGAACAACGCCCGTGCCCTGCCCGGCAGTTGCTCCGGCGGCTGCGGTGCGGGCCTGGCGGACGCGGCGAAGACCGTGGCAGCCGTGGCGTCCTCCGGCGGAACGACCGGCGGCACCACCTTCTCCACCGCCACCGCCACCGCCATCCCGGACAACGGCTCGGCGATCGAGTCCTCCATCACCGTCAGCGGCCGCAGCGGCAGTGCCCCCACCGCACTTCAGGTGGGCGTCGACATCACCCACACCTACCGCGGTGACCTGGTGATCGACCTGGTCGCCCCGGACGGCTCGACGTACCGGTTGAAGGGCGCAAGCTCCTCGGACTCGGCCGACAACGTCAACACCACCTACACCGTGGACGCTTCGAGCGAGACCGCCAACGGCACCTGGAAGCTGCGCGTCCAGGACACGGCGGCGCAGGACACGGGCACCCTCAACAGCTGGAAGCTGACCTTCTGACAGGGGTTTCCCGCAGGACGCGCACGCGTCTGTTCAACGGGCGGGGCGGGCGGGGGGGCGGGGGGCCCCCCCCCCCCCCCCCCCGGGGGCCAGGGGCCGGAGCATCTCCGGGGGCCCCCCCACTAGTTGTAAAACAACCCGGGGCCCGCGTAACTGGGCGGGGGGCGCCCGC
>NZ_JBIAWI010000002.1:547513-772763 GCF_042895385.1 Streptomyces sp. NPDC001401
ACCCCACATCTGCTCCTCTCTTCCTCTTGCGTCTGGCCCCGCCCCCCCCCCCCGCCGGCCGGGGGGGGGGGGGGCGGCCCGCGGGCGGCGCCCCCCCCCCCCCCCCCCCGCCCTGCGTTCACCTGCGCCGTACGCATCTCGGGGCCACCCACGTCTCATTGAAAACCAACCGGTCGCCTCGTACTCTGGCGGTCGCCGGCACGCGCACCTCGCCGTCTGGTCTGTCATCCGTTTTCGGGGGCCGAGGGAGAGACATGCCTCAACCGACCTTGACGGCCACCGTGCCTCGTCAGCTCGTCCACCGCGCCGCCGTAGCCGAAACGTTTCTCACCGGCTGGGAGCGGACCGGCCCCGACCGGTTCACATTGCTCGCACAATGGCCGCGAGCACATCAGTTACACGTGTCTGCGGACCGGTCGGCCTACGAGCCGCTGCTCGTCGCGGAGACCGTCCGCCAGTGCGGAGCACTCCTCGCGCACACCGAGTACGACGCCCCGCTCGACCACTGCTTCGTGCTGAAGGAGCTGCACCTCACCACGCATCCCGAGCACCTCGCCGTCGCCGCCGTACCCGCCGAACCCGTCCTGGACGTCACCGTCTTCGACGTCCGCCACCGCGCCGGCCGCCCGACCGCGCTGCGCTACGACACCGACGTACGCCTCGGCGGCGAGCGCGTCGCGACCGCGCACATCGCCGTCAGCTGGACCAGCGAGTCCGTCTACCGCAGGCTCCGTGGCGGCCGCACCCCGGCCACCGTGTCCGCGCTGCCGCTCCCGCCCGCCCTGCCGGCCGCCGCCGTTGACCGGGCCCTGCCCGCGGACGTCGTCCTGGCCCCGGCCGACCGCCCCGGCTGCTGGCAACTGCGAGTAGATACCGCCCATCCCGTTTTCTTCGACCATCCGCTCGATCACGTCCCCGGCATGCTGCTCCTGGAGGCGGCCCGCCAGGCCGCCCGTGCCCGGACGGCCGGTCATGGCGGGGGTGTGTCCTTCCGTGCAGCCTTCCATCAGTATGCTGAGCTGGACAGACCCACCTGGATCGAGGTGACCGACGGGAACGGGGCGGGTCTGGAGGTCCGGGGATTCCAGGGCGAATCCACGGTCTTCGAGTGCACCGTCGGCGCCGCCGCACGGTGAGATATCGTTCACGGGGAGTTAAGAAAACAAACAGCACGGCCCGTTCTTTCCACCCCCAGGAGTGTTCAGTCGATGGCGAGGCAGTTACGCGCCGAGCAGACCCGCGCGACGATCATCACGGCCGCAGCAGACCTGTTCGACCGCCACGGCTATGAATCGACCAGTCTGAGCGACATCGTCGAGCACGCCCAAGTCACCAAGGGCGCCCTCTACTTCCACTTCGCGGCCAAGGAGGACCTCGCCCACGCCATCATGGAGCTCCAGTCCAAGGCCTCGCGCGAGGTGGCGAACGACCTGGACGGCCGGGGCTACTCCTCGCTCGAAACCCTGATGCGCATCACCTTCGGCATCGCCCGCCTCTCCGTCGAGGGCCCGATCCCACGGGCCGGGCTCCGGCTCGCCGCCGGGGACGTCGTCGTGCGACCGCCGCTCCAGCACCCCTTCACCGAGTGGCGGGACCTCGCCTCCCGCAAACTCCTCGGCGCCGTCAAGGAGTCCGACGTCCACCCGGACATCGACGTCGACGCCGTCGCCCACTCCCTCGTCAGCTTCTTCGTCGGCACCCGCGTCGTGGGCCGCTCCCTCGAACCCGTCGCCCACCAGCCCCGCAGGCTGGCCGAGATGTGGCACCTCATGATCCGCGGCCTGGTGCCGGTGACCCGCCGCGCCCGCTATGTGAGCCTCGCCGCCCGGCTGGAGCGGGAGATCAGAACCATCTGACGGAGGATCGGAGGATCTGCCGCGGGGCGGATCTATCGTGGGGCGCATGTCCCACACCCCGTCCGCGCCCGTGATCCTCGGCAACGAGCCGGGGTCGTTCCCCCACAGCGTGCTCGCCGAGCGGCACCCCGCGATCATCCGGCAGGTACGGGAGGCCTTCCCGTACGGCCCCGCACAGCACCGCGCTCTCGACGCGCTCCTCGCGAGCTGCACCAAGGGCGTCGTCGAACCGCTCCCGGCCGATGCGCACGACCGGGCCCGCTGGGAGGCGTGGGGCATGGCCGAGTACGCCGGCCGCTCCTGGTACGACGTCCCCTGGCTCTGGTCGGAGAGCTACTTCTACCGCCAACTCCTGGACGCGGTCGGCCACTTCGGCTCCGGGCCCTGGCAGGGCATCGACCCGTTCCGCCCGTTCAAGCTGGCCGAGCTCGACTCCCCGGAGACGGACGAGGAGCTGGCCGCCCTCGACGCCCTGTCCGCCGGGGACCAGGACCGGGCCCTGCTGCACGGCTCCCTCTGGGGCAACCGCGCCGACCTCGGCTTCCGCCTCTCCGCCGCCGACACCGGCACCGCGGAGACCGCTCCGAGCCTGGTCGCCGACGACAGCGAGACCCTCTGGTCGCTGTTCCCGCCGGCCGGCGCGGGCACTCTCTGCCTCATCGCGGACAACGCGGGCCGCGAACTCATCCCCGACCTGCTCCTCATCGCCCACCTCCTCGAGCGCGGGCGCATCGGGCGTGCCGTCCTGCACGTCAAGCCGTACCCGTACTACGTCTCCGACGCGACGACGGCCGACGTGCTGGACGCGCTCCGGAGGCTGGCCGGGGCGCAGGGCGCCGCCGTCGAGTACGGCCACATCCTGTGGTCGGCGATGACCGACGGCCGCCTGGCCCTGCGCGCCCACCCCTTCTCAGCCGCACCGCTGCCGTACGCGGACATGCCGGGCGACCTCCGCGCGGAACTCGCCACGGCCACGCTGACCCTGGTGAAGGGCGACCTCAACTACCGCCGCCTGGTGGGCGACCGGCTGTGGGCCCCGACCACACCCTTCAGCGAGCTCACCGCATACTTCCCCGGTCCGGTCGCCGCCCTGCGCACCCTGAAGTCCGACGTGATCACCGGCCTGGACCCCGACACGGAGGCCGCGCTGGTGGCGGCCGAGGGGCAGCGGTGGCGGACCGGCGGCACGCACGCGCTGATCCAGGTGCGGACGTGAGAACCGGCGCCTGAACCTCAAGTCACCTGCACCGGAAGCGACTTGAGTCCGTTGATGAAGTTGGACGTCAGCCGCCTGGCCGGCCCCGCCGTGCGCAGGACCGGCAGGGCGCGCAGTGCCTCCCCGTACAGCATCCGCAGCTGCAACCGGGCGAAGTGGGCGCCCAGGCAGACGTGCGGACCGTCGCCGAAGGAGACGTGCGGGTTCGGCGTACGGAACAGGTCGAGTCGGTCCGGTTCGGTGAAGGCCCGTTCGTCGCGGTTCGCGGAGGCGTGGAAGACGACCACCTTGTCGCCCGCGCGGATGTGCCGCCCCGCCAGCTCGGTGTCGAGGGCGGCGGTGCGGCGGAAGGTGAGGACGGGCGGGTGCCAACGGAGCAACTCGTCCACAGCCGTGGGTAGTTCGGCCTTCCCGGCCCGGAGCAGTTCGTACGCCTCCGGGTGCTCGGCCAGGGCGAGCAGTCCGCCGGGGGCGGCGCTGCGGACGGTGTCGTTTCCTGCGACCGTGAGCAGGAAGAAGAACATCTCCAGTTCGGCGTCGGCGAGTTCGGGGTCGTGGGCGAGGGTCGTCATCACGTCGTCGGCTGGGTGGCGGCGTTTGCGCGCGGCGAGCTGCTGGGCGTAGGCGAACATGTCCCGGAGCATCGCGGGGGAGCGGGGGTTGACCGGTTTGCCCGCCGCGTCGAGCACGGGGGCGCCGGCCTCGTCCGGGTCCTGGTAGCCGATGACCCGCTGCGTCCAGTGCAGCAGCAGGCCGCGGTCGCCGTCCGGGACGCCGAGCAGGTCGGCGAGGTTGAGCAGGGCGTAGTCGTCGGTCACGGCGGTGACGAGGTCGATGGTGCCGTCGGCCGCGCGGGCCGCCCGCAGCGCCTGAGCGAACAGCGTCCGGGCCCGCTCCTGAGCGACCGTCGTGAAGCGGTCGATGCGGCCCGGGGTGAAGGCGCGGCTGACCAGCCGCCTCAAGCGCCCGTGCTCCGGCGGATCCTGATTGAGCATCATGCGCCGGATGAAGGGGAGGTCGTCGGGGTCGGGATCGCGGATCTGGGTCGCGCCGAGGTGCGAGGAGTACGTCGCCGAGTCCTTGAGGACGCGTACGACGTCCGCGTGCCGGGTCACCGCCCAGAACCCGGGCCCGGCCGGCCAGCCCAGCACCTCCGGCTCGTCCTGCCAGGCCACGGGGTGGTGGTCGCGCAGCACGCGGTAGGCGGCGTGGGGCACCCCGGCGGCGTACTGCCGCGGATCGAAGACATCCGGGACCGGCGGGGCCGCACGCACATTCATGCGACCACGGTGACGTGACGGGCGGGGCTCCGGCAAGGGAACGCGCTCAGGGGACAGGGCTGAGTGTCCGTCCCGGCGGGCATTCATCGGCCAGAGCCCAGCGGGGGCAACGCCCCTCAGGAGCCGGGGGAGGCGTTGTGCGCAGGCGCAAGCGGGAGCGTGAGAAGGCGCTGCTCGTCGGTACCTTCACGTCTCGATACGAGCGGCGCGCGGGCGGCCCCACCCCTCGGCTGTACTGCTTCCGGCTCGGCGTCGTGGTGGCCCGCGGTGACGCCCTGCGGGCCTACCGCTGGACCGAGCTCACCATTCACCTCCAGGAGTGGCGGTCCGGGAGCGGGGAGAATGTCGACTACGGAACCAGGCTCACCGTCGTGGCGGGGGACGGCCGCGTGGTCGTCGTGTTCCAGGGCAACGAGCCGGAGCGTGCCGGTCTGCGGGAGGTGGAGCGGCTCCACAAGGCGGCGATGCGCGGACCCGGGACTCCCCGGCGCGCGAAGCGGTGACCGGGAAGCGCTTTCGTATTTCTCCAAAGAACACGGTTCGGCCGATCAATCTGTGGTGATCATGACAATTCCCTGGTAGTCATGCCCACATGGCGTTACGTCGATTGCAGGTGGGAAGCCGGGTGCGAGCGGGGCGTGGGCCCCGGGCGGCTGGAATCTCGAGATGTACGGCCGGTCTGGCCGCCCTGACGCTGCTCCTCGCCGGCTGCGGAGACGACGGGGGCTCCACGTCGGCGGGCAGCGGCGGAGGAACGAAAGTCACCGTCGCCGCACTGCCGTTGACCGACTCCGCAGCGCTCTACATTGCCCGCGACCGCAGGCTGTTCAAGAAGGAGGGGCTGGATGTCACGATCCAGCCCGTCCAGCAGAGCATCCAGGCGCTGCCCGCCCTGGCCAAGGGACAGGTCGACGTGATCGCGAGCGCGAACTACGTGACGTTCCTGCAGGCCGACGAGAAGGGCACCCTCGACCTCCGCATCCTCGCCGAAGGCGTACGGGTCGCGCCGCACATGATGGACGTACTGGTGCCGAAGGATTCGGGCATCAAGAGCGTCGCCGACCTCGCGGGCAAGAAGGTCGCCGTCAACATCCTCAACAACATCCAGTCGCTGACCCTCAACGCGATCCTCGACGCGCGGGGCGTCGGCCGGCCGGTGTACCGGCAGATCGCCTTCCCGCTGATGGGGCCCGCCCTGGAGCGGGGGCAGGTGGACGCCGTGCACGCGGTGGAGCCGTTCGACAGCGCGATCCAGGGGGAGTTGAAGGCGAAGGTGCTGCTGGACGGCGGCTCGGCGCCCGTCCAGTCGCTCCCCATCAGCGGGTACGTCACCACGCAGAAGTTCGCCGCCGGGCACCCCGAGGAGGCCGCCGCCTTCCAGCGTGCCGTCGAGGCCGCCTCGAAGATCGCGGCGCAGGACCCGGGCGCCGTGCGCGAAGAACTCCCCAAGTACACCAAGGTGACCGCGGACCAGGCCAAGTCGATCGGGCTGCCGACGTATCCGTCCTCCACCGATGTGGCACAGCTGCGGCGGCTGACCGAACTCATGAAGAAACAGGGGCTGTTGAAGAAGGCCATCGACCCGGCGACGCTGCTGGTCAAGTGACGCCCAGGTGAAGCGGCTGACACGGCAGACACGGCTGAAGTGGCCGGGACGGCATCAGGAGCTGTGGCTCGGTCTGCTCGGGGTGCTGCTGGCCTTCGGAGTCTGCGAGGTGGTCGGCAGGGCGGGCATCGTCCGGCGCAGCTACCTTCCGCCCGCCTCCGAAGTCCTGCTCCGCGCCGTCGAGTTGGCGGGCGACGGCGCCTTCCTGGACGGGGTCGGTGCCACCCTGAAAGCCTGGGCGCTGGGGCTCGGCCTCGCCGTCGCGATCGCCGTCCCGCTCGGTCTGCTGCTCGGCAGCGTGCCCGTCGTCGACTCCGCCGTACGCGCGATCGTGGAGTTCCTGCGGCCACTGCCCTCGGTCGCGCTGATCCCCCTGGTCTCCCTGCTCCTCGGCACCGGCACCGAGACCGAGGTCGCGCTGATCACGTACGCGTCGGTCTGGCCCGTCCTCTTCAACTCGGTCTACGGCCTCGGCGAGACCGACCCGCTAGCCAAGGACACCCTGCGCGCCTTCGGCTTCGGCCGGCTCTCCGTCCTGCTGCGTGTCGAACTGCCCGGCACGGCTCCCTTCATCGCCGCCGGCATCCGTATCTCGGCGGCCGTCGCCCTCATCCTCGCCGTGGCCACCGAACTCCTCTCCGGCTTCGGCGAGGGCCTCGGCATCTTCATCGCCCAGGCCGGCCTGGCGACCGACGGCACCCGGGACGTCCTGGCCGGCGTGGTGTGGGCAGGCGCCCTCGGGCTGGTCGTCAACGGCGTCCTGGTCTGGGGCGAACGCCGGTTGTTCCCGTGGACACCGGAGCGGCGCGCGGGCGGGCGTGGGGTGCGGTCGTGAAGCAGGCGATCCGTCGGGACGGAAACGCAGCACGCCGGGGATCCGTGAAACCCGCCCGGAGAACACCCCACCACCTCCTCCTCCGCCTTCTGGTCCTCCTCCTCGCCCTCGCGCTGTGGCAGGCGGCCGCCCAGGCCCGCGGCAGCGTCTACTTCCCGCCCCCGGGCCGCATCGCCCACCGCGCCCACGAGTTGTGGTTCTCCGGGCCCGTCCGCCGCGCGTTTCTCACCGAGGCCGCCGTGGGGGACGTACTGCCGAGCCTCGGGCGGATGGCAGCCGGGTTCGGGATCGCCGCCGTCGCCGGGATCGGGCTCGGTGTCGCGGTCGGACGGTCGCGCCGGGCGTACGCGCTCTGCAATCCCGTCCTGCAGTTCGCACGGGCCGTGCCGCCGCCCGCGCTGGTGCCCGTCTTCGTCGTCGTCCTCGACTTCGGTACGCCGATGCAGATCGCGTCGATCGCCTTCAGCGCCGTCTGGCCGGTACTGGTCAACACGGCGGAAGGCGTACGCAACACCGACCCGCTGCGGCTCGACGTCGCCGCCGTGCTGCACCTGAACCCCGTCGAACGGCTCCGCTTCCTGCTCCTGCCCTCCGCACTGCCCCGTATCTTCGCGGGCCTGCGCCTCAGCCTCTCGCTCTCCCTCATCCTCATGGTGTTCTCCGAACTGCTGCCGGGCACCGCCAACGGCATCGGCTACACGCTCACCGACGCCCAGTCCCGCTCCGACCTGCTCACCGTATGGGCGGCACTGCTCCTCCTCGGCGTCCTCGGGTACCTCCTCAACACCGCCCTGCTGGCGGTCGAGCGGCGGATCGTCGGACGGGGAACCGGACGGGGAAGGAGCACGGCATGACGCTCCGCCTCGACTCCCTCGGCCAGCGCTACGGCGACCAGCGCGTCCTGCACGACATCACCCTGACCGTCCCCGACGGCCAACTCCTGTGCGTCGTGGGCCCGTCCGGGTGCGGCAAGTCCACGCTCCTGCGCACCGTCGCGGGACTGCAGCCCGCGCGCGAGGGCACCGTCACCGTCGACGGCACTCCGGTCACCGGCGTACCCGACCGACTGGCCGTCGTCTTCCAGGACTACGGCCGCTCCCTCTTCCCCTGGCTGACCGCCCGCGACAACGTCGCACTCCCGCTGCGCCGCCGGGGTCTTCCCCGGTCCGAGCGCCGCGCCCAGGCCGAACACATCCTGGAACGCGTCGGCCTCGACGGCGCCGGCCGCCGCCACCCCTGGCAGCTGTCCGGCGGCATGCAGCAACGCGTCGCCATCGCCCGCGCCCTGGTCTGCCGCCCCACCCTGCTGCTCATGGACGAACCCTTCGGCTCCCTGGACGCCCAGACCCGCGAGGACCTGGAGGACCTCCTCCTCGAGGTGCACCGCACCGACGGCGCGACCATCGTCTTCGTCACCCACGACATCGACGAGAGCGTCTACGTCGGCGACCGCGTCGTCGTCCTGTCCCCGGCCCCCGCCTCCCACATCGTCCTCGACCTGCCCGTCGAACTCCCCGGCAAGCGCGACCAGATCACCACCCGGGGCCTGCCCGAGTTCGTGGCGCTGCGGGCGGAGGTGGGGCGGGCGGTCCGGGGCGGATGAGGCCGCGTGCACGTCCCGAGATCCACTCCTGATTCACGCGATGGTGTGATCATGTCCGGGCTCGCGGATGGTGCCGGAGGACCACGGGTAGGGCCCCGGCCATGACGCAGCAGCCCTTCGAACTCCCGCACTTCTACATGCCGTATCCCGCGCGGCTGAACCCGCATCTCGACGAGGCGCGTGCCCACTCGGTCGAGTGGGCACGCGGGATGGGCATGCTGGAGGGGTCCGGGATCTGGGAGCAGTCCGACCTCGACGCGCACGACTACGGACTCCTCTGCGCCTACACCCACCCCGAGTGCGACGGCCCCGCCCTCTCCCTGATCACCGACTGGTATGTGTGGGTCTTCTTCTTCGACGACCACTTCCTGGAGACCTTCAAACGCAGCCAGGACCGCGTCGGCGGCAAGGCCTACCTGGACCGGCTGCCCCTGTTCATGCCCCTGGACCTCTCAACTCCCGTACCGGAGCCGCAGAACCCGGTCGAGGCGGGCCTCGCCGACCTGTGGGCACGCACCGTGCCGTCGATGTCGGTGGACTGGCGCCGCCGCTTCGCCGTGGCCACCGAGCATCTCCTCAACGAGTCGCTGTGGGAGCTGTCCAACATCAACGAGGGGCGGATCGCCAACCCCGTCGAGTACATCGAGATGCGCCGCAAGGTGGGCGGCGCACCCTGGTCGGCGGGGCTCGTGGAGTACGCGACCGCAGAAGTCCCCGCCGCCGTGGCCGGCTCGCGGCCGCTCAGGGTGCTGATGGAGACGTTCTCCGACGCCGTCCACCTGCGCAACGACCTGTTCTCCTACCAGCGCGAGGTCGAGGACGAGGGCGAGAACAGCAACGGCGTGCTCGTCCTGGAGACCTTCTTCGGCTGCACCACCCAGGAGGCCGCCGACACCGTCAACGACATCCTCACCTCCCGCCTCCACCAGTTCGAGCACACCGCCCTCACCGAAGTGCCCGCACTCGCCCTGGAGAAGGGCCTCACCCCGGACGAGGTCGCCGCCGTCGCCAAGTACGCACAGGGCCTGCAGGACTGGCAGTCCGGCGGCCACGAATGGCACATGCGCTCCAGCCGCTACATGAACGCCCGCGCCCAGTCCACGAATCCGTGGCACGGCCTGACCGGCCCCGGAACCTCCGCCGCCGACGTCGGTGCCCTGCTCGCGGCGGCCGGCGCCGAGCGCCTGCGCGCGTACACGCACGTGCCGTACCAGAAGGTCGGGCCGTCCCTGCTCCCCGACTTCCACATGCCCTTCGACGTCGCACTGAGCCCCCACCTGGAGGGCGCCCGGCACCGCCTCACCGACTGGATGCACGCCATGGGCATGCTCCAGGAGGGCGTCTGGGACGAGGACAGGCTCGCTGCGGCCGATCTTCCGCTGTGCTCCGCGGGCCTCGACCCCGACGCGACACCCGAGGCACTCGACCTGAGTTCGCAGTGGCTCGCCTGGGGGACGTACGGCGACGACTACTACCCGCTCGTCTACGGCCACCGCCGCGACCTGGCCGCCGCGCGGCTGACCACCCAGCGCCTGTCGGACTGCATGCCCGTCGAGGGCGAGGAGGTCCCCGCCCCGCTCAACGGCATGGAGCGCGGCCTCACCGACCTGTGGGCGCGCACGACGGCGGAGATGACCCCCGACCAGCGGCGCACCCTCAAGGACTCGGTGAACGTCATGACCGAGAGCTGGGTGTGGGAGCTGTCCAACCAGCTGCAGAACCGCATCCCCGACCCGGTCGACTACCTGGAGATGCGCCGCGCCACCTTCGGCTCCGACCTCACCCTGAGCATGTGCCGGATGGGCCACGGCCCCGCCGTCCAGCCGGAGGTCTACCGCAGCGGCCCCGTGCGCTCGCTGGAGAACGCGGCCATCGACTACGGCATGCTCATCAACGACGTCTTCTCCTACCAGAAGGAGATCGAGTACGAGGGCGAGATCCACAATGCGATCCTCGTCGTGCAGAACTTCTTCGGCGTCGACTACCCGACCGCACTCTCCGTCATCCACGACCTGATGACCCAGCGCATGCAGCAGTTCGAACACGTCGCCGCGCACGAACTACCCGTTGTCTACGACGACTTCGACCTCTCCGACGAGGCACGCGAGGTGATGGAGGGCTATGTGAAGGACCTGCAGAACTGGATGGCAGGCATCCTCAACTGGCACCGGACCGTGGACCGCTACAAGCCCGCATACCTGGCCCGCCGCACCCATGGCTTCGCCCCGGCGCCTGCCGTGGGGAAGTCCCCCGACAACGGACTTTCCCCCTCCACTTGCGGTTTCCGAACCTTCTCGTACGGAACGGGATATTCAGGCAACTTGGGCGAGGCGTCGGGAGTCTTCTGAGGCAAGGGGAACAGACCACAGAACACGGGGGTGTTCAAGCCTTGACCGAAATCATCGACAGGACCACCGAGGGCGGCACGGGGGAAGCGGCGCCGGCTCCGGAGGAACTGGCGCCGTACGTGGCGCCGTTACCCGTCCCGCCCGTCCTGCGTCCCGGATCCGGTGACGTCACGCGCGAGACGGAGATCGCCCTGCGCCCGACCTGGGTCCGCCTGCACCCGCAGCTGCCGCCGACCCTGATGTGGGGGTACGAAGGGCAGGTACCGGGCCCGACCATCGAGGTGCGCCGTGGGCAGCGCGTCCGTATCGCCTGGACCAACCGCATTCCCAAGGGCAGCGAATATCCGGTCACTTCGGTGGAGGTGCCGGTCCGCGCGCCCGGCACCCCGCCGGCCACCACCGAGCCCGGCCGGGAGGGCGTCGAACCCGACAAGGACGTCGCCGCCCTGCCCGCCTGGTCGGTGACGCACCTGCACGGAGCGCAGACCGGCGGCGGCAACGACGGCTGGGCCGACAACGCTGTCGGTTACGGCGACGCCCAGCTGTCGGAGTATCCGAACGAGCACCAGGCGGTGCAGTGGTGGTACCACGACCACGCCATGAACATCACCCGGTGGAACGTGCACACGGGCCTGTACGGCACCTACCTCGTCCGTGACGAGGAGGAGGACGCGCTCGGGCTCCCGTCCGGGGAGCGGGAGATCCCGCTGCTGCTCGCCGACCGGAACCTCGACACCGACGAGGACGGCCGGCTCAACGGGCGGCTGCTGCACAAGACGGTGATCGTCCAGCAGCAGAACCCGGAGACGGGCAAGCCGGTCTCGATCCCGTTCAGCGGCCCGTACACCACGGTCAACGGCCGCATCTGGCCGTACGCCGAGGTGGACGACGCCTGGTACCGCTTCCGGCTCGTCAACGCGTCCAACGCGCGCATCTACAGCCTCGTCCTCGTCGACGAGGACGACAACCCGGTCCCGGGCGTCGTCCACCAGATCGGCAGCGACGGCGGACTGCTGCCCCGCCCGGTCCCGGTCGACTTCGACGACGCGCTGCCGACGCTGACCGCGGCCCCGGCCGAGCGCTTCGACCTGCTCGTCGACTTCCGGGGTCTCGCGGGCAAGAAGCTGCGCCTGGTCAACAAGGGCCGCGGACAGGCACCGGGCGTGCCCGACCCGGTGAACGACGTGCGCTACCCGGCGGTCCTGGAGTTCCGGGTGGGCGCGAGCGGCGAGGCGGACACCTTCGAACTGCCCGAGGTGCTCTCCGGCTCCTTCCGTCGGCTCACCCACGACATCCAGCACGGCCACCGGCTGATCGTGCTCACGCCGCCCGCCACCAAGGGCGCCGGCGGACATCCGGAGATCTGGGAGATGACCGAGGTCACCGACCCCGGCGACGTCCAGGTCCCTACCGACGGCATCATCCAGCTCAAGGGCGCGGACGGCACGACGAAGACGTACCGGCGCACGTCCCGGACGTTCAACGACGGCCTCGGCTTCACCATCGCCGAGGGCTCCTACGAGCAGTGGAGCTTCCTCAACCTCGCGCCGATCGTCCACCCGATGCACATCCACCTGGCCGACTTCCAGCTGCTGGGCCGGGACGCGTACGACGTCTCGGGCTTCGACCCGGCGGTGGGCGGCACGCGTGCGCCGATCGCGTACGACGCGAACACGCAGATTCCGCTGGCGCCCAACGAACTCGGCTACAAGGACGTCTTCCGGGTGCCCGGTGGCCAAATACTGCGCGTCATGGGGAAGTTCGACGGCGCGTACGGCCGGTTCATGTACCACTGCCACCTTCTCGAGCACGAGGACATGGGCATGATGCGGCCCTTCGTCGTCATGCCCGAGGAGGCGATGAAGTTCGACCACGGCGGCGCGCACGGCGGACACGGCGGTCACGGCGAGGGTCACACGGGCTGACCCTCGGCCTGCGCCGCGTGTGCCACCGCGGCTCGCGCCAGCGCCCGGATCATCGGGTGCGGGCGCGAGCCGTCGCCGGCCAGCTCCGGCTGGAAGAGCGAGGCCAGGAAGAAGGGGTGTCCGGGGAGTTCGGCCATGCGGACGTGGCCGTCCTCGTCCAGGCCGGGGAAACGCATGCCGTGCGCGCGCAGCGTGTCGAGGTGGCGGGCGGGCCCGTACTTGCAGAAGTAGCGCTCGACCGTCCGCTCGGAGCCGAGTACGGACTGGGCGAGGGAGCCCGCCTCGAGCGTGACCGTGCCCTGATGGCCCACGAGCGAACAGGCCAGCGGTTCGATCAGGAGGTCCTCGGCCTCCGGGTCGCTCTCCGCGTGGGCCACCCGGGTCAGCCCGCACACGTTGCGGGCGAACTCCAGCAGGGCGTGCTGGAATCCGCCGCACGTGCCGAGGAAGGGGATGCCTTCCTCGCGCGCGGTGCGGATGGCCGAGAGCACGCCCTCCTGGCTGCGGTACGGGCTGCCCGGCACCACCCACACCGCGTCGAATCCGTGCACGGCGTCCGCGGCCTCGGCGTCCTCGGAAGGGATCCAGTAGGCGTCGAGGACGAGCCGCTCGCGCTCGGCGAGGGCGTCAAGCAGACGAGGGATGCGCGTGTGCGCCACGACGTTGGGAGAGCGGTCGCCGACGAGGGCGACCCGGGCGGTCCGGCCTGCGGTGTTCGTCATGTCCTCATCCTGGGCGCGGGTGCCGGATCGCGTCCAACGATGATTTCTGCACCCTCGATAAGGACTTCTGATGCGACCCTGGTGTGCATGGACCCGCACCTCCTGCGCACCTACGTGACCGTCGCCCGCCTCGCCTCGTTCTCCGAGGCCGCGCGCGAACTGGGCTACACCCAGTCGGCGGTGTCCCAGCACATCGCCGCGCTGGAACAGGACCTCGGTGCGCCGCTCCTCACCCGCCGCCCCGTCGCACCGACCCCGGCGGGCGAGCGGCTCCTCGAACACGCGGGTCCGCTGCTGCTGCGCCTGGACGCGGCCCGCGCGGACGTCGTACGGATGGCGGCCGCGCCCGCACACGGCCTGACGCTCGCCGCAGCCCCCACCGCGCTCGTCCCGCGTGCCGTCGCCGCGTTGCCCGCCGCGGGCGTGACCCTGCGGGTGCTGCCCCGTGACGAGATCCCGGCCGCCGTCGCCACCGGCACGGCGGATCTCGGCCTGGTCGACGGCCTGGCCGCGCCCAGTGACCCCCTGCGGCTGCCCGACGTGGCGCCCCTGGTCACGCACGGCGTCGGAGAGGAGCCCGTGTGCGTCCTGCTGCCGGCCGCGCACCCGCTGGCCCGCCGCCACGGCCTGCGCCTCGGCGACCTGGCCGACGCCCGCTGGCTGGACGCTCCCGACGCGGGTCTGCCGCTGGCCCACCTCCGCGCCGCGAACGGTGGCCACGGCTTCCGTCCCGCCCTGCGCTACGAGGGCACCGACGTCCGCACCCTCACTGCCCTCGCGGCCGCGGGCCACGGCCTGACCCTGCTGCCCGGCTCGGCGGCGGACGTGCCGGGCACGGTCGCCGTCCCCCTCACCCACCCGCGCGTAGTGCATCGCACGGAACTGCTGCACAGGGGCTCACTCGCCGGAGCGGCGGCGACGCTGGCGGGGGCGATGGAGGACCGGTCGTGAGCCGGTCAGTCTCACTCATTCGTGGCTCGTCGTGCGCCGGGGCTCCGGGTAGAGCTCCAGCCGGAGGCGATCCATGGAACAGACAGCGTTGCGTCCCAAGCCGATGCCCGGTGGGGAGCCCGGCGGCGGCACCGAGCCCGACACCGAGCCCGGCACCGCCCGGCGCCCGCACGCCGTGCGGCGGCGTGGGCGGCGGATCAGGGCCGTGCTGTTCGGCCTGTTCGTCGGGACGGTCCTGGTGCTGTGCGGGGTCGGTCTCGGCACGGTCGGTGCCACGGTGATCGGCATGAGCAGGCTCGCCGACCTGCAACGCCAGGCACAGGCCCCGGGGAGCCCGTCGGCCACGGCGCACTCCGGTCCCTCGTCCCCGTCGTCAGCCCCGGCCGCGCCCTCGGCGCCGGCACCCGCGGTCGCCACCCTGGGCCTGGAGGCCGTGGACGCCGAGAAGGCGGGCGCCCTGGTGGTCGGTGTCCATGTGCCCGGGCCGGGCTATGCGGCGGGCCTGGTGCGCGGAGACGTACTCCTCGCGTTCGACAGGACCCGCATCGACTCGGCCGCCGACCTCGCGCGCGCCGTCGCGCACGCCCGCCCCGGCGCCCCGGCATGTCTGACGGTCCGTCACCGAAGCGGCGGCTACCAGCAGTTGACGGCGGTACCCGGAGTCGTCACCTGACCACCCGGAAGCGGGTCGTGAGAATCACCGTCGCCCGCGCGGCCCCGCCGCGGAAATCACTGGTCCTCCTCGGCGGCGTGGGCCACGATGAGCCGCATGCTGAGCACCCTTCTCGCCTTCCTCGGCGCCTGCACCCTGATCGCCGCCTCACCCGGCCCCAGCACGGTGCTGATCATCAAGCAGTCGCTGCGCAGTCGGCGTTCCGGTGTCCTGACCGTGCTCGGCAACGAGACCGGCGTCTTCGTCTGGGGCGTGGTCGCCGCGTTCGGCCTGACCGCGCTGCTCGCGGCCTCCGAGGTGGCGTACGACGTGATGCGGATCGTCGGCGCGGTCGTCCTCGTCGGCTTCGGCGTCCAGGCGCTGCGGCAGGCGCGGCGCACCAAGGAGGCCCCGGACGGCTGGGAGGGCGCCGAGAAGAGCGGCTGGGCCGCCTACCGAGGCGGCCTGCTGCTCAATCTCGCCAACCCCAAGGCGGCGATCTTCGCCATGTCCTTCCTGCCGCAGTTCGTGCCGGAGGGAGCCCCGCACCTGCCCGCGATGGTGGGTCTCGCCGCGCTCTGGGCGGTCTACGAGGTCGGCTACTACAGCCTGTATGTGTGGTTCGTCGGCCGGATGCGGACCGTCCTGTCCCGCGCCGGGGTGCGCCGGCGCCTGGAGCAGGTCTCCGGGGGCGTGCTGCTGCTCCTCGGTGTCCGCCTCGCACTGGAGAGCTGACGACATGGCCGACGGAGCGTCCGAAAGACCCGCAGACCGGTCGCGCTGCCCCCGCGGTACGGGCAGGATGCTGCCCGTAGTCCCTTGTGGTTCCTTCGCCTGCCCAGGGAGGCCCGGATGACCGGCAGCACGCGCGCGCCCTTCACCGCCGACGACTACCGGGCCCGGATGGACCGCGCCGCGCGGGCCGCCGCCGACGCCGGTCTCGCCGGGCTCCTGGTGGCCCCGGGGCCGGACCTGGTGTGGCTGACCGGCTATGCGCCCACCGCGGTCACCGAGCGGCTCACCCTGCTGGTCCTCGTGCAGGGGCGGACCCCCGTCCTGGTCGTCCCCACCCTGGAGGCCCCGGACGCCGCGGAGGCCGTCGGCGCGCCCGCCCTGGCCCTGCGCGACTGGACCGACGGCAAGGACCCCTACGCCGCGACCGCCGCTCTCCTCGCCGGCACCGGCCGCTTCGGCATCAGTGACAACGCCTGGGCGATGCACCTCCTCGGACTGCAGCGGGTGCTGCCCGGCACCGACTACGCTTCCCTCACCGACGCCCTGCCGATGCTTCGCGCCGTCAAGGACGCGGCGGAACTGGAACTGATGGCGGCCGCGGGCGCGGCCGCAGATGCAACGTTCGAGGAGATCCGCAAGGTTCCCTTCGCCGGGCGCAAGGAGTCCGACGTCGGCGGTGACCTCGCCGACCTGCTGAGGCAGTTCGGCCACTCCCAGGTCGACTTCACCATCGTCGCCTCGGGCCCGAACGCCGCGAACCCGCACCACGAGGTGGGCAGGCGGGTCATCGAACACGGCGACATGGTCGTCCTCGACTTCGGCGGCCTCAAGGACGGCTACGGCTCCGACACCTCCCGCACCGTCCACGTCGGCGAGCCCACCGACGAGGAGCGCCGGGTGCACGACCTGGTGCGCGAGGCCCAGGAGGCGGGCTTCCGGGCGGTCGAGCCCGGCGTCGCCTGTCAGGAGGTCGACCGCGCCGCCCGCGCGGTGATCGCCGGGGCCGGGTACGGCGAGTACTTCATCCACCGCACGGGGCACGGCATCGGCGTCACCACGCACGAGCCGCCCTACATGATCGAGGGCGAACGGCAGGCCCTCGTGCCCGGCATGTGTTTCTCCGTGGAGCCGGGGATCTATCTGCCCGGCCGTTTCGGCGTGCGCATCGAGGACATCGTCACGGTCACCGAGGACGGCGGCCGCCGTCTCAACAACACCGACCGCGAGATGGTCATAGTGGACTGAGCGACCCCAGGAGCCCCAGCACACCTTCGAGTGACTACGGCGCGACCATGACCCAGGCACCGACACCCACCGCGGACACCGTCCGCCGGCTGGTCAGTTCCCTGCTCAAGGACGGCACAAAGGGCGGGGTCACCGCCTCCGGCCTCGAGGTGCGGCCCGTCACCGAGGGCCGTGAGCACTCCACCTGGTGGGTCGGCGCCCGCCATGTGCTGCGCCTCGCCCCCGACCGCGAGGCCGCCCTGCGCCAGCGCCGCGAACTGCGCCTGCGCGACCTCGTACGCCCGCACCTGCCGGTCGCCGTGCCGACGAGCGTGGCGCACGGGGAGTGGGCGCCCGGGCTGACGTACACGCTCGACATTAAGGTGCCCGGCGGGACGGCGGAGGAGCACGACGTGTCCGCCGTCGGCGAGGCCGACCTCGCGGGGCTGCTCACCGGGCTGCGCGAGGTGCCCGCGCGGCAGGCCGAGACGCTCGGCGTTCCGCGCACCGCCCCGCGCTCCCTTGAGGCGCTGCGCCGCGCCGCCGGGCGCGCCGCCGAACGCCTCGTCAAGGCCGACGAGTTCGACCCCGCCCGCCTCCACCAGCTCACCCCGCAGGCCGCCGTCCAGCTCGCTGCGCAGCCCGGCACCGCGGTCCTCGTCCACCACGCCCTCAAGGGGGAGCACCTCGTGGTCAGCGCCGACGGCCGGGTGCGCGGCATCCTCGACTGGACCGACGCGGCCGTCGGCGACCCCGCCGAGGACATCGCCGGACTGGCCGTCGCCGTCGGCTCACCCGCGGCCGTCCGCGCCGCCACCCTCGCCGGGTACGCCGCGCGCCCCTGCCTCCGCGGCCTCTGGCTGGCCCGCTGCGACACCGTCGTACGCTTCGCCGAACGCATCCAAGGCCACGACGCAGGCCCCCTGCCCCTCCTCAGGCTCCAGCTCCGACGCGCCTGGGAGGCGATCCTCCTGGAGCGGGTGACGGAGTTCCGGGACGAGGACGCGGACGAGGAGTTCTAGAGCCGTTCACCCCTGCAGCAGCACCACGGCCGACTCCCCGGGCACCTGCAGCACCCCGTCCGCACCCGGCGCCTCGACGGGCTCCCACGCGGCGAGCACGCGCGCGTGGCGGGGGCCCAGCGGGATCGCCGCGGGCTCCTTCGCGAGGTTCACGGCCACGCGGACGTCCCCGCGCCGGAAGGCCAGCCAGCGCTCCCGCTCGTCGTACGCCACCTTGGTGTCGGCGAGGTCGGGATCGGTCAGGTCGGCCTGCTCGTGCCGGAGCGCGATGAGCCTGCGGTACCAGTCCAGCACGCGCGCGTGCGGCTCGTCCGCGAGCTCCGCCCAGTCGAGGCAGGAGCGGTCACGGGTCGCCGGGTCCTGCGGATCCGGGACGTCCTCCTCGGCCCAGCCGTGCGCCGCGAACTCCCGCCGCCTGCCGCGTCGTACGGCCTCGGCGAGCTCCGGATCGGTGTGGTCGGTGAAGAACTGCCAGGGCGTACCGGCCGCCCACTCCTCGCCCATGAACAGCATCGGAGTGGAGGGCGCGGTGAGCGTGAGGGCGGCCGCGCAGGCGAGCAGGCCGGGGGAGAGCGACGCCGAAAGACGGTCGCCCTGGGCGCGGTTGCCCACCTGGTCGTGCGTCTGGCTGTAGCCCAGCAGCCGGTGCGCGGCCACCCGCGTACTGTCCAGGGGGCGCCCGTGGTGCCGGCCGCGGAAGCTGGAGTACGTGCCGTCGTGGAAGTAGCCGCGCGTCAGGGTCCGGGCCACCGCGGCGAGGGGAGCGCGCGCGAAATCCGCGTAGTAGCCCTGGGACTCGCCGGTCAGCGCGGTGTGCAGGGCATGATGGAAGTCGTCGTTCCACTGCGCCTGCAGCCCCAACCCGCCCTGCTCGCGGGGCGTGATGAGCCGCGGGTCGTTGAGGTCGGACTCGGCGATCAGGAACAGCGGTCGGCCCAGGTCGGCCGCGAGGGCGTCCACCGCCGTCGACAGCTCCTCCAGGAAGTGGCACGCGCGCGTGTCCGCCAGCGCGTGCACCGCGTCCAGGCGCAGCCCGTCGATCCGGTAGTCACGCAGCCACGCCAGCGCGCTGCCCAGCAGAAAGGCCCGCACCTCGTCCGAGCCGGGGGCGTCCAGGTTGACCGCGGAACCCCAGGGCGTGTGGTGCGTGTCCGTGAAGTACGGGCCGAACGCCGGCAGGTAGTTGCCCGACGGACCGAGGTGGTTGTGCACGACGTCCAGGACCACGCCAAGGCCGAGTTCGTGCGCCCGGTCGACGAACCGTTTCAGCGCCTCGGGGCCGCCGTACGGCTCGTGCACGGCCCACAGCGAGACGCCCTCGTAACCCCAGCCGTGCTGCCCAGGGAAGGGGCACAGCGGCATCAACTCGACGTGGGTGACGCCCAGTTCGACCAGATGCCCGAGCCGCTCGGCGGCCGCGTCCAGGGTGCCCTCACGCGTGTACGTGCCCACATGGAGCTCGTACAGGACCGCACCGGGCAGCGGGCGCCCGGCCCACTCGGTGCGCCATGCGTACCGCTCGTGCTCGACGACCGCGCTCGGCCCGTCCGGGCCGTCCGGCTGGCGGCGCGAACGCGGGTCGGGCAGCACGGGGCCGTCGTCCACCGCGAATCCGTACCGCGAGCCGTCCCGCGCCCCGGCTTCCGTCCGCCACCAGCCCTTCCGCTCCGGATCGGGTTCCAACGCGCGCGTGGCGCCGTCGCACTGGAGCGTCACTCGGCCGGCCTGCGGTGCCCACACCTCGAACTGCACGGACGGTTCCCCTTCGTCTGCTCACCGTGATGTAGCCCGTCCATGGTGCTTCAAACGAGATCAATCCGCTTTTGAATCACCCCTTTTACGGCGGGTGTCGTCAGGTACGCGCGCGTGGCGGCCGTTTTCTCGTTTTCTGGACACCCGGGGTTCGCTGACCGACAATCACGAACGTGACGTCGTCTTTCGAGTTCAACACGTACCCCGCGCGGCTGTCCGACGTGGAGCGCGACAAGGCGCTGAAGGTGCTGCGTGACGGCGTCGCCATGGGACGGCTGTCGCACGACACGTTCATCCGCCGCATGGAGCTGGCCCTCGCCGCCCGACGCTCCGACGAACTCGCCGCACTCACCGCGGACCTCCCCCAGGAAAGCCGCGTCGCGCGCCTGGTGTTCGGCACCGTGGAGGCGGTCTCCGGCTTCACCGTACGGCTGCGCAGGGCCTGGCAGGCCGAGCGCCTCCCCAAGCTGCTGCTGCCCCACCCGGCGGGCGGCTTCCCGCTGCGCATAGGACGCGATCCGGCCAACGGGCTGCGCCTCACACATGAAACCGTTTCCCGCGTGCACGCCGAACTCAGCCGCCAGGGCGGCATGTGGGTGCTGCGCGACCTCGGCTCGACCAACGGCACGACGGTGAACGGGCGGCGGGTCATCGGAGCCGCCGTGGTCCGCGAAGGCGATCAGGTCGGCTTCGGACGGATGTCGTTCCGGCTCGCTGTCGACTGAGCCCCGACTGAGCCACGCCTTAGCTTTGGCCTGAGCATGACACCGTGTTGACGTGCAGTGATGGGGCAAATCGCTTTCGCTGCGATGGTGTTGACGTACCCCTCAAGTCGTGACTGACTGTGCGTACGCCATGTACATCAGGTGAACCGACGGCGCCACATTGTGGAGGTGTGCCCTGCCGCCCCTCCTCCGCTACCCGACCGTCGACGAACTCGGCGCGCGGGCGGCAACACTCGTCTCCAGGCGTCCGAACGACGCCCGTCTGCGCCGCGTCGGCACCTCGCGCGCGGGCACCCCCATGTGGCTGCTTTCCGTCGGTCACGGCAGCCGTCAGGCCCTCGTTGTCGCAGGACCCCACGCCAACGAACCCGTCGGCGGCGCCACCGTGCTGCGCCTGGCCGAACGTGCCCTCGCCGACCCCAGGTTCACGGAGGGCGCCGACGCCACCTGGAACCTGCTGCTGAGCCTCGACCCCGACGGCCTGCGCCGCAACGAGGGCTGGCTGCCGGGCCCGTACACCCTCGGCCGGTACTTCAGGAACTTCTTCCGGCCCGGCTTCCTGGAGCAGCCCGAATGGCTGCCCGACGGCGCCGACGGCGCCGCACTGCCGGAGACCCGCACCCTGCTCGACCTCCAGGACGAACTGCGGCCCTTCCTGCAGTGCTCGCTGCACGGCGTCGACGTGGGCGGCGGCTTCGTCGAGCTCACCCACGACCTGCCGGGCCTCGCGGGACGCGTCGCGCACACCGCCGCCCGCCTCGGCATCCCGCGCGAACTCGGGCCCTACGACACCCTGTACTGGCCGAGCCTCGGCCCCGCCGTGTACCGCATCCCGCCGCCCCGCATCGGCGACCTGGCCGCGGCCATCACCGAGGCGGCCGTCGAGTCCACCTGGTTCCACCCGTACCGGCACGGCACGGTGACGGCGGTCGTCGAGGCGCCCATGTGGGGCGTGGCGGCCGTGGAGGACGGCTCCCCGCCCGCCGACGGGGCCGCCGTGCTGCGCACCGTCAGCCACACGCTGCGCCACGACACACGGCTCCTCGAGGTCCTCCTCGCGCGGCTGCGGCCCCATCTCGCAGGCACGCCGGACGCGGCCCGCCTGCTCGCCCCGGTGGACGACTATTTACTGGTCTGCCCCGGGCTCGCCGACGCATGGGACCCCGACGTCGCCGACGGGGCGCGCCCCCTCCCGCCGCTCAGCACCGCCCACCTGGCCGCCCTGCGCATCGCCGGACGGCGGCTGGCACTGCGCACGGCGGGGCTGCTGCACCAGCTCGTGACACGCGCGGGCCGCGACCCGTCCGGCGTGCTCCCCGACCTGGACCGCCTCATCGAGGAGTGGTGCGCCGACTACCGCGACGGCATGGGGGCGCGCTGGATCCCGGTCAACCGCCAGGTGGAGTACCAGTCGCGCGTGGTGCTCGCCGCGTTCGAACTCGCCGTGCGGTACGCGCCCGCGTGCTCCCGTTCGGGTGAGTCGGGCTGGGGTTCCCAGGCCGCCGTGCCGATGCATCGGGAATGACGATCAGCACCACAGTGAAAGCGGTACGGGGCTCGCTGCTGGCGGCCGCCCTCCTCGCCACCGGCGCGGCCCCGGCACAGGCGGCGTCCTCGGGCTTCCCGCCGAGCGACTGGCTCTACCTCACGGTCACCAAGGGCGACGCCCGCTCCCCGCACACGCGCGACACCCTGCTGCTGTGCGACCCGCCCCAGGGCCACGCGCGAGCGGCCGACGCGTGTTCGGAGCTGGCGGCGGCGGACGGCGACATCGCCCGCATCCCGTCGAAGAAGAACGCCTTCTGCCCGATGATCTACGCGCCGGTGACCGTCCACGCGCGCGGGGAGTGGAGCGGGCGGCAGGTCGAGTACACCCAGACCTTCTCCAGCGCGTGCGTCATGGCCGGGCGTACGGGGTCGGTGTTCGCACTGGACGCCTGACACCGGCACCGCGGCGGCCTGCCGCGCCCCGAAAGGGGCGCGGGGCCGTGTCGACATGCGGCTCCGCCGCGCGGGCGCGACCAGCCACGACGGTGCCGCACACGATCGACGGCCTATTGCGGCACTTCTCGCGGAGCGCTCAGCGCCGGTCAGGCCGCCCGGTCGCGCGCGTACAGCGCCGCCGCGACGACCGTCCGGGACTGGTGCTCGACCTGGTGCTCCAAAGGCACCCAGCGCGCGCGGAAGCGCTCCGCGAAGGCGTCGCTCCAGGTCGCCACGAGCCGTTCCAGACCCGGTGCCGCTCGGTCGTCGGCATCCTGCAGGACGCGCAGCAGCATGGCCGCCGCCCGCAGCGGCAGGCGGCGGCCGAACGCGTCCACACTGCCGACGTACGCCATCGTGTTGTCGGCGGGCGGCGTGTGCATCCAGTCCGCGGCCAGGCCCGGAACCAGCTCCAGCGCCCACTTGGCGGCCCGCAGCAGCGGCCCGTCGAGGCCCTCCAGACGCGGCAGCGCCTCGGCGAGCACCCGTTCCACCTCCAGCGCGTCCCGCAGCAGCCGGCGCGCCAGCCGGCGTATCGCCGCTGCCGGAGCGGGATGCGGAGCCGGGTCGTCCACCAGGTCGCTCGCCCACATCGGCACCTCGACCACCGCCGTCAGGCCGCCGTAGCGGTGGGTGTCGTACCAGGTGCTGTGGCGTGCGTCGTCCGGCATGCTCGGATATGCGGCGCCCGCACCGGGGGAGGGCATCACATGCACCCCGGGCCCGGACGCGGCCCAGCCCGCGGCGTCCGAGGCGCCCGTCTCCACCGGGATGTGCAGCTGCGCCGCGGACTTGGCGAACGGCTCGGCGAGACCCGGAATGTCCTTGGTCAACTGGACCCAGCTGCCGCCCAGATCGGTCCCGTGCAGGGTCGCCTGGAGGTAGGGGCGCAGCTCGTCGATGACCCGGGTCAGCGCGCGCGTCTCGGGCGGCAGCCGGTGCGGCGGCAGCACCGACGGCGACCACTCCGGCTGCTCCTCGGCCGCCGGCCGGAAGAACCCGAGGTGGTAGTCGAACAGGCTGCGCGGTGCCGGGGTGCGGTGCAGGCTCGCCCCGTCGGGGTCCGCGCACAGCAGGAAGTGCCAGGACGTGTCCGCACGCAACTCCCGCTCGGACAGCACCCGTTCGGCGAGCGCGAGGAGCGTGGGGCCGCCGGTCGGCTCATTGGCGTGGGCGCCCGCGACGATGAGCACGGCACGCCGCGCATGGCCCACGGACAGCAGGTGCAGGGGTCTGCCCGCCCGGGAGACGCCCACCTGCCTCAGTACGCAGAGGCCGGGTCGGTGAGCGGCCAGCGCGCGTGCGGACGCGACGAGTTGGGTCAGGGTGGGGTAGCGCAGCTGCGGCAGGAGACTCACCCCCGTCACGTCCGCCCGGCTTCGCAATCCGCAGTACCCCACGCTCTAGGTGAAGTGTCAAGGACACCATGGGGGAGGCTCCAGGGGGCGCCCAGATGCATTTACCGCCAGCTGCAACGAGGATTCCTGCCAGCGGGGGCGCGGACACCGGCGCTCACTGCCGGTGCAGCCCGCGGCCGGCCGCCTCCGACAGGGGCGGGTGCGGGTGGATGTGGCGGGCCACGTCCGAGGGGGCACGCGTCCCAGCCGACGATCAGCCGGCTCTCCGCGATCATCTCGGGTGGTGACTTCCACCTCGTCCCCACGCGCGCGTGCCTCCGCCTGGCTCAGGCCCACGGCCGCGGTCTGCGGCGACGAGTCGGTCACCCGGGGGACGGCCGCGTGGTCGACCGGGGACGGTACGCTGGCCGGCGTCTCGGCCACCAGCAGGCCCTCTGCGCACGACGCATGCGCCAGGCCGAGTGACGGCGGCGGCAGCAGGTCACCCACGCCGTGGACGCCGTCCACCGCCGTCTCCAGCCACCCCGGTCGGCCGGTCCGACGAAGCCGCGGGCGGCCGTCGCAAGGGCTGCGACGGCCAGGTTCAGGCCGCCGTGACCGGTATGCGTCCTACCGCGACCAGGAGCCGTTCCGCCTCGACGGTACGGGGCTCGCCGTGGGCGGTGCGCACGCGCGTGCGTACGCCGTCCTCGAGCAGCTCGGCGTCCGGCAGCCGGGCGCCTGCCTGAACGTCGATGCCGCGCCTTTTCAGACCGCGCGTCAGGTGACGGCTCACGTCCGCATCCTCGAGCGGCCCGGTGCGGTCGGCGGCCTCCCCGAGGGCGACCTGTGCAGCCATCGAGCCGTGGAACGAGGAGTACTCCACGCCGATCGCGCCACCGCCGAGCACCAGGACGGACCCCGGCAGACCGGGCGCGAAGAGCGAGTCGTCGCTCGTCACCACGCGCCGGCCGTCCGGCTCGAGCCCCGGGAGCGTGCGCGGCCGCGAGCCGGTGGCCAGGACGATCCCACGGCGCGCGGCGAAGTCCCGTACGCCCGGCGCGAGTTCATCGTCCGGGCCTTGCGCACGCACCGCGCGCGGCCGCGTCACCCGGGCGCTGCCCCGCACGACCCGCCGGCCGGCCTGCGCGAGGTGCGCCCGAACGCCACGGTGGTTGCGCGTCACGATGCCGTCGCGCGTGGCGACCAGCTCCGGCCGGTCGACGGCGTCCGGGCTGGCCTTCACCCCCCAGCGCTCGCGCTGCGGTCCTCTCGCACGCCCCGTCCTGGAGGCGCCCCATGACCGGCCTCGCGCGCGTGCCGCAGGCCGCCGCCGCGGAGGCCTTCGCGGACCTCCTGACAGAGGCATGGCCGCAGCCGGGGACGCCCGCCTCACCCGTAGGGGCGTAGTAGCCCCAAGGCCTCGCTCCCGCCAGCTCAGTGCGGGTCGGCCCGCTCCAGCAGTACCACCGGCAGCCGTTCGAAGAGCTCCTCCACGCGCGCGTGCCCCGTGAACTCCCGCTCCGGAGACAGCACATCGGACCAGCGCCCGGGCGGCAGCGGCAGCCGGGTGTCCTGCCAGCCGCCCGCCTCCGCCAGCCGCAGCGACAGCCGTGTCACGGCCGTGACGACCTCGCCGGACCGTGCGAACGCCACGCAGTGGGCCGCCGCCGGGCCCTCTGCGGTCAGGGGCGCGTACGTCGCCGCGTCCCCGAAGGCGCCGGCGCGCCGCGCGCGCAGCCGCAGGGCCGCCGCGGTCACCTCGCCCTTCTCGCCGAGGTCCGCCGAGGGCGGGAACCGCACCGGACGCCGGTTGTCCGGGTCCACCAGCGCCAAGTACTGGCCCTCGGTGCCCTGGTAGACGTCCGGTACGCCCGGCATCGTCAGGTGGACCAGGGCGGTGCCCAGCACGTTCGCCCGGATGTGGGGCTCCAGCGCACCCCGGAGGGCCACCACGTGCTCACCCGGAGCCCCGCACGGACCCGCCGAGACGAACGCCGCCACCGCCTCCTCGTAGGCAGGCTCCTGCTCCGTCCAGCTCGTCAGCAGCCCCGCCTCGCGTACATGCTTCAACAGGGCCTGCTGAACCCGTTCTTCGGCCGCCGCACCGAGCCCGAACACCGTCTGCCACGCCGCCCACGCCAGCTGTGCGTCCGGCACGCCCTCGCCCGTGCGCGTCACCTCCGCCAGTACGTCCGCCCAGCGCTGCGGGCACTCGGTGAGAACGGCCAGCGCCGCCCGTACGTCGGCACTGCGCTTGGTGTCGTGTGTCGAGGCGACGGTCCCGGTCGCGGGCCAGTCGCGCTGCACGCGCGCGCAGTAGGCGTGAAAGTTCTCCGGGGACACCGCCGGGCTCCCCGGGTTGCCGCCCACCTCGGTCGCCGACAGCAGCGGCACATAGCGGTAGAACGCCGTGTCCTCCACGGACTTGGCTCGCAGGGCGGAGGCGGTCTGTGCGAAACGCGCCCGGAACTCCACGTGGTCGGGCCCGTCGCCATGACGCCCGAGAATCAGATTCCGTACGACGTCGACAGCGCCGGACTCCTCCGGGACGACGAAGGCGAGCCTGGCCTCCGCCGCGGCCTCCTCGGTGACCACGGAAGCCGCGTCACCGGAGGCGTACGGCCGGTAGACCTCCAGTCGGACCAGCAGCTCCTGCAGCGCCGTGCGCAGCGCCCAGGGAGCGCGGTCGCGCAGCGCGGGGTCCGGTGCGGCGGCGCACAGTCTGCTCGCCACCCGGGTCAGCCGGTCGATCTCGGTGGCCAGCTCGTGCGTGAGCACCTTGTACGCCGCCCGCCGTACCGTCGCCGCCCAGTCGCCGCCGCGGTCCGTCTGCGGGGCCGCGAACCTCCGGTACTGGCCGAGGAGTTCCCCGAACCCGGCCGGGTCCGTGAAGAGGCCGTCGATGTGCCGCAGGGCGTCGTAGCCGGTGGTGCCCGCGACGGGCCAGGAGGCCGCCAGGGGTTCCCCGTCCGACAGGATCTTCTCGACGACCGTCCAACGGCCGCCGGTCGCCTCGTGCAGCCGCCGCAGATATGTGTCGGGGTCGGCGAGCCCGTCGGGATGGTCGATGCGCAGCCCGTCGATCACGCCCTCGTGCAGCAGCTGCAGGATCTTCGTGTGCGTGGCCTCGAACACCTCCGGGTCCTCGACCCGCACCCCGATGAGCTCCGAAATGCTGAAGAAACGCCGGTAGTTGAGCTCGGTGCGGGCCAGCCGCCACCACACCGGGCGGTACCACTGGGCGTCCAGGAGCTGCGGCAGCGGCAACTCCTCGGTGCCCTCGCGCAGCGGGAACACGTGGTCGTAGTAACGCAGAACGTCCGCGTCGACCCGCAGCTCACCGATGACCGAGCCCAGCGGGCCTCCCAGCACCGGCAGCAGCACCTGGCCGCCCTGCGCCTCCCAGTCGATGTCGAACCAGCGCGCGTACGGCGACTTGGGGCCCTCCCGGAGCACCTCCCACAGGGGGTGGTTGTGGCGCGGAGCCATGGCCATGTGGTTCGGCACGATGTCCACCACCAGCCCGAGACCGTGCTCCCGCGCGGTGCGCGCCAGCGCGCGCAGCCCCTCCTCGCCGCCCAGTTCATCGCGCACGCGCGCGTGGTCCACGACGTCGTAGCCGTGCGCCGAGCCCGGTACGGACTCCAGGACGGGGGACAGGTGCAGGTGCGAGACGCCGAGCGAGGCCAGGTACGGCACGGCGGCCGCCGCGGCCGCGAACGGGAACTCGGGCTGCAGCTGCAGTCGGTAGGTGGCCGTGGGCACCACGGGGGCGGGTCGCTCAGGTGTCATGCAAACCTACGTACCCGCCCTGCCGCCCTTCGTGTCATCGTCCCCTCCACGGGTGCACGCACGCGTGGCTAGCTTCGAGCGATGACGACCACGGGGCGAACGTACAGAGACGTCATCGGCCTGACCGGGCCGCTGCTGCCGGTGGTGTCCTTCCTGGGTCGGCTGCCGACGGCCACGATCCAGTTCGGCAGCGTGCTGCTCGTCGCCCGCACCAGCGGTTCGCTGGCCGCTGCGGGGCTGACCGGCGGGGCGCTGGCGATCGGGCAGGTGGCCTGTGGCCCGCTGGTGGGCCGGCTCGCCGACCGGCACGGCCAGCGGACGGTCGTGCTCGCCTTCTCCCTCGCCAACGCCGCCGCGATCGCCGCGCTCGTTGCAGGGGCGCTCGCCGGCCTGTCCGTTCCGTTTCTGTCCCTCCTCGGGGCCGTTGCGGGCGCGACCGTGCCGCTGATCGGCCCCCTGGGCCGCGCCCGTCTCGTGGCTCTGGCCCGCCGGTCCGCGGCCCCCGAATCCACGGTCGGCGCGGCCCTCTCCTTCGAGAGCACCCTCGACGAGATCTCCTTCGTCCTGGGCCCGGCCCTGGTCGGCCTGGCCGCCGTACTCGCCCACCCCGCGTACGCCCTGGGCGCGGCCGCCCTCCTGGTGGCCCTGTGCGGCAGCGGCTTCGCACTGCACCCGACGGCGGGGGCGACACGGTCCGGGTCCGTTGCGACGCGGGCGGGCGGACGGTCCGGTCCCGTTGCGACGCCGACGACGGGACGATCCGGTGCCGTCGTGACGCCGGCGGGCGGACGGTCCGGTCCCGTTGCGACGCCCGCGACCGGACGATCCGGTCCCGTCCCGACGCCCGCGACCGGACGATCCGGTCCCGTCCCGACGCCCGCGACCGGACGATCCGGTCCCGTCCCGACGCCCGCAACTGGACGCCCCGACGCCTCCCCGACGCCCGCGACCGCCCTCCCCGACGCCCCACCCGCGCGTACCACCCACCCCCACCTCCACCCTCGCCCCCGCATCCCCCGCTCCGTCCACCCCCTCCGAGCCGCCCTGGCCCTCCAAGGAGCCATGTTCGGGGCATGTCAGGCCGGTATCACCGCGCTCACCGAGCGGCTCGGACATCCGGAGCAGGCCGGTCTCGTGTACGCCGCCATGGGGGTGATGAGTGCAGTGGCGGGCCTTTCCATGGCCGCTGTGCCGGCGCGCATCGCCCTCACGGCGCGCTGGCGGGCGGCGACCGCGGCCGCGTTCGTGCTCTCCCTGCCCCTTGTGTGGACGCAGAGCATGGGCGGCCTCTATGCGGTCGTCACGGTCCTCGGGGTCGCCTACGCCCCGCACCTGGTCACGGTGTTCGGGCTCACCGAGCGCGCGGTGCCGCCCACGCGGCTGGCCGAGGCGATGGCGTTCGCGACGAGTGCGATCGTCGGCGGCCAGGCCCTCGCGGTCGCCGTCACCGGCCGCCTCGCCGAGTCGTACCGTCCCGCGGCCGCCTTCGCCGCGGCGAGCACGGCGGCCGCACTCGCCTGCGCGATCGCCCTGACGGCGCGCCCGTCCTCGTACACCGGGCCCACCACCGAACCGACCCTCCCTGCGCGCGTACCCGGCAGGCAGCCGCCCACACCGACGTAGGACAGGACCTGGACCGACCTAGACCGGCCGCTGCAACACCGTCAGGCTCCGGTCCACCAGTGTCAGCCGGTCGCCGGCCTGCACCTTCGGGCCCGTGTCCGGCGGTACCCCGTCCGAGCGGGCGGTGTCGACCACGACCTGCCACTGGCGGCCGTGGTTGACGGGCACCACGAAGTCCAGCGTCCTGGGTGAGGCGTTGAACATCAGCAGGAACGAGTCGTCGGTGATCCGCTCCCCGCGCGTACCCGGTTCGGAGATCGCGTTGCCGTTGAGGAACACGCTCAGCGCCGAGGCCGGCGCCGAGTCCCAGTCCCGCTGGGTCATCTCCTTGCCCTCCGGCGTGAACCAGGCGATGTCCGACAGCTCGTCATGGGTGCCCTCCACGGGCCGCCCGTGGAAGAAGCGGCGCCTGCGGAAGACCGGATGGTCCTTGCGCAGCCACACCATCGCGCGCGTGAAGGCCAGCAGCTCGCTGTCGGCTGCGTCTTCCGCCGCGTCGGGGTCGAGCCATTTCACCCAGGCCAGCTCGTTGTCCTGGCAGTAGGCGTTGTTGTTGCCGCGCTGGGTGCGCGCGAACTCGTCGCCGTGGCTGATCATCGGCACGCCCTGGGAGAGCATCAGCGTGGCGACGAAGTTCCGCATCTGGCGCGCCCGCAGCTTCAGCACCTCGGGGTCCTCGGTCTCGCCCTCCGCACCGCAGTTCCAGGACCGGTTGTGGCTCTCGCCGTCCCGGTTGTCCTCGCCGTTGGCCTTGTTGCGCTTCTGGTTGTACGAGACGAGGTCGTGCAGGGTGAAACCGTCGTGGCAGGTCACGAAGTTGATCGAGGCGAGCGGGCGGCGGCCGTCGTCCTGGTAGAGGTCCGAGGAGCCGGTCAGCCGGGACGCGAACTCCGCGAGGGCGCGCTGCTCGCCGCGCCACATGTCCCGCACGGTGTCGCGGTACTTGCCGTTCCACTCGGTCCACAGCGGCGGGAAGTTGCCCACCTGGTAGCCGCCCTCGCCGACGTCCCACGGCTCGGCGATCAGCTTCACCTGGGAGACCACCGGGTCCTGCTGCACCAGGTCGAAGAACGACGACAGCCGGTCCACCTCGTGGAACTGCCGGGCCAGCGTGGCCGCGAGGTCGAAGCGGAATCCGTCTACGTGCATCTCGGTGACCCAGTACCGCAGCGAGTCCATGATCAGCTGCAGGACGTGCGGGGACCGCATGAGCAGCGAGTTCCCGGTGCCCGTGGTGTCCATGTAGTAGCGCGGGTCGTCGGTGAGGCGGTAGTACTGCGCGTTGTCGATGCCCTTGAAGGACAGCGTCGGACCCAGGTGGTTGCCCTCGGCCGTGTGGTTGTAGACGACGTCGAGGATGACCTCTATGCCGGCCTCGTGCAGCGCCCTGACCGCCGACTTGAACTCCAGGACCTGCTGGCCGCGGTCGCCCCAGGAGGCGTACGCGTTGTGCGGGGCGAAGAAGCCGATCGTGTTGTAGCCCCAGTAGTTGTTCAGGCCCATGTCGACCAGCCGGTGGTCGTTGACGAACTGGTGCACCGGCATCAGCTCCAGCGTCGTCACGCCCAGCTCCACCAGATGCTCGATGATCACCGGGTGGGCGAGCGCCGCGTAGGTGCCGCGCAGCTCCTCCGGCAGCCCCGGGTGTCGCATCGTGAGGCCCTTCACATGGGCCTCGTAGATCACCGTCTCGTGGTATCCGCGCCGCGGCCGCCGGTCGTCGCCCCAGTCGAAGTACGGGTTGACCACGACCGACGTCATCGTGTGCGGCGCCGAGTCCAGGTCGTTGCGCTCGTCGGGCGCGTCGAAGTGGTAGCCGTAGACCTCCTCGCCCCAGTGGACCTTGCCGCTGATCGCCTTCGCGTACGGGTCGAGCAGCAGCTTCGCCGAGTTGCAGCGCAGGCCGCGCCCGGGGTCGTACGGGCCGTGCACCCGGAAGCCGTACCGCTGTCCCGGCATGATGCCGGGCACGTACGCGTGCCGCACGAAAGCGTCGCTCTCGCGCAGTTCCACCGCCGTCTCCGAGCCGTCGTCGTGCAGCAGACACAGCTCTACTCGGTCCGCGGCCTCCGTGAAGACCGCGAAATTGGTGCCGGCGCCGTCGTACGTGGCACCGAGCGGATACGCCTCGCCAGGCCAGACCTGCATGGACACGACTCTTTCAGGTGGAGCGCGCCCCGGGGGGCGCCTTGGCGTCGAGTGTCCCCGAAAGTGATGGAACCACCTATGACTTACGTCCCTCTTACCGATCGACCAGTGCATACGCGGTATGCCAATCAGTGGGGCAGAAACGTACTCCCGGGGATGAAGGGGGAGTGGGGGGTAAATGTGCGCAAGATAGTGCACCGCCACCTGGGGAAGGTGGTGGCAGGTGCGGCCATCGCGGTGGCCGGAACTGCGGTGATGGTCGGGATCACGCTGCCGGGGACGGCGGGGGCCGACGATTCGGCAGGGACCGGGGGAGGGCAGACGGCCCAGCAGGCGGCCCAGGCGAACGGCACGCCCGCTCCGGGTGTCGTCGAGCAGGCCCCGGCCGAGGGCGATAAGGGCAAGGGCCTCGATCCGCTGACCGACGACGAGACGAAGCAGGTCGAGCGGATCGCGCTGAACCGGCAGCTGCTCGACTCCGGTGAGAACGTCAAGGGCGCCCGCGGCCCGCAGCGCCTCACCGTGGAGCTGGCCGAGCCGGATACCGGCAAGCCGGACAATTCGAACGCGCCCCGGCGCGCGGACGTGACGTTCTACGACTACCGGAACGACAGCGTCGTCACCAAGACCGTCAACCTGGACACCGGCAAGGTCGAGGAGACGAGCACCCAGCACGACGTCCAGCCGCCGCTCAGCATCGCCGAGCAGACCGAGGCGGCACGGCTGCTGATCGCCGACCCGCTGGGCGCGGGCCTGAAGGCGGACTACAAGGACGCCACGGGCAAGGAGCTCACCTCCCCGGACCAGCTGACGCTCACCAGCATGGTGTTCCGGGCCACCCCGGGCGTGCAGCCGGCCGCACTCGGCAAGTGCGGCGAGCACCGCTGCACCCGGCTGTTCCCGAAGGTCAAGAACGGCGCCTGGATCGACACCCGGGAGTTCGTGATCGACCTGAGCGCCCGCAAGGTCGTCAAGCTCGGCTGAACCGGGCTCCATTCACTTTTCAAACTCGCATCTCTTGTACTCGTATCTCCTGTAAGGGAGCCACTTCGTCATGCGCGTCAACAGAGACAGCCGTGCCCGCGGCAGAGCACTGCGCCGGCGGACCCTGGTGGGCCCGCTCGCGGTCGGGCTCGCCCTCAGCGGCACGGCAGCGGCACCGGCCTTCGCCGACCACAAGGAGGCGGCCGCCGCCGCGGCCCCCCAGTGCAGCGCGGCCTACCAGATCGAGCAGAAGCTCTCCTCCGGCACCACCTGGCGGATGTGCTGGCGCTTCGAGAGCAGGTCCGGGGTCATCCTGGACGACATCTCCTACCAGCCGCCCGGCGAGTCCCAGCCGATCAAGGTCCTCAACAGCGCCAAACTCGCCCAGATCGACGTGCCGTACGACGACGGCAGCGTCGAGTACAACGACGTGACGGACTACAACTTCGGCAACGGCCTGCTGAACCTGACGCCCGCCGAGTGCCCGGGCGGCACCATCAAGTCGGTGAAGGTCGCCGAACCGTTCTACTCGGACTCGCAGAACGTCAAGGGCCTGTGCGCCACGACCCGTTCCCGCGGCCACGCGTACCACATGCTGTCCGACGCGAACAAGACCTACCAGGCGCAGGGCAAGGACCTGCTCCTCTACACGGTCAACAAGGTCGGCTGGTACGAGTACATCACCGAGTGGCGATTCCAGGACGACGGCACGATGAGCATGAACGCCGGCGCGACCGGCAGCCTCTCGCCCGACGACTACGACGCGGGCGACGGCCGCGGCTGGCCCATCGGCAAGGGCGCCAAGGCCTATGCCACCAGCCACAGCCACAACGTCTTCTGGCGGCTCGACTTCGGCCTCGACGGTTCCTCCAAGACCAACGTCGAGCAGTACGACTCGACCGTCAGCGCTCCGGCCCCCGGCCAGCAGGCGCCGACCAACAAGACGACCCTCACCAAGGTCACCAAGGAACTCGCGGGCGACGCCAAGGACATGCGCTGGTGGCGCGTGGTCAGCACGGCCGGCAAGAACAAGGACGACCACCCGCGCTCGTACGAGATCGTCCAGGGCCCCACCGCGAAGTACCTGGGCCGCAGCTTCACCAAGCACGACGTGTACTTCACCGAGTACAACAAGTGCGAGCAGTACGCCAGCGGCAATCCGCTCAACTGCGGTGCCGGCCACGGCAAGTCCGTCGACACGTGGGTCAACGGGCAGACCCTCAGCCACCCCATTGTCTGGGTGAACGTGGGCTTCCACCACATAGCCCGGGACGAGGACCAGCAGCCGATGCCGGTCCACTGGCAGGGCTTCTCCATCGCCCCGCGTGACGTCACGGCTATGAATCCGCTCACTCCGGCCGCCCTGGCCGGTCAGAACGGGCACTGGCACTAGGGCAGTTGAGAATCGACCTGTCCATCCGGCTGCACCGCTGACTGCTCCCGGAGTACCCTTCCTTGATCGTTGACACGGGGAAGCTCGGGGGAGCGGAAGGCGGTGCGCGGGTGGGGTCGGGAGGGCTGGAGTTGCCCCCTGGTGACGAGGGTCACGAGGGGAACTCCGCAGACGTCCCGCCCGGCACGGTGTCCCTGGCCCGGCCGATGACGACGAGTTCCATCGGGCCGGAGCTGGACTGGGATGCCGACGCCTGGCGCGAGGTGCGTACGCGCGCCCAGCGAGCCGGCCGGGCCTACATCTGGCTGAACCTCGTCGAACAGCGGCTGCGCGCGGTCGTGGCCGCTGTTCTGCGGCCCATCTACGAACCCGTCCACGGCGACGACTGGGTGGTCGCCGCGGCCGGACCGGCCGGTCAGGAATGGGTGCAGCGCGCGGTCGCCGTACGCGAAGTCAGCCGCCGCAAGGGCTACTTGCTCGACCCGGCCGACGACAACGTCCTCAGCTTCCTCACCCTGCCCCAGCTGCGCGAGCTCATGGTGCAGCACTGGCCGTGCTTCGAGCCGTACGTCGACGACCGCCGCGACGTTGAACTCGCCCTGGACGAGCTCGAGGTCACCCGCAACGTCGTCTCCCGCAACCGGGCCCTGTCCGAGGCCGTCCTGAGCCAGGCCGAGCGGGCCTCGGCGAAGCTGCTGGACATTCTCGGCGCCGCCGGGGACGTGCCGTCGGCCCGCCGGCTGCCCGTGGACGCGATGGAGGAACTGGTCGGCGACCGGTACGCGGACGTGGTCGCCGTGCACCCCGACCGGGTGCGGCTGCTGCGCCACTTCCCGGCCGAGGACATTTTCGGCGGTGCCCGCCGCCTCGACGCCGTCGGCATCGGCCTCAACCTGCTCGTGCAGAACTTCTCCGGACGCCGGCTGGTGCGCCTGGCCGAGGCGGGCTGCCGCGTCCGGCTGCTGTTCCTCAACCCGGCCTCCAGTGCCGTCAAGCGGCGTGAGCGTGAACTCGGCATGAAGCGCGGGGAGTTGAGCCGCGCCGTCGAGATGAACATCCTGCACATGCGCCGCGTCCGGTCCAGGCTGCGCGACCAGGGCGCCTTCGAGATCCAGGTCTACGACGAGACGCCGCGCTTCACGGCCTACCTCGTCGACGGCGACGGCTCGGACGGCGTCGCCGTCGTGCAGTCCTATCTGCGGCGCTCGCGCGGCATGGAGGCTCCGGTGCTGGTCCTGCGTCACGGAAGCCGGGTGGTGAAACCGGATGACATGGACAAGGGTGTCGAGAGCGGGCTCTTCCCGACATACCGCGAGGAGTTCGAAACGTCCTGGGCGGATTCGCGCCCTGTGTCCTGAACTGTCGCCGGGGCGAAGCGGAATGCGGTCCTCGGATTGTCAGTGGCACATGGGAAGGTGGAGACCACTGGGGGAAAGCACCACCAAGAAGGGGGGCCGCCCATGGGCTGGCACCGGGAGCTGCTGATCGGCTTCGACCTGGAGACGACCGGGACCGATCCGCGAGAGGCGCGCATCGTCACGGGAGCCGTGATCGAGGTCAGGGGCGGGCAGCCCATAGGGCGCCGGGAGTGGCTGGCGGATCCGGGCGTGGAGATCCCGGCGGACGCCGTGGCGGTGCACGGGATCAGCAACGAACGCGCGGCTGCGGAGGGCCGCCCCGCCGACGAGGTGGCGGACGCCATCGCGGACGTCCTCGCGACGTACTGGAAGACGGGCGTCCCGGTCGTCGCCTACAACGCGGCCTTCGACCTGAGCCTGCTCTCCGCGGAACTGCGCAGGTACGGGCTGCCATCCCTGCGCGAGCGCCTGGGCGGCATCGACCCCGCCCCGGTCATCGACCCGTACACCATCGACCGCTGGGTCGACCGCTACCGCCGCGGCAAGCGCAACCTCGAAGCGGTCTGCACCGAATACGGCGTCACACTCGACGCCGCCCACAACGCCTCCGCCGACGCCCTGGCCGCGGCCGGCCTGGCCTGCGCGATAGCCGCCCGCCACCCCAAGATCGCGGCCCTCGGCCCGGCGGAACTGCACCGCCGCCAGATCGAGTGGTACGCGGAATGGGCGGCGGACTTCCAGAGCTTCCTGCGCCGCAAGGGAGACGCGACCGCCGTGGTGGACGGCACCTGGCCACTACGGGAGTTGACGGACGAGCCGGTCTGAGGGGGACGGCCGGTGGCCACGCCGGCGGACAATCGGGGTGGGCCGCGTTTCAAGTACGGCTCCGGCGCGGTGACGAGTTCCTTCAAACGCCGGTGGATGCCGTGGCCCGACCTCGGACATCCGATTCGCCCTCCAGGCCGGTCTCGTGCCGCGCTCCCGCACGGTGGGCCCGTTCCACGGCCTGCCCCCAGTACGTGCCGGCGACCATCAGAGCCGCGCCGAGTCCGGTGAGCGGGGTGAGGTGCTCGCCGCCGAGGGCGATGCCGACGGCGACGGCCCAGACCGGCTCCGTGCCCAGCAGCAGGCTGGCCCGGCTGGCGGAGGTCCGCTGCACGGCCCACGTCTGGACGAGAAAGGCGAACACACTGCAGAACAGGGCGAGATAGAGCAGCTGCGTCCAGGTCCCGCCGTCGGCGCGGGCGAGCGTCGGCAGGCCGAGCGCACCGGCCGGCAGGAACAGGACCGTACCGACGAGGGTCTGCACGGTCGTCAGATGCAGTGGCCGGACGGCCCGTCGCTCCGTGAGCCGTCCGACGAGCACGACATGCACCGCCCGCACCAGAGCGGCGCCGAGCATCAGCAGGTCACCGAGGCGCGGGGCGTGAAAGCCGTTGCCGGACATCAGCAGGCCCACGGCCAGGACGCAAACGCCGGCGGCCGCGAAGAACACGGGAGGCAGCCCGCCCTGCCCGGCACGCCTGCCGCCTCGGTCGAGGAGCGGGGTGAGCACGATGGTGAGGCTGATGATCAGCCCCGCGTTGGCGGCGCTGGTGTGGGCGACGCCGTACGTCTCCACGACGAGAACGGCCGCCTGGGTCACCCCCAGCGGCACACCGACTCGCAGCTCGTCCCGGGTCCACCGACGCGGCCCACGCCCGACGGCGACGAGCCCGAGACAGGCGAGCGCGGAGAGTGCGTACCGCGCGAAGAGCACCAGCAGCACAGGCAGGGCGGAGGTGGCAGTCTGGGCGGACAGATAGCTCGAACCCCAGACGACGGCGACAAGGAGGAGTATCAGATCGGTACGGCGCAGTTCGGACATGGACCTACGGTGCACCGACCACTACCTTGAAGCCCAGAACCAACTTCTTAACCAACCCTTTAGCGCTCCTACACTGAGGGCATGGACGAACGACAGCTGCGCATCCTGCGGGAACTCGGCGAACTGGGCAGTGTCACGGCGGTCGCCGAGGCGCTGCTGGTGACGCCGTCGGCGATCTCCCAGCAGCTGAGGCTGCTGCAGCGCTCGATCCCCGTACCGCTCACGGAGCGTGTCGGTCGACGGCTGGTGCTCACGGACGCAGGGCAGGCACTGGCGGGCGCGGCCATCGAGGTCGAGACGGCGCTGGAGCGGGCCCGGTACACGGTGGGGGAGTTCCTGGACCGCCGCGACGGCGAGGTGTCGGTGGCGGCGTTCCACAGCGCGGCCGCGACCTTCTTCCCACCCCTCCTCAGGGCGCTCGCCGCACCGGACGCCCCCACCCTCGCCCTCGCCGACGAGGACGTGGCCCAGGACGATTTCCCCCGCCTGACCCGCGAGTACGACCTGGTCCTGGCCCACCGCCTGGACCACGCCCCGCCCTGGCCGACCACGGTCACGGCGACGACGCTCCTACGCGAACCGCTCGACGTGGCCATGCCGGCGACCCACCCCCTCGCCGCCAAGCGCCGCGTGACCCCGAGAGACGTCGCCGACGAACCCTGGATCACCGTCCACGACGGCTACCCGGTCATGGCCACCATCGAGGCCATCGCCGCCGCAGCGGGCCACCACCTCCACCTGGCCCACCGCGTCAACGAGTTCGCGGTGGTGGCAGAACTCGTAGCAGCAGGCGGCGGCCTCGCCCTGATGCCCCGCTGGACGATGCGCCCCCACCCCGCACTGGCCTTGAGACCCCTCAGCGGAGTCCAGGCAAGACGCCACATCGACGCCCTGTACCGCCCGGAGCGCACGGCTCGGCGGGCGGTCCGCACGGTTCTCACCGAATTGAGGCGGGCGGCAAGCTCTGTCCAAGAGGGCGAGGAGAACCGCTTTTAGGGGCGCGGGGAACTGCGCGACCAGCCACAACGAACCCGCGGCCGCCCACAGACAACAAGTCCCCACCCCTTGGGCGCTCAGAACGGATACCACCGCACCGTCTCGTCCCCGCTCCGCAGAGACGCCACCCGCCGCTCGAATTCAACCAACGCCTTCGGATTACTCGGCGCATGCTGAGCCACCCACGCACAACTCGCCGTCTCCCGGGCACCCCGCAACACCGAGCACCCCTCCCACTCGCGCACATCCCAGCCGTACACCTCGGTAAACGAGTCGTAGGCGTCATCGGGCATCCCATACCGGTCGTGGGACAGCGCCATGACCACCAGATCGTGCTCCCGCAGATCCGAGGAAAAGGTCTCCAGATCCACCAGCACCGGCCCGTCAGGACCGACGTGCACATTCCGGGGAAGGGCGTCCCCATGGATCGGTCCCGGAGCGAGACGCGGCTTCAGCGCAGCCGCGGCCTCCGCGAAACCGTCCCGCCGCTCCCGCAGATACGCCGCGTCGGCGGGATCGATCGCATCCCCCGCCAGCCGCAACCACCGCTCCACCCCACCCAGCAACTCCCGCGGCGGCAAGGCGAAGTCAGGCGCGGGCAACGCGTGCACGACCCGCAACAGTTCGGCCAAATCCCGCGGCTCGGCCTGCCGCACGGCCTCCGGCATGCGGAGCCACACCGTCACCGGATGCCCCTCGACCAGCAACGGCTTCGCCTCGGCCGCCCGCACCGCCGGCACGCCCTCCTCCGCGAGCCACACGGCGATGGTCAGCTCCCGCCGTGCTCGATCCAGCAGCTCGGCATCACGGCCCACCTTGACGACCAGGTCACCGGCGGCGAACACCGCGTTCTCGCCGAGGGCGAGGAGCGACGCGTCCCAGGCAGACCCCGGCAGCACCCCCGCCGCGGCCAGTACGTCCCGCGCCCGTGCCTCGTCCATCGTCCGCCTCCCATGTCCGCTGTCCGTGTGTGCCTCGGTTGCCCCGGTGAACGGCGTCGAGTTCGCGCCACTCCTCGGCCAGTCTCGCATTCGCACAGGTCGGACCGTGTGCGCGCTGCCTTGACGGTGCATACCTCCTTCACGACCATGACGGAGGCCGACCGACCCGGCACCGACCCGGCACCGGCCCGGCACCGTCCCGACCCGCGCGAAGGAGCCGATGACGTGGCACTGGTGAGCGCGACAGGACGGTCGACGCAACGCTCGCCACGCACCACCGGCGCCCGGGACCCCGCGCTTCCCGACCGCGGGGCCTGGTTCCTGGTCCTGCCCGCCCTGATTCCGATCCTCGTCCTGAGCGTCGGCCCCCTCCTCTACGGCATCCTGCTGGCCTTCACCGACTCCCAGTCGGGCCGCACCCAGCCCACCCAGTGGATCGGCGGCCTCAACTTCCAGGATCTGCTGCACGACACACTGTTCTGGGAGTCGTTCCGGATCGGCCTGGTGTGGGCGGTCGGCGTCACCGTGCCGCAGTTCCTGCTCGCCCTCGGCCTTGCCCTCCTGCTGAACCAGGAGCTGCGCCTGCGCTGGCTGGCCCGTGCCCTCGCGATCATTCCGTGGGCGATGCCCGAGGTCGTCGTGGGCATCATGTGGCGGCTGGTCTACAACCCGGACGCGGGCGTCCTCAACGAGACCCTGCACGATCTCGGTCTCGGCAGCGGCCACGACTGGCTCAGCGGTCTCGGCACCGCTCTGCCCGCCGTGGTCGTCGTAGGCGTCTGGGCCGGCATGCCCCAGACCACGGTCGCCCTGCTCGCCGGGCTGCAGAGCACCCCGCGCGAACTCCACGAGGCCGCCGCGGTGGACGGCGCCGGAGCCTGGAGCCGCTTCCGCACGGTGACCTGGCCCGCCCTGCGCCCCGTCGCCCTCGCCATCACCGCCCTCAACCTCATCTGGAACTTCAACTCCTTCGCCCTGGTCTACGTGTTGACCAACGGCGGCCCCGGCGGGCGTACCCGGCTGCCCATGCTCTTCGCCTACGAAGAGGCCTTCCGCTACGGCCAGTTCGGGTACGCGGCGGCGATGGGCTGTGTGATGGTCGCCGTGATCTCGGTGCTCCTGGCCCTGTTCCTGGTGGGACGGCTCAGGGGAGGCGACGACGCATGAGGACCCGGACGACCACCCGGATCGGCCAGTACGCGGCCCTGCTCGCGTATCTCGTCTTCATCGCCTTCCCGTTCCTCTGGCTGCTCTCCACCGCCTTCAAGTCCCCCCGCGAGCTGGGCAGTCTGCACCCCACCTGGATACCCCGGCACCCCACCCTCGACAACTTCCGCCAGGCCTTCGACGAACAGCCCCTGCTGCACGCGGCCCTCAACTCCCTGCTCGCGGCGGCCGGGGCGGCGATCGTCGCCGTGCTCGTCGCGACCCCGCTCGCCTACGTCATGGCCCGCCGCCGCACCGCGCTGACCCGGGCCGCCACCGGCTGGGTGATCGTCAGCCAGGCGTTCCCGCTGGTTCTGGTGATCATCCCGCTGTTCCTGGTGCTGAAGAACCTGCGGCTGATCAACTCCCTTGCGGGGCTGACACTTGTGTACGTCGTCTGGGCGCTGCCGTTCGCGCTGTGGATGCTCGCCGGTTACGTACGCGCGGTGCCGACCGAAGTCGAGGAGGCGGCGGCCGTCGACGGGGCCGGGCGGGTGCGGACGCTCGTCTCGGTCGTGGCGCCACTGCTCGCGCCGGGGATCGTGGCGACAGGGCTGTTCGCGTTCGTCACCGCGTGGAACGAGTTCTTCTTCGCGCTCGTCCTGCTGAAGACCCCCGAGAAACAGACCCTGCCCGTGGTCCTCACCCACTTCATCGGCGCGGAGGGCGTCGCCGACCTCGGCCCGCTTGCGGCGGCGGCCTTCCTCGCGACCCTGCCCTCACTCGTCGTCTTCGCGATCGTCCAGCGGCGGATCACCGGCGGCATGCTCACCGGGGCGGTGAAGAACTGATGCGCGGCAGACTGATCGGCCTCCTCGTCCTGACCCTGCTGCTCGCCGGCTGCACGAGCGGTGGCTCCGCGAGAGACGGCCGGATCACCCTCCGTTTCCAGTCCCTGGCCTGGCAGGAGGAGTCCGTCCAGGCCAACAAGGAGCTGGTGAAGGAGTGGAACGCCAGTCATCCGAACGTCAACGTCCAGTACATACAGGGCAGTTGGGACAGCGTCCACGACCAGCTCCTCACCTCCTTCGAGGGCGGTGAGGCCCCCGACATCATCCACGACGCCTCCGACGACCTCGCGGACTTCGCCTACGGCGGCTACCTCGCCGACCTGCGCGACCTGCTGCCCGCCCGCCTCAAGTCCGACGTCCCGCAGCACAGTTGGGATACGACGACCTTCGGCGACGGCGTCTACGGCGTGCCCTTCCTCCAGGAGCCACGCGTCCTCATCGCCAACGCGACCTGGCTGAAGCGGGCCGGGGTACGCATCCCGACGGCCCAACGCCCTTGGAGCTGGCCCGAGTTCAGGAAGATCACCGAGCAGCTCAGCGGCAACGGCAAGTACGGCGTCGCCTGGCCCCTCAAGGAACCCGTCTCCGCGACCCTCAACCTCTCCCTCTCCACCGGCGGCGAACTCTTCCACCGCGGCGCCGACGGCAAGGTGAAGGTCCGCTTCGAGGCGGCCGACCAGGTGGTGCCCCGTACCATCCACGACCAGGCGAACACCGACCACAGCGCCTCGCCCACCACCCTCGGCAGCGGCGGCTCGGACACCCTGCCCGGCTTCTTCGGCGGCAAGTACGCGATGGTGCCGCTCGGCTTCTCCTACCGTCAGCAGATCGTGCAGCAGTCCCCGAAGGGCTTCGACTGGCAGGTGCTGCCCGCGCCCGCCGGCGCCGACGGACCGACCCAGGGCGTCAGCCCGCAGACGCTCTCCATCGCCCAGGGCAGCAAGCACAAGAAGGAGGCCGCCGAGTTCATCGACTTCCTGCTGCGGCCCAGGAACATGGTGCGGCTGGCGCTCGGCGACTGGATGCTGCCCACCGGCACCCAGGCCCTTGAGAACCCGGCCCTGCACACGGCCAAGAACGGCTGGGCGACCGGCACCGCCCTCGCCGCCGATCTGCGCTCGGCACCCGCGCAGTCCGTCCGCGGCTACCCCGAGTGGAAGGACAAGGTCGCCACCCCCGCATTCCAGGAGTACTACAGCGGGGCCATCGGCCTCGACGAACTGCGCCACCGCCTGGAGAGGGACGGCAACCTGGTCCTCGCCCGTTACCAGCGCTGAAAGTCCCTTGCCCAGCGCTGAAATTCCGTTGCCCGGCGGGCGGCCGTCCGCCTAGCGTGCCGTCCGTGGCAGCTTTCAACGCGATCATCGACTCCGGTCTCGGCCGGGGCGTCACGCACTCCATCCGGATGCGTCGTGGCCCCGGTGCCCTGACCGGTCCGGGGAGTCGCATCCGCTGAGCCGCGCCCATAGAGCGCTGCGCCACCCTTCTCTCTCCATGTCTTCCGGTCAGGGCCTTCGGCTGCCCTTCTCCCTCCTTCCGGAAGACAAGGACCGCAGGCCATGGCCCGCCCCACCCGAAACTCCCGCGCGCTCTCGCAGAACTTCCTCGCCGACCGCGCCACGGCCGAACACCTCGCCCGCCTCGCCGTCCTACACGGCGATCAGCCGCCCCTTCTGCTCGAAGTAGGGGCAGGAAAAGGCGCGTTGACCGAGCGGCTCGCTCCCCTCTGCCGGGAGCTGCGCGCGTACGAGATCGACCGCCGCCTCGTACCCGTACTGCGCGACCGCTTCTCCGCCGCACCCCAAGTCACCGTCATCGGCGGCGACTTCCTCGCCGCAAAGCCCCCGCGCACCCCCTTCTCCGTCGCCGGGAACGTGCCCTTCTCCCGCACCGCCGCCATCGTCGACTGGTGTCTGCGGGCCCCCGCCCTCACCGACGCCACGCTCCTCACCCAGCTCGAGTACGCCCGCAAACGCACCGGGGACTACGGCAGTTGGACCCTGCTCACGGTCCTCAGCTGGCCCCGCTACGACTGGCGGCTGGTCGGGCGGGTCGCCCGGACCCGTTTCCGGCCGGTACCGGGCGTGGACGCCGGGGTCATCCGCATCGAGCGCCGCCGCACCCCGCTGCTCGCACCCGCCGCCCAGGACAGCTGGCGTCACCTGGTCGAGCTCGGCTTCTCGGGGGTCGGCGGCTCGCTGCACGCCTCGCTGCGGCGGGTCCACCCGAGGCGGCGTGTGGACGCGGCGTTCCGGGCGGCGGGGTTGGACCCGCACGCCCTGGTGGGCGAGGTGCCGCCGGGGAGGTGGCTGCGGCTGCATGCGGTGCTGTCGTAAACACATTGCACGAGACGTCTCGTCTCGTCTACGTTCGCTCGCATGACCAGTCGCTCTCGTACCGCCCCTGCCCACATCGCCATGTTCTCCATCGCCGCCCACGGCCATGTGAACCCCAGTCTCGAGGTCATCCGTGAGCTGGTGGCGCGTGGCCATCGGGTGACGTATGCGATCCCGCCGGCGTTCGCGGAGAAGGTCGCCGAGACGGGCGCCGAGCCGAAACTGTGGAACTCCACGCTGCCGGGGCCCGACGCGGACCCGTCGGCGTGGGGGTCCGTCCTCCTCGACCACGTCGAACTGTTCCTGGCCGACGCGATCCAGGCGCTGCCACAACTCGCCGAGGCCTACGAGGGGGACGTACCGGACCTCGTCCTGCACGACATCACGGCGTACCCGGCCCGCGTCCTCGCCCACCGCTGGGGTGTTCCCGCGCTCTCGCTCTCGCCGAACCTCGTCGCCTGGGAGGGGTACGAGGAGGAGGTGGCCGAGCCGATGTGGGCGGAGCCGAAGCGGACCGAGCGCGGCCGGGCGTACTACGCGCGCTTCCAGGCCTGGCTGGAGGAGAACGGGATCACGCAGCACCCGGACCCCTTCGCGGGCCGCCCCGACCGCTCGCTCGTCCTGATCCCCAAGGCGCTTCAGCCCAACGCCGATCGGGTCGACGAGACCGTGTACACGTTCGTCGGCGCCTGCCAGGGCGACCGCGCCGCGCAGGGCGAGTGGCGACGGCCGGCCGGAGCCGAGAAAGTGGTGCTGGTGTCGTTGGGCTCGGCGTTCACCAACCAGCCCGGCTTCTACCGGGAGTGTGTCGAGGCGTTCGGCGACCTGCCCGGCTGGCACCTCGTCCTGCAGATCGGCAAGCACGTGGACCCGGCGGCGCTCGGGGACGTACCGGCGCATGTGGAAGTGCGGTCCTGGGTCCCGCAGTTGGCGGTGCTCCGGCAGGCAGACCTGTTCGTCACGCACGCCGGGGCGGGTGGCAGCCAGGAGGGTCTGGCCACCGCCACGCCGATGATCGCCGTACCGCAGGCCGTCGACCAGTTCGGCAACGCGGACATGCTCCAGGCCCTCGGCGTCGCCCGCCACGTCCCCACGGCGGAGGCCACCGCCGAGACCCTGCGCAGGACCGCCCTCGCCCTCGTCGACGACCCCGAGGTCGCCCGCCGCCTTGAGGAGATTCGGGCCGGCATGGCGAAGGAGGGAGGCACTCGGCGGGCGGCCGATCTGATCGAGGCCGAACTTCCCGCAGGATCACGGTAGTTCCGGACATGACGAGGGCCCGCCGGCTCCCCTGTGGCCGGCGGGCCCTCGGTAGGTGAGGGGTCACCCCCTTCAGACGCCCAGTCGTTCACCCTCGTCGCGCCGCACCGAGTGCGTGATGACCTCCGCAGACTCGTCGTGCGTCAGGTCCGGCAGCCGGTTCAGCCACTTCGGCAGATACCAGTTGCGCTCGCCCAGCAGCGCCATCACCGCCGGGAGCAGGACGCCCCGGATGATCGTCGCGTCGATGAGCACGGCGGCCGCGAGGCCGACGCCCATCTGCTTCATGGACTGCATGGACAGCGTGCCGAAGATCGCGAACACGGCGACCATGATGACCGCGGCGCTGGTGACGACACCGGCCGTGGTGACCACGCCGTGCTGGATCGCGTCCCTGGTCGTGCGGCCCCGCATCCGTGCCTCGCGGATCCGCGAGACCACGAACACGTGGTAGTCCATGCTCAGCCCGAACAGGATCACGAACAGGAACAGCGGCAGCCAGGTGATGATCGCGCCGACGCCCTCCGCGCCCACCAGCGAGGCGCCCCAGCCGTGCTGGAAGACGGCGACGAGAATGCCGTAGGCCGCGCCCACCGACAGCAGGTTGAGCAGGATCGACGTGATCGCGACCGTCAGCGAGCGGAACGACAGCAGCATCAGCACGAAGGCGAAGACCACGACGAACGCGAAGACCGGGACGACCGCGCCGCCGAGCTGGGCGTTGAAGTCGTGCGAGCCGGCGACCTGTCCGGTGATCGGCGCCTGGACGCCGTCCACCTTGCCGAGCGTGGCGGGCCGCACCTCGTCCCGCAGCTTCTCCAGGCTGGCGCCCGCCTTGTCCAGGTCGGAGCCGCCGACCAGCGGGACGTACACGTAGGCGATGTTCTGCGCGTCGTGGAGCGTGATCTGGACCGGGCCGCGCGAGGCGCCCGAACTGATCGCCTGCTCCTTGAAGGCGGCGAGGGCGCTCTTCACCTCCGGGGCGTTGATGTCCTTCGCCTTGACGACGACCTCGGCCGGCTCGGAGCCGCCCGGGAAGGCGTCGTTGACCCGGTTGTACGTCTGCACGATCGGCAGCGAGTTCCCGAACTCCTGGTCCAGCGTGAGGTTCTGGGTCTTCATGCCGACCGCGGGAGCCGCGATCGCGAGCAGCGCACCGGCCGCCACCAGGACGGAGACCAGCGGCTTGGCGAGCACCCCGCGCAGCACGGCCGTCCAGAACCGGCTCTCCCCGCCCGTGCGGGCGGCGCGGCGCTCCATGGCCTTTGCCAGGAACGGAATCCGCCCCTTCTCGACCCGCTCGCCCAGCAGCGAAAGGAGTGCGGGCAGCACGGTCACCGAGCCGACCATCGCGACGGCGACGACCATCAGCGAGGCCAGGCCCATCCCCTCGAACGTGGCGAGCCCGGTGAACAGCATGCCTGCCATCGCCACGCACACCGTGATGCCCGAGACGATGATCGCCCGGCCACTGGTGGCGGCGGCGACCCGCAGCGCTGTCTGGGCATCCCGGCCCGCGGCCCGCTCCTCGCGCTCACGGCGCAGATAGAACAGGCAGTAGTCGACGCCCACGGCCAGACCGACCAGCAGCATCACGGAGTTGGCGGTGTCGGTCATCGGCTGGACGTGGCTGACGATGCCGATCAGGCCCATCGTCGCCATGATCGCGGTGATCGCCAGCGCGACCGGCAGCAGCGCGGCCACCAGCGCACCGAAGGCGATGAGCAGAATGCCGAGGGCCACCGGCACCGCGGAGAGCTCGGCCTTCTTGAAGTCGTCACCGAACGCGTCGTCGAACGTCTTCTGCATGCTGGCGCTGCCGATCTCCTCGATCCGCAGCGTCCCGTGGTCCTTCTGCACCTCGTCGACGGCCTTCAGCACGGGCTCCACGCGGTCGCCCGCGGTCTCCGCATCGCCGCGCATGTCGAACTGCACCAGCGCGCTGCGCCCGTCCTTGGAAATCGTGTCCGTGGTGTACGGCGACTTCACGTCCGTGACCTTGCCGGTCCCGTCGACCGCCTTGACGACCGCCCCTACCGCAGCCTTGAACTCGGCGTCCGTGGCCTTGAGTTGACCGTCCTTCGCCTGGATCAGGACCGTCTCGCTCGCCGGCTCCTTGATCCCCGCGTCATCGATGATCTTGGCGGCGGTGTGCGTCTCGCCCTTGAGCTGGTCGCTGTCCTTGAGGTCGACCCGGCCCGCGGCCGAACCGATCCCCATCGCCAGGACGACGAACAGCACCCAGATGCCGACGGCAGCCCATCGGTGCCGGGCGCTCCAGCCGCCGGCCCGGGCGGCTATGCCCCGCACCCGTGAATCTCCGTTCCCCATGACGGGCTTGCCCCCTTGAGTCCGGTGACAGCCCCCTGCCGCCACCTTTCGCTTCGAAGGTATGGCCGGGATAAGGCCATCTCGTCGTGCTGCCCGGTGAAGTGCGGCGGGCGCGGGTCCTCCCCTCGGACCCCGGCGCCTCACCGCTGGGGAGGACGACGGCCCCTTACATCTATCGGGACTTCTCGGGGATGAAGATCGGGGTGTCCGGTCCGTCGGCATCGCTCCTCTTTGTTATTACGAAAGCTTGTTGAACAAGTCACAGGTGCGTGTATCTGTTGATCCGGGCCCGCGATTCGGACAGAGTTTCGGGCAGTCCGCCCACGCGGACGCGGCGGCCGTCGTGCCCACCCCCACGGGGCACGACGGCCGCTTTATGGTGTGCGCCATGACGACGACGTATGCGGCACTGCTGCGCGGGATCAACGTGGGCGGCAAGAAGAAGCTCCCGATGGCCGAACTCCGGCAGCTGATGGACGGCCTCGGCTACGACGGCGTACGCACCCATCTGCAGAGCGGCCAGGCCGTCTTCGCATCCGGCCACGGCGACGAGGAGTCCCTGGCCGCCGAACTCGCGCAGGCGATCCAGAAGCACTTCGGCTTCGCCGTCGACGTGATCGTGCGCGACCACGCCTACCTCGAGGCGGTCGCCGACGCCTGCCCCTTCCCGGCCGCCGAGCTGGAGGCCAAGCAGCTCCACGTCACCTACTTCTCCGCCCCGGTCGACGCGGAGCGGTTCGCGGAGATCGACCGGGAGGCCTATCTCCCGGAGGAGTTCCGGCTCGGCGACCGCGCGCTGTACCTGTACGCGCCGGACGGCCTCGGCCGCTCCCAGCTCGCCGTCCACCTCGCCAAACCCCGTATCAACAAAGGCCTGATCGCCACGACCCGCAACTGGAACACCGTCGTGAAACTGGTGGAGCTCACGGCGGAGTGACCGACCGGAGGCCCGGGACGGGGCCGGGGCAGGGGCTGTGCGAGGCTCGTCCCATGCGCTACATCATCATCGGAGCGGGAGCCGTCGGCGGTTCGATCGGCGGGCGTCTCGCGGGTTCGGGGCACGAGGTGGTTCTGGTCGCGCGGGGCGCGCACCAAGCGGCGCTGCGGGACGGCGGGCTTCGGCTGAAGGTGCCGGACGGCGCGTTCACGTACCGGCTGCCGACGGTCGAAGGACCAGACGGGCTGGGCGAGTTGAGGGCCGACGACGTGCTCGTCCTCGCCGTGAAGACGCAGGACACCGTGGGCGCGCTGCAGGCCTGGGGCCCGGCGCCGGTCGCGGGCGGCGGCACGGCGGCCGAGCGGCTGCCCCTGTTCTGCGCCCAGAACGGGGTGGAGGGCCAGCGCCTGGCCCTGCGCGTCTTCCGGCACGTGTACGGAGTCTGCGTCTGGCTTCCGGCGACCCACCTCCAGCCGGGTGAGGTCTCCGCCGGCGGCGCCCCGCTCACCGGCATCCTGCACGTGGGCCGGTACCCGCACGGCATCGACGAGACCGCGCGGCTGGTCGCCGCCGACCTGGAGAAGACGAGGTTCTTCGAGGCGCCGGTCGTCGAGGACGTGGCGCGCTGGCAGTACGCCAAGCTGCTGACCAACCTCACCAACGCCCTCCAGTCACTGGCCGGGCAGGACGAGGGACAGGAAGGCCGGGCCGCGCTGCGCGCACGCGTGCGGGCCGAGGGCGAGGCCGTGCTCGACGCCGCCGGGATCCCGTACGCGAGCCTCGAGGAGCAGCAGGCGCTGCGCGGCCACAAGGTCGACCTGGTGCCCCTCGACGGCGCCCCGCGCGGCGGCGGCTCCTCCTGGCAGTCCCTCACCCGCGCCACCGGCACCATCGAGGCCGACTACCTCAACGGCGAGATCGCGCTGCTCGGCCGCCTGCACGGCGTGCCGACCCCGCTCAACGACCTGCTGCAGCACCTCTCGAACACCTTCGCCCGCGAACACCGGGCGCCGGGCTCGATGCCGATCGAGGAGCTGATCCGCCTCGCCGACGAGGCTGTCGCGTTTGTTCAAGAGACCTGAGCCGGCCCTTCCTAGCGTGGGGTGCATGACGTACGACGACCCGAAGCTCCTGCACACCTACATGACCGAGTGTGCCGCCGAGGCGGCGCGCGTTGCGCGCGGCGTCCCGGCGGACCGGCTCGGCGACGCCACCCACTGCCCCGACTGGGACGTCCGCGCCCTGGTCAACCACTGGGTCCTCTACACCTCCCACGGCCTGGAGCACCGCGCCCTGCGCAAACAGCTCCCCGAGGAGCTGACCGCCCGCGACTTCACCACCGACCCCGACTGGCCCGCGGCCTACGCCGCCCAGCTGGACCGCGCCGTCGCTGCCTGGGCCGACCCCGCGGTGTGGGACGGTGAGATCGACCTCGGCACGGCGAAGATGCCCGCCGTCCAGATCGCCTCGATGGTCATCAAGGAGACGGCCGTACACGGCTGGGACGTCGCCGCTGCCACCGGCCAGCAGTTCCGCATCTCGGACGACGCGGCCCGCTTCGTCCTCCATGTGGTCGACGAGCACGGCGAGCTCTACCGCCAGTACGACGGCTTCGCCGACCCGGTGCCGGTGCGGGAGGACGCGCCCGTGTTCGACCGGGCCCTGGCCGCCAGCGGACGGGACCCACAGCTCGCCCAGACATGATTGGGCCAGGAAAGTACTGCAGAATTGGGTCAGGAAACTGCACCAATTAGCGGCTAACGTCGATGGCATGACGAACAGCGCACCCACCCGAGTCGACTTCTGGTTCGACCCCGCCTGCCCCTTCGCCTGGATCACCTCCCGTTGGCTCCTGGAGGTCGAGCGCGAGCGCCCGCTCGACCTCCGCTTCCACGCGATGAGCCTCTACCTTCACAACCTCGGCAATGAACTCCCCGACTGGTACCGGGAGTTGGTCGACAAGTCGATCGGCCCGGTGCGGGTCGCGGTGGCCGCCGCCGAGCGGCACGGGGAGAAGGTGCTGCGCGACCTGTACACGGCGTTCGGCACCCGCATCCACGAGCGCAAGGCGGACGACTTCGATGCGGTGATCGCCGACTCCCTCGCCGAACTGGGCCTGGCGCCCGACCTCGCCGCCGCAGCGCACGACCCGGCGTACGACGAGGCCGTACGCCGCAGCCACGAGGCGGGTGTCGAGCCGGAATCGGGGGGCTACGTGGGCACGCCCACGATCCACGTCGACGGAACGGTGTGGTTCGGGCCGGTACTGCGGGCGATTCCGCGGGGCGCCCGGGCGGCCGAACTCTTCGACAGCTTCCGGGTCTTGGCGACGTACCCGGACTTCTTCGAGCTGAAGCGGACCCGCACGGGGACGCTCCGCTTCGACTGATCGGACATCCCACGGGAGGGGCAGATGCCGTGATCAGTGGATCAGTAGGCTTCCTCGTATGAGCGAGGACTGGTCCAACACCCGCCTGTGGGTGGAGAAGAGCCTGCGTCCCGACGATCGCATCCGGGCGGTCAGCGCCCTGCGGGGCGGCTGGACCTCGCGGATGCGGCGCCTCGACATCGAGGGCACCGGGGGGTCGTACACGCTCGTGCTGCGGTCCTTCGTCCGCCCCTTCTACCTGAAGGCCGCGTCGGGACTGCTCACGCGAGAGGCCGACATCCTCCGCCTGCTCGCGCGGACGGACGTGCCGGCCCCCCGGCTGCACGCCGTCGACGCGGCGGCAGAGCACTGCGACCATCCGTCGCTGGTGATGTCGCTGCTGCCGGGGAGCGTGCGGGTGGACGAGACGGACGTGGAACGGAGAGCTGAGCTGCTCGCCCGGCAGTTGGCCGCCATTCACGGGCTGCGCGTGGCCGAGGCGGACCGGCCGCGCACATACCAGGCGTGGACCAGTCCCGAGCGGGTGCGGATCCCGCAGGACACCGAGCGGCCCGAGCTGTGGCGGCGGGCCGTGGACGTGATCCGGCAACCGCCCCCTGCCCACCGGCCCGTCTTCCTGCACCGTGACTTCCACCCCGGCAACGTCCTCTTCACGGGAGAGGGCCCCGATCTGGCCGTCACAGGTGTCGTGGACTGGGTGGAGACGTCCTGGGGACCGGCCGACCTGGACGTGGCCCACTGCTCGACAGCGCTCGCCCTGCTGCACGGGGTGCCGGTCGGACTGCGGTTCACCGACCACTACCGCGCGGCCGGCGGAACCCTCATCGACGATCCGGACGCCCACCTGTACTGGCGTCTCCTGGACGCCCTGGCCTTCGCACCGGACGCCGAGAAGGTCGCCGTCCCCTGGCGGGAGCTCGGGCGAACCGATCTGACACCGGCGCTGCTCACACGGCGCCTGGAGGAATACGTGCTGGCGCTTCTCGAAACGGCGGACTAGGCGCCGACAGCCGCCGGCACCGGTGTCCGTGCCGCGTCGTACCGCTCCAGCAGCAGCCGCGCCACCTCCGGCGCCGGGCCGAGCACGTCGGCGAGTACGTCCGCCTCGGCCGCGCCCTGCGTGATGCGGTCCGGCAGGAAGCCGGGGGCCAGGACGTACGGGGCGACGGCGACGCGTTTGCAGCCCAGTGCCCGGAGTTCGCGTACCGCGTCCTCGGTGCGGGGGAGAGCAGCGGAGGCGAACGCAGGCCGCACGGCGCACCAACCGGTGTGCCGCCACTCCCGCGCGATTGCTGCGATCACTGCGATCGCCTCCGGGTCGGTGGACCCCGCCGAGGCCAGTACGACCCCGGTCGAGGACTTGTCGCCGGGCGTCAGCCCGGCCTCGTACAAACGCCGTTCGAGGGCGGACAGGAGCAGCGGCGACGGGCCGAGCACCTCGGCCTGGTGGATGCGCAGCTGCGGCGGCGCGTCCCGCAGGACGGCGGGGATGTCCGCCTTGGCGTGGAACGCGCGGGTCAACAACAACGGCAGCGCCACGACGTCACGGACGCCCTCCGCCGCCAGGGACTCCAGCACCCCGTGTACGGACGGGATGTTGAAGTCCAAAAAGCCGGTCTCCACCCGTACGCCCGGGCGCATCGAGCGCACCCGGCGTACGAGGGCGTGCACCGTCGCGGCGTGCCGCGGGTCGCGGCTGCCGTGGGCGATGACGAGGAGGACGGGCTTCTTGTGCATGGGACTCAGCTCTTCACCAGCAGACCGCGGCTGCGCAGCACCCAGCGCTCCAAGGGGCTGAAGATCAGCAGGTCGATGGCTATGCCGACGAACAGGATGAGCAGGATGGCCTCGAACACCATGGCCATGTCGCCGGCCGTGCGCCCGTTCTCCAGCAGCTGGCCGAGGCCCACGCCCAGGTCGGGGAACTGGGCGATGATCTCCGCGGCCATCAGCGAGCGCCACGAGAACGCCCAGCCCTGCTTCATGCCGGCCACATAGCCGGGCAGGGCGGCCGGCAGGGTGACGTGCCAGATGCCCTTCAGACCCGTCGCCCCCATCGTGCGGCCTGCGCGCAGGAACAGTGGCGGCACCTGGTCGACGCCGGACACCAGGCCGTTGGCGATGGACGGGACCGCGCCGAGCAGGATCACCGCGTACATCATCGAGTTGTTCAGACCCAGCCAGATCACGGCCGGAGGCACCCACGCCACCGACGGCAGCGACTGCAGGCCGGACAGGATCGGGCCGATGGCCGCGCGCACGAACTTCACCCGCGCCACCAGTAGACCCAGCGGGGTGCCGATGAGCAGCGCGAAGGCGAAGCCGAGCAGACCACGCGAGACGCTGGTCCAGATGTAACCGAGCAGATCGCCCTTCAGCCAGGCATCCTTGAACGCGCCACCCACGGCGCCCGGGGCGGGCAGCTTGGTCGGGTCGTCGACGATCGGGTAGAGGATGTACCAGACCACGATGACCACCGCGATCGCGATGATCGGCGGCAGGATCTTGTTGACGAAGGTCTGCCGGAGGGTCGGACGGCCGGTGGCCGTGGTCTCCAGTGCGTCCAGGCCCGCCTCGACGCTCCCGGAGTCCTGGACCGGTGTCGTCTCAGTGCTGGCCATGACGGCGGATCTCCCCACGCAGTACATCGGTGATCTCAAGGGACAGTTCGGCCACGGGGGCGTCCTCGATACGGCGTGGCTGCGGAATGTCGACCGCCCACTCGCGAGCGATCCGGCCCGGACGCGAGGACAGCAGGATCACCCGCTGGGCGAGCCGCACCGCCTCGCGCACGTTGTGGGTGACGAACAGGACGGAGAGCCCGGTCTCCTCCCAGATGCGGGTCAGCTCGTCGTGCAGCACGTCCCGGGTGATGGCGTCGAGCGCCGAGAACGGCTCGTCCATCAGCAGGAGGTTGCTCTCCTGGGCGAGCGCGCGGGCCAGCGCCGCGCGCTGGCGCATACCGCCGGACAGTTCGTGGACGCGCTTGCCGTACGCGCCCTTCAGCCGGACCAGCTCGAGCAGCTGCTCAGCCTTTTCGCGCCGCTCGGGCTTGGGAACTCCCCTGAGTTTCAGGGCGAGTTCGATGTTCTTGCCCGCGGTCAGCCACGGGAACAGGGCGTGCTCCTGGAACATCAGGGCTGGGCGCCCGTCCGTCGTGATGGAACCCGCGGTGGGCTGGTCGAGCCCCGCCACCAGGTTCAGCAGCGTGGACTTGCCGCAGCCCGAGGCCCCCAGGAGGGTGACGAACTCGCCCGGCGCGACATCGATGCTGATGTCGTCCAGGACGAGCTGCTGCCCGCCCGGTCCCGCGAAGGACTTCGAGACGTGCTCAAGGCGTGCCGCGTATTCGACCGACTCGTCGGCCTTGGCTAGCGTCGTGGTCGTGGCCATGGTCGTCACCTCCTGGGAACTCGTCGGGATCTACGTCAGCTGGCGCCGAGACCGGCGTCGTCGACCGTGCTCTCGCCCTCGGCCTTGAGGACCTTGTTGAGGATCGTGAGGTCGTAGATGCCCTTCAGGTTCGGCTTCTGAAGCAGGCCGGCCTTGACCGCGTGCTCCGCCTCGGTGTTGAGGGTGGCGGCCAACGGGTCGTTGGTGAACTGGATCGACTTCCAGGCCGGGTCCAGGACGTTCGCCTTGAGCGCCTTGCCGGAGTCGGCCTCCAACTGCTTGTTCGCCGCCGCCTTGGCCTCGGTCGGGTTGGCGTTGATCCACTTGTTGGCCTCGACGGAGGCCTTCAGCACGGCTTCGACGGCCTTCGGGTGGTCCTTGAGGAAGCCGGCCCGCACGATGATGTTCGTGATCACGAACTTCTTGTCCGGCCACAGCGACGCCTCGTCGAGCAGCACCTTGCCGCCCTCGGCGACCAGCTTGGACGCGGTCGGCTCCGGCACCCAGGCGCCGTCGATGGAACCGGACTTGTAGGCGTCCGGGGTGATCTTGTTGTCCGTACGGACGACCGTGACGTCACCCTTGCCGCTCTCCGCGTCGACCTTCCAGCCCTGGTCGGCGGCCCAGTTGAGGAACGCCACGTCCTGCGTGTTGCCGAGCTGCGGGGTGGCGATCTTCTTGCCCTTGACGTCCTTCAGGGACTTGATCTTCTTCGGGTTGACGACCAGCTTGACGCCGCCGGACGCCGAACCGCCGATGATCTTCAGGCTCTTGCCGTTGGACTTGACGTAGCCGTTGATCGACGGGGAGGGGCCGATCCACCCGATGTCGATGGAGCCCGAGTTGAGCGCCTCGATCTCGGACGGGCCCGCATTGAAGGTGGCGTAGTCGGCCTTGGTGGCGCCGAGCTCCTTCTGGAAGAGGCCCTGCTCACGGCCGACCAGTGCGGTCGCGTGGGTCAGGTTGCCGAAGTAGCCGATCTTGACGGAGCCGAGACCGTCGATCTTCGACGACCCCGCGGCGACCTTCTCCTTGGAGTTGTCGCTCGTGGACTTGGACCCGTAGCCGCAAGCGGCGAGCGTGAGGAGCGGAAGTGCGGCCACCACGGCGATGCCGCGGCGAAGGAGCGTTGAGCGGTTGACAGGCACGGGAGGTGTTCCTCTCGGAGGCCCGGCGGTCACGGTCTCTCAGGTCGTGGCCGGGAGGTCGGCAGGTTTTCGTCTACGGCGGTGGGGGGTGAGGGCGCGCAGGCAGTGCGCGTACGTCAACGCACACATCGCGCCACTCCGCCCTGCCCGCTGCCGAGGTCGCCGCTGCCGATGCGGCCGCCCTCCTTCGCGAACGTGGAGTAGTAGTCGGGGGAGTTCATGTCAGAAGTCCCACCCGTCGTCTTCGGACTCGTCCTTGACGGGCTCCGGGGACGCGAACGACTCGCCGACCATGCCCGCGGTGAGCGTGGTGCCGTCGCTGGGGTCGATCAGGATGAACGAGCCCGTACGCCGGGAGTCGGCGTAGGAGTCCACCGGCAGCGGCTCCGCAGTACGGATCTTCACGCGGCCGATGTCGTTGGCGACGAGCTGTCCCGGGTGCGGGTGCAGGGACAGGTCGTCGAGTGTGAGACGGGACGGGATGTCCTTGACGATCGCCTTGACCGTGCGGGTGCCGTGCTTGAGCAGCACCCGGTGGCCGACGGTGAGCGGCGCGTCGGCGACATGGCAGACGGTCGCCTCGATGTCCTGCGTGGTCGCCGGGGCGTCCTTGCTGGGCACGATCAGGTCGCCGCGCGAGATGTCGATGTCGTCCTCCAGGAGGATCGTCACCGACTGGGTGGTCCAGGCGACGTCGACCGGCTCGCCGAGCAGGTCGATGCCGGAGATACGGGAGGCACGGCCCGAGGGCAGCACGGTCACCGCCTCGCCGACCCGGAACGAACCGGCCGCGATCTGGCCCGCGTAACCCCGGTAGTCCGGGTGCTCGGCGGTCTGCGGCCGGATCACGTACTGCACGGGAAGGCGGGCGTGGCAGTGGCTCAGGTCGTGGGTGACCGGGACCGTCTCCAGGTGCTCCAGGAAGGTCGGGCCGCCGTACCAGTCCATGTTCGCGGAGGGGTCCACCACGTTGTCGCCGGCCAGCGCGGAGATCGGGATCGCGGTGATCTCCGGGACGCCCAGTTCGAGCGCGTACGCCGTGAACTCCTCGGCGATCGCGGCGAAGACGGACTCCTGGTAGTCGACCAGGTCCATCTTGTTGACCGCGAGGACCACGTGCGGGACCCGGAGCAGGGCCGCGATCGCCGCGTGGCGGCGGGTCTGCTCGACGACGCCGTTGCGCGCGTCGACCAGGATCACCGTCAGCTCGGCCGTGGAGGCACCCGTCACCATGTTGCGGGTGTACTGCACGTGCCCGGGCGTGTCGGCGAGGATGAACCGGCGCTTGGGCGTGGCGAAGTAGCGGTACGCCACGTCGATCGTGATGCCCTGCTCGCGCTCGGCGCGCAGACCGTCCGTGAGCAGCGCGAGGTCGGGCGCCTCCTGGCCGCGGTTGCGAGAGGCGTGCTCGACGGCCTCCAGCTGGTCGGTGAGGACCGACTTGGAGTCGTGCAGCAGCCGCCCGACGAGGGTGGACTTGCCGTCGTCGACGGAGCCGGCGGTGGCGAACCGCAGGAGGGTCGTGTCCGAGAGGACCTCGGTCGTGGTCGTGGTCATGCTTAGAAGTACCCCTCGCGCTTACGGTCTTCCATCGCGGCCTCGGACATCTTGTCGTCGGCGCGCGTCGCACCGCGCTCGGTCAGCCGGGAGGCGGCGATCTCGGCGATGACCTGCTCCAACGTCACAGCTTCCGAATCCACGGCGCCCGTGCAGGACATGTCACCGACGGTCCGGTACCGGATGAGCCGCTTCTCGACGGTCTCCGTGTCCTTCGGCCCGCCCCACTCGCCGGCGGTCAGCCACATCCCGGCCCGCCGGAACACCTCACGCTCGTGCGCGAAGTAGATCTCCGGCAGTTCGATGCCCTCGCGGGCGATGTACTGCCAGACATCCAGCTCGGTCCAGTTGGACAGCGGGAAGACGCGGACGTGCTCGCCGGGCGCGTGCCGCCCGTTGTACAGGTTCCACAGCTCGGGCCGCTGCCTGCGCGGGTCCCACTGCGAGAACTCGTCCCGCAGGGAGAACACCCGCTCCTTGGCCCGTGCCTTCTCCTCGTCCCGGCGTCCGCCGCCGAAGACCGCGTCGAACTTCTCCGCCTGGATCTTCTCCGTCAGCGGCAGCGTCTGCAGCGGGTTGCGGGTCCCGTCCGGACGCTCCTTCAGCACACCGCGGTCGATGTAGTCCTGTACGGAGGCCACATGGAGGCGCAGCCCGTGCCGGTCCACCGTCCGGTCGCGGTACTCCAGGACCTCGGGGAAGTTGTGCCCGGTGTCCACGTGCAGCAGCGAGAAGGGGACGGCCGCCGGCGCGAAGGCCTTCAGCGCCAGGTGCAGCATGACGATGGAGTCCTTGCCGCCGGAGAAAAGGATCACCGGCCGCTCGAACTCGCCCGCCACCTCGCGGAAGATGTGCACCGCCTCGGACTCGAGGGCATCCAGGTGGGAGAGGGCGTACGGGCTGTCCGTCCCCTCTTCGGCCTCGGCGACGGTCGTCGTCATGCCAGTCCCCTCTCGGTGAGCAGCGCGTGGACCGCGGCCGCGGACTCCTGGACGGTCTGGTGCTGCGACTCGATGCGCAGGTCGGGCGTCTCGGGCTCCTCGTAGGGGTCGTCGACCCCGGTGAGCCCGGACAGCTCGCCCGCCGCCTGCTTGGCGTACAGACCCTTCACATCACGTACGGAGCAGACCTCGACCGGAGTGGCCACGTGCACCTCGATGTACGCCGCCCCGCCCTCCTGGTGGCGCTTGCGCACCGCCTCGCGGCTGTCCGCGTAGGGCGCGATCACCGGGACGAGCGTCTTGACGCCGTTGCGGGCGAGCAGTTCGGCGAGGAAGCCGATGCGCTGCACGTTGGTGTGCCGGTCCTCGCGGCTGAAGCCGAGGCCCGCCGAGATGAACTCGCGGATCTCGTCGCCGTCGAGCACCTCGACGAGGTGGCCGTCCTCGCGCAGCCGGCCGGCCAGCTCGTACGCGATGGTGGTCTTGCCGGCGCTCGGCAGACCCGTGAGCCAGACGGTGGCTCCGGTCGTCACGTTCGTCTCCTGAATCGTCGTCGTCATCCGTGCAGCCCGCACTCGGTCTTGGCGCTTCCGGCCCAGCGGCCGGCGCGTGCGTCCTCGCCCTCCAGGACGCGGCGGGTGCAGGGGGCGCAGCCGACGGACGCGTAGCCGTCCATCAGCAGCGGGTTGGTCAGTACGCCGTGTTCGGCGACGTAGGCGTCCACGTCGTCCTGGGTCCAGCGGGCGATCGGGGAGATCTTGACCTTCTGGCGCTTCTCGTCCCAGCCGACGACCGGGGTGTTCGCCCGGGTCGGGGACTCGTCGCGGCGCAGACCGGTCGCCCAGGCCACGTAGCTCTTCAGGCCCTGCTCGAGCGGCTGGACCTTGCGCAGCTTGCAGCACAGGTCGGGGTCGCGGTCGTGCAGCTTGGGGCCGTACTCCGCGTCCTGCTCGGCGACCGTCTGACGCGGGGTCAGCGTGATGACATTGACGTCCATCACAGCCTCCACCGCGTCACGGGTGCCGATGGTCTCCGGGAAGTGGTAACCGGTGTCGAGGAACACGACGTCCACGCCGGGCATGGCGCGGGAGGCGAGGTGGGCGACCACCGCGTCCTCCATCGAGGACGTCACGCAGAACCGCTTTCCGAAGGTTTCCGCCGCCCACTGGAGGATCTCCAGCGCGGAAGCGTTCTCAAGGTCCTTCCCCGCCTGCTCGGCGAGCGCCTTGAGATCCTCGGTCGTACGTTCTTCCTTCACCGCGGTCATATCTCGTCTCCCCCTGCTTCGGAGTGCTGAAGACCCCGGGCGAGCAGCCCGAGGAACTTCAACTGGAAGGCCCGGTTGCACGCCGCGCATTCCCATGCGCCGTGGCCCTGCTCGCTCGGACGGAGGTCCTCGTCGCCGCAGTAGGGGCAGTAGAAAGGGGCGGCCCGCTCGCTCATGAGAGGGCCTCCTCGGACGCACGGGAGGCCCAGGCGGCGAAGCGCTCGCCGTCCTCGCGCTCGTCCTGGAACCGCTTGAGGACGCGCTCGACGTAGTCGGGCAGTTCCTCGGAGGTGACCTTCAGGCCACGCACCTTGCGGCCGAACCCGGCCTCCAGGCCGAGCGCGCCGCCGAGGTGCACCTGGAAGCCCTCGACCTGCTCGCCCTGGTCGTTGAGGACCAGCTGCCCCTTGAGACCGATGTCCGCCACCTGGATACGGGCGCAGGCGTTCGGGCAGCCGTTGACGTTGATGGTGATCGGCTCGTCGAACTCCGGGATCCGGCGCTCCAGTTCGTCGATCAGCTGGGAGCCGCGCGCCTTGGTCTCGACGATGGCGAGCTTGCAGTACTCGATGCCGGTGCAGGCCATGGTGCCGCGCCGGAAGGGGGACGGCTTGGCGGTGAGGTCGAGCGCCTCCAGGGCCTCGACCAGCGGCTCGACCTGCGCCTCCTCGACGTCGAGGACGATCATCTTCTGCTCGACGGTCGTACGCACCCGGCCCGAGCCGTGGGCCTCCGCGACCTCGGCGATCTTCGTGAGCGTGGCGCCGTCGACGCGGCCGACGCGCGGGGCGAAGCCGACGTAGAACCGGCCGTCCTTCTGCCGGTGCACACCGACGTGGTCGCGCCAGCGGCCCGAGGGCTCGGCGGGCGCGGGTCCGTCGACGAGCTTGCGCTCGAGGTAGTCGTCCTCCAGGACCTGGCGGAACTTCTCCGCGCCCCAGTCGGCGACCAGGAACTTCAGCCGGGCGCGGGTGCGCAGGCGGCGGTAGCCCCAGTCGCGGAAGATGCCGATCACACCGGCCCACACCTCCGGGACCTCGTCCAGCGGCACCCAGGCGCCGAGCCGGACGCCGAGCTTCGGGTTGGTGGACAGTCCGCCGCCGACCCACAGGTCGAAGCCGGGGCCGTGCTCGGGGTGCTCGACACCGACGAACGCGATGTCGTTGATCTCGTGGACGACGTCCAGGAGCGGGGAGCCGGAGATCGCCGTCTTGAACTTGCGGGGCAGGTTGGAGAATTCCTTGCTGCCGATGTACCGCTCGTGGATCACGTCGATGGCGGACGTGCCGTCGATGATCTCGTCCTCGGCGATTCCCGCGACCGGCGAGCCGATGACGACGCGCGGCACGTCGCCGCAGGCCTCGGTGGTGGACAGCCCGACCGCCTCCAGGCGGTTCCAGATCTCCGGCACGTCCTCGATGCGGATCCAGTGCAGCTGGATGTTCTGCCGGTCGGTGACGTCCGCGCTGCCGCGCGCGAACTCCTGCGAGATCTCGCCGATCACACGCAACTGCTGGGTGGTGAGGCGTCCGCCGTCGATCCGCACCCGCAGCATGAAGTACTTGTCGTCCAGCTCCTCCGGCTCCAGGATCGCGGTCTTGCCGCCGTCGATCCCGGGCTTGCGCTGGGTGTACAGGCCCCACCAGCGCATACGTCCGCGCAGGTCGTTGGGGTCGATCGAGTCGAAGCCCCGCTTGGAGTAGATCGTCTCAATGCGTGTCCGCACATTGAGACCGTCGTCGTCCTTCTTGAACTGCTCGTTGCCGTTCAGCGGGGTGTGGTGCCCCGCGGCCCACTGGCCTTCACCGCGGTGACGGCTCACCTTGCGGCGGGGAGTCGAAGCGGCAGGCTTCTGCGGGGTGGCGGCCATGGTTCTACGTCCTTCGGGACAGGCGGGAAATCGGCTCTGACCTGCGCGTACGGGCGCATGGGTGTACGTGCGCGACTTTGCGCAGGATGAGACAGAGAGTCAGGAGATGTCGGGCGGGCTGCGGTTCGTCAGCGCGCCGGACAGATGGCGCTGGACATGCGGCCGAGGTCGACGTGCCGCCGACTCACCAAGGCAATTCCAGTTCCAGACATGACGGAAGCGTGTCATGGCAATCTGGACACAGTCCAGCTTCGTCCATGATGCGGACACCCTTGTCCCGGAATGTGGGACAAGGGTGTCGTCGATCACATCGGCTGCCGCCGGTCTTGTCCGTGCAGGTCAGGCGCGGTATGCCCCGGGCCACGGGCCCGGCTCCGGGACCTCGGCCTCCTCCTCGACCTTGGTGTCGAAGAGCTTGAACCCCCGGCGCAGATAGTTGTCCATGGCGTGCTCCCCGTCCAGGCTGCATGTATGCAGCCAGACCCGCTTCGTCTGCGCCAGTCCCGGCCGGCGCTCGGCGAGGTCCCAGGCGCGGGCGGCGCCGTACGACAGCAGGTGTCCGCCGATCCGGCGTCCCCGGAACGCGGGGATCAGCCCGAAGTAGGTGATCTCCACGACCCCGTCGTCCTGCGGGTCCAGCTCCACGTATCCCGCGGGCGTGCCCCGGTCGTACGCCACCCATGTCTCCACACCCGGCCGGTCCAGGTACTGCTGCCACTGCGCATATGTCCAGCCCAGCCGGTCGATCCAGCGGATGTCGCCGCCGACGGACGCGTACAGGAAGCGGCTGAACTCGGGCGAGGGGACCTCGGAGCGGACGATCCGTACGTCTCCCTCCGGCGCGGCGGCCGGAAGCAGGTCGGTCGGGGCGGTCTGCTCCAGGGACCAGGTGGTCACGGGAATGTTGGTCATGCCCGTCAGGGAATCATCCGGCCGGTGGCCGCGTCGATCGGCGGCCGGCCTCGGCGGCCGGCCCGGGGACCTCTCGATCTAGCCCAGGGACCTGTCGATCGAACTCATCGGCAGTGCGTACAGCATCCGCCCGGACTGGGACCAGACCTCACCGGTCTCCTCCCAGTAGGAGAGGGAGCCGGCCTGTCCGGTCCAGCAGCGGTTCGTCTCGTCCGAGCCGCACTGGGTGGCCTTCGCGTCGCGCGCGTTCTGCCGCCACAGCGTGCCGCGGCCGTCCGGGCTGTTCGTCGCCCGGGCCAGGTACCACTGTGAGCCGTACGACAGGACACCGCCGACGCCGGTCGTCTTCGTCTCGTACGCCTCGGTCGCGACCGCGCGTCCCGCGGGGTCGGTGGCCAGCAGGCCGGCGCGGGCCGGGTCGCTGCTGAACGCGTAGCGCCACAGCCGGGTGTGCCGTCCGCTGTCCGAGGGCACCCACTCGCTCGCCACCAGGCTGTCGGGCGCCGTGCTGCGGTCGAGGGAGATCGCCGCCGGGCGTGGGCTCCCGCCGGTGAGGCGGTACGAGGCGACGGCCGGCAGGACGTACCGCGCGCCGTACGCCGCCCAGCCGCCGCGCACCCTGCCGACCGTGCCGCTGTCGACGGTGGCCCGCTGGATGCGGTGCATGTCGTACACGTACAGGCCGTCGGCGGCGGTGACCAGGAGCTTGCCCTGGTACCAGACCATGCCGGAGACGGGGGAGGTGAGCCCGCGGTAGTCGCGGCCGCCGTCGACCGGGACGGCGAGCGCCGCCCAGGCGTAGATGAGGCGGTCGGGGTCGCTTGCGTCGACGAAGGCGACCCGGGCGAGGCCCGGCTTCGCCGACGGTCCGGTCCGGTGGGTCCAGCCGGAGAGGATCACGCGGTGCTCGCCCCAGTGGCCGTCGTCGTCCGCGTCCCCGGAGGTGGTGACCGCGCCGGCCCGCCAGCCGCGGGTGTCGGCGGCGTCCCAGCAGTACGCGCGCGTGGCCGCGGGCGCCACGGGCAGCGCCGTGCGCTCGGCGGTCGTGCAGTCGGCCGCGGTGCGCAGGGAGTGGTCGGCGTCGTCGAGGACGGTGCTCACGCCGACGGGCCTGCCCATCGCGGCGGCGAGCCGGTCGAGCGTGCTCTGCGGCACCAGGCGCTCCTGGAGCCGCAGCCCGGCCGCCCGGTCGGACGCGGCGAGCGCCTTCAGGGCCCCCGGCTTGTCGCCGACCGTGGCCTGCGAGGCGCTGATCATGGTGGCGGCGGCGGTGAGTGCGAGGGCGGTCCCGGCGAGGAAGGCGCGCAGCGCACGGCCCCGCTTCTGCCTGCGGTGTCGGCCACGTTGCTTCATACGTCCTCCCGAGGCGGGCCAACTGCGGCCATTGGTCCGTGTGTTGACCAAAGGAGCAGGTGGGGTGGCCCGTAGAGGGATGCTACGGCAGTCCGGCGCCGCCGGGGACGAAGACCCTGCAAATATGCGGAAGATACGGCCGTGGGGTCACTCAGGGGTATGTGTCGGACACGTACCGGATATGAACCGGACATGAACCGGATACGTAACGACGCGCTCAGGGCATGTCCACCGGCTGCCGTACGTTGATCACCGCCGGTGCCGTCGACTGCGGCAGCAGTTCGTGCGGGTCGGCCGGGAGGAGCAGCTCCACCTCCGCGTCCTCCGAGAAGCGGTACGGCCGGTGCTCCAGCAACCCCCCGAGATAGCGCCGTACTCGGGACATCTCGGCGCGCACCGTCACCGTACGGGCCGCGTCGCCGAACATGTCCTCGGCCAGGCCCGCCGCGCTGCGGCCGTTGCGGTGCAGGGCGAGCAGATAGAGCAACTCGGCGTGCCGGGGGCTCAGTTCGTGGCTCCAGGAGCCCGCGGACCCGGACACCGTGACCGACCAGCGGCGCGGCTGCGTCAGGTCCAGCGCGATGCGCGTGGCAGCGCGCGGCACCGGCTCGTCCGTCGCCCGGATCAGCCAGCCCTCGGCCAGCGGCTCCACCGAGCACAGGCCGAGCGGCGGCAGCCACCGGCGGCCCGCCGACAGGGACTTGGGCAGGGCGATCCGGCTGGTGTACGGGATCCCGGTCACCGCCGCGGTCCAGCCGTCCCGGTCCACTGCCAGGGCCCGACCGCCCACCCGGGCCAGCACCGGCGCGGCCACCGCGCGCAGCCGCTCCAGCGAGGTCAGGTGCAGCTCGCGCAGCCGGGCCTCGGCGAGCTTGGCCACCGAGTCGACCCAGGCGAGCGTGGCCGGATGCATCGTCTCCAGCGGCCCGCTGACGTCCACGACACCGATCAGCCGGCCGTCGCGCGGGTCCGTGATGGGCGCGCCGGTACAGGTCCAGGAGGTCTGCGAGCGCACGAAGTGCTCGGAGGCGAAGACCTGCACGGGCCGGCGCACCACCGCCGGGGTGCCGATGCCGTTGGTCCCGACGACGTCCTCCCGCCAGTCGGCGCCGAGTTCGAATCCGAGCCCGTCCGCCTTGCGCAGCACGGCCGGGCTGCCCTCGCGCCACAGCACCCGGCTGTCCTGGTCGGCGACCACCATGATGTGGTGGGCGACGTCCGCGACCGACAGCAGCCCCTCCCGCAGCACCGGCAGGACGTGCCGCAGCGTCGTGCTCTCCCGGCGCCGCCGCACCTCGTCGGCGGGCAGCAGCCCGGACCGGTGGTCGCGTTCCGGGTCGATGCCGCTGCGCAGCATGCGCCCCCAGGACTGCTCGATCACCGGGCGCGGCGCGACGGGGGTGCGCTGCCCGGAGAGCCTGGCGGCGCGGACCTCGCTGAGTACCCGCGCCGCGCGCGCCGTGTCGACCACGGCGAGCTGCGTCACGTCCGTCGGCGGATGCACCTCGGGGCCTCCCGGAAGAAGGGCTCGGGACAACCGCTTTCCCGTCGCGTTTCGGCCACGGAGCCGGAGTCGTCCGCACTGTCCGTCTCATAGTGCCGTTCGTTCCTGACGGACGGGCGCAGTCCAGCCACAGACAGCAGCAAGTTGCAACCCCTTGCAACCCTGGTGAACGGCTCCAAATTGTTTGAATATTGAGCAACGCCGTCCCGAGCGGCGTTCGTGGCCTCGAACGGGCCCGTTGAGCGGGGGTGGTGCCGTGTCGGCGCAGCACCACCCCCGTCATGCATGAGCGCAGTTCAGAGCAGAGGCCGGGCCCGCTCCACCACCGACGCCAGATCGAGGGTGTGGGGCAGCGTCCCGAAGGCCGCGCCCCCGTCGCCGCCCAGCCGCGAGGCGCAGAACGCGTCGGCCACCTCCGGCGGCGCGAACCGGACCAGCAGCGAACCCTGGAGCACCAGGGCGAGCCGCTCCGTCAGCCGCCGGGCCCGCCCCTCGATTCCGTCCAGATCGGCCAGTTCGGTCAGCAGGTTCTTGATCGCGCCGTCGAGGCGGTGGTCGGCGCCGCGGGCCTTGCCGACCTCCTGGAGGTAGGCGTTCAGGGCCTGCGGCTCGCGCTGCAGTGCGCGCAGCACATCCAGCGCCTGCACGTTCCCGGCGCCCTCCCAGATCGAGTTGAGCGGCGACTCGCGCACCAGCCGGGGCAGCCCCGACTCCTCGACATACCCGTTGCCGCCCAGGCACTCGGCGGCCTCGACCGTGACCGGCGTACACCGCTTGGTCACCCAGTACTTGGCCGTCGGTACGGCGATCCGCAGCAGCGCCCGCTCCTGCTCGCCGCCGTCGTCGTAGGCGGCGGCGAGGCGCAGCGCGAGGGTGGTCGCCGCCTCGGACTCCAGCGCCAGGTCGGCCAGGACGTTGCGCATCAGCGGCTGGTCGACCAGCTTCGCGCCGAACGCCTCCCGGTAGGTGCAGTGGTGCACGGCCTGCGCGACCGCCTGCCGCATCAGGCCCGCGGAGCCCAGCACACAGTCCAGCCGGGTCGCCGCCACCATGTCGATGATGGTCCGCACCCCGCGCCCCTCCTCGCCGACCCGGCGGGCCCAGGTGCCGTCGAACTCGACCTCGCCGGAGGCGTTGGAGCGGTTGCCGAGCTTGTCCTTGAGCCGCTGGATGAGGAAGACGTTGCGGGAGCCGTCCTCCAGGACGCGCGGCACGAGGAAGCAGGTGAGCCCGCCCGGAGCCTGCGCGAGCACCAGAAACCCGTCGGACATCGGAGCCGAGCAGAACCACTTGTGCCCGGTGAGCTCGTACGTCCCCGCTTCGGCGAGGGGCCGCGCGGCCGTCGTATTGGCGCGTACGTCGCTGCCGCCCTGCTTCTCGGTCATGCCCATCCCGAACAGGGCCCCGGCCTTGAGGCGGGCCGGCCGCAGCCCGCGGTCGTAGACCAGGGAGGTGAGCCGCGGCTCCCACTCGGCGGCGAGGGCCGGGTCGGTGCGGAGTGCGGGGACGGCCGCATGGGTCATCGACAGGGGGCACAGGTTCCCGGCCTCGACCTGCGTCCACACCAGGAACGCGGCGGCTCTGCGGACATGGCCGCCGGGCCGGACCCAGGCAGCGGTCAGCCCCGCCGCGACGCCCTTGCCGAGCAGGCGGTGCCAGGCGGGGTGGAAGTCGACCTCGTCGACACGGTGGCCGTGGCGGTCGTGCGTGCGCAGCCGGGGCGGGTTCTCGTTGGCCTGGACCGCCCACTCCTGCAGCTGTGCCGAACCGGAGGCCCGGCCGAGCGCGGTCAGGTCGCCGTGGGCCTCGTCGAGCAGCTCGGGGTCCAGGTGCCGCTCGACGGCCGCGGTCAGGGCGCGGTCGGAGGTGAAGACGTCGTAGCCGTCCAGGGGCGGGGGCTGGTTGGTCACGGTGTGCGTGGTGCCTGCCATGCGGCGAAAGTACCTCGGGGCGGGGCGGGGGTCACGCACGGTCCTCGGCCGCGGGGCGGCCCGCGGCGGAGCCGCTGATGGATGCAGCGCCCCCGCCGCCCCTACCCGTCCCGTACCAGGGGCTCCGCCCCTTCGGCCCCGCCAGGGGGCCCTGCCCCCCGGACCCCCGGATCGGCCTGAACGGCCTCGTCCTCAAACGCCGGACGGGCTGGAAGACGCTCGCCGGCGGCTAGAAGGTGCGCCCCCCATCGGGTGGGTGGGGGACTGGGATGGCGGCAGCGGGCTCGAGCGCTGAATCCAGCCCCTCCGGCGTTTGAGGAGCGGGGGTCCGGGGGCCGGCCCCCGGAAGCGGGGTGCAGGGGACGCAGTCCCCGCCGGGGGCGCTGGAGACGTCAGGCCAGCCGGGCCATCGCAGGCTCCGGTTCGGCCACGTCCGCCGGCCAGCCCTCCCGGTACACGGTGTCCAGATACCGTTCTCCGAGGTCCGGGGCGATGGCCACCGAGGTGAGGCCCTGGTGGCCGTGTTCGGCGAGCCACTGGCCGGCGCCGCTGATCACGGTCCCTGTGGAGCCGCCGAACATGAAGCCGCGGGCGGCCAGGCGGCGGCAGGCGAGGACGGCGTCGCTCTCCTCGACGCGGACCAGGTGGTCCACGTACGACTCGTCGAGCAGCGCCGGCGGCACGCTCGTCCCGAGCCCCGGGATCATGCGGCGCCCCGGCGTCCCGCCGAAGCTCACCGAGCCGACGCTGTCGACGGCCACGATGCGCACCCGGCGCCGCCACTGCCAGAACCAGCGGGCGCAGCCCATCAGGGTCCCGGTCGTGCCGGCCCCGACGAACAGGACGTCCAGGTGCGGGAAGCGGCGGGCGATGGCGGGGGCCGTGGTGCGGTAGTGCGCCTTCCAGTTGCCCTGGTTGGTGTACTGGTTGAGCCATATGTACCGCTCGTCGGACGCGCACAGTGCGCTGACGTACGCCATCCGCGCGCCCAGGAAACCGCCGTGCGCGGCCGGTTCCTCGATGACGTGCACCTGGCTGCCGAGGGACTCCATCAGCCGGATCGTCGGCTGGTTGCACCGCGCGTCGGTCACGCATAGGAATCCGTAGCCCCGGCTCGCCGCGATCACGCTCAGCGCCACGCCCAGGTTCCCGGACGACGACTCGACCAGGACCGAGCCCGGCCGCAGCAGACCGTCGCGTTCGGCGGCGTTCACCATCTCGGTCGCCGCCTTGAGCTTGATCGAGCCGGCGAAGTTGAAGCCCTCGCACTTCAGGTACAGCGGCAGCCCCAGCGCGGCCCGAAGGTCGACGTAGAGCTCCTCCTCGTTGAATTGAACGGGATCAGAAATGACGGGCATGCTGCCCCCTCCTCATGCGCCACGATGACCGGCAGGTCAGCCGTGCCGGCGCAGCTCGTGGAAGAACCCGTCCACGACGTGCAGCCCGCCCCTACGGGCCACTTCGTCGTGGACGAACTTGCCGACCGCGAGGTCGAGCACCCCCAGTCCGAACGGGGAGAACACCACCGTCCGGTCCTCCGGGACGGTCGCCCGCCCGGTCAGTACGTCGTTCAGCGTGCCGTCGAGGAACTCCCGGCTCCCCGTCAGCTGTTCGGCCAGGTGCGGCGACGTTTCCGCCTTGAGGCAGTGCTCGACGTCGTCGACGTAGTTGGCCGACGCGAGCAGGATCCTCGGGTCCAGGTCGCGCAGCGACACGTGCAGCACCAGCGGGTGGTGGGAGAACCACGACGGGTCGTGGACGTGCGGTGCGGACGCCACCGTGGCGAACACCAGCAGGTCGGAGGAACGGATCAGGGTTTCGGGCTCGTCGTGCACTGTGACGTGCCCCTTCGCGCCCGAGCGCTCCAGGTAGCCGCGGAATCCCGCCGCGCTGTCGGGGGAGAGGTCGTACACGCCCGTCTCCTCGAACTCCCAGCCGGTGGCGGTCAGATGGGTGTGGATGTGGCGGGCGATGAGACCCGTGCCGATGAAGCCGACCCGCGTCGGGCGCTCGCGGGTCCTGCTGAGCCGGTCGGCGGCCAGCGCCGCCGAGGACGCCGTGCGCGTCGCGCTGATCACCGAGCTCTCCAGGCATGCGAACGGGTAGCCCGTGTCCGGGTCGTTGAGGATCAGTACGGCGGAGGCGCGCGGCAGGCCGGATTTCGTGTTCTGAGGGAAGCTGGAGATCCACTTCAGGCCGTCCACCCGCAGCGGCCCGCCGAGCGAGGCGGGCAGCGCGATGATCCGGGACGTCGGGCGGTCCGGGAAGCGCAGGAAGAACGACGGCGGGTTCACCGCGTCGCCCGCCCCGTGCAGCCGGTACACGGCCTCGACGAGTCCGGCGACCTCCGGCTCCCGGCCGTGCAGCACCGACTGCACCTGCTCGCCGGATATCACCGCGAACGGCGGTGCGGCCGGTCCGCTTCGAGCGGCACTCTCCGTGGTGGTCATGCGATCCTCACCTCGATGGTCGGCGCGCAGTCCGTCAGCCGCACCGAGTCGCCCAGTGCGGCCAGCACCTCGCGCGGCCCGTCGAAGGGCTCCCTGCTGTGCGCGGTGCGGATGTTGTCGACGAGCAGCAGATCACCGGAGTGCCACGGCTCGCGCAGGGTGTGGGCCTCGTAGACCTCGTTGACGGTCCGGACGATGTCCTCGTCGAGCGGATCGCCGTTGCCGAAACGGGTGTTGAAGGGCAGGCCGTCGGCGCCGTAGTAATCGACCAGGTACTCGCGCACCTCGGGGTCCATCGTCCACTCGTTGAGGAAGGCGATCTGGTTGAACCAGCAGCGCCGACCGCTCACCGGGTGGTGCACGACGGCGCTGCGGTGCTGCCGGGTGTGCAGCGAGCCGTCGTCCTGCCAGGCGAACTCGATGGCGTTCGTACGGCAGTAGCGCTCGACGGTGGCCCGGTCGTCGGTGCCGAACGCCTCGGCGACCGACGCCCCGATCTCGTCGTTGTACGTCCGGGTCAGCAGCCAGCCCTCCCGCTCGAACCGCTCGACCAGCTCGGCGGGCAGCGCCCGAAGCACGCTCGGCCCGTCGGCGACCGCGGTCGCGCCGCCCGTCTCCGGTGCCACCAGGCAGGCGAAGAGCAGCAGGCCGGGGAACTCGAGGGCGTAGCTCAGCTCGTGGTGCATGCACATCTGCTGGTTGGGCGGCCACTTGGAGGAGGAGTACACGCCGTCGGCGTAGGAGCGGCGGGGCGCGAAGGGCTCCCGGTCGGCCATCAGGCGGCCGCTGGAGAGGTGCCGGAACACATCCTCCGTGGCCGTGGGTTCGGTCAGGCCCAGTCCGCGGACCAGGAGGCTGCCGTGCTCGGCGACCGCGGCACGCAGCGCGCCGCGGTGCTCGGCGGCCCAACTTGCCGGATCGCCGACGGACTTGGCGTGCAGGAGCGGTGGACGGCCCGGGGTCTGTTCGAGGTCCGGCAGGAAGGCCGGGGACGAGTGCGTCATTGCACAGGTTCCTTTCAGTGGTGCTGGTCGAGCAACGCCGCCAGGTCGGTGAGGACCGGGTGGCGGGTGACGTCCTTGAGGGTGATCGCCCGGTCCAGGGCGATCGCCAGCTTCACGGCGGACAGCGAGGTGCCGCCGCGGTCGAAGAAGTGGTCCCGGCGGCCGATCCGGTCCGCGGGAATGCCGAGCACCTCGGCCCAGGCGGCGGCCAACCGCCGCTCGGCGGGCGTGTCCGGCGCACCGGAGTCGTCGGTGTCGAGCTCCTCTGCGAGCGCGGCGAGCGTCCTGCGGTCGGTCTTGCCGTTGGCGGTCAGCGGCAGCCGCTCCCGCCAGTGCACGACCGCCGGGACCATGTACGACGGCAGCGAGGCGGCCAGCTTGTTGCGCACCTCGTCGGCGCCCACCGGCTCGGGACCGGTGCAGAACGCCGCCAGCTGTGTACCCCGTACGACGACCACGGCGCCGTCGCGCACGCCGGGCACCCGCAGCAGCTGGTTCTCGATCTCGCCGATCTCGATACGGAACCCGCGGATCTTCACCTGGCTGTCCCGCCGGCCGAGGAACTCCAGCTTCCCGTCGGGCAGCCAGCGCCCGTGGTCGCCGCTGCGGTACAGCCGATCGCCGGGCCGGTACGGGTCGTCGGTGAACGCGGCCTTGGTGCGCTCGGGGTCGTTGACGTACCCCCGCCCGACGCACACTCCGGAGAAGACGATCTCGCCGGGCGCGCCCAGCGGCACCGGCACCAGGTCCTCGTCGACGACGTACACCCGCACATTCGCGATCGGCGGCCCGAGCGGCACCCGCTCCTGGTCCGGGACCCGGTCCATGACCTCGTGGTTGGTGTCGTCCGAAGTCTCCGTCAGGCCATAGGCGTTGACGAGCCGGATCCCGGGCATGGCGTCGAACCAGCGCTGCACCAGCTCCTTCTTGACCGCCTCCCCGGTGACCGACACACAGCGCAGGTCGGGCAGTTCGCGCGGCCGCTGCTCCAACTCGGCGAGCACGGCCTCGAGATACGACGGCACGACCTGCAGCACGTTCACGCGGCCCCGCACGACGGTGTCCACGAACCGCGGCACGTCCAGGATCGTCTCCTGCCCGACCAGCAGCGTCCGCCCGCCGACGAGCAGCGCGGCGACCAGCTGCCACAGCGAGATGTCGAAGCACTGCGGCGCGGTCTGCGCGACCGTCCGCCCGGCACCGATCCGCAGGTCGCCGATCTTGGCGAGGACGTGGTTGAGGAAGCCGGCGTGCTCGCACATCGCCCCCTTGGGCTCGCCGGTGGAGCCGGACGTGAAGTAGATGTACGCGAGCTGGTCCGCGGCGACGGGGATGCCCAGGTCGTCGTCGGCGTGGCCCTCGGCGTACGCGGTGTCGGCGAACAGCTTCCGGGCCGTCCGGCCGAGGTTGCCGTCGCTGCCGCGCTCGGTGAGGACCAGCTCGCAGTCGGCCCGGGCGAGGGTCCGTGCGATGCGGTCGGCAGGGAAGTGCGGCTCGATCGGCAGATAGACACCGCCCGCCTTGAGGACGCCGAGCACGGCGGCCGGCCAGTCCAGGTTGCGCTCCATCACCACCGCAACCACGCCCTCGCGGCGCAGCCCGCGCGCGAGCAGTGCCCGGGCGACGCGGTTCGCACGGGAGTTGAGCTCCCGGTACGTCCACTGCTGCCCGTCCTGCACGGCGGCCACCGCGTCGGGGTGCAGGGCCGCCCGCTGCTCGAACAGCTCGTGCACCCGCCGGTCCGGCAGCTCCCTCTCGGGGCCCGCCAACTCATCGAGCTGGAACCGGAGTTCGTCCTCGGACAGCAGGGTGGGGCGGTCGGGTTCGGCGAGCGCGGTGAGGTGGTAGCCGGCGATACGGGCGGCGGCCTCGGCGTCGAGGACGTCGGTGCGGTAGCGCAGCCGCAGGATGCCGTCGGCGACGCCCACGTGCAGTGCGGTGTCGTACTCGGTCTGCTCGCCGGTGAGCGCGGTCAGCACCCTGGCATGCGCGGCCGCAAGGTCGGGCGGCTGCACCGATGTGCCTTCCGGCAGCGGGACTTGGTACTCCGCGAGGCCAGGGACCGGGTCGAGCGTCCATCGCGGGATCGTTTCCATGAGTTCGGTTCCCCCTGTTGCTGTCATGCGTGCCGCGGCGCGACCGCCGGGTTCCCGCCCCAGTGCGCACCGGGCGGCATCTCCTCGCCCTTCATCAGGAAGGAGTCGGGTGCGAGTACGGCGCCGTCGCCCATCGAGACGCCGTAGTGGACGAGCGCTCCGGTGCCGAGCGTGCAGCCCGCACCGATCGTGATGTGCTCGGACTTGAAGGTGCCGTCCTCCTGCGAGTGGGCCTGCACCTTGGTGTGTGCGGCGAGCGTGCAGTCGTCGCCGATCGCGGCGAGCGTGCGCTCGGTGATGTAGCAGCCGTCGTCGAAGACCCGGCGGCCGAGGCGGACGCCCAGCAGCCGCCAGACCAGGTTCTTGAACGGCGTCCCGTTGAAGACGACGAGGTGGTTGTCGGGCACTTTCCACAGCCGCTCGTGCCACCAGAAGTACGGGTCGTAGATCGAGCAGAGCTTCGGCTGCAGCGGGCGGAACCGTCCGATCACCCGCTCCACCAGCACGTAGTAGCCGGTGCTGAACGCGAGGCCGGCCATCAGGGACGCGCCGATCACCAGACCGCCGAGGACGCCGTGGGTGCCGTACAGGTCGAAGGCGGCGAAGCCGATCATGCTGAGCACGAACCAGTCCAGCCAGCGCAGGAACAGGAACAGGCCCATCGAGCGCAGGTTGAAACGGTTCTTCCGGGCGAGCCGGCGGTGCAGTTCGGCGCCCTCGCGCAGATGGTCGAAGCGGGTGTCGCGCTCGACGGTGCGCGGAATCTCGAACGGAGGCGAGCCCAACAGGCCCACGCCCTCGCGGAGTTCACCGTCCAGCGGGACCATCACCTTCGTCGCCAGCAGACAGTTGTCGCCGGTGCGGCCGCCGCTGGGGTAGGCGATGTTGTTGCCGAGGAAGTTGTGCGGCCCGATCGTCGCGCGCGAGACGCGGAAGGACGTACCGGAGAAGTCGGCGTTCACGATGGACAGCCCGTCGGCGACCATGGTGCCGCTGCCCACGGTGGCCAGGTACGGCGTCTCGTGCTGGACCTCCGTACCGAAGTTGGAGCCGGTCTGCTCGACGTGCGAGAGCTCGTAGCCGATGGCCCGCAGGTAGGGGACGATGTACGAGCTGTCGCCGCACAGCCACTTGAAGAACTTGATGTTGGTCATACGGGCGATCGCGCGCTGCACCGAGTAGTGGAATCCGTAGAGCGGGTAGACCTGGTCCGGGCGCAGCAGCGGGCTCAGCGCGCGTGGGAGCAGGGATACGGTGGCGAGGCCGAGGACCAGGAAGGCGGCGTACGCGGCCAGGGAGAAGCCCAGTGCCTCGCTGTAGAACGCGGCCGAACCCAGGTCCTGGGTGCTCGGGTCGAGCAGTTTGTCGAGGGCCGGAACCAGCGTCAGCAGCAGGTACGTTCCGCCGACCGCGAGAGGGACGTAGACGACCAGCATCTGCAGCAGGCCCGCCAGGCCGTACGCCGTCCGGCGCAGGGTGGAGCAGTGGGCCGGGGGGATGCGGACGTAGTCGACGTCCGTGCGCTGGGCGGGCGAGCCGTGCCAGCGCTCGCCCGCCGGGACCGAGGCGCCGCCGTACAGGGCGGAGGAGTGGCCGAGCTGGGCGCCGTCGCCCATCGAGGTGCCGATGTCGAGGACGGTCTTCTCGCCGACATACACCTCGCGGCCGAGGGTCACGCGCCCGGTGTGGATGCGGCCGGCGTGGGCTTGGTAGCAGAGGAGGAAGGAGTCCTTGCGGATCACCGTGCCGGCGCCGACGGTCAGCAGGTCGGTGCAGACCGGCACCGAGTGGGACAGGATCGTGACGCCCTTGCCGATCCGTGCGCCGAGCGCCCGCAGGTACAGCACGTACAGCGGGCTGCCGGTGAACAGGATCATCGGGTTGGCGTGCAGCAGCGCCTTGACGGTCCAGAAGCGGACGTAGGCGAGGCTCCAGACCGGGAACTCGGTCTCCTTCCAGCGGCCGACCAGCAGCCACTTGGCGGCCACCGGCACGATGCACGCACCCGCGAACACCGCGGCGCCGAAGACCAGCGACCGCAGATAGACGTCGACGACCCCGTCCACGGCGGAGATCCACTCGTAGCCCCGGCCCATGACCAGCCCGGCGAGCAGGCAGTAGGCGGCGAAGACCAGGAACTGCAGGGCGCCGCACAGGAGATAGCGCGGGGTGCTGCCGGGCACCGGCGCGGGCGTCTCGATCCCGTCCGGCGCGGGGGCGGGGGCCGGTGCGGTGTCGAGGGCTGCCGCCAGGCTGCGGATCGTCGGATGGCCGTACACATCCTTCATCGAGACCGATGGCAGATCAGGGTGCTTCCGTACGCGGGCACAGAAGTGGGCCATGGTCAGGGAATTGGCGCCGAGATCGTCGAAGAAGTGGCTGTCGACCGGTATGTGTTCCTTGCTGACGACACCCGACAGAACCTCGGCCAGGACATTTTCGGTGCCGGTGTCGATTTTTCCCACCACGTGCGCTCCTTACAGGTTTTACAGGCTTTACGACTTTTGCGGCTTGCCCGGTTCCGACACCGACCGGGCTGTTGCCGGGCGCGGACATTCCGCCGCCCGGCGTGCACGCGAACGCGTCGTGCACATGTACGGAGAACATCCCGATCAGGGCGGGCCCGCGCGCCCAGTCCGCCCCCACGATGGGCGGCACAGCCCGGCCCGTGTCGCCTCGGTGGGCCTTTGACGGCGTACGCGTCAACGGGTACGGAGCTGGCATGAAAATTCCCCCGAGAGAAATACGGCGGAACTCCGCCCACTGTTCACAGCGGGGCGAAATTCAATAACATTGGGAAGCGGCGGGATTCGAGTTCAGAATGTTGCGGAAGTGTGTGAAGTGGCCGCGTGGAAATGACGCAGGGCGTCATGAACGGTTCAAGGGAATTTCGCCCATTGGCGATTTCCCAACCCAGAGGAGTTTTCGATCGGGGTGACGACGTGTGTCGTTTACAAAGGCGGCCGAATGAACACCCGAACGATCCGGCTAACGCGGACATGACAGAAAAATGGGTCGGATTCCTCCGGTGGTTGCCGCCCCGTTGCGGCCAGGTTTCCGCGGCGGCACTCCGACGAGCTGGGGGGACGGGGGATGAGTGCAGGCAGCCACGGCGGATACCTTTAGGTCGTGCAGCCAGCAAGTGAATCCCCGCAGAGCCCCTCCGGGCGTCTCCACAGGGCGCGTGCCCTCTATCGGAACGTCTCGAAGCGCAGGACTGCCTGGCTGCTGCTCAAGGACACCGTCAACTCGTGCATGGAGTACCGCATCCTGGGCCTCGCGGCCGAGGCCGCGTTCTTCACGCTGCTGTCCGTGCCGCCCCTGCTGCTGAGCCTGATCGGTCTGCTCGGCTACGTCGACGACTGGACCGGCGCCCACTCCATCGCCAGCCTGGAGAACAACATCCTGGAGGCGTCCCGCACCGTCCTGTCGGACAAGGGCGTCCACGAGATCGCCCAGCCGATCCTGCACGACGTGATGAAGGGCGGCAGACCCGACGTCATCTCCATCGGCTTCCTGTTCGCCCTGTGGTCGGGCTCCCGCGCCGTGAACGTCTTCATCGACACCATCACCGTCATGTACGGCCTCGACGGCGTCCGCGGCATCGTCAAGACCCGGCTGGTGTCCTTCGCGCTGTTCGTCGCGGCCCTGCTGATCGGCTCGGTCGCGCTGCCTCTGATGGTGGCCGGTCCCGACGCCGTGGTGAACGTGGTGCCGTGGTCGGAGACGGTCGTACAGGTCCTGTACTGGCCCGTCGTCATCGTCCTGTCGATCGTCTTCCTGACCACCCTGTACCACGTATCCGTCCCCGTGCGCTCCCCGTGGATCGAGGACGTGCCCGGTGCCCTGGTGGCCCTCGCCATGTGGGTGCTCGGCAGCTACCTGCTGCGCATCTACCTGACCAGCACGGTCGAGGGCCCCACCATCTACGGCTCACTGGCCGCGCCCGTCGCCGTACTGCTGTGGATCGGTGTGTCCGCGTTCGCCGTCCTCGTCGGGGCCGCGGTCAACGCCGCGATCGACCGGGTCTGGCCGGCCGCCGCGACCGCCGCGGCCCGCGCCGCGAACGAGCGGCTGCGCGAGGCGCAGCTGGCCGAGCACGTGGCCCGCACGGCCGCGGGCCACGAGACCGACGCCGGTGACCCGGACATGCCCTCGGAGTTCCCGGAGAGATGGTCCCGCTTCCTGCCGCCGGAGGACGTGACGTCACGCCTGCGGACACATGTGAAGAGCACACACCCGCCGCACAAGCACGAGGGCTCCTGAAGCGCCCCAAAGGGGCGCGGGGCCGTATCGATATGCGGCTCCGCCGCGTGGGCGCGACCAGCCACGGATCACCCGCAGCCAATACGCATCCCGCACCCCAACGGCGCTTTCTTTCATGCCTTCCATACGCCCGCCGCGGCAGCGTCCCGCACGAAGTCCCCGAAATCCCGCGGCGCCCGCCCGAGCACCTGCTGGACACCATCCGTAAGACGCGCATTGCGCCCGTCCAGCACCCCCTCGAAGACCTCCACCAGGAACTCCGCCTCCTGCGGCGGAACCCCGAACCCGGCCAGCGCCTCGCCGTAGGCACGCGCCGGAACCGGCGTGTACGTGAGCTCCCTGCCGCTTGCCTCGGAGATCTCCGCGACCGCCTCCCGGAACGACAGCAGCCGCGGCCCCGTCAGCTCCAGCGTCCGCCCGACATACCGTTCCCCCGACGTCAGCGCGGCCGCGACCACGTCGGCGATGTCCCGCACGTCGACGAACGGCTCCTGCACCTCGCCGGCCGGAAACACCAGCTCCCCCCTGCGCAACTCCTCCACCAGCGGCCCCTCGCTGAAGTTCTGCGCGAACCACGAGGCCCGCACGACCGTCCAGTCCGCGCCCGACGCCTTCAGCGCCTCCTCGGTCGCCAGCGCCTGCTGCTCCCCACGTGCCGACAGCAGCACCAGTCGCCGCACCCCGAGCCCGACCGCCTCCCGGGCGAGCGCCCGGACGCCCTCCGTGGCCGCGGGCATACCGACGTCGGACGGGTACACGAGGTACGCCGCATCGGCGCCCCGCAAGGTGTGCGCCCATGTCGTCGGCTCCTCCCAGTCGAAGCCCCGGGCGCGGGACGCGGCCCGCACGGTGAAACCCGCCGCCCGCGCCGCCTGTGCCACACGGCTCCCGGTACGCCCCGAGGCGCCGGTCACCACAACCGTCGTGTTCTGCGTGTTCGCTGCGTTGTCCGTCATGCCTCCAGTCAAGGGCGGGGCGCCCCAAGACCCCATCGCTGAACGGCTCATTCCCATACGCAGACGTCTACGCTGGCCGCATGGACGCTCTCGCAGGCCTCCTCGAAGGTCCCCGCGCGCGGGGCGCCTTCATGATCCGAGCGTGTTTCGAACCGCCCTGGTGCGTGCGCATCGAGGACCGCGCCCCGCTCAGCGTCATGCTGATGGTCCGCGGCGAGGCGTGGATCATGCCGGACGCCGGGGAGCGGGTGCTGCTGCGGGCCGGCGACCTCGCCATCGCGCGCGGCCTGGACCCGTACACGTGCGCCGACGACCCCGACACGGAGCCGCAGGCGCTGATCCTGCCCGGTGCGGAGTGCCGCTACCCCGACGGGCGTTCCCTCAACGGCGTCATGGACCTCGGCGTGCGGACCTGGGGCGACCGGCTCGACGGCTCGGCCGTGATGCTGATCGGCACCTATCTGTGGCAGGGCGAGGTCAGCGGGCGCCTGCTGGACGCCCTGCCGCCGCTGCTGACCCTCACCCCCGACGTGTGGGACTGCCCGCTCACGCCGCTCCTCATGGAGGAGATCGTGCGGGACGAACCGGGCCAGGAGGTCGTCCTGGACCGCCTCCTCGACCTGCTGGTCATCGCCGCGCTCCGGGCCTGGCTCTCCCGCCCGGAGGCGGCAGCACCGGCCTGGTACCGGGCGCTGGCGGACCCCGTGGTGGGCCGAGTGCTCCGCCTGCTGCAGGACGACCCCGCCCACCCCTGGACGGTCGCCTCGCTCGCGGCCAAGGCGGGAGTCTCCCGGGCAGCACTCGCCCGCCGCTTCACCGACCTCGTGGGCGAGCCCCCGATGACGTACCTGACCGGCTGGCGCCTGGCCCTGGCCGCCGACCGCCTGCGCGACACCGACGACACCCTCGAGGCGATCGCCCGCCAGGTCGGCTACGGCAGCGCGTTCGCACTGTCCAGCGCCTTCAAGAGGGTGTACGGGGTGAGCCCGCAGGAGCACCGGACGCGGGCGGCGTAGCCTTTCGTACGTGTACACGGAGAGGGCGTCCCGGCTGACCGGGGCCGTCGTGTGGACGAACACCCCGTCCGAGGCCGGAGTCGGACGCGTGCTCCCCGACGGCTGCATGGACCTGCTGTGGCACCAGGGCCGGCTGCTGGTCGCGGGGCCCGACACGCACGCGTACGTCACCGCGGGCGAGCCCGGAGTATGGGTGGGCGTCCGCTTCTACCCCGGCACCGCGCCCGCCCTCCTGGGCGTGCCCGCGCACGAACTGCGCGACCGGCGCGTCGCACTCGCCGAACTGCGGCCGGCCGCGGAGGTCCGCCGCCTCACCGCCCGCATCAACGCAGCTGCCGAACCGGCAAGCGGGCTCGAGGAGTTGGCGCTGCGACTGGCCGCGGACACTGAACCCCCCGATCCGCTGCTACGGCACCTCGTGACCGCCCTCGGCGAGGGCCGCCCGGTCGCGGCCACCGCCGACGAACTCGGCCTCGGCGCCCGCCAGTTGCACCGCCGCTCCCTGGCCGCCTTCGGCTACGGCCCCAAGACGCTGGCCCGCGTGCTGCGGCTGCAGCGGGCGCTGGGGCTGGCTCGGGAAGGGGTGCCGTTCGCGGAGACGGCGGCCCGCGCCGGGTTCGCCGACCAGGCCCATCTGGCCCGGGACGTGAAGGAGTTGGCGGGGTTGCGGCTCGGGGAGCTACTCGGCCGAGGGTAGCTGCGCGAACAGGTCGACGCCGTTGCCGTCCGGGTCGTGCACGGTCGCGTACCGCTGTCCCCAGAAGGCGTCCCACGGCTTGAGCTCGCCGTGGTACCCGGCGCCCACGAGGTCCTCGTACAGGGAGTCGACCTCGGCGGGCGTCGCGCACTTGAAGGCGAGGCCGACCCGGCCGCCACCGGCCGGCGGGCGCCACCCGGAGTGGAAGGAACGGATGGTGGCCTCGGTGTCCAGGGCGAGGACCAGCCCGCCGGGCAGCTCGGCATTGACATGCGGCTGGTCCTCGGAGCCCTCGGGGAAGACGAGCCCGAGGCGACGGTAGAAGGCGAGTGAGGCGGCCATGTCGGAGGCGACCAGGCCGATCACGGCGAATCGTGGAGTCATGCCGTCACCGTAGGCAGCACCCCGGCGGCCGGTCTTGAAGGAATCGGACACCCTCAGGCGAAGGTCACCGGCCCGTGAGGTGTGTCCACCGTGAACGAGAGACCCACCGGTCCTTCGGCCACGAGGAGCTCGACTCCGACGGCGGACAGCAGGGGGCGTAGCTCGTCGGGGTCCGGGGCGGTGGCGGACAGCCGGAGCAGCGGGGTGACGGGCAGCCCCGTCGCGGTCGGATGGGCCGAGGACCCCCAGTCGATGAGGAAGGGGACGAGACCGGACGGATGCGCTGTGTCGCCGTCGGTCAGCCGCCACTCCAGCAGCGTGCCGTCCGGCCGGCGCCGGCTCATCGGGCGCACCGCACCGGGGTCGTACCCCCGCGCCCGCGCCTCCGCGACCGCCGCGTCCAGGTCCGGCGGACTGATCGCCCAGGTCACCGTCCGTGCGAAGGCCAACTGGTCCACGTCGAACGGGCGAGGCCCCTCCGGCCCCGACTGCTCCGGATCGGGACCGACGATCTCCAGATAGCTGGAACCGCCCAGCGACACCAGGTAATTGCGGGTACCGAAGCCCACATGCGCACCACCGGGCGCAGGCGTCACACCGGTGCGCCGGGCGAAGTCGGCGACCGTCGCCGCGAGTTCGGGGGTCGCGAGGACGAGATGGTCCAGATACGAGGGAATGGCGTTCATCGCAGCCGAGGCTACGCAGCCAGCCGCCACAATGGAACGCCTGTGCGGCAGCGGGCCTTTTAGGGGGCCGGGGAACTGCGCGACCGGCCACGATGCAGCCGCAGACGAACGACGTACAGCGCCAATTCCGGCTGACGCTCAGCGCAAGCGTCCCGTACTGGCCCGCTCCACCAGCCGAGTGGACAACTCCGTACGCGTGCCCTCCGGGCGATCCCCCGCCATCATCCGCACCAGCAAGTGCAACGCCGTCGCCGCCATCTCCGACAGCGGCTGCCGGATCGTGGTCAGAGCGGGAGCGACCCAGCGTGACTCGGGCAGGTCGTCGAAGCCCACCACGCTGATGTCGTCCGGGACCCGCAACCCCCGTACGGCCAGGGCCTCGTACACCCCCAGGGCCATGTGGTCGGAGCAGACGAAGACCGCCGTCGGCGGTTCGGACAGGTCCAGGAGGTCCAGCATGCGGCGGTGCGCGACGCTCTCGTCGAAGCCGGCGTGCCGGACGTACTCCGGGCGGTGGCGGACCCCCGCCGACGCGAGTGCCGAGCGGTACCCGGCGACCCGGGCGCTGCTGCACATCTTGCGCTGGTGACCGGCGATGACGGCGATGCGTTCGTGGCCGAGCGAGAGCAGGTGTTCGGTCGCGGTGACCCCGCCCTGCCAGTTGGCCGCGCCCACCGACACCACGCCCGGCGGCGGTTCGAGGACCGGGTCGATCAGGACGTACGGGATGCGGTGCGTGTCCAGCCAGGCGTACTGCGACGGCGTCAGCTCGGCCAGGTTGAACAGCACCCCGGACGAACCGCGCGCGATCAGCTTGTCCAGCCAGCCGCGCTCCGGGCGCCCGCCACGGGTCCGGGTGAGTCCCGCCGAGACGACCACCTCCAGCCCCACGTCGTGCGCCGCCGCCTCCACACCCTGCAGCACCGCCCCCGACCAGGAACTCTCCAGCGAGTGCACGACCAGGTCGACCAGCCCCGGCACCTTCGCGGCGTCGAACCGGGGTCTGCGGACATAGCCGAGCCGGTCCAGTGCCTCGGTGACGCGGCGGCGCGTCTCCGGTGCCACGTCCTCCCGGCCGTTGACCACCTTGGAGGCGGTCGGCACGGACACCCCCGCCTCGCGGGCCACGACCGCCAGCGTCGGCCCGGCCGCCACGCTCGCACTCCCCGTGCGGACCATCGGGAACCACCTCTCCGGCCCGCCCGAGGGCCATGAAAAGTTTCGACCAGCGTGGAAACAGTAAGCGCTTCCTACACTAGGTTCACCGGATCACGTCGGGAAGAGGCCGGACTTCGCAGGTCTTCACGGTTTCGAACTTTCGAAACTTCGAACGCGGCGGCGGCCGCCGGTGGATGACGGCCAACGACTACCAGCAGATCAGCCGAAAGCCGGTGAAGTCGGCCGTGAACGCCGCGTCGACCAGGTCCACGGCATGGATACCGGCCATCGACCCGGTGAAACGGAGCTTGGATCCGTGGTCGTCGGAGAGCCTGCCGAAATCCAACGGCTCCCCGACCGGCACACGCACCCCGTCCCGCACATGCCAGAACCGCGCCTCGGCGCCGTCGACCGTCGCGCCCAGCGTCACGGGCGCGGCCTCGTCGACGTCCACGACCGCCACCGTCCGCGTGCTCCCCTCGTCGCGCTCGACGAGCCGGAGCACCCTGCGGCCGCCGCCCCGCCACTGCTGCCCGTGCTGTCCCTCGCCCTCGGGCTCCGCCCAGGTCAGGTCCAGGCTCAGATACGCCTCCGTGTTGTACCGGAGCACCAGCCCCGCGGCCTGCGTGAAGGTGCTGGGCCGTGCTTCCACGGTGACCTCGGCCTCCGCCCGGTGCTCCGTGATCCTCTGGGCCAGCAGACTGTGCGCCCACCGCGACTCGGGCCCGTGCCGGCCGCGCAGCCGGATCCAGCCCGGACGGCTGGTGACGTCGGCCCAGGACGGATCGGGGGCCGCGCGCAAGGTGCTCCACGGCCAGCCCAACGGCCCCTCGGAATCGGCGAGTTGGGGCGGCAGCGGCTCGGGACGGGTCGGTACGTCGACCTCGACGGCCGGATGCCGACCCCCGTGCGGCATCCTCGGCCAGCCGTCCTCGTCCCAGGCCACCGCCTGGACCGCCGTCTCCCGGCCCAGCGTGCACCGCGGGCCCTGAGGCGTCCGTACCGGGCGGGCGGTCAGGTGGCTGAGCACCCAGTCTCCGTCCGGAGTCTGCACCAGCTCCCCGTGTCCCGCCTTCTGCAACGGCAGCGACGGATCGTCCCGGCTCGTCAGCAGCGTCCGGTCGTCGAGTTCGTACGGGCCGGTGATCGCGCGAGCGCGTGCCACCCGCACCCCGTGCTCGAAGCCCGTGCCGCCCTCCGCCAGCACCAGGTAGTACCAGCCCTCCCGCCACAGCAACTTCGGCCCCTCGATCAGCCGTTCATGCTGCAGCAGCAAGTGGGCGCCACCGACCGGGTTCAGCGTCTCCCGGTCCAGCTCGGTCAGGACGATCCCGGCGAACCGGCGTCCACCCGGTCGGTGGTCGTTCTGCAGGTTGAGCAGCCACAGCCGCCCCTCGTGGTGGAAGAGCGCGGGATCGAAGCCATGGCTCGTGACCCGTTGCGGGGCTGTCCACTTGCCACTCACCTCGGATGGGGGTGCCCCCGCTCGAGCGAAGTCGAGAGTGGGGGACGTACTGACGTATGTATCGGTGTCGAAATACGGCGTCCCCACCGACCGAACGACCGAGTACACCACCCAGAACCGTTCACCGTCCCAGCTCAGCGACGGCGCCCAGATGCCGCCCGAGTCCGGCACGCCGGCCAGCGAGTCCCCGGGGGCGGCACCGCGCACATGGCCCGCGTACTGCCAGTGGGCCAGGTCTCGCGAACGGTGGACGGGGATGGTCGGGAACCACTCGAAGGAACTCGTCGCGACGTAGTACCAGTCGCCGACCCGGACCAGCGAGGGGTCGGGGGCGAAGCCGCGGATGACGGGGTTGTGCAAGTGCGTCACGTCAAGGCTCCTGAGGGGACGGTCACTTGAGGGCCCCCAGCGTCACGCCGGTCCGCCAGTAGCGGCGCATCGCCACCATCATGATCGCCATCGGCACGATGGACAGCAGGGCGCCGGTCAGCACCAGACTGGTCAGGTCGACCCCGGACTCGAGGCGTTTGCCGGACCAGTTGTACAGGCCGATGTTGAGGGTCCAGTTGTTCTCGCCGCGCAGCACGGTCAGCGGGAGGAAGAAGGCGTTCCAGGTGTTGACGAAGGCCAGCAGGAAGACGGTCGCTCCGCCCGTCGTCATCATCCGCAGCACGATGCTGACGAAGATGCGCAGTTCACCGGCGCCGTCGATACGGGCCGCCTCCAGCAGCTCGTACGGGATCGTGGCCTCGGTATAGACCTTCGCGAGGTACACGCTGAAGGGGTTGATCAGGCAGGGGATGAGCATCGCCCAGGGCGTGTCGACCATGCCGATCTGCGAGAACAGCAGATACAGCGGGAGCGTGAGCAGGGCGATCGGGATCAGGAACGAGCCGACCACGCACGCGAACACCAGGTGCCGGCCCGGGAACTGGAAGCGGGCGAGGCCGTAGCCCGTGGCGAGGGCGAGCAGGGTGCCGCCGAGGGAGCCGGCCCCTGCGTACAGGAAGGAGTTGGCGGTCCAGCGCAGGAAGATGCCGTTCTCGTAGGTGAACAGCTGGTGCAGGTTGTCCCAGAGGTGCCAGCCGGAGAACCACAGGCCGTTGCTCTGGTAGAGGCCGACGCGGTTCTTGGTGGCGGCGACGATCAGCCACCAGACGGGGAAGAGGCTGTAGACACTGGCCAGCGTCAGGCCGACGAGGAGGAAGCGCTGGCCGCCGCGTGACCGCGCCGCGGGGTCGGGCCGGGTGATACGGCGCACGGCGGCGGGCGCCTGCTTCGTGCCGTTGTCCGTCGTCAGCATCAGTCCGCCTCCTTTGAAGTCAGCCGGTAGAAGAGGAAGGAGGCGACGCCGAGGATGAGGGCGAGGAGCACCGACAGGGCGGCGGCGTAGTGGTAGTTGCCGGCGTTGAACGCCTGGTTGTAGATGATCATGATCGGGGTGAAGCTGTCGCTGACCGTCTGCGGGGTGATGTTCCGGAACAGCGCGGGTTCGTTGAAGATCTGCAGCATCTGGATGATCGACAGCATGCCGGTCAGGACCAATGCGCCCCGTACGTAAGGGATTTTGATGCTCAGGGCGATCCGCCGCTCGGAGGCGCCGTCGAGCCGTGCGGCCTCGAACAGGTCTCGCGGGACGCCCTGCAGTGCCGAGTAGATGATCACCATGTTGTAGCCGACGCCGTGCCAGGTGAGCAGATTGCCGATGGACGGCCACACCATCGACGGCGCGAAGAAGTTCCAGTCGAAGCCGAAGACCCTGCCGAGTGGGGTCAGCGGGCCGACGTCCGGGCTGTACAGGTTGATCCACACGAGCGCGGCGACCACGCCGGGGATCATGTACGGCACCAGGAGCAGGATCCGGAACCGGCCGGCGACCTTCGAGGTCAACGCGTCCAGGAACAGCGCCAGTACGAGGCTGATGAGCAGCATCACCGGGATCTGCACGCAGGCGAACAGCACCACCCGCAGCACCGAACCCATGAACGCCGAGTCGGTCACGCCCTGTTGGTAGTTGTCCAGCCCGGCGAACTTCTCCGTCGAGCCGCCGAGCCCCAGCCCGGACTGCTGCTCGCGGTACAACGACTGGTAGACCGCGTAGCCGATCGGGAGCAGATAGAGGAAGACGAAGCCGAGCTGGAAGGGCACCGTGAACGCGGCACCCTTCCAGCGCAGTGAGCGGATCATCGTTTCTCGCCCTCGCGGATCATCGATTCTCGCCCTCTGCCTCTAGCCCTTGACGCTGATGCCGCGGGACTTCAGGTCCTTGACCGTCCATTCCTGCATGTGCGCCAGGAGGTCGGTGACCTTCTCCTGCTTGCCCACGACCTTCGCCCAGCCGGCCTGCATCTCGGTGAACATGGCGGTCCAGTCCGGCCCGAAGGTCCAGTCCGTCGTGACGGTGTTCAGGCTGTCGGTGACCACCTTCTGGGCCGGCTCGTAGTTCTTGCCGAGCAGCTTGTCGGAGACCGCCTCGCCGACGTACGAGTTGCTGTCGGCGAGCGCCGGCATCACGCCGTTGCCGGTCGTCGGGCTCGCCATCGTCTTGACCGCGCCGGTGTTGGTGGACATCCACAGCGCGGCCTCGGCGGCCTGCTTGACGTCCTTGCACTGCTTGGTCACCAGCGTCACGCTGCCGGTCAGATTGGTGCCGGCCGGTGTCCTGGCCGCCTCGCCCTGGTACGTCGGCCACGGCGAAAGCGCCCATTTCCCGAAGGACTTGGTGAAGTTCTGCACCATGCCGGCCATCTGCCAGGTGGAGATCTGCCGGGTCGCGGTGCCGCCGTTGTCGTAGTTGCGCTGCACGGCCGCGTAGTCGGCGAAGGACAGCTTCGAGTTGAGGTCGTTGTCGATGATCTCCTGGATCACCTTCGCGGCCTTCAGGGTGCCCGGGTCCTGGAAGTCGACCTTCCAGGAGTTGCCGTCGATCGAGTACCAGTGGGCGCCGGCCTGCATGGCGAGCACCTCCAGGGTGCTCGGGTCCTCACCGGCGTAGTTGGTGATCTTGATGCCGTGCTTCTTCAGGACCTTGCCCGCGGCGATGAAGTCGTCCCAGGTGGCAGGGGGCTTGATGCCGTACTTGTCGAAGATGTCGGTGCGGTAGATCGTGAAGTTCGGCGCGGAGCTGGTGGGGACGCCGTAGCTCTTGCCCTGCACCTGTGCGCTCGCCCAGGAACCGGAGTTGAACTTGTTCTTGCTCGCCCCGACGTACTGGCTGATGTCGGCGAGCGCCCCCTGCGAGACCCAGCTGGTCACGTACTCGGCGGTGTTCTGCACCAGGCACGGCGCGTTGCCCGCCTTGACCGCGTTGGTCAGCTGCTTCTGCATGGTCAACTGGTCGGTGACCTTGGTGTACTTGAGCTTGACGTCCTTGTGCGAGGCGTTGAACGCCTTGGCGACGGCGTCCTGACCGTTGGCCCAGCCCCAGAAGGGGAGGGTGACCGGGCCCGACGACTTGGTGCCGTCCCCGGAGTCCGAACCGCCGCAGGCGGCGAGCAGACCACTGAGTGCGAGTCCCGCGACAGCGGCGTGGGCGAACCTTCTCCGGGAGCTGGTGAAGTTCATCTGACCGTGTTCCTTCGGAAGTTGGGCGTCTGGGAACGAGAAGACGGCGGCTCGGTGCAGGCCGGGAACGGCGGCCGGAATCCGTCGGCTCGCGGCTGAGGGGGGTCGGCCAAGCGGAAGCTGTAGTAAGCGGTTGCCGTGAAGGTAGGCCGACAGGTCCGGCCGTAGCAAGGGGTGTGCGCGAACTTATTGCGTCAGGGCGAGAAAAGCGCTGGTGGATGCAGGAAACCGGTTACGAAAACATCGCTTCCCGGGAGGCGCATCCGATCTGGGCATCCGTGTCCGGGGCAGCCGTGTCCGGTGCATCCGTGCCCGGTGTGTCAGCGCCTGGTCGACGGTGGCTGCACGGAGTTGCGTACGACGACATGGGTGCCCAGCACGAGGTGGTCGCCGTCGGCGCCCTTGCGGCGGCCCGCGCCGCCCTCGCGCCGGTCGGCCACCGCGCGCAGCGCGACGCGGCCCATCTCCTCGTACGGCACATGAACGGTGGTCAGTTGGGGCGTGAGCTGGGAGGCGAGCGGGATGTCGTCGTAGCCGACGATCGAGACGTCCTCCGGCACCCGCAGCCCGGCCGCGCGCAGGGCCTGCATGGCGCCCGCGGCGACCACGTCCGTCCCGGCGAGGACGGCCGTGAAGTCCGGCGTCTCGTGCAGGGCCGTCTCGACGGCGCTGTACCCGTGCTCGTCGTCGTACGGCCCGTGCCGCACCATGCCCGGGTCGAAGGGCACCCCGTACGCCTCGAAGGCGCGCTCGGCGCCCCTCAACCGGCCCTGGGCCGTGGTGAGTTCGGCGGGACCGGGCAGCACCAGGACCCTGCGGTGACCGGCCGACAGCAGATGGCTGGCCATCGCGTAGGCGCCGCCCTCGTTGTCGTAGTCGACCGTGGTGGCCGGGACGTCGCCCTCCAGGGGCGGCCTGCCGACCAGGACGAGATGGGAGCCGGCCGCGTCGAGGGAGCGGGCGAAGCGGGCCATGCGCAGCTGGTACTCGTCGTAGTCGTAGGCGCCGCCGAGCAGCACCACCGCGGCCACGCCCTGCTGGCGCATGAGGTTGACCAGCGCGAGCTCCCGCTCGGGGTCGTCGCCGGTGGTGCCGACCAGGGAGAGCCAGCCGCGCAGTGTGGCCGCGCCCTCAACTCCCTTGGCCACGTGGGCGAATGCGGCGCCGGTGATGTTGTTGATGAGGATGGCGACCGTCGGAGTACCGCCGCCGGCGAGGGAGCGGGCGTGGGCGTTGGTGACGTAGTCCAGGTCCCGGACCACCTTCATCACCCGGCGGCGCAGGTCCTCCGAGACGGGGTAGTTGCCGGACAGGACGCGCGACACGCTCGCGACGGAGACCCCTGCCCGCTCCGCCACGTCGCGGATGGTGGCCCGTCCGGCGTCACCGGACGCCTTGCGCTGACTCACCGCTGCGGCTCCTTCACCCTCACGACTGCTGCCCCGGCCGACGGGGAATGCGGCCCCTTGCCGTACGGCCGAAGACCGTGCCCCTGGCCGGTGCGGAAACCGTATCCCATTGTTTCTCCGAGGTGCCCGGCTGTGGATAACGGGGGAGGAGCGGCACGCGTCGGACGCGGGCGGAGAGCCCCTGTCCGAGCTCCGGCCGGGCTGTGGACACCGGCCCTCATGCGACCCGGGCCAGGTCCGAGTGCCGTACCTCATGGGCCGGTGGCAGGCCCGCGACCAGGCGTTCCAGTTCCTCCACGACGATACGGCCGAGACGTTCCAGCTCGTTGCCGAGCGAGCCCGCGATGTGCGGGGTGAGGAAGACGTTGGGCAGGCGGTAGAGCGGGGATCCGGCGGGCAGCGGCTCCGGTTCGGTGACGTCGAGGATCGCGTGCAGCCGGCCGGAGACCAGTTCGTCGGTGAGCGCGTCGGGGTCGACCAGGGCGCCGCGCGAGGTGTTGATCAGGACGCCGCCGTCCCGGACGAGCGCGAGCCGGCCGGCGTCGAGCATGCGGTAGGTCTCGGGGATGTCGGGAGCGTGCAGCGACACGATGTCGCTGTGCCGCAACAGGTCCTCCAGCGGCAGGAGTTCGGCACCGAGGGAGGTGGCCGTGGCGGGGCTGACGTAGGGGTCGTGGAGCAGGACCGTGAAGTCGAACGGCCGCAGCAGCTCCAGCAGCCGGCGGCCCACGCGCGAGGCGCCGATGATCCCGATCCGGCGGCCGACGTTGCCCGTGCGCGCGGTCTCGGCGTCGGTCGGATAGGCGTGGGTGGTGCGGAACCGCTCGCGGTGGACGAAGGTGTCCTTCCCGGCGAGCAGGATCATCGCGAGGGTGTACTCCGCGACCGGCAGGGCGTTGCCGGTCACCGCGCTGCACACGGTGATCCCGCGCTCCCACAGGGCCTCGCCGACCAGGGAACGGACCGAGCCCGCGGCATGCAGGACGGTGCGCAGGCGGGGCGCCGCGGCCAGCACGCCGGCGTCGAGGCTCGGGCAGCCCCACCCGGTGATCAGCACTTCCGTCCGGGCGAGGGTCTCCGCGGCCGCCGGATCGGCGAAGTCCCGGACGACGAACCCGGGGTCGAGGTCGGACGCCTGCTTCAGCCGGGCCATGAGCGGCGGGGGGAAGAGCAGCGGGAGGTGCACCGGATCCATCGCGAACACGGCCCTCGGCGGCTGGGGGTTGGGCATGGCTCTCCTGAACGCTGGACGACTTGGCTGGACGACTTGGCGGGACGAGACGGGGGCGGAAAGGAGGATGCCACCCCGTAGGAAACTGTTTCAGAAAGCGCCTTCTACCGTAGATCTGCGGTGAAGCGGCGGTCAATCGGTCGGAAGGGTGGCTTGTAGGCGGCCCTCTTCGGGGAGCTGCGGCCCGAGCTGCGGCCCTTGATCCTGCTCTGGGCCGAAATCGGTTACTGCGGTTTCCCGGAGCGGGACCACGCCGCAGACCCGATTCGGCAACCGGTTGCCGCTCCGACCAGCACCGTAGCCACTTGAACCCCCTGCGCCCGGCGGACCCACTGTTTTCGAAAGTTCGTCATGCCTCTTGACGTGCCGTGCTCCCGGACGGAAGCTCCGTGACACCGTGCAGCAACCGGTTCCCGAAACATTCGCACGCCGCATCCATCCCCCGTCGCGTGCTCCGACTCCCGTCATCCATCTCAGCGAAGAGAGTGGGTAGTTCATGCACTCCCAGGCCGGTGCTCCCGTGAGCCGCCGCCGCTTTCTCGCCCTCTCGGCAGCCGGTGCCGCGGCCGGTGCGGTCTCACTCAGCGGCTGTGCCCTGCAAGTGGCCGGTGCCGCGACCGGCGGCGGCGAGAGCGTCACGATGATGGTCAAACTCGACGACGTCTCCGCGGACCTGATCAAGCAGGTGCAGAAGGAACTGGGCATCAGGATCACTGTGGTGCAGGACGACATCACCCGGCTGATCGCGATGCTCACCAGTGGAAACCCGCCGGATCTGGTGCGTGGCATCGGCGCCCTCGACGCGCCGTACTTCGCCGCCCGTGGCGTGGCCGAGAACCTGGACCCGTACTTCGCCAGGTCCACCGTCCTCAAGGCCGACGACCTGGCGCCGGCCAACGACCTGTGGCGCTACGACGGGAAGACCCAGGGCAGGGGCCCCCGCTACGGCATGGCGAAGGACTTCTCCCAGGACGCGATGTTCTGGTACAACACCGCCCTCTTCGACAAGGCGGGCGTCGACTACCCCTCCGAGACCGAGCCGGTCACGTTCGAGGAGTGGCTGGACAACGCCAAGCGTCTGGTCCAGCGCAAGAACGGCCAGACCACGGTCTACGGCGGCAGCTACAACGGTCTGGGTCTCGGCATCCTCTTCACGAACCTGACGGCCGCCGCCGGAGGCAGTCTCTTCACCGAGGACTTCAGCCGCGTCGACTTCACCACCCCCGAGGCGCGCAAGGCCCTGACCTGGTATCTGGACTACGCCAGGACCAAGGTGGGGCCGAGCCTCATCCAGCCCAACCCCGACGCCTGGGACGGGCCCACCTATGTCGCGAACCGCATGGCCATGTCCGGCAGCGGCTACTGGCTGGGCGGAATGATCAACGCCGAGCCGAAGGTGGCGAAGGTGTCCCGCCTGGCCCCCGCCCCCGTCTTCGAAGGCGGCCCGCGGCTCAGCTCCTGTCAGGGCGCCACGGGCATGTGGATGCCGAAGAAGGCGCGCAACAAGGACGCCGCCTGGCGGGTCTTCGAGTGGTTCTTCGGCGAGGGACCGGCCGAGGCGCGCGCGGAGGGCGGCTGGGGGATACCGAGCCTGAAGTCGCTCCAGCCGCTGATGCCGCACAAGGAGGACTACCAGAAACGCGTGCTCAAGGTGCAGGAGGCCGAGTTGAAGCACTTCTCGGTGACTCCCTTCACCCCCTACATCAAGTGGGACGCGCTGGAAGCCCTCATCAACCAGGTCATCCCGGCCGCGATGAACGGCCGGATCTCCGTGGACACCCTCGCGGGACGTCTCAACTCGGTCGTCAACGAGCAGATGAAGCGCGGTAAGGAGCAGGTGGGATGACAGTCGGTCAGATCTCCGAAGCCGCGCAGCGGCCCCGGTCCGCCGCGCGCACCGGCTCCGCCCGCTCCGCGGACCTGCCCCGCGGCTCGATGACGGCACGGCGGCACCGCGCCTTCTACATGTTCACCTCGCCCTGGATCATCGGGTTCCTGCTGCTGACCGTCGGCCCCATGGCGTACGCCCTGTGGCTGAGCTTCACCACCTTCGACGGCATCTCGCCGCACTGGCGCTATGTCGGGCTCGGCAACTACCGCGAGTTGCTCTCCGACCCGGTGACGTGGGACTCGCTGAGCCGCGCGGGCGTGTTCGCCATCACCTCCGTACCGCTGTCGATCATCGCGGGACTCGCCCTCGCGGTCCTGGTCAACCGTCCTCTCAAGGCGCGCGGTGTGTTCCGCACCCTGCTCTATCTGCCGGCCGTGGTGCCGCCGGTGGGCGCGGGGCTCATCTTCAAGCAGCTGTTCAACCGGGACTCGGGTGCCGCCAACGGTGTCCTGAACATCTTCGGCGTCAACGCCGTCGCCTGGCTGGACGACCCGTACGCCCGCTACGTGATCCTGATGGCGGTGCTGTGGGCCGCCGGAAACGTCATGATCATCTCGCTGGCGGGTCTCCAGGACGTGCCCCGCGAGCTCCATGAGGCGGCCCGGATCGACGGCGCGAGCGCCTGGCGGACCTTCCGCAGCATCACCGTGCCGCTGCTCTCACCGGTCCTGCTCTTCCAGGCCGTGACCGGGATGATCGCCTCGGTGCAGACCATCATGCCGCTGCTGATCGCCGCCGACGCCACTCCCAAGGGCGTCACCGCGATCCCGCAGACCAACTACATGTACATGATGCACGTGTTCGCCGAGTACTTCGCGCTCGGCCGCTACGGCTACGCCTCCGCGCTCCTGTGGGTGCTCTTCGTCCTGATCCTCGTCGTGACCGGACTCATCTTCAAAGCCACGTCCGGCGTGGTGTTCTACAACGTCGACCCGGAGGCCGAGAAGTGACCGCCGCGACCATGACGCCGAAGACCCCCGACTCCGCGACGCAGGTGCGGGTGCGCGCATCCCGCCTGGTCCTCTACACCGTCCTCGTCGTGATCACCGGCCTGATGCTCGGCCCCTTCGGCTGGCTGGTCGTCACCGGCCTGAAGACCACGCCCGAGCTGGCCGCGTCCCCGGTGCACTGGCTGCCCGACAAGATCCAGTGGCACAACTTCGCCGACGCGTTCACCCAGATCGACTTCCTCGGCTACGCCCGCAACTCCCTGGTCATCTCGCTCATCTACGCCACCCTGGTCTCCCTCAGCTCCGCCTGGGTCGGCTTCGGCTTCGCCCGGCTGGGCGCCCCCGGCAAGAAGGTCCTGTTCGGGGTGCTGCTCGGCTCGATGATGCTGCCGCAGATGATCACGCTCTTCCCGACGTACCTCATCTTCGCGAAGCTCGGCATGGTCAACACCTACTGGCCCTGGGTGCTGTGGGGGCTGGCGGCAGCTCCGTACCTGGTCTTCCTCTTCCGGCAGTTCTTCGCCGGGATGCCCCGGGAACTGGAGGAGGCCGCCATCGTCGACGGCTGCGGATACGCCGGGATCTTCTGGCGGATCTTCCTGCCGCAGTCCTGGCCGGTGCTGGCCGCGAGCTTCGTGATCGCCTTCACCTGGAGCTGGGGCGACTTCATCGCCCCCATGCTGCTCCTGTCCAGCGACCGCACCACGCTCTCCGTCGCCCTCATGACCTCGTACGTCACTCCGGGCGGACTGCCCGTCAACAACCTCCTGGCCGCCGGCTCGGTGATGTACGTGGTCCCGATTCTGCTGATCTTCCTCGTCGCCCAGCGCGGCTTCGTCGCCGGAATGTCCACCACCGGCCTCAAGTAACCGGCCGCAAGCAACCTCTCGTACCGACCTGTTGCGATCTCTTGCAAGGAGTCACGCATGAACACGCCTCTGTCACGCCGTACCGCCCTGCAGGCGGCGGGCGCCACCGTGCTCGCCGCCGGACTGTCGGGCGGCCTGACCGCCACGGCGGCCCGGGCGGCCGACGACAACTCCGCGCCGAAGCTGGTCACTTACCCCCGCCCCGCCACCATGCCGACCAACACCAGCTTCAAGGTACGGGTGCGCACCGCTCCCGACGGCGACTGGCAGACGCTCGACATCTACCGGCCTCAGCTGGAGGAGATCAACCCGACCACCGGGTCCGGCAAGGTCTACAACACCTCGATGGTGTACTTCGACTTCCAGGGCTCCGTCGAGATCGAGGTCACCTACCTCAAGGGCGGCACCACCAAGGCCCGGGTGAGACCGGACTCGCTGGGCATCAGGCCCGAACTCGGCGGCGACACCCTGGTGTTCACCCTCGACGAGCCGAAGGACGTCGTCGTCCAGATCAACGACGAGATCTTCGACTGTCTGCATGTCATCACCAACCACATCTGCCCCAACCCGCCCTCGGCCGACGACCCGGACGTCATCTACTTCGGCCCCGGCGTGCACACCGTCACCGGCAACGTCCTCACCGTCCCCAGCGGCAAGACCGTCCATCTCGCGGGCGGCGCCGTCCTGCAGGCGCAGGTGTTCTTCAAGGACGTGGAGAAGGCGGCCCTCACCGGCCACGGCATGCTCAACGCCGGCCCCGGCGGCATCCTTTGCGAGGGCAGCAGGAACATCCGCGTCGAGGACGTCATCATCATGAACCCCAACGGCTACGCGGGCACGTTCGGCATGAGCGAGAACGTCCACGTCAAGAAGGCGCGTGCGTTCAGCTCGAAGGGCAATGGAGACGGTTTCGACGTGTTCTCCTCGACCGGGATCGTCTTCGACGGCTGCTTCATGCGCAACTCCGACGACTGTTTCGCCATCTACTGCCACCGCTGGAACTACTACGGCGACACCCGCGACATCACCATCCAGAACTGCACCCTGTGGGCAGATGTCGCGCACCCGATCAACGTCGGCACGCACGGCAACACCGACGCCCCCGAGACGCTCGAGAACCTGGTCATCAAGAACATCGACGTCCTCGACCACCGCGAACCCCAGATGAACTACCAGGGCTGCATCGCCCTCAATCCCGGCGACTCCAACCTCATCAAGAACGTCCGCATCGAGGACATCCGCATCGAGGACTTCCGCTGGGGCCAGGTCATCTACATGAAGGTGATGTTCAACCCGAAGTACAACACCTCGGTCGGCCGCGGTATCGAAGACGTTTACGTCAAGAACCTCACCTACACGGGCACCCGCGCCGAGCCGTCGCTCTTCCTCGGCTACGACGCCGACCACGCCATCAAGAACGTCACCTTCGAGAACCTGGTGATCAACGGCGCCGTCATCGCCGACTCGATGAAGAAGCCCAAGTGGTACTACACCACCGACGCGATCCAGTGGTTCTACAACGAGCACGTCACGAACCTGACGTTCCTCACGACCGCCGAGGCCGAGGCGGCCGCGGCGTCATGAGCACCCCCGCGACGAGCCGCCGGGGCTTCCTCGGCGGCGCGGCGGCCCTGCTGCTGGCATCGGGCGCGAGCGGACTGCTCGTCCCCACCGCCGCCCGGGCCGCCGCCCAAACCGACACCGGAACCAGAGCCTTCACCCACCCGGGGCTGCTGCACACCGCCGACGACCTCGCCCGTATGAAAGCAGCCGTCACCGCCAGGCAATCCCCCGTCTATGACGGCTACTTGGCGTTCGCAGCGCACGCCCGCTCCTCGTCCTCCTACGCCATCCAGAACACGGGCCAGATCACCACCTGGGGCCGCGGCCCCACCAACTTCCAGAACCAGGCCGTCGCCGACTCGGCCGCCGCCTACCAGAATGCCCTCATGTGGGCGGTCACCGGCGAGCGCGCCCACGCGGACAAGGCCCGCGACATCCTCGACGCATGGTCGGCGTCCCTGACGGCGATCACCGGTGCGGACGGTCCGCTCGGCGCCGGGCTCCAGGCCTTCAAGTTCGTCAACGCCGCCGAACTCCTCCGGCATAGCGACTACGACGGTTGGGCGGCGGCGGACATCGCCCGCTGCGAGCGGTCCTTCCTCGACGTCTGGTATCCGGCCGTGTCCGGCTACATGCTCTACGCCAACGGCAACTGGGATCTGACGGCCCTTCAGACCATCCTGGCCATCGGCGTGTTCTGCGAGGAGCGCGTCCTCTTCGAGGACGCCCTGCGCTTCGCCGCGGCCGGCGCCGGCAACGGCAGCATCCCGCACCGCATCGTCACCGACGCCGGCCAGGGCCAGGAGGCCGGCCGCGACCAGGGCCACGAACAACTCGCCGTCGGCCTGACCGGGGACATCGCCCAGGTCGCCTGGAACCAGGGCGTCGACCTGTGGGCCTTCAACGGCAACCGCATCCTCGCGAACTTCGAGTACGCCGCCCGCTACAACCTCGGCGGCGACGTCCCCTTCACCCCCGACCTCGACCGCACCGGCAAGTACATCAAGAAGGCCGTCTCCGCGACCGGCCGCGGCAACCTTCCGCCGATCTACGAGATGGCTTACGCCCACTACGCCGGCGTCCGCGGCCTCGACACCCCGTACACCAAGGCCGCCGTCTTCCGTGGCACCGGTGGCGCCCGCGCAGTCGAGGGCAGCAACGACGACCTGCCCAGCTGGGGCACCTTCGCCTACGCTGGCGCGACGTCCACCTCGTCGACGGTGCCGGTGCCGACGGCTCCGGCGGGCCTCACGGCGGTCGGCGACGGCAAGTCCGTCACAGTGAGCTGGCTGCCGTCCGCGTGGGCGAGCACGTACACCGTCCGCCGGGCGACCGAGCCCGAGGGCCCGTACGAGGAGATCGCCACGGGCCTCGACAAGCCGGCGTACAGCGATATCGAAGCGCGCCCGGGACGGACGTACCACTACACGGTCATCGCCTCCAACTCCCAGGGCAGCAGCGGCGATTCACGCACCGTCTCCGCCGCTGCCGGTCTCCCCGTCCCCTGGTCCACCCAGGACCTCGGCGATGTGAGGATCCCCGGTTCGGCCGCGTTCGACGGTGAGCGCTTCGTGCTGGAGGCGAGCGGCACCGCCGACACCTACCGCCTCGCGCATCTGCCGCTGCCGGGCGACGGCACGGTCACCGCGCGCATCGTGTGGCCGCTCAGCTCGCAGTACTCCAAGATCGGCGTCACCCTGCGCGCCTCCGTCGACCCCGATGCGGCGCACGCCGACATGCTGATCCAGGGGCTGCCGCTGCACACCTGGAGCGGGGTGTGGAGTGTGCGTCCGTCGGACGGGGCGGACGTCTCCGCCACTGGCAGCACGCCCGTGCCGCCCGCCCAGCAGGACGCCATCACCACGGGCGCCGCCTTCCCGATCTCCAACCTCGGCACCCTCCCGGAGTCCGCGACCCCGCTCGAGGCCCCGTACGTCGAGGGCGCAGGTGACGGCTACCGGCTGCGGGCGCCGTACTGGGTGCGGGTGACGCGCAAGGGCCGCCGGTGCACCGGCGCGATCTCCCCGGACGGCATCCGCTGGACCGAAGTCGGCGCCACCGACGTCGAGTTGGGACACACCGCGCAGGCCGGTCTCGTCCTCACCTCCTGTCTCGGAGTCGACGAGGACTACGCCGAGACCGGCACCGGAGCCTTCGACAACGTCACCGTGACGTCGGCCTCGGGCGAGGTGTGGTCCGTACCGCGCCCGGCCGGAACCGCGGCCGGCCTCACGGCGACAAGCGGCTCCGACGCCGTCGAGCTGGCCTGGACCGACCCGGACCCCTCCGCCCGCTTCAAGGTGCTGCGGGCCGAGGACGCCGACGGCCCGTACCACACCGTCGCGACCGGCATCGGTCCCGTCGGCTTCGGCACCCGCATCCGCTACGCCGACGCCACCGGCGCACCGGGAACGACGTACCACTACGTCGTCGCGAAGACGAACGCCGGTGGCCGCGGACCGCTCTCGGACCCGGCGACGGCATCCATGCCGACGCCCTCCGTGCCCCAACTCACCTCCGCCTCAACGGCGTTCGCCAACCAGGGTGTCTCGTTCCGGCACCTTCTCCGTGCCTCGCACGAGCCCATACGCTTCACCGCCGACGGTCTCCCCGACGGCCTGCGCGTCGACAGGCGCACCGGCCTGATCTGCGGAACCCCCAACCAGACCGGCGAGTTCACGATCACGACCGGCGCGGGCAACGCGGCAGGCGACGGCACCGCCACCCTCGCCCTCACGGTCGGCACACCGCCGCCCGCCCCCTGGACCCACGGCGACCTCGGCGACGTGATCCTCGACGACCGGGCGTACGGGACGCTCGGCGTGGTCGCGATCCGCACGCCGGGCAGCACGTCGTACGAGGGCGGGACCTTCACGGTCCGCGGCGCGGGCGTCGACCTGACCGTCAACAACCAAGGAATGACAGGGCAGTTCGTACGACAGCCCGTCACCGGCGACTGCACCGTCACCGCCCGGCTGGTCACCCGCAGCGGAGCCACCGCCGACCGGGTGGGGCTGCTGATGGCCAAGTCGCTGTCACCGTTCGACCAGGCCGCCGGGGTGATCGTCACCGGCGGGACCTCCGCGCAGCTGATGCTGCGCAGGACCGTGGCCGGTGCCTCCGCGTTCTCCGGCACCGCGACCGTACAACTGCCCCTGCTGCTGCGGCTGAAGCGCGCCGGGACCGCCTTCGCCGCAGCGGTTTCCACCGATGACGGCGCCACCTGGACCGCCCTCGCCTCCGGCGAGATCCCCGGCTTCGGCGACGCCCCCTTCCACGTGGGTCTGGTGGTCTGCTCGCGCAGCCCCCTGGCCCTCGGCACCGCCCGGTTCGAAGAGGTGAGCATCACCCCCGACTGATCCCCCCACGGATTGGAGTCGCACAAGATGAGCCGCATCTCCCCCCACCAGCCCCTTGAACAGGGCGAGTTGAGCCGCCGCGGTCTGCTGAGGACCGCCGGCGGTCTCACCGCCGCACTCGCCCTCGGGGGCTCCGCGGCCGCGCTGGCGGGCAACACCGCCGACGCAGCCCCCTCGACCTTCACCCACCCTGGCATGCTGCACAACGCCGGCGACATCAACCGCGCCAAGGTCAAGGTCGCGGCGAAGACCGACCCCTGGCTGTCCGGCTGGAACAAGCTGACCGCCAACTCCCACTCGCAGTCCACCTGGACGCCCAACCCGCAGGCCACGATCATCCGCGGCGGCACGGGCGAGAACTACGGCATCCTCTACAACGACATCGCCGCCGCCTACCAGAACGCCCTGCGCTGGGCGGTGGGCGGTACGGCCGCCAACGGTGACACCGCGGTCAAGATCCTCAACGCCTGGTCGTCCAAGCTGACCACCCTCACCGGCAACGCCGACCGGTTCCTCGCGGCCGGCATCTACGGCTGGGAGTTCTGCCAGGCGGCCGAGCTCATGCGCGGCTACGCCGGGTTCGACCTCGCCGCGTTCCAGAAGATGATGGTCAACGTCTTCTACCCGCTCAACAACAGCTTCCTGACCAGCCACAACGACGCCTGCATCACCAACTACTGGGCCAACTGGGACCTGTGCAACATGGCCTCGATCATGGCCATCGGGATCCTCACCGACAACGCCGCCAAGTACGACCAGGCCGTCAGCTACTTCAAGTCCGGCGCCGGCAACGGCTCCATCGCGCACGCGGTCCCGTACCTGTACACCGACTCCGACGGCTACGCCCTCGGCCAGTGGCAGGAGTCCGGCCGCGACCAGGGCCACACCATCATGGGCATGGGGCAGATGGGCGCTCTCTGCGAGATGGCCTGGAACCAGGGAGACGACCTCTACTCGTACGACAGCCGCCGCTTCATGAAGGCCGCCCAGTACGTCGCCAAGTACAACACCGGCCAGGACGTGCCCTACACCACCTACACGTGGGGCACCGGGCAGAGCTGCGCCCAGTCGTCCCAGACGGTGATCTCCTCCGGCTCCCGCGGTCAGGTCCGCCCGGTGTGGGCCATGCTCCACTTCCACTACAACCGGCGCCTGTACCTCGACGACAAGTACATCTCGGCCATGTACTACAACCTCGTCGCCCCCGAAGGCGGAGGAGGCGACTACGGCTCGACCAGCGGCGGCTACGACCAGCTCGGCTTCGGCACCCTCATGTACGCGAAGTAGTAACCGTGTACAGAAAGTAGCCGCGTACCCCAAGTAGCGGCCGAATCGCGCTCTGCACCGGAATACCGGGGCGACCTGTGGTGCTCTGTTGTTACCGGTGCAGTGGCGCGGTGAGGAGGCTGGTGGTCGTATGACGGCAGCAGTCGAGACAGGCCCCGTGGTGAGCACGCCGTACGGGGCCGTACGAGGCCGGTACGAGCACGGGATCGCGGTGTTCCGGGGCATCCCGTACGCCGCACCCCCCTTCGGCCCCCGCCGGTTCCGCCCGCCCGTGCCGCCCGAGCCCTGGGACGGTGTGCGCGACGCGAGCGCGTTCGGGCCGACGCCGCCGAAGCCGCCCTACTCCGAGGCCTTCGAGAAGTACCTGTCCGACCCCGTCGTCCCTGGTGACGACTGCCTCAATCTGAACGTGTGGACGCCGGAGCCGGGTCCAGGGGCCCGGCTCCCGGTTCTGGTGTGGCTGCATGGCGGCGCCCTGACCAGGGGATCCTCCGCCGTGCCCGTGTACGACGGGCGGAACTTCGCCCGGGACGGCGTCGTCTTCGTCTCGGTGAACTACCGGCTTGGCGTCGAGGGCTACGGACTGTTCCCGGACGCCCCCGCCAACCCCGGCCTGCGCGACCAGCTCGCCGCCCTGCAGTGGGTCCACGAGTCGGTCGCGGCCTTCGGCGGCGACCCGGACCGGATCACCCTCGCGGGCCAGTCGGCGGGGGCGATCAGCATCGGCGCCCTGCTGGCCGCCCCGCAGGCACAGGGGCTCATGCGGCGGGCGGTCCTGCAGAGCGGGCCGCCCGAAGCGTTCGAACGGGACAAGGTACGGCGCATGGTGCGCCGCATGGCCAACCGGCTGAAGATCCCCGCCACCGCCGCGGCCTTCGCCGAGGTCGACCGTGACCTGCTGCTGCGTACCCAGACCGAGGTCGGCAAGCTCAGCAGCCCCGTGCTCGGCGGCCCCTCCTTCGGCATCGTCGTCGACGGCGACCTCGTGCCGCGCGACCCTCTTCAGGCCCTGGTCGACGGCGACGCGGCGAAGGACGTGGACCTGATGCTGGGCTGGACCAGCGAGGAGTACCGCCTCTGGCTCGTCCCCGGCGGCCTCCTGGAACGCGTCGACCGGCTCGGTGCGGTCGCCCTCGCCGGCGCCATGGCCCGCTGCCGCTGCGGCACCGAGGTGCCCCGCGGCTACCGCACCCTGCACCCGGAGGCCGGCACCGCCGAGATCGTCGGCCAGATGGTCACCGACCACCTGCTGCGCGTGCCGCTGCACCGGCTGGCCGACGCCCGCCCCGACACCTCGTACGTCTACGAGTTCGGCTGGCCCTCCAGCCTCCCTGACCTCGGCGCCTGCCACGCCCTGGAGCTCGGCTTCGTCTTCGACACCGGCGACGTACCGGAATCGCGCAGGCTGGCCGGCGAGGGCGCCCCTGAGGAGCTGGCCGACACCATGCACGCGGCGTGGGTGCGGTTCGCGGCCGACGGGAACCCCGGCTGGGAGCGCTGGGACGAGTCGCATCCGGTGCGGATCTTCGACGCGGGCGAGCCGCGCACCGCTTATGGGCCGCGGGATGCCGAACTCGCCCTGTGGACCGCCGACTCCCTCAGGACCGCGGAATCCACACCCGCATCGGTCCAGGTCGACGGTCTGCCCACGCGCAGTACGGAACTGCGCTCGGTTGTACGGCGCCTGCGGCTGCCCGGCTCGGTCCGCCGGCAGTGACCACGCGGGGCGGCTACTCCGGCGCTGCCGCCACCGAGTCCCGCACCACCACATGCGTCCCCAGCAGCAGATGCTCGTCCGGAGTCTCCGCACTGCGGCCCAGGGCCGTACGGACGGCGAGGCGGCCCAGTTCCTCGTACGGGACGTGCACCGTGGTCAGGGCGGGGTGCAGGTCGCGGGCGAACGGAATGTCGTCGTAACCGGCCAGCGAAACATCGCCCGGCACGTCCAGGCCCGCCTCGTGCAGCGCGGTGAGCGCACCGGCCGCGACCATGTCGGTGGCCGCGACCACGGCCGTGAACTCGAGCCCCTCCTTGAGGGCTTCGCGCATCAGACGGTGGCCCGCGTCGCGGGTGAAGTCGCCGTGCAGGAGCAGCGCCGGGTCGGGCTCCAGACCGCGGGCGCGATGGGCGGCGAGATAGCCGCGCTCACGCCCCTGGGCCGTCGTGTGGTCCGGTTTGCCGCCGAGGAACAGAACACGGCGGTGGCCCTGGGCGAGCACATGGGCGACCAGGGCGTAGGCGCCGCCCTCGTTGTCGTACTCGATGACCGTCACCGGGGCGCCGGGGCCGAGCGGCGGCCGGCCGCACAGCACCAGCCGCGAACCGGCCGACGCCAGCGAGTCGGCGATACGGCGGGTCCGCTCGCGGTACTCGGGGGTGTCGGCGACGCCGCCCACAAGGATCACGGCGGCGGCGCGCTGGGCCCGCATCATCTCCACGAACTCCAGCTCGTGCCGCACATCCCCCTCCGTGCTGCACACCAGGCACAGATGCCCGAGCCGGGTCGCCTCGCGCTCCACGCCGTACGCCATGTGCGCGAACGACGGCCCGGTGATGTCCTCGAGCACGAAGGCGAGGGCGGGCGTCCCGACCCCGGCGACCGCCTTGGCACGGGCGTCGGCGACGTAGTCCATCTCGTGCACGGCACGCATCACACGGCTACGCGTCGCGGCGCTCACCGGATACACCCCGCCGAGCACCCGAGAGACGGTCGACGCGGACACCCCCGCACGGGCGGCCACATCCCGGATGGTGCTGCGGCTCGCGTCGTCGCTCTTCCTGGTCATGCCCGCCTCGCCCCCTCGGAACTGCAGAAACAGCCCGGCAACCGGTTCCCACCGGCGAGAGTAGCGCCCTGAAGGGGCGCGGGACAGTGCCAATATGCGGCTCCGCCGCGTGGGCGCGATCAACCACGGAAAAGCGGCAGCCGCATGACAACAGAAGCCCTACGGCGAGAAGGCGAACCGGCTCAGCCCCGCAACGCCCCGGCGATCCCCGCGATGGCCCCCGGCCCCACCCTGCAGCACCCGCCGATCAACCGAGCCCCGGACGTCCGCCAGCCCGTCACCTGCTCGGAGGTGAAGGAGGACCGCCCGGTCCAGGCGCGCGCCTCCGCATCCCAGGCCTCGCCACTGTTGGGGTAGACGACAACCGGCTTGCCGGTGACACGGGCAGCAATCCGCACCGCGCCGTCGACGTCCTCCGGCGCACAGCAGTTGACGCCGACAGCGATCACCTCGTCCACGTCGGCGGCAAGACCGAAGGCCTCCTCCAACGGCTGGCCGGCCCGAGTCCGTCCACCCTCGACCGAGTAGGAGAGCCACGCGGGCACCCCCAGCCCGCGGACCCCCCGCAGCAGCGCGGCCGCCTCGTCGGAGTCGGGCACCGTCTCCAGGGCCAGCACGTCGGGACCGGCAGCCGCCAGCACCTCCAGGCGAGGCCGGTGGAAGCGCTCCAGTTCGTCGACGCTCAGCCCGTACCGCCCCCGGTACTCGGACCCGTCCGCGAGCATCGCCCCGTACGGGCCGACGGACGCGGCCACCCACAGCGGTCGCGCGACCCCCTTCGCATGCGCCTGCCGCGCCGCCTCGCGCGCCAACTCCACGCTCAGGGAGAGCAGTTCGGCTGCCTTCTCCCGCCCGATCCCGCGCTTTGCGAACCCCTCGAACGTGGCCTGATAACTGGAGGTGATCGCGACGTCCGCGCCCGCCTCGTAGTACGCGAGATGCGCCTCGGTGATCGCCTCGGGACGCTCGGCGAGCAGCCGCGCCGACCACAGCTCGTCGCTCAGGTCGTGCCCGGCGGACTCGAGCTGGTTGGACATGCCGCCGTCGAGAACGACGGTTCCGGCGGCGAGGGCTTCGGTGAGGGCGGTGTTGCTGGTCATGGCATTGACGGTAGTCGAGCGGGGGCTGGAATCCACATCGGACCGTGTCCACTTGAGTTGATCTTCGCCCGCCCTGCGACGATCACCCGGGCTCTAGTCTTGGGCAATGCCTGCAACCGCTCTCCTGCACGCCGAGGCACGCGAGGTGCTAGGCACCGACAAGCCCGTCCTCGAACCCCTGGTGCACAACCCCAGGAACGGCGTCACCGCGGGCGTATGGCGCGTATCGGCCGGAGACGCGGGCGGGAACCGCTCGGCCGTCCTGAAGGTGCTCACCCGCAACAAGAAGGCCACCGGACGCTGGGCGGCCTCCGACGACCCCCGGCACTGGAACCACTGGCGGCGCGAGGCCCACGTCTACGAGTCCGGCCTCGCGCAGATCTGGCGGCCGTACGGCATCCGCGCTCCCCGCTTGCTCGCCTGCGTGGAGCGGCCCGACGGCGACGTGGCGCTGTGGCTGGAGGACGTGCGGGGCGAGCCGGCGACGTCCTGGCCGCTCGCCCGGCACATCGAACATGCCCGCCGCCTCGGCGCGGCCCAGGCCGCCGTGGGCGAAACGGCGGACCGCCCCTGGCTCTCCCGTCGGTTCCTGCGCGAGTACGTGGGCAGCAAGACCCGCGGCCAAGAACTCCTCGACGACGACGAAGCCTGGCAACAGCCGCTGGTTCGCGACCACTTCCCGCCCGGCCTGCGCCACGACATGGTCCGCCTGCACCACGACCGCGAGTGGTTCCTCCAGATCATGGAGAGCCTGCCGCGCGCCCTCAGCCACCTCGACCAGTGGCCCGCCAACGTCCGCTCCGACGGCTCCGGCAGCGTGCTCTTCGACTGGGCGTTCGCCGGCGACGGAGCCCTCGGCGAGGACCTCGGCAACTACCTCCCCGACTCCGTCTTCGACCTGTTCGTCCCGGCCACCCGCCTGCCCGAGTACGCGGCGCGGGCGTACGCGGCGTACCTGTACGGCCTGCGGGAGGGCGGCTGGGGCGGCGACGAACACCTCGTACGGCTGGCGGTGTGCGCCTCGGCCGTGAAGTACGACTGGCTCACGGCCCTGTCGCTGGCCCGCGCGGGCGAGGAGCAGCTGGACTACGGCGGCGCCCGCACCGTGTCCGGCGAACTCCGCTACCAGGAACGTGGGTCGACGCTCGCCTTCCTCGCCGACTGGGCTGCCGAGGCCCGTGCGCTGGCCCCCCGACTGGGCTTCCTCGAGGCGCCGAGCGGACGCTGAACCGGACAACCGCTAACCCTGCGCCGCATGCCGCCCGCCCCTCCGTCGGCCACTGCGCCCGCGCATGGCCGCGGGCACCACGAGTCCGAGGAGCAGCCCCATCGCCAGCACGTACGGCCACCAACCGAGGCCACTGCTCGCGGTGTTGGCGGTGCGGGGGCCGGCGGCTGCCGCCGCGCCGGACGATGCCGTGTCCGGGTGCGCGGCGGTCGGGGAGTGGCTGGTGCTGGTCGCGGTCAGGGTCACGTCGTTGCCGTCGCCGCCGCTGTAGCTGATCCGGTACGTGGTGTCGGCGAGCTTCAGGCGTGCGCCTTGCTTCAGTCCCCTGAACGTACCGGTGGTCTTCGACTTGCCCGAGTGCTCGATGACGGTGATCTCTCGCGCGGGCTTCGTCCCGGCGGCCGACAGGTCGAGGTCTCCGGCCAGTCGGACCGAGGATCCCTTCACCTTCAACGGCTCGGCGCCCAGGACGAGTTCGCCCTTCGCGCTCTGCGTGTAGCTCCCGGAGACCGTGACCCCGCCCGCCACGACACCGTCGTTGGTCACCGCCCCCTCCACGGTCCCCTTGCCGGTGAGCGTGGTGGCCACGCGCAGTCCGGACGGCCCGGCGTCGAGCCGCGAGCCCGTCGAGCTGAGTCTGATCGCCTTGCTGTGGACGAGGTTTGCGCCGGAGCGCAGCGCCAGGGTGCCCTTCTTGACCGTCGTAGTGCCGGTGTACGTCACCCCGCTTCCCGTCAGGGTCGCCGTGGCGGTCCCGGTCTGCGTCAGCGACCCGCTGCCGCTGATCCGGGACAGGGCCAGGGCCTTGCCCGTGTTGTTCAGCACCAGCGAGCCGTTGTCGACCACCTTGTAGAGGTCACCCTTGGTGTAGAGCCCGCCGTCCCCGCCCGGCTTGCCGCTGCCCAGTCGCAGTACCGCGCCCTTCTCGACCGTCGTCGAGCCGTTGTAGTACTGGACGGCGGCGAAGGTCACGTCGTTGCCCTTCGTCCCCTTGATGACGATGTCCCCGGCGCCGGGCGCGGCCAGCGTGTCGTGGAACCTGCCGCCGCCGATGGGAGCGCCCAGCGTCACCGGCCCGTCGTAGTCGAACGTGAGCAGCGAACGGGAGCGCGCCGCGAGCAAGTTGATGTAAACGGTCTCTGCCGTGCCCGGCATGAAGATCTTGTCGGTCGTGCCGTTGCCCCACTGGACGTTCGCGCCCTTGATGTTGGTGCCGCGCTTGTTGACGTTCTTGTGCGCGGGCGTCCAGTTCAGGGACGGGTCGCTGAGTGAGGGGTTGGTGTCGCCGCCCTGGTTCGACCAGCTGTACTGGCCGGTCAGGATCACCTTGCTGCCGGGCCGGGACTGGATGTTGATGTCACTGCCGTACTCGCGCTGGTAGAAGTCCATGCCCATGGTCACGGTCTGGCCCAGCGGGGTGTCGACCGTGTACGTGCCCTGGTTGAGGATCTTGCGCACGTTCGGCAGCGACGTGGCGTACTCCGGGCGTCCGGCGTTCACCTGCGTGCCGTTGTCGATCACTCCGGAGAAGGTGTGGGTGCCCGACAGGTCCCAGGTGCCCCAGAGGAAGCGGGGCTGCGTGATCAGGCCCGAGCCGCTGATCGTGCCCAGGTTGTAGGCGCTCGTCAGCGACAGCCGCAGCGTGCCGTCGACCCGGATGTTGTCCTGGTTGAGCCGGAACGCCGGGGTGTTGTACGGGAAGTGCCCGATCAGCCCGGTCGTCCCGCCGGTGCCGTACTGCAGGGTCGCGCCCCGCTCGACGGTGATCGCGGGCGGGTCGGCGTCGTCCGTGGTGACGTACGGGTGGTTGCCGCCCTGCGTCTTGACCACCTGCCGCTGACGTGACCTGGGGAGCGTGAAGTCGCTGTCCTTGGTGAGGACCAGCGTCCCGCCGCCGCGCACGGTGAGCGTGCCCTCGCCGTGGAACACCCCGTCGTACGTCGTCGTCCCGGACGGCACGGTGACCACGGTGTCGCCGGTGAGCGTCACGTCCCGGTCGGCGAGCACGTCGGCGGTGACGTCACGGGTACCGGCGGCCGCGGCGGGGTGGGCGGTGGAGAGCAGGGCGGCGACCGCCGCGAGGGCTCCGGCGACGGCTGCTGTCTGCTGGCTATGGCTGCGCACGTCAGAGGAGACGGGCTGGGAGGGCCGCCGATAACAGAAAATCTGCGATACGCCGGAAATTGCGAAAGCGCTCTCTGCGAGTCGCGTCAGACCCGTTGACCTCCTCGTTCCACACCCTTACCTTTTCGGCGTTCGTAATCACAGATGGTGTTCGCTACCTCGAACGTCCCCCGAGAGGCAGCCGCATGAGCCGCAACAACGACCTGCCCCCAGTCCCCAGCCGCCGCCTGATGCTGAAGGGGGCCGCCCTCGCCGCCGGCGCCCTGGCGGCCACCCCCGCAGTGGCCACCGCCGCGCCGACCCCGAAGGCGGCCCCGTTCGTGAACCCGCTCGTCCGCCGGCGCGCCGACCCGTACATCCACCGCCACGCCGACGGCCACTACTACTTCACGGCCACCGTCCCCGAGTACGACCGCATCGTCCTGCGCCGCTCCCGCACCCTGAACGGCCTCGCGACCGCCGCCGAGTCCGTCATCTGGACCAAGCACGCCACCGGCGTCATGGGCGCGCACATCTGGGCGCCGGAGATCCACCGCATCGGCGGCAGGTGGTACATCTACTTCGCCTCCGCGCCCGCCGAGAGCGTGTGGGACATCCGCATCTGGGTCCTGGAGAACGCCAACCCCGATCCCTTCAAGGGGACTTGGGTGGAGCGGGGCCAGGTGAAAACCGCCTGGGAAACCTTCTCTCTCGACGCCACCACCTTCTCCCACCGGGGCAGCCGCTATCTCGTCTGGGCCCAGCACGAGCCCGGCATGGACAACAACACCGCCCTCTGGCTGTCGAAGATGGCGAACCCATGGACCCTGACGGGCCGTCAAGTCAGGCTCTCCACACCGGAGTACGACTGGGAGACCGTCGGCTACAAGGTCAACGAGGGCCCCGCCGTCCTCGCCCGCAACGGCCGGCTCTTCCTCTCCTACTCGGCCAGCGCCACCGACCACCACTACTGCATGGGCCTGCTGACCGTCGACGCGAACGCCGACCTGATGGACCCCGCCAACTGGTCCAAGTCGCAGGTCCCCGTCTTCACCAGCAACGACACCACCAAGCAGTACGGCCCCGGCCACAACTGCTTCACGGTCGCCGAGGACGGCCGCAGCGACGTCCTCGTCTACCACGCCCGCCAGTACAAGGAGATCACCGGCGACCCCCTGAACGACCCCAACCGCCACACCCGGATCCAGAAGCTGGGCTGGAACCCGGACGGCACCCCCCACTTCGGGGTCCCCGTGGCGGACACGGCCACCGGTGCGGTGGCCGACTCCGCGAAGGAGAGTGCGTGACATGAGACGTGCGTACGCGGTACTGCTCGCCCTCTGCCTGGGCCTGTTCGGCGCCCTCGCGACCGCCGGACCGGCCCAGGCGGCCGCCCAGACCGTCAGCAACGGCATCCAGTTCACGGACACTTCGGGCAACGCCGTCCACGCCCACGGCGGCGGCGTCATCAAGGTCGGCTCGTACTACTACTGGTTCGGCGAGGACCGCAACTCCGACAACACCTTCAAGTACGTGGACGCCTACCGCTCCACCGACCTGAAGAACTCGGAGTTCAGGAACCACGTCCTGACCCAGTCGTCCGCCTCCGAGCTGTCCACCGCCTACATCGAGCGGCCGAAAGTCATCTACAACGCTTCCACCGGCAAGTTCGTGATGTGGATGCACAAGGAGAACGGCGTCGACTACAGCCAGGCCCGCGCGGCCGTCGCCGTCTCGGACACAGTCGACGGGAACTACACCTACCAGGGCAGCTTCCAGCCGCTCGGCCAGTACATGTCCCGGGACATCACCACGTTCGTGGACACCGACGGCACGGCGTACATGGTCTCGGCCGCCAACGAGAACTACGACCTGCACATCTACAGGCTCACCGCCGACTACACCGGCATCGACAGCCTGGTCGCCAACCCCTGGCCGGGCGGCCACCGCGAGGCACCGGCCCTCTTCAAGCGGGGCGGCGTCTACTTCATGCTGACTTCGGCCGCCACCGGCTGGAACCCCAACCAGCAGCAGTACGCCACCGCGACCAGCCTCTCCGGCCCGTGGACCTCGATGACGAACATCGGCGACTCCACCGCCTACGGCTCACAGACCGCGTACGTCCTTCCAGTCCAGGGGACTTCGGGCACCTCCTACCTCTACCTGGGCGACCGCTGGGGCAACTCCTTCGGCGGGACGGTCAACGACTCCCGCTACGTCTGGCTGCCGCTGACCTTCCCCAGCTCCACCTCGATGTCCATGTCCTGGTACCCCGAGGTCACCGTCGACACGGCCGCCGGGACCGTCACCGGCACCAGTGCCACGTACAACACGCTGATCGCCCGGCACAGCGGCAAGTGCGCCGACGTGACCAGCCAGTCGCTGTGGCAGGGTGCCCAGATCAAGCAGTACGACTGCAACGGCGGCAACAACCAGAAGTACTGGTTCAAGTCCCTCGGCAGCGGCTACTACCAGCTGATGGTCCGGAACAGCTCCCTGTGCGTGCAGGAGAACGCAAGCACGGTCACCCAGGAGAACTGCAGTGGCTCGGCCACCACCCAGCAGTGGTCGCTGACCACCTCCGGCTCGTACGTCAACGTCAAGTCGCGCGCGAGCGGGGAGTGCCTGGACGTGTCCGGCGCGTCCACCGCCAACTCCGCCGCGATCATCACGTACACCTGCAACGGAGGCACCAACCAGCAGTGGACGCACGGGAGTTGACCTCAGGCCAGTAGATCGATCGCGTCGATCGACGTGCCCGCACTGAGGAAGGACGTCGACCCCGAGCCGCTCGCCACATAGATCTTCAGCGTGTTGTACGCGCTGGTGTCCGTCAGCCAGGCGGACGCCGGCACGCTGTAGGTGAATGTGTAGTTGTTGCCCCGGTACGAGCCCACGGTCAGTGACCGGGTGCTCGGCTGGGAGGGCGGCGAGGGGACGGCGGAGGTCCAGTTGTCGTTGACGACGACCTGCGGCCGTCCGTTGGCGTAGGCCGTCGTCACGCCGATGCGCAGGGTGTGCGCGGCGGCGGCCTGGGCGGCCGTCAGCCTGAAGTAGACGATGATGCCGCTGTTGACGTCCTTCCAGAGGTAGCAGGGGAAGGCCGAGGTCTCGGTGCCGCTGCCGACGACGACGTTGCCGGTCCAGGACGCGGCCCGGCTGTCCGACGGGTGCGCGTACGTCATCAGGTCCGCGTTCTTGAACCCGCTCGGCGAGCCGTTCCAGTCGCCGATGCGCCAGATCGCGCTCGCGTTGCTCGGGTCGTTGGAGGACGGGATCGCAATGGTGTTGAGGGACGTCGTACCGCCCGCGGTGACCGTCACCGAGCTGGTGTAGACGGCCAGTTCACCCTTGAAGACGGTCAGGGTGTACGTCCCCGGCAGCACGCCCGCGATGGAGAAGTAGCCGTCCGAGGAACGGGCCGAACCCCAGTACTGCGCGGCCGAGTTGGCGAGCCCGACAGTGTACGGCAACGCCGTGTTCCGTCCGGTGATCCCGACACCGGCGACCTTGCCGCGGCCGCTCGCCGCGACGTACCCCGAGATGCCGAGCGAGTCCGCCCACGAGGTCGTGAGGTTCGCGTGGTACAGCGAGGAGGAGGGCGCGCCGCCGTCCGTGAAGGCGATGACGTACGGGCCCTGGAGACCGAAGCGCTGGGCTTCCGTCTGGTTCTCGCCGTAGTAGAGGATCTCGTACAGGCCGCCGCCGTCGGCGCTCTGGTGGCGCAGGAGGGAGCGGTAGAAGGGGCCGCCGGAGGCCTTCTCGTGGTTGGAGCGGACCACGTACAGGCCCACGCTCCCCGTCGACCAGCCGATGTAGTCGTAGTCCATGACCCGCAGCTTCGAGTAGTGCTTCGAGCGGGTCTGGCCGTCGGACTTCTCGAACACGTCCGAGGCCTCGATGGTGGTCGGCGCGTAGGTGTACGAGTCGGGCTCGTCGTTGAGGAACATGCCCGCCTTGACGCGCACGATGTAGCGGGTCGCGCTGACCGAGTCGTCGGCCTTGTTGGTCCACAGGTAGACGTTGTTCTCGCCGCTGCGGGCCGCGTAGTAGTGCTTCAGCGTGCCGTACGCGACGGAGATCAGGATCGTCGAACCGGACTGCTTGATGGTCACCGTGGAGGTGCCCAGGCCGGATTCGATGTGCGAGTTCTTGCCGCCGTAGCCCTGGTACTCCGTGCCCTTGTAGACCAGCGAGGTCAGGTCGCCGTTGGTCTTGCTGACCTTGAAGACGAGGCTGGCGCCGGTGTCGACGACGTAGTTCGACCCGTCGTCGGAGTAGCCGAAGCTCGCGGCGGACGCCGAGGCGGCGAGCGGCCCGGCGAGGGCCGCCGTCCCGGCGGCAGCGGCGGAACCAAGGACGAAGGTGCGGCGGCCGACCGGTCTGTTCGCGGTTTCGGACATGGGGGGTGCCTCCTTCGGAAGCCGTGTGGGGGTGGTGCGAGTGGTTGTGAGGGTGACAGTTGAATCGATTTCGCGAAAGGGCTTTCGCGCGCGCAAGGTTGGCAATCTTGTGAAATCAGCCCAAGGGCTAGAAAGCGCTTGCAGACAGCGGTACGGTCCCTGCCGCCAGGCCTTGTCGTCCGGTCTTTCCTCGGAGGGATGCGCGAATGAGACGTTTCAACCTCGCCGTGTCGGCGGCGCTGACGCTGAGCGCCTGCCTGACGGCCGTACCGGCCCAGGCGTACGGGGGACACCGGCCCCTCGGCATCGAGAACTGCACCGCCGGCGCCTGCCACTTCGACGTCCCGCCCGGCACGTACGACGTGAAGGTCCTGCTCGGCGGCGAGGCCGCATCGAGCACCGCCGTCAGCGGCGAGACCCGGCGGTCCCTGCTTCCCGAGACACCCGCGGCGGCCGGTGAACGAGTCGCCCGCAGCTTCACGGTCAACGTGCGCACACCGGAGGGCGAGCCGACCGGGCCGGACGGAACTCCCGGCCTTGATCTCGCTGTTGGCGGCTCGGCCCCCGCTCTCGCGGACATCAGTGTCACGCCCGCCCGGCACGCCCGTCAGATCTTCCTGGTCGGCGACTCCACGGTCTGCGACCAGCCCGCCGACCCGTACTCCGGCTGGGGCCAGCAGCTGCCGCAGTACCTCCGCAAGGGGCTGTCCGTCGCCAACTACGCCGACTCCGGCGAGAGTACGGTGACCTATCTGCAGAACCCGCAGCTGTGGGCCACCGTGCAGCCGCTGATCCACCCCGGCGACCTGGTGCTCATCCAGCTGGCGCACAACGACAAGACCACGGACGAAGCGACATATCGCACGAATCTGGAGACTCTGGTGGCGGGTGTACGGGAGAAAGTCGGGGACCCGGTCCTGGTGACTCCGATCGTGCGGCGCTGGTTCAATGCCGACGGCACTTTGAACAACAACACCGCACTGCTGGTCAATGGCCTCGGTGTGGACCATCCTGCTGTCATCCGTTCGGTCGCCGCCGCCGAGGACGTACCGCTGATCGACCTGACGGCGAAGACGAAGGCGCTGGTGGAGTCCCTGGGCGTCGAGGGCTCCAAGGCGATCTATCTCTACAACGAGAAGAAGGACAACACCCACACCTCCGTCCACGGTGCCACGGTGTACGCGGGACTTGTCCGCGACGCGCTTGTCGCCGCGCATCTGGTGCCCAGGGGCCTGGTGCGGGTGGGATGAACCCCTGGGGCGTCTCGACCGGAACCGGGGCGCCCCAGGTCTCACCTTTCGTTCGTTGCCGCAAGTCCCGAAAGAGAGCCGATGCACCTGCCCCCCGCCGACCGCACCCTCAGCCCGCGCACCGGCTGCACCCGCGCCCACTGGGAGGCGGCCGCCGACGCCCTGCTCGCCGCGGTCGAGCCGTACGTCGCGGAGGGCGGTGCGCTCTACCACCTCCCCGGCGACCGCACGAGCTGGTCCGGCCGGCTCTCCGACGGCCTGGAGGGCTACGCCCGTACGCTGCTCGCCGCCGCCTTCCGCCAGGACGAGAACGCGCTCGAGCGCTACGCCGACGGGCTCGCGTCCGGCGTCACGGGCGTCTGGCCGCGGATCGAGGACCGCAGTCAGCCCCTGGTCGAGGCGGCCTCCATCGCCCTCGCCCTGCGGCTGACCCGCCCGCTGCTGTGGGACCGGCTGGACGAGGGCGTACGACAGCGGGCGGCCGCCTGGCTCGGGGACGCGCTGACCGCCGAAGCCTGGCCCTGCAACTGGGAGTTGTTCCCGGTGACGGTGGGCGGATTCCTCGACGAAATCGGTTACGAGACCGAGGCGTCGCGCAAGGCGATCGACCGGGGCCTTGCGCGGATCGAGGAGTGGTACGTCGGCGACGGCTGGTACACGGACGGCGACGGCCGCAAGTTCGACTACTACAACGGCTGGGCGATGCACCTGTACCCGGTGCTGCACGCCTGGCTCGCGGACGACGCCGCACTTCTGGACCTGTACGGGGGAAGGCTCGAGCGCCATCTCGCCGACTACGCCCGCCTGTTCGGCGGCGACGGCGCCCCGATGCACCAGGGCCGCTCGCTCACCTACCGCTTCGCGACGACGGTCCCGCTGTGGCTGGGCGCACTGACGGGCCGTACGCCACTGCCGCCGGGCGAGACCCGGCGGCTGGCGTCGGGGGCCCTGAAGTACTTCCTGGAGCGAGGCGCGGTGGACTCGCGCGGCCTGCTGACCCTCGGCTGGCACGGCCCCGACCCGGCCGTCCTGCAAGGCTATTCGGGCCCCGCCTCCCCGTACTGGGCGAGCAAGGGCTTCCTCGGCCTGCTCCTGCCCCCGGACCACCCGGTGTGGACGGCGACGGAGGAGCCGGGCCCGGCGGAGCGCTCCGACGCTCTCACGCCGATCCCGGCGCCCAACTGGCTCCTCCAGTGCACGAGTTCGGACGGCGTCGTCCGCCTCCACAACCACGGCAGCGAGGACGTCCGCTACGACCCGTACTACACGCGCCTCGCCTACTCGACGGTGACGGAGCCTTCGTCGTCGTACGACAACAGCGTGATCCTCGGGGACGATCCGAGCCGGACGGAGATCGAGCCGTTGGGCGTGGGGGAGGGGTGGGTGGCCTCCCGGCACACGGCGGGTGGAGGCGCCCGGGTGACCAGCGTGGTGCTGGCGCGCGGGGCCGTGGAGGTGCGGGCGCATCTGGTGGCGGGGGCGGAGCCCGGGACGGCCGTGCGGCTGACCGGGTGGGCGGCGGGAGAGGGCCTGCGGGCCGAACTGGCGCCGGTCGTCGGGCTCTCCGGGACGCTCACCGGGGTCACCGGAGCGGGAGACAGCCTGTTCGTCGCGCTGGCGCGGCTCACCGGTGAGAAGGATCCCGTGCCGCTGGGCGAGACGGTGAGCGTACGGGCGGACGGGGCCGGGGAGTTGACGGTGCGCTGGAGCGAGGGGCCCGAGGTGCGGGTCAGGCTCGGCGGATCCCGGGACGAGATCGCCGTCGAGGAGTCCTGTCCGGCAGGGTGAGGCCCCCTGACGAGGGGGAGGGACGAGCTCACGGAGCGGTGGCGGCGCGCAGGGCTGAACCCCGCGCGCCGCCCGGCCGCGTCCACGCACCCGCTGGTGCGCACGAGCGCGGCCCGGGCCCGCCGGCTACCGCCGGACGTCGTCCAGCGCCTGGCCAGGGACGAGGACCGTGTCCTGTCTCATCCTCGCGCCAGGTCCTGCGACGACGCGCCGGCCGGCGTGCCACTCGGCGTGTGGCACTGGTGGCCGGGCAGCCTCACCTGCCCGGACCACTCCGGCGGACACCGGTTCATTTCCCCCCGCACCGGCCTGCGTCCATCAGGGAGTGAGCCGGGCGATCCTCAGGGTCTTCGAGGTCGGGGAGGCCCCGTTCAGAGGCGATGCGTACGACGGGGTCACCGGCACGTACGCCCAGGTCAGTGCACCGTTCGCGCAGACCGCGATGTCGCCCGTGATACGTGCGCCTACCACCTTGTCCGCACTCTGGAACTTCCCGTTCCAGTCGATGAGCCGCAGATGCGTGCCCGCGAACCTGCCCGTGCACGTGCCGTCCTTGCACTTGGCGTTGTTCAGCGACTCCCACGAGAGCAGGAGCTTGTCCTTGCCGTACGGGGCGAGGTGGACGTTCACGTGCTCCGTGCCCTTGGCACCGGTCAGGTAGACCGCCTTGCCGGGGTCGGAGCTGCGGTTCTTCAGGAAGGCGACCGCGACCTGGTGGGTGCTGGTCTTCGGGGTGACGGACCAGCCGCGGCCCGAGGAGTCGGCAGGGTTCTTCTTGGCCGAGGCGGCGCCGCGGGAGGCGAACGCGGTGGCGTAACGGCCGGTCGAGGACTTCACCAGGTCACCGGTACGGCTCGGGAACGTACCGCCGCAGTAGCCCGCCCAGCACTGCTCGCGCTGCACGACCGGCGCCACGTCCGGGGCGGCGATGCCCGTCGACACGAACAGGCCCGAGCGCCAGTCGTCGAAGCAGAGGGAGGTGAAGGCGCCGGACTTCTCGGCGTGCAGCGCGATGCCCTCGTTGTGGCTGCAGCCCCAGCCCCAACCGCCGCTCAGCTTCGCTCCCTTGGCGCTGATGTACGACAGCTTGTCGCCGTAGTGCCCGTCGGCGAAGCCGCCCGCGCCGTGCACGACGAAGTACGCGCCGTACTTGGTGCCGTTCCAGGTGAGCTGGCCGTCGAGCGTCGGGGACGTGTCGTGCGAGGAGGCGCCGGTGAGCTTGGTGCGGAAGGTCTGCCTGCCGTTCGTGTAGCGGACGAGCGCGGCCGCCGTGTCGTGCCACTTGTTGGTGTCGGCGACCCGCGTCAGCAGCGCGAAGCCGTTGTTGTGCGCGACCAGACCGCCGACCTCCTTGGCGCCCTTGACGACGGTGTCCGCACCCGAGCGCTTCCCGGCGGAGGTCAGCGGGGTGACGTGGACGCCGTCGGAGGCCGGCCAGGCCACGCGCAGAGTGCCGTTCGGGGCGACCGCGGTCGCCGTCCGCGTCCACTCGCGCGTGTTGTTGTAACCGGCGGACAGATAAGGGAACTTGGCCGACAGACTCACCGAGGTGGTGCCGACCGCGAGGCCGGAGGCGGCGGTCGTCGAGGCACCGGCGGTGGCGTACCAGGCGCCGACCAGTGCGGCGGTCGCGGCGAGTCCGGCGATCACGGGCTTACGGGCGGCCCGGACCCGGCGGTGGGTGGTCGTGCGTCTTGCTGAAGTCATGCCCCCTTGTCGCCGCGGTCGCTCAAAGGGTTGCCGCCCCGGTTTCCCGGGGCGGCGGGCGTCACGGCGTGGCGGGTTTCAGCCGCCGAGCACGGGCAGGGTGAGGCCGCACTGGACGGGCTGGGCGTGGGCGGGATCGAGGGCGTTGCGGACGAGTTGGGCGGCGTTGGAGTCGTAGGCGATCGAGACGTGTTCGGAGAGGTCCTGGCGGCAGACGTCCTGGATCGTGATGTTCTTGACGGTCGCGCCCGGTCCCGCGGCCAGGAACTGGTGCGTGTAGGGGGTGACGACCTCGTCGAACCTCGTGGCGATGACGGTGTAGGAGACGCCCGGCTGGGTGTCCCCGGCCCGGTCCAGCGTGGTGTTCACCTGGGAGCCGACCATCTGGTCCGCGTACGCCTGGCCGACGAGGAGGGACACGGGCTGGTTGAGGCCGAGCTTCGTGGTCAGTGTGCCGAGGCCGGAGGCGGTCGTGCCGTGGTTGGACGGCGCCAGGCCGATCAGGCTGTGCACCTTGTTCCGCTTCGGGTGCGCGGGGTCCGTGCCACCCGCGAACCGCAGGTACCAGCGGGGCGTCAGACCGCCGCCCTGGGAGTGCCCGACGAGGTCGACCTGTTTGGCCCCGGTGGCCTTCAGCACGCGGTCGACGTAAGCGGCGATCTGCCGGGCGGAGTCGGGGATGTGCGCGGTTGCCTTGATCGGACTGCCGGGCGCCCCGCCGTAGTTGACGGCGAAGACGCAGTAGCCCTGCTGCTTCAGATACGGGGACAGCATGCCCCAGTTGAGATGGGCGTTCGCCCAGGTCCCGTGCAGCAGGACGACCGGGCGCGGATGCTGACGCGTGGGCTTGCAGTTCCAGTCGTCGGCCCCGGCCGGTGGCGCATCGGGGTTGACGAGCCCGCCGAGCCCCGCCGCCGGGAGGGCGAGGATGTTCCGCGGTGGTGCCGGAGGCGCGGGGCTGTCGGCCGCCACTGCCGCGCACTGCTGCCCCACCGCCAGCGTCAGGGCGAGCCCCGCACAGACCGCGGCCCACCTGGCGCGCCGCCGGCCAGACCGCCTCCGGGAAACATTCCGATCAGTCATCGCGCCGCTCCTCGTCTCAGGCCGGCCGAGCGCCGACGCGGAGATGATCGAGGAGCGGCGTGTGTGCGCTGCACGACGACAGCGCACAACGCCTCTCATGGAGCAGCGAATTCACCCGTCCGGCCCGTGTCCTCTCCCAACTCGGCGCAGACGAACGGGTCGTGCGTGACACGAACGGATTGGGCCTGAGACGAACGGTTTGGGCGTGCACAGTTCGGCCGTCACCGAAGCGACGTGCTCCCAGCCTGCCGGTATGACCGAGACTTCACGGGAAACACCCGCCCGGGCCGTCACCGGCATGGTCGACCACGTCCTCGGGCCGGCCGCCACCTGGCCGAACCGGGCGGTCAAACCCGGCCGGAGCGATCCGGGTCACAGCGGAACGCGGTCAGTCCGCGGTACGGTGGATGCTTTCGTGGGTATCAGACCCTTTGGACTCATCTCCGGCGAGGGACCGAGGAACCATGGACATGGACATCCCCGGCGACAAGCGACTGGCGGCTGCCGTCGTGATGGACGACGAGGGCCGGGTGCTGCTGGTCCGCCGCAGTGAGACGGAGAAGTTCCTGCCCGGAGTGTGGGGCGTTCCCTGCGGCAAGCTCGATCCGGACGAGAGCGCCCGGGACGGTGCGTTGCGGGAGCTGAAGGAGGAGACGGGGCTCCTGGGGGAGGTCGTCCGCAAGGTCGGCGAGTCGTCCTTCGTCAGTGAGTACCGAGGGCACGAGATCAAGAACTGGCAGGAGAACTTCCTGGTCAGGCCGCTGACCGAGCAGGTCACCCTGCCTCGGGCCGACCAGTCCCACGCCTGGCTCGCGCGCTCCGAGCTGACCACGGTCGAGATCGACGAGTACAACCTCGACATCGTGGACCAGGCCTTCGTGAACTCGCCTTCCTGAACTCCTGACCTTCATGAACTCCTGAGCAGTTCGGCGAGTCCGTTCAGCGCACCCAGGTAGTCGTCCACCTCCAGCGGCACCTTCGGTACGGCGCCCGGATGCGGGCCCGCCGCGGTGAACACGTCGGTGTGCTGCCGTCGTTCGCTCCCCGTCTCCAGGAACAGCGTCACGGTCGGCACGTCCGTGTCGCACCAGGCGCGGTGCAGGGTGTGCGCCGGCAGGGCGTATGCGCTGCCCGCCGCGTACTGCCCCACATGGGTCAGCCGCAGCCGCGCCGGACCGGCCGGCTCCAGCAGCCAGTCCGACGATCCCTGCTTCAGCGACTCCTCGTACCGGGCGGCCGGGATTCCGTCCCTGCCGCCGCCTTCGACGTCGTACAACTCCATGGCGAGCCGCCCGCGCACGACGTAAGAGGCAAGCGGGGAACGGTGGTTGTGGATGTCCTCCTTGCCGATCGCGCCGGCGTCGGGGTGCCACAGGTGGGCGCGCAGCTTGTGCAGCGGCCCGCCGTCGATCAGCAACAGCTTGTCGAAGCCGAGGACGTGCCGGTAGGAGAACCGGGCGCATCCTTGCGGATCGCCCTCGCCGGAGGCCAGTTCGGCGATCAGCTCCAACAGCCGCTCGGGCGAGCCGAGTTCGGCGACGACGAAGCGGGCCGCGGCGACCAGTTCGTGCTCGGGCAGTTCACCGTCCAGTGTCCCGGCCAGCAGTCGTCGCGCCGCCAGAACCTGCCGACCGCCCATGCACACATACCTCCGGGTCCACTGCTTTCGGTTCACTGTTCTCGGTTCGTTCTTCCGGTCATTCGTCCGGTCGATACATCCATACGGCATGTGACCGCAGCGCCGAAAGGCCTTGATAGGTCATCCACATGGGATGCCGCAGCTCACTGCTGTCCGTACGGCCCCAGGACCAGATGCCGTCCGTCTGCCCGGCCCACACGGCGGCCGCCGCGCCGTCCAGCCGCTCCCGCCGCGCCTCCTCCAGCCCGTCCTGCGCCGCGACCTCCCGGGCGCCCGGGGTCATCAGGGCGCGCAGCACCCAGGAGGCGGTGAAGTGCCGTACGTTCAGGACCTCGTGGCGTGAGGGGTCGTCGGTGCGGGGGCGGCGCACCTCCTCGCGCAGGTTCCTCAGGTCCGGGCAGCGGGTGTGGGCCGTGCTCGTGCAGGCCAGCAGCCAGCGGACGCCGTCCTCCCGGGCGGAGCGCACCCCCGCGCCCTCGGGCTCGTCCAGTACCCGGGCGGCCCGGTCCAGGGCCACGACCGCCTGCGCCGTGTGCAGTGCGGAGGGCATTCCGTACGGCGGGTCGAGGCGGTAGCTCCAGCAGCGCAGGTGCTCACGGCGCGGGTCGCTGATCGCGCCGTCGGCCAGGGCCTCGCGCAGCACGGGCAGAACGGCGGAGTCGGGCGCGGCGCGCAGCAGTCCGCGCAGTACGGTGGTCACGACGTGGGTCGACTCCCGCCCGGCACGGTCGAGTTCGCGGGTGAAGCCGGCCGTGCAGCGGCCCACTTCCTGAGCGAGCCGCTCGCCGGACGCCCCCGCCCGGGCCAGCGCACCCAGCACCAGGGCGGTGACCTCGGGTCGGGCCTCCGCACCCTGCGACCGTGCGGACCAGCCCCCGTCGGGCAGCCGCAGCCGCCACAGCGTGTCCACGAGATCCCCGGTGCGCAGCCGCCCGTCGGGTGCGCCGAAGTCGAGCATGATGTGCAGGCCGTACGCGGTGCCGACGGACGTGGGGCGGGTCGGGCTGTTCTCGCCGAGGGAGTGCGACCAGCCGGTGAGCCGCCCACGGGCCGGGTCGTCGACCACGCACACCTTGTCGACGAGCGTGCCGTACGCGGCGGCGAAGACCTGGGGAAGGGGGCCGGGCGCAGCGGGTGCCACGACGGCGGCCGTTCTGGTGACGGGGCCGGCCGTCCCCGCCCGGGCCCGCAGCAGTGCCGCCGCGAGCCAGGCGGCCACGCCGGTCCCGATCCCGCTGACCCCTGAGACCAGGTATTTGGCGGCCTGTCCGCCGAGGGAGTCGGGCAGCACCCCGAACAGGAACTGGAACACGGCATACCCGGCGGCAGCGCAGCCGAGGCTCCCCAGCCAGCCGACGAACCGGGCGGCCTCACTCGGCCCGCCGGGTTCCGGTGCGGTGCCGTTCGATCTCAAGGGACCGCGTCCCAGCTGCTGTTGAGACAAGGCGCGCTCCCTCCCCCGAAGCTTCCAGTCTAAGTGGTCAGCGGGACGGGTGTGCCGCCGCCTGCGACCAGCGTCTCGGCGAGCAGCTCGGCGAACGCGACGGGATGCTCGGCCACACCGACATGCCCGCCGGGGAACTCGACGAAGCTGCTGCCGCTCTGCTCGGCGAGGAACTGGGCGGTGCGGTGAAGGAGTTGACCGCGGGAGTCGGAGCCGGCGGCGAGGGTGAGGCGGGCGGCGGAGGCCGTGAGCGCGGTGAGGTCGGGAACGTACGAGGTGAACTGCCGCAGCACATGGGCAAGAAAGAGGGCCATCGGGGTGCCCAACTCCTCGGCTCGTGACAGGGGTTGCCCCGACGGACTCTCCTGTGGCTCCCGCCCCGCCAGACCTGCGCCCAGCCGAAGGCCGGCCGCCTGCAGCCCGGTGGCGCGATAAGTGTCGTAGACCTCCCGGAACATGGCCTGCTGCCGCGTCCCGTCCGGCAGCACCCCCACGCAGGGTGCCTCGTGCGCGACGACGTGGCGCAGCCGCTCGGGATGCCGGGCGAGCAGGTCGAGGACGGCGATACCGCCGGAACTGGTCCCGAAGACGTAAGCGGACTCGCCCTCGGCGAGAACCTCGTCGAGCACCCGGGACGCCCCGTCGCTCCACTCCTCCACCCGCTGGTCGCCGACGGGTTCTCCGAGCCGCCCGTGGGCGAGCCCGAGAGGGTCGTACGTCACGACGGTGAAGCGGTCGGCGAGGACGTCCGTCAGCGGGGCGAAGCCCATGGGGTGTCCGGCCCCACCGGGGACTATCAAGAGGACGGGCCCCTTGCCGCGTACGTCGTAATGCAGGTCCTCAGCCATGGTTCTTCTCCTCGCGGGGCCAGTGTTCGAGCGTCACATGCAGGGCGTCCACGGCCTTGTCCCACGACTTCTGCACATCGCGCGCGGCACCGAAGCCGCCGGTGGCCTCCAGGGCGCAGTAGCCGTGGAAGGTGCTGCGCAACAGGCGTACGGCATCGGTGAGATCGGGCTCCTCGAGGCCGTAGGCGCGGAGCATGCCGTAGGTGATCTCGGCGGTGCGGCGGAAGTCGGGGGAGGCGGCGACCAGGGCCTGGTCCATACGGATCTGGGTGGCGGCGTACCGCCCGGGCCGCTCCAGCGCGTACTCCCGGTAGGCGCCGGCGAAGGCGGCCAGCGCGTCCTTGCCGGCACGTCCGGCGACGGCGACGGCGATGCGGTCGATCAGCTCGGCGCCGGCGAACAGGGCGAGGCGCGTGCGGAGGTCGTCGAGGTTTTTGACGTGCGAGTAGAGGCTCGCGTCCTTCACGCCGAAGTGGCGGGCCAGGGCGGACAGGGTGACGTTCTCGAAGCCGACCTCGTCGGCGAGGTCGGCTGCCGCCGCGACGATGCGGGCTGGGGTGAGTCCGGCTCTGACCATGGACGCGACCGACCTCCGAATTTCTGTTTCCTAGACATCCTAGGAAGCAGCCTAGTATGCCCAGCTACTTCTCGGCGACCGAATTCCCTCCCGCGTCACAGACGGCCGGGCTGTCTCGTACCAGCTCTCGGAGCTCCCCGACCTCGGCCCGTACGTGCTCCGGGTCCCGCCCGGCTCCGGTGCACCGCCACGCGGGCCGGCCGTCCTTCTCGCTCAGATGCATCCCGAGGTCGTGCACGGCGCACACCGGCCAGGCCTGCCAGAGGCACTCGGTGAGGGTGTCCTGCGCCGCCTCGGCGACGGCGGCGAGGGCGTCGTCGCGCGGCGAGTCGGGGGAGCCCTGCCAGAGCTGGTTGCCCCACCACTCGCGTTGGGAAGGGTGACGTACACGTTCTCCGGCTCGCCCTCCTCCTGGTCGGCGAGGTACAGCAGGCGCCGGCAGCGTCACCGCTGCCCTGTGCGTGTACCTGCTGCATCTGCGCCGCGGTGACATGCGGGACGCCCAGCACTGGGCCGATCAGCTCCACCGTCTCAACAGCCTCGACTGGACCAGCTACACACCGGTACCGCACCATGCCGACACCACTCCGCACGCCTGCGACGGCCCGGGCGTCCGCCACACGCTTCCTCCCGTGCCGCCGGCCCTCTCCGAACGGGCGGTCAAGGACGCGGTCGACGAGCTCGAAGCACCGTACGACGGTGGCCTCGGCCCCGTTCCGCAGCCCATTCCCGCGCTTGCCGACCACTGGGACGACCTGGTCACCGCGTGAACGACCGCCGAGCGCGGCTCAGGCGTTCGGATTGAGCCCGTTCGACAGCCCCGTGTAGGCGGGCTTGGGCGCGTAGCTCTCGTTGTACGGCAGCGCGGCCCCGTACCCGCCGAAGGTGCCCGGCACCCACGAGTACTTGTCGGAGACGCCCCACACCGTGATCCCGGCGCAGCGGGCCACGCCCAGGCAGTTCTCGCTCGCCCTCTTGTAGTCGGCGGACTGCTGGGCGAGTTCGGCGGCCGAGGCGGGCAGCGGGATGCGGACGTCGAGCTCGGTGACCGAGACCTCCAGGCCGAGGTCGGAGAAGCGCTTGAGGTTCGCCTTCATCGACGACGGCACCCCGCCCACCACGAAGTGCGACTGGAAACCGATGCCGTTCAACGGGACGCCGTTCGCGCGGAGTTTCTTCGCGAGGGCGTACAGGGCGTCGCTCTTCGCGTTGTCCGCCTCGATGTTGTAGTCGTTGATGTACAGCTTCGCGGCGGGGTCGGCGGCGTGCGCCCACTTCAGGGCGTTCGCGATGTAACCGGTACCGAGCTTGTTCTGCCACAGCGAACTGCGCATCGAACCGTCCTCGTTGAACGCCTCGTTGACCACGTCCCAGGCGTACACCTTGCCCTTGTAGCGGCCGACCTCGGTGTCGATGTGGCTCTTGAGGATCGAATTCAGCTCGGAGGCGGAGAAGCTGCCGTTCCTGAGCCAGGAGGGCAGCTGCGAGTACCAGACCAGCGTGTGGCCGCGTACGCCCTGGTGGTGGGCGGCGGCATGCGCCACCAGACGGTCCGCGGCGGCCCAGTTGAAGCTGGACCGGCTCGGCTCCACCGCGTCCCACTTCATCGCGTTCTCCGCCGTCACCGAGTCGAACTCCCGGTCCAGGACGGTGGTGTACGACGAGTCGGAGGTCAGCGGGGTGTCGCCGACGGCCGCGCCGATCCTCACGCCGCGGCCGTCGGCGTATCCGCGCAGGGTGGTCGCGGCCGAGGCGTCCGGGGTGAGCTGGGGGAGCGCGACGGCCGCGGCGGCGATCAGGGCGCCCGCGGCGGCGAGGGGGAGCGGGCGCACCAGGCGGCGGCGGTGGGTTCTCGGCGTGTGCGGCACGGCTGCTCCTCAGGGGACGGAGGTGGGGGATGCGGGGTGCGTCCCCCCTGTGTCGCCGCCGACCGAAATTCGGTTGCCGTGGATCGAGACGGACATAGGGTTGCCGGGCCGAGGGGGGAGCATGAGGCGGTGAGGGGGAGTGCGTGACGCACGAGGCGCGCAGGCACGACGGCGAGTCCGGCGGCCGCGACGGCGGGTCCGGTAGCGACGACGGCGGGTCCGGCAGCCATGACGGCGGGTCCGGCAGTCGAGGGTCCGTGAGTAGCACGCCCGACATCACACCCCACACCGCTCAACCCCTTTGGCGGCAACGGGATTTCGGCATCTTCTGGACGGCCCAGACCCTGTCCGTCCTCGGCGACTCCTTCGCCCTCGTCGCCCTGCCCCTGCTGGTCCTCCAGGCCACCGGGTCGGTCGCCCGCATGGGCCTGCTGACGGCGGTGGGCTCGGCCGCCGCCGTCCTCGCGGCGGTCTTCGCCGGGGTCGTGGTGGACCGTGCCGACCGCCGCAGACTCCTCATCGCCTGCGACCTCGTACGGATGGTGCTGTACGGACTGATCCCCGTCGTGTGGCTGTTCGGGCCGCAGCTCTGGCTGCTGTACGCGGTGCTGCCGCTGTGCGAGGCCGTCGGCACGTTCTTCGCCGTCGGCTACGTCACCGTCGTCCGCAGCCTGGTCAGCAGCGACCGGCTGACGGAGGCCAACGGCCGCCTGAACGCGACGGCCGCCGCGGCCGGGGTGATGGGGCCGCTGGGCGCGGGACTGGTCGCCGCCTGGACCGGGCCGGCCGCCGCCGTCGGCGTGGACGCGGCGAGCTTCGGGGTGTCGGCGGCCTGCATGCTCCTCGTCCGCTTCCGCGCCCGCCCCGCCGACGACCGCCCACCCCGGCGCACCGGCCTCTGGCGGGACCTGCGCACCGGGGTGTCCTTCCTCTACGGCCACCCCGTCCTGCGGTCCCTCACCGCCCTTCTCTTCGTCTTCAGCTTCCTCACCTTCGGCCTGACCGACCTGGTCATCTACCACCTCAAGCACGACCTCGGCCACGACGACGGCACGGTCGGCACCGTCATGGCGTGCGGCGCGCTCGGCACGATCGCCGGCTCGCTGCTGGTCGCCCGGATCCGGCGCCGGCTCGGTTTCGGGCGGACCTGGATGGGGGCGGTCGCGGTGTGCGGGCCGGCCGTCGCCGGCCTGGGCTGGGCCGGGGACGTGCGCGTGGTGGCCGCCCTGGGCGCGCTCTTCCTGGCCTGCGTCGCCATCGCGGGCACCTGCTCCATGTCCCTGCGCCAGGAGATCACTCCCGAGCCCCTGCTCGGTCGCGTCACCTCCGCCTTCTGGACCCTCCACTACTCGGCGGCCCCCGTCGGCGCCGCTGTCCTCACCTGGATGGCCGAGCGGCACGGCACCGGACCGGCGGCGCTCGTCGCGGGCTGCTGCTGCGCCGGGATCCCGGCCGTCGCCCTGTTCACGCCGGTCAGGAGCGCCTGACACGGTCACCGGACCCGTCGAATCACAGGTAGGAGAGGGGAACCCCTATGCGCAACGCGGTCGATCACCTGGTCGAGGTGTACGGACTCGGCGCCGGTCCGTGGACGATGACTCCCGTCACGCGCGGTGCGCTGGGGCAGATCTGGAAGCTGTCGGGCCGAAGCTCGACATGGGCCGTCAAGGAGATGCTCTTCGGCTGTGACGAGCACCAGGTCCAGCGGGAAGCCGCATTGCGGGAGGCCTCGGAGCGACTCGGCATCGCCTCCCCGAAGCTCCTCGCGAACCGCGACGGCGCCCATGTCTCCTGGCTTCCGCCCAGGTTGGGCGGATCCTCCGTGAAGCTCTACGAATGGGTCGACGGGGCCGGGGCCGACCCGGCCCGGCCGGAGATCCTCAGCTGGGTCGGCCGTACGCTCGCGCTGCTGCATGTGGCCGGAGAAGGCGCGAGCGAGGCGCCGAGTTCCTGGTACGAGACCTGCCCTCAGGAGGCCGACTGGGAGGAACTGCACCAAAGGACGGGTGCTGCGGGCCTGCCATGGTCGGACGCACTGGCCCGGTTCGCCGCCGGCCCGGCCGGGGAACTGGCGCGGTTGGTGACCGCGGCCGACCGGAGCGCACTGGTGACCTCGCATCTCGATGTCCAGCCGCAGAACGTGCTGTTGGGCCCCGAAGGCCCGGTCCTGATCGACTGGGACAACGCGGGACCCACGGCACCGGAGCGTGAGCTGGCCTGGATCGTGTTCGCATGGTCGGGACGAAACCGCTTGAATGCGGACTCCGCGCGGCGAGTCGTCCGCGCCTACCTGGAGGCCGGCGGCCCCGGGAGGATCCGGGGCCTGGACGCGTTCTCGACACTCGTCGCGACGAGCCTCAACTACATCCAGGTGCAGGCCGAAGCGGCGGTGGACCCGGCGAAGACCCTGGAGCAGCGCGAGTTCGGGGAGACAGAGGTTGCCAGGTCCCTGCGCAATCTGCCGGAGCCGGCCATGCTCTCCCGGCTGATCAAGGAACTCGAGCGCGAGTGGCCCTGAGGCCCGGCGCGGCTCATCCGTTCACCCCCGTGTAGTGGTTCAGGCTCCAGCGCCACAGCAGCCGCGCCCCGAGGTACGCGAGCACGCCGAGCAGCGGGGAGGCCGCCGCCAGCCAGTACGGGACGCCCGTGTCGTGGCCGTGCCCGGTGAGCACCGCGGCCGGGAAGTAGGCGACGAACGCGAGCGGGAGGCCGAAGGTGAGGAAGCCGCCCACCGCACGGGGCAGGACGTTCAGCGGATAGCTGCCGAAGGTGCCGAGCAGCTCCTCCAGCCAGCGGCCCCAGTAGTCGGCGGCCGGGAAACGGAGCGCGGCGCAGGCCACCGCGGTGAACAGGGCCGCCTCCAGCAGCATGCCGCCGAGCAGACAGGCGATCAGGTACGTGATCCGACCCGTCGTCCAGTCGAGTTGGCTGCGGGACAGGGCGCCGACCATCAGGCCCACGGCCACCGTCAGGTCGCCGATCGCGTTGGTGGGGAAGAACTGCAGCTGCACCTGGCGGTGAACCGGCATCGGCCGCAGCAGATAGATGTCGATCTTCCCTTCCTGGATGAACCGGCCCAGCTGGTGCACCCGGCCCAGGCACAGCACGAACAACCCGTGTGCCAGCATCCGTGTCGCCGGGATCAGCAGCACCTCCGAGCTGTCCCAGCCGCCCATCCCGGTGAACCGGGACAGCAGGACGGTCGCGAACACGATCACCGACACCTGCCAGATCGCGCCGATCGCGATGTTCAGCAGGAACTCGACGCGGTACTCCATCTGGGCGCGGATGTTCAGACGCGTGATGCGCCACATGATCCGGACGGCACTCATGGGCATCAGCCTCCTTGCGAGATGACACGGCGGGCGGCCCGTCGCCACAGGAACCGGGTGAGCAGGAAGAGCAGTACGACCCACACGGCCTGGATCGCCAACTGCCCGCCCGCGTCGGCCAGTTGGATCCGGCCCACATACAGCGACAGCGGCACGCTGAGCGTCGCCTGGAAGGGCAGGAAGGTGCTCATGGTGCGGAACCAGTCGGGGAAGAACCACAGCGGGGCGTACACCCCGGACAGCAGGTTCTGGGCGAAGAGCAGGATGAGCATCGCGGAGGAGTTGCGGATGGTCCAGAAACACAGCTGGTCCAGAAGAAGCATCACGAAGTACAGGACCAGCTGGCCGAGCAGCAGGCTGACCACGAACACCCCGGCCACCGCGGCCGATCCGGGCGGCTCGATCACCCCGGCAGCGAGACACACCGCGTATCCGGCGAGCGCCCACGCGGCCCCGTAGACCTGCTCGCCGAGCGCGCGCAGCGCGTGGTAGCGGGCGGGCGGCAGCGGACGCAGATACCAGTAGACGATGGTGCCGAAATGCATGTGCTGCAGGACGGTGTCCCGGCCCGCGTACTGGTCCAACTCCCGCAGCCGGGAGGCGAGTACGGCCAGTACGGCGTAGGTGATGGCCTGCTCGCGGCTCATGCCGGCCGTGGCGCCGGCATGCGCGTACAGGCCGCTCCACAGGGACGCGACCAGGACCACCTGGACGGTCAGCCGGACCAGGACGGCCGTCATCCGGGGCGGGGCGTGCAACTCGCCGAGCGGGGTGACGCGGGCGGTGCGCCACGCGTGCAGAACGGCCATGTCAGACCCCTTCCGCCGCGGGCTCCGCATGCGCGTACGCGACCCGCATCACGTCCTCCAGGTCCGCCTCGTCGATGGCGACGCCCGTCACCTCGTACCGCTCGATGACCGCCTTGAGCGCCTGGTGGACCGTGGGAGCCTCCGGCCCGTCCGGTCCGAACACCACCTGCGGGCCGTCCTGCCGCAGCAGTGCGATGCCCGGCGGCGGTACGACGTCGGTGTGCCCGTCGGCGAGCGTCGCCCGCACCTGCCAGGTCGAGCCGAACTTGCGGCGGATCTCGTCGAGGGTGCCGTCGAGGACGAGCCGTCCGTGGTTGATCAGCACGACCCGTTCGGCGAGCCGCTCGACCTCGGTCATGTCGTGCGTGGTCAACAGGACCGTACGGCCGCGCTGTTCGACCTGATGCCGCAGGAACTCCCGCACCTGCTCCTTGACCACCACGTCCATGCCGATGGTCGGCTCGTCGAGGAAGACCACCGGCGGGTCGTGCAGCAGAGCGGCCGCCAGGTCGCAGCGCACGCGCTGGCCGAGGGAGAGATGCCGGACGCGGGTGTCCCAGAAGGCGGAGAGTTCGAGGATGTCGTCGAACTCCCCCAGCCGGGCGGCGTGTTCGGCATTCGGCACGTCGTAGATGTCCCGCAGGATCGCGAACGACTCCTTGACCGGCAGGTCCCACCACAGCTGGGTGCGCTGCCCGAACACGGCCCCGATGTTACGGGCGTTGCGCTCCCGCTCCTCGTACGGCACCACGCCCGCGACCCGGGCCTCGCCGGAGGTGGGTGTGAGGATGCCGGTGAGCATCTTGATGGTGGTGGACTTGCCGGCGCCGTTCGGGCCCAGCAGGGCGAGGAGTTCGCCCGGGGCCACGTCGAAGCTGATGTCGGAGACGGCGTGCTTGACGGCCCGCTCCGGGTTGACGAGCGATCTGAGCGTGCCGGCGAAACCCGCACGGCGCACGGTGGTGTGGAAGGAGCGGGAGAGGGAGCGGACCTCGATACTGCCGATCACTCGATGAACCTCCGGGTGAGTTGGATCAGCCAGACGGTCGCCGCGAGGGAGGCGGCGGAGAGCACGGTCAGCAGCCAGGGGACGGCGTGGATGCCCGAGGCCTCGATGCCCGCCCCCAGCAGCGGGGGAGCCGCCACTCCGCCGATCATCGACGCGGCGATGACCCAGGCACCGGCGCGCCTCGCCTGGGGAAGCGCCCTGTTCAGCCAGGGCAGTCCGGTCGGGAAGACCGGCGCGATGAACAACCCAACACCGGCGTAGGCCACCGGCGCCACTCCTTTTACACGTGCCAGCAGCAGGCACACGGTCATGCCGGCCGCGCAGAGCGTCAGGATGCGCTCGGGGGAGTACTTCAGGGTGATCGGCACGACGAGGAAACGGCCCGCCGTCATCATCAGCCAGTACACGGAGGTCGCCGACGCGGCCACGGTCGCGCTGTAGCCGACGGTCTCCAGATGCGTGGGCTCCCAGCCGCCCACGCCTGCCTCCACGCCGACGTTCAGGATGTAGAGCGCGAGGAAGCCGATCAGGATGCGAGGCAGGCCGCCCAGCGATCCTGTCTGCTGGTCCGACGGCTCAACACCCCGCGTACGTACGCCACTTGAGCCCAGCGGGACCAGCGCCGCAGCCAGCACCGCACACGCCGCGAAGGCGTACGCGTACTCGTCCGGCCCCAGCCATGCCACCACCGCCGGGCCGAGCACCGCCCCGATGCCGAAGTGGGCGTTGAGGACGTTCAGCATGGCCGTGGAGCGGTCGCCGAAACCCACGGCGAACAGCTGGTTGAGTCCGTAGTCGATGCCGCCGAAGCCGAGGCCGCCGAGGAAGGCGGCGGCGAGGGCGAGGGGCCAGTTCGGGGCGAGCGCGAAGCCCGCGCCGCCCAGTGCCATCAGGCCGTAACTCGCCGCCAGCAGCGCCCTGTTGCTGATCCGGGAATGGATCGCGTTGAAGGCCAGGACGCCCGCGACGCCGCCCGAGAAGTGCAGGCTCAGACCGAGCCCGGCACCGGACGGGGACAGGTTGAACTGCGCACGCAGGCCCGGCACCGCGGGGCCGTACAGCGCCTGGAGCATGCCGATCAGGACGAAGCCGACGCAGGACGCGACTGCGGCCGGCCGACTGAAGAGCCGGCCGGCCGCAGGGGACCGTATGTCCGTGTCCGTCAACTGATCTCCGAGAAGACGAAGGAGAACTCGGCTGGTTCGGCCGGCAGTTGGTACTGCGGCAGCACGCCCGGGCCGCAGGACCCGGTGCCGATGCCGTGCACGGCGTGGTCGAGGTTCACCCACACCGTCTCGCCGGGGGTGAGGTCGGTGAGGTGGGTGGCCGCGTCCAGCTGCTCCGTCGTCCAGCGGCGGGCGCTGAGGAAGAACTCCGGGTCGCCCTCGATGCGCAGTCCGCCGAGCTCCGCCCAGCGGACGTCGGCGCGCGCGCCGTTCTCCTGCGGGCGCAGGTACGGCGTCTGCAGCCCGTCGACCGTGGACTCCCAACGGCCCGCCTTGGAGGCCGACTTGGTGTCCGGGTAGCCCTCGCCGGGGCCGCCGCCGTACCACTTCACGGCGTCGGCCTGGGTGAGGCCGAACCGCACGCCGAGGCGCGGCAGCGGCACCGGCCACTCGCCCTCCGGCCCCACGGACACGGTCAGCCTCAGGCGGCTGCCGTCCGAGGTCCAGCGGTACACCGCGGCGAGCCCGAACTCCCAGGCGGCGGGCGCCACCCGGGTCCGTACGGTCAGCGCGTCGTCACCGAGCTCCACGGAGTCGAGGCGGTGCCGCATGCGGTGCAGGCCGTACTTGCGCCACAGCTCCGCGGAGCGGATGCCGGTCAGCCACTCGGCACCCTCGTCGTTGTCGGTGGTCGCCCGCCACACGTCCAGCCGCGGACCGCCGCTCACCTCGACTCCGCCGATGGTCTTCAGCGCACCGGTGCGGGCGTCGAAGGAGGCCGGGCCGAGCGTGATCACGCCGTCGCCGGCCACCGGACCGTCGGTCGCTGCCACGGAGGGCAACGCCCGTGCGGTGACCGGGACTTGGCCCCACGCCACCTCGTGGCCCTTGGGCGCCCAGACGGTGTCGGCGGCCAGCAGTGCCCGTACCGTCCACTGCGTCTCGCCGCTCCCGTGGTCGGCGGGCGGCTCGGGCAGCTTGACGTCGGCCGAGGCGCCCGGGGCGAGCGCGGGCACGGACAGGGCGCCCGACTCGACGCTCTCGCCGTCCACTTGGTAGGACCACTCGAACGCGAAGGCGGAGAGGTCGGCGAAGTCCTGCTTGTTCGTGACCCGTACGGTGCCGTCGGCGCCGTCGATGGAGACGGGCTCGATGACCTTCTTGAACTCCAGCAGGCCCGGGGAGGGCTGCCGGTCCGGGAAGATCAGGCCGTCGCAGACGAAGTTCCCGTCGTGCAGCTCCTCGCCGAAGTCGCCGCCGTAGGCGAAGCCCAGCTCGGGGTGGGTGACGCCGTGGTCGATCCACTCCCAGATGAAGCCGCCCTGGAGCCGGTCGTACTTCTCGAACAGCTCCTGGTAGTCGGCGATGCCACCCGGGCCGTTGCCCATGGCGTGCCCGTACTCGCAGAGGATGAAGGGGAGGTCGCGGCGCTTGTGCGTGCCGCCGTCCAGCTCCTTGCCGATCTGCTCGACCTCGCCGTGGGAGGCGTACATCCGCGAGTACATGTCCGTGTCACGGGAGTTCCAGTCGCCCTCGTAGTGCACGAGGCGCGAGGAGTCCCGGCCGTGGATCCACTCGGCCATGGCGGTGAGGCCGCGTCCGGTGCCGGCCTCGTTGCCCAGCGACCAGATGACCACCGACGGGTGGTTCTTGTCGCGCTCGACCATGCGGGCCGCGCGGTCGATCAGGGCCGGGGTCCAGCGGTCGTCGTCGACGGGGTTGTCCCGCCAGGCCTGCTCGGTGAAGCCGTGGGTCTCCAGGTCGCACTCGTCGATGACCCACAGGCCGTACTCGTCGCACAGGTCGAGGAAGGCCGGGTGAGGCGGGTAGTGCGAGGTGCGCACCGCGTTGAGGTTGTGCCGCTTCATCAGCAGCACGTCCTCGCGCATGGTCTCCAGGTCGAGTGCGCGGCCCTTCTCCGGGTGCCACTCGTGGCGGTTGACGCCCTTGAAGAGCACCGCCTTGCCGTTGACCTTGATCAGGCCGTCGGCCAGCTCCACGGTACGGAAACCGATGCGCAGCGGCACCCGCTCGCCCTCGGTGACCAGCTCGCCGTCGTACAGCTTCGGCACCTCGGCCGACCACGGCTGAACCGGTACCGTAACCGTTTCCCCCGTGGCGACATCGATGTCCAGGGCGGGCACGGACACCCGCCCGTCGACGTCGGAGTCGACGCGCAGGCTGCCCTCGCCCGTGACGTGGTCGTAGGAAGCGTTTACGAAGAAGTCGAGCACGCTGCCCGCCGGGCGGTGCAGCAGCGTCACGTCACGGAAGATGCCGGGCAGCCACCACTGGTCCTGGTCCTCGAGGTACGAGCCGGCCGACCACTGGTGCACGCGTACGGCCAGGACGTTGCCGCTCGGCTTCAGCAGGTGCCCGACCGCGAACTCGTGCGGCAGCCGGGAGCCCTTGAACTCGCCGATGTCCGTGCCGTTCAGCCAGACGCGGGCGCAGGACTCGACGCCGTCGAACCGGAGGACGGAACCGCCCTCGGCGGGCCACTCCTCGGGCAGGTCGAAGACGCGCAGATGGTCGCCGGTCGGGTTCTCCGTCGGGACGTGCGGCGGGTCCACCGGGAAGGGGTAGAGGTGGTTGGTGTAGATGGGCAGGCCGAAGGCGCCGTCGCCCTGCAGGACCCAGTGGCCGGGGACGGTGACCTCGGCCCAGCCTCCGGCGTCGAATCCGGGCTCGGCGAACGAGTCGTCCCCGGCATCGACGGTCGGCGATACGCGCAGCCGCCAACTGCCGTTCAGCGACAGGGACTTCGCATCCGAGGACGCGTACCAGGCGCGGGGCGGGAGGGCCCCGCTGCCGGGTGAGACGTCCTCTACGTAGTCAAAGGCCGATGGGGGTGCCCCCGCTCGAGCGGAGTCGAGAGTGGGGGAGGTGCGGAAAGACATCGGTCTCCAGGTCGTGAGTGGAGGGCGTCAGCCCTTGATGCCGGTCTGTGCGATTCCCTGTACCAGCCAGCGCTGGAGGAAGAGGAAGACGAAGATCAGGGGCAGGATGGAGATGGCGGTGGCCATGAAGATCAGATGGAAGTTGACGGTCTGGTTGGTCATGAAGGAGGACAGCGCGATCTGGACGGTCCAGGAGCTCGGGTCCTGGCCGATGACCAGCGGCCACAGGAAGGAGTTCCAGGCGCTGATGAAGGTGATCGTGGCGATCGCCGCGAAGAAGTTCAGCGAGTTGGGTACGACGATCCGCCAGTACGCGCCCCAGTAGCCGAGCCCGTCCACGCGTGCCGCCTCCTCCAGCTCCTTCGGGAATCCCAGGAAGTACTGCCGGAAAAGGAAGCAGGTGAAACCACTGAACAGGCCCGGGATGATCAGACCGCGGTACGTGTCCACCCATCCGAGCGACGAGACCAGCACGAAGCTCGGCACGAAGGTCACGGCCGTCGGGACCATCAGGGTCGCGAGGACGGCGTAGAAGACCTTGTTGGCGTGCCTGTACGGGATGCGGGCCAGGCCGTAGCCGGCCAGGGAGCAGACGAGGAGGGTGCCGAACGTGGTCAGGACGGCGACGACCAGCGAGTTGATCATGGAGCGGCCGAAGTCGACCGTGGGGTCGTCGAACAGCTCGGAGATGTTGCCCCATTGGAAGGAGGGCAGCAGCTTCCAGTTCTCGCCCGTGATCTCCAGGTCCGTGGAGAGGGAGTTGCGGAGGATCAGGTAGAAGGGGATCAGGAAGAGCAGGGCGGCGACGCCGACGGCGATGTACAGCCCCGTGTTGCCGAAGACGCCCCGGCCCTTCTTGCGCTGCTTGCCGATCTGCGGTGCGGTGGTGGTCACTTGGACTCATCCCCCCTTCCGAAGCCCATGAACTTGCCCTGGATCAGGGTGACGAGGCAGATGAGCAGCGACAGGATGACCGCGCCCGCGCTGCCGGCGCCGTAGTCCTGGCTGGTGCCGAGGGCCGACTTGTAGAGCACCATGAGCGGTGTCTGGGCCCAGGTCGCCTTCTGCCCGATGATGTTGAAGAACTCGTCGAAGGCCTGGTAGGCGGCGATGAGCAGCAGCAGGATCACCGCGGTCGAAGTGGCGCGCAGCTGCGGCAGCGTGATGTACCGGAAGGTCTGCCAGCCCTTCTTCGCACCGTCGATGGCGGCGGCCTCGTACAGCTCGGCCGGGATGTTCTGCAGCGCCGCCAGGAACAGGATCATGTAGAAGCCCGACTGGATCCACAGCCGCAGGGTCACGATGACCAGCCAGTACCAGGGCGGAGTCGGGTTGGACACCCAGGCGATGTTGTCGACGCCGAACCAACCGACGACCGTGTTCGCGAGCCCGAAGCGGACGCCGCTGAAGATGGACATCTTCCAGATCAGGGCGGCGGCCACGTACGAGACGGCGGTCGGCAGGAAGAACACCGACCGGAAGAACGCCCTCATGAACCGAAGGCGGTTCACCAGCAGCGCGAGCCCGAGCGACAGCGCCCAGGTGGTTGGCACGATGAACGCGGCGAACACGGTGAACGTCAGCAGCGAATCAGGAAAGCCGCTGTTGGTCAGGATCTGCTTGTAGTTGTCGAAACCGATGAAATGGCTCGGCGTGACGGTGTAGCGGGCGTCGAAGAAGCTGAGCCAGACGCTCCAGACGATCGGCACGAAGACGAAGATCGCCAGGCCGATCAGGAAGGGCCCGGTGAAGAGCCAGAAGTTCAGGGTGGCGTTGCCCCGCAGGCCCCGCCGCGGCCGGGCCTGGGAGGCCTTGGCCGGGGCGGGCTGGGCGACCCCGCGTGTGGTGGTGGTCGACATGTCGTGGTCTTCCCGGCGGCCTATCCGAACAGCTTCTTGAGCTCGACGTTGACCTTCTTGTCGCAGGTGTCGAGCGCGGCCTCCGGGTTGCCGTTCTTACGGACGGAGGACGCGATCACGTCGGCGAACGCGGTCTGCATGGTCTGGTCGTAGGCGATGTTGTCGAAGTGGCCGTAGTCGGTGAAGAGCTTCACGCCTTCGGCCGGCAGACCCGACTTGAGCTTGGTGGCCTTGTTGGCGATCGAGGTGCGCGGCGGGATGTGGAAGCCGTACGAGGTGGCCCAGTCCTCCTGGTACTGCTTCTGGTCGAGCCACAGCCACTTCACGTACTCCTTGGCCGCGTCGACGTTCTTGCCCTTGGCGTTGACGAAGATCGACCAGCCGCCGTTGTAGACGGACAGCTTGCCTGCGCTGCCGATCTTCGGGAACGGGAAGATGCCGAGGTCGTCGCCGAGGGCCTTCTGCATGGCCGGCATGGACCACATGCCGCCCCACTGGATGGCACACAGGCCCTGGTTGAGCGAGGACGGGTCCCAGAAGTCGGTCGGGGCGTCCAGAAGCACGTTGCCGCTGGTGAACAGCGTGCGAAGCTTCTTGAGGCCCTCGACGACGCCGTCCGTGTGATAGGCGATCTCGTTCTTCTCGTTGATGGTGTCGGCGCCGGCGGACCAGATGATGGGGTTCTGGATCGCGCTGAAGTCGTTGCCGAGGAAGACGCCCTTGACCTTGCTGGTGGTGAGCTTGGCCGCGGCCTCGATCAGCTCGTCGAGCGTGGTCGGGACGTCGACCTTCGCCTTCTCCAGCATCGACTTGCGGTAGTAGAAGAACTGCGGGTCGTCGATCATCCGTATCCCGTAGATCTTCCCGTCGACCGTGTGGGACTTGATGTCGTTCTGGTTGAAGTCGTCCTTGACCGGGTCGATGAGGTCGCTCAGGTCGGCCACCTGGCCGCTCTTGACGAGCTGCAGCTGCGGGTGGAACTCGAAGACGTCGGGCGCCTTCTTGGTGAGCAGGGCCGCGAAGAGCGCGGACTCGAAGTTGTTGCCCGTGATCCAGTTGGTGCTCACGTCGGCCTTCTTGTACGCCGCCGCGTACCGCTTGAGGGCCTGCTCCGTCCCGGCCTCACCGTAGGCGTGGAAGTACTGGGTGAGCTGCGGGCCCGAACCCCCGCTCCCGCCCCGGCCGTTGTTGCTGCCGCACGCTGCCAGGGTGCCTGCGGCGGCCATGCCCGCGGCGGCCCGGAAGAGTGACCGGCGGGAGAAGTTGCTGTTGCTCATTGCCGACATGCTGACGTCCTTGTCTCGATTGCGGCTGCGGCTCCACGGCTTCAGCTCCACGGCTTCAGCGCTACGTGGCTCGAAAAATGCGTTGCGGTGCGGGACGTTAACCTTCGGCTAAGCCTTCGGCAAGGGGTTGGACGAAGTCTGCTCGAAGCGTTGTCTCCGGTTCGGAATCCCGAACAGGGGGGTCTCGCAAGGGGGTTGAGGGCCGCCGGGTCAAGGGTGCCGGCGGCCCTCGGACAAGGGGGTGGTCATGGACTCACTGCCGGTTCCAGACCTCGTTGCTTCCGCCGTTGCAGCTGTACAGGATCACCTTGCTGCCGTCGGCGCTCGCCTGCCCGCTGACGTCCAGGCACTTGCCGGACGCCTCACTGAGGATCTGGCCGTTGGCGTTCAGCAGCCAGCGTTGGCTTGCGTCACCGGTGAAGTCGGCGGACGTCGTCAGGCCCGAACTCCCGGCCGTCAGATACCCGCCCGCGCCCTTGAGAGCGCCCTTGCCGTCGTACGACCACGACTGCTCGGCCCCGCCCGTGCACGTGCTGATGGCGGCCCCGGACGCGTCCGCGGTCAGGCACTTGCCGGACTGCCTGCCCTGCAGTGCGCCCGTGATCGCCGAACTGCCGTGGCCCTTCTGGTCGAAGACGTACGTCGTGATGGAGCGGGCGGCGAGCGTCGCCGACACCGTGCCGCCGCTCACCGACGGCTTGGCGACGTTCGCCCAGTCCTCGGTGGCCGAGGTGCGGACGGCCTTCTCGGCCCGTGCCGGCGTCTTGTTGTTGAAGTGCAAACTCAGCGGTGTGTCAGTGGAGTTGTGGTTGTTGACCACGACCACCCACTTGCCGTCCCGGTCGTACGACGACACCTCGACGCCGTCCGGCGCCCCGGTCACGTTGTGCGCGACCGAGCCCGGCCGGACGAACCTGCTGTACTGGCCGAGCGCGTAGTACCGCTTGGTGAAGTACAGCTTCTGGTTGCCGTTCGTCGCGTAGTCGGGGTCGTAGTAGATCAGGCCGTCGTTCCAGCCCACGTCGTTCTTCTCGGTGGGGGAGGTGCCGTAGCCGCTCGCGAGCGCGACCCACCACTGGAAGGCCGAGTCGTGCGAGCTCGCGAAGTCCTTGTAGATGATCCGGGACATCAACAGGGCGTTGTCGATGGTCGGGTCGTACTCCTGGTTCCAGCCGGTCGAGCCCTTGCCGAAGCAGCAGATCTCCGTGGCCCAGGACTTCTTGCCGACTGTCCTCGACGTCTCGTAGACGTTGGCGAGTTGGCCGTCGTCGGGGTTGTTGTACGTGTGGTGGGCGAGCGCGGACACGTACTGCCCGGTGCCCGGCTGCGAGATCCACTGCGGGAGTTCGGAGGTGAACTGAGTGGTCTTGCTGGACTCGTCCGCGATGATGCTCGTGCGCTGATGGCGGGCCTGCTGCTCGGCGCCCAACGCCCGTACGATGTCGTCGCGTTGGTCGACCGTGACCTGCATGCCCTCCTGGCCGCAGTCCCCGAAGTCGTTGTCCGGCTCGTTGAACGGGCTGATGTAGTCCAGCTTCACGCCCTGCTTGGCGAAGTGGTCGGTCACATCGGCCACGTACTTGGCGTAGTCGGACTCGTTCTCCGCCTTCAACTGGCCGCCGCAGGACTGCCCGTTGGTCGTCCACCGGGCCGGTGCGCTGTTGACGAAGCCGATCAGGTCCTTGACGCCGTACCGGGCGGCGTACTTGAGGAACGTCTGCCCGCCCTTGTCCTTGCTCCAGTCGTACGAGCCGTCGGAGTTCAGGAAGTCCTGGGCGGCGCGGGCCGGCGTGGTGACCGCGGTGCCGCCACCGCCGATGTTGTAGCGGTACGAGCTCAGGGCCAACCCCTGCTGGGAGAACAGCAGTTGGGCCACCCGGGCCTGCACCTCGGGCTTGAAGTACTGCAGGTCGTTGACCCACCAGGCGCCCGACGCACCGATGTCGTCGATGGTCTGGGCGGCGTGCGGGGAGACTTCGGCCGCCGTGGGGGTGGCGGCCGAGGAAGGCGGGGCGGATATCAGGGGTCCTGCGACAGCGAGTGCGGCTGCGGCCGTCAACAGGACCGATCTACTGCGGTGGGGGTGAGACACGTGCATCCCTTCCGTCGTCATGAAGGTGGTGCGGTACGGCTCCTTGCAGGGGTGGTGCGTTTCTTGGCAGACCTCTGCCCGACGGACTGCAGTGCGCCCTCCAGGGCGAACGTCGCCGCGCCCAGACACGCCGGGTCGGTGGGGATCGGGGAGAGGACGATCTCGGTGGCGGCCATCGGCCGCGGCAGCGCGTGCCGGGCGACGGCCTCGCGCACCTCGGCGACCAGAGGCTCGCCCAGGGCGGCCGCGACCCAGCTGCTGAGCACGACCACTTCGGGGTTGAACAGATTGACCAGGTCGGCGATGCCGGCGCCGAGATAACGGGCGGTGTCCCGGACCACCTTGATCGCCACCGGGTCCTGCTCCCGCATCCCCCGGGCCAGCGCGGCGATGGTGGCCGTCTGGTCCTCCGGGTGCAGCAGCGGGCTGCCGGGGCTCAACTCCCGTAGATTCAGCATGATTCCGGGCGCTCCGACGTACGTCTCCACGCAGCCGTGGTTGCCGCAGTGGCACAGGCGTCCGTCGAGCACGATCGTGTTGTGGCCCCACTCGCCGGCGCTGTTGCTGACTCCGCGGTGCAGCCCGCCGCCCAGGACGAGCCCGGCGCCCACGCCCGTCCCGAGGTTGACCACGACGGCGTCCCCGCGCCCGCGGGCGGCCCCGAACCACAGCTCGGCCACCGCGACGGCACGCAGCGGGTTGTCCAGGTAGAGGGGGTAGGCGATGTGCTCGGTGAGCAGGTCGAGCAGCGGCACGTCGTGCCAGTCCCAGTTGGGCGCGTACTCGGAGATGCCGGTCGCCCGGTCCACCTGGCCCGGCACGCTGACGCCCACGCCGAGCACCCGCGCGCCCTCGATCCCGGCCTGCGTGACCACCGAGCCGACGGCGGCGGCGACATGGCCGACCATCTGCGCGGGGAGGCTCTCGCCGGGGCGGACGTCCTCCTCGGCGCGGGCCAGGACGTTCAGCGCGAGGTCGAAGAGCTCGACATGGACGTACGTCTCCGCGATGTCGACGCCGATCAACGCGCCCCCCGACGCGTTGACGGCCACGAGGCCCCGGGGGCGGCCGCCCGCCGAGTCCTCGAAGCCGACTTCGGTGATCATTCGCAGGTCGAGGAGCTCGCCGACGAGCGTGGCGACCGTGGCGAGGCTCAGCCCGGTGGCGGCCGCCAGCTCCTGCCGGGAGGTGGGAGACGCGGCGATGATCTGGCGCAGCACCTCGTAGCGGTTCGCGGTGCGGATGTCACGTGATGTGCGCTTCAACGGTGCGTACCCCCGTCCCTTCGCTCAGGCGGACCGGGCACGTCGGCACCGGCGCGGCGCAAGGCTATGGCCTGCGGGGGACTTTCGACAAGGGGTTAGGAAAGGGGGTTTAGGAAGTCCTCCGGGAGTCAGTCGCCCAGCACGGACCGCACGAAGGGGTTGGCGAATTTTCCGTCCGGGTCCAGGGCTCGCGCAAGCACCCGGAAGTCACCCAGTCGCGGATACCGGCCGCGCAGAACAGGCGCAGGCGTGGTGAAGACCTTGCCCCAGTGCGGGCGGGCGTCGAAGGCGTCCAATGCCTCCTCCACCCGCCGCACCACCGGCAGCACCGCCGCCGTGTCCTCCACCCAGGTGAAGTGCGCCGCCACGGTGTCCCGCCCGTATGCGGGGCTGAGCCACTGCGGGTCGGCGGCGACGGTGCGTATCTCGCACGTCTGCAGCACGGGGGCCACCGTCTTCCGGATGCCGTCGAGCGCCTGCAGCATGTCGACGGCATGCTGCCGCGGCAGCAGATACTCCGACTGCAGCTCGGCCCCGCTGCTCGGCGTGAACTCCGCCCGGAAGTGCGGCAGCCGCTCGTGCCACGGCCCCGGCACGCCGAACTGCTCGGTGCAGTTCACGGCCGGCATTCCCGGCACGGGGTGCAGCTTCTCGGTCGCGGGCGCCGCCCACGGGAAGTCCGGGAGCGGCTGGTCGGTGCGCCGCTTGAGCCACACCTGCCGGAAGCCGGGCTCCCGCCAGTCGGTGAACAGGCTGACGCTGTACGCCGCCGAAGCGATCGTCTCGTACGTCTCCAAGTCCAGCCCGGCGAGGGGGAGTTCGGTGAACAGGTGCTGCTCGACGTCGAAGGACGGCTCCAGGTCGAGGGTCAGGGCGACTACGACACCCAGGGCGCCCAGCGAGGTCACTGCACCGTCGAAGCGCTCGTCGCCCCGCCCGATCGTCACCGTCGATCCGTCCGCCGTCACCAGCTCCACCTCGCGCACGGGTGACGCCAGCGATCCGTTGGTGACCCCCGAGCCGTGTGTGCCGGTCGCCACCGAGCCGGCCACGGAGATGTGCGGCAGGGAGGCCATGTTGGGCAGCGCGAGCCCGTGCGCGTGCACCACCCGGGCCAGTTCCGCGTACCGGACGCCGCCCGAGACCCGTACCGTACGGGCCGTGGTGTCCACGTCGATCAGCGGCGGCAGTGCGGCGATCGAGAGCAGGGTGCCCTCGGGGCCCGGCTCGGCGATCTCGTTGAAGGAGTGGCCGCTGCCCAGCACGCGCACCTTCGCGCTGTCGGCGACCAGGGCCCGCAGCGCGTCGAGCGAGTGCGGACGCTGCAGTTCCTTCGCCGTGTAGGTGATGTTGCCCGCCCAGTTGGTGACCGTCTGCGTCATTCCTGCCGTCCCTCCCGCGAAGTGCGTACACGTTGACCCTCTCATTTGCCGCCTGAGCGCTCCGCTGGAATCGCGGTGATGAACCGCGGGCCGGTGGGGGCTGGTCGCGCCCCGAGGCGGAGCCGCTGATGTCACAGCCCCGCGCCCCTACGGCACGCGGTACCGTGCCGGACCTCAGCGAGACCGCCTAGCGTGGAGATCTGTTTCTGCAACGTCCCGACGAAGCCGGAGGGTCACCCCCTTGCCCGAGCGTCCCCAGGCCCTGTTCGCCATGACCGCCGAGAACCTGCCGCTCGTCTTCCCTCCGGAGGTCCTCGCGCGACTGCGCGAGGCGGTGGACATCGACCCGGACCTGATCGCCGAGGACTTCACCGACCCGCGCGTCCGGGAGGTGCTCGCCCGCACCGAGATCCTGGTCACCGGCTGGGGCTGCCCCCGCCTGGATGCGGCCGTCCTCGACGCGGCCCCCGAGCTGCGCGCCGTCCTGCACTCGGCCGGCTCGGTCAAGGGCTTCGCCACGCCGGAGGTCTGGCGGCGCGGCATCGCGGTCTCCTCGGCGGCCGACGCCAACGCGCTGCCGGTCGCCGAGTACACCCTCGCGATGATCCTGCTCGCCGGGAAGGACCTCCTCGGCGCCCGGGAACGCCTGCGCACCGAACGCGCCCACCCCGGCTGGGGCGTCGTCCCCGGCATCGGCAACCACGGCCGTCGCGTCGGCGTGATCGGCGCCTCCCGCATCGGCCGCCGCGTCATCGGCTTGCTGGCCCCCTTCGACCTGCGCGTGAGCCTCACCGACCCGTACGTCACCGAGCTCCGGGCGGCCCAACTCGGCGTACCGCTGCTGCCGTTGGACGACCTGCTGCACACCTCGGACATCGTCACGATCCACGCGCCCGAGACGCCGCAGACGCACCATCTGATCGGCCGCCGGGAACTCGCCCTGATGTCCGACGGGGCGACCCTCATCAACACCGCGCGCGGCGGCCTGGTCGACCAAGACGCCCTGGTCGCCGAGCTCCGCACCGGCCGCCTGAACGCCGTCCTCGACGTCACCGACCCCGAGCCCCTCCCCGCGGACTCCCCGCTCTACGACCTTCCCAACGCCTTCGTCACCCCGCACCTCGCGGGCTCCCAGGGCAACGAGCTGTCCCGCCTCGGCATGACGGTCGCCGAGGAGGCCGCACGTCTGCTGACGGGCGGGGAGCCGGCCCATCCGGTGGATCCCGGGGCGTGGGACCGGGAAGCCTGAGCTGCGGATTTCGTATGCTTCGGCGTGTGTAACGGGTCTATTCGCAAAACTCTGGCCTGACAGCTGCGATATCGGTACCGTCCACCGGTATGACGCTCGGACCACTCCCTGAGACCGACCTCACCCGTCACCGCCGCCTCCGCGAGCAGGGCAGCCTGGAGCGGGCCGACCTCGACGCGATTCTCGACGCGGGGTTCGTCTGCCACCTGGGTGTGGTGGTCGACGGGCGGCCGCTGGTCGTGCCCACCGTCTACGGGCGGGACGACCGGCAGCTCTACCTGCACGGCTCCGTGGCCAGCCGCAGCCTCGCGGGCGGTACGCCGGTCTGCGTCACCGTCACGCACATCGACGGCCTCATCCTCGCCCGCTCGGTCTTCGAGCACGGCGTCAACTACCGCAGCGCGATGATCCACGGCGAGGCCCGCAAGATCACCGACCCGGAGGAGAAGCTGGAAGGCCTGCGGCTCCTCACCGAGCATGCCGCGCCGGGCCAGTGGTCGTACGCCCGGCAGCCGAGCCGCAAGGAACTCGCCGCCACGACTCTCCTCGCCCTCTCCCTCGAAGAGGCCTCCGTCAAGATCCGTACCGGCGCCCCCGACGACGGCGACGGCCCCGATGCCGAGCTCGGTCTGTGGGCCGGAACGCTGCCCCTGACCTCGGCCTGGGGCGCCCCCGTACCCGACCCGGTGCTGCCGTCGGAGACCCCCATACCTGGACACATCGCGCGCCGCGAGGGGACCCGGCACGGCTGACGTCCGACCGGAGGCATACGGTGGGGAGTCGAACGCCTGCCGGAAGGAGAGTCGGGATGGGCAGCCGTACCGCACTGGTCGAGGATCTGATGGAGCGGTTCCCGCACGTACCGCGGGAAGCCGTCTTCAAAGAGGACCTGCTGCGAGGTGGCGTGGCCTTCGACCCGTCCGCCCTCAGCGACAACGAGTCCGGCGAGGTCAAGCCGAAGTCGTACTTCATCTTCTCCTTCGACCACGGCACCCTGCCGGAGCTGGGTGAGGCCGCACTGCGGCGCCCGCCGGAGGAGATCATCCTCACCGGCGGCCCGTACGACCTGCGCCGCACCGTGGTCTCCGTGCGCGTGAACCCGACCTCGCCCTACCGCGTCGCCGCCGACGACGAGGGCGTGCTCGGCCTCTACCTCGACGGGAAGCGCATCGCCGACGTCGGCGTGCCGCCCATGCCCGAGTACTACCGGCACAAGCTCTCCAGCGGGAAGTCGGTCATGGAGGTCGCCCCGACCATCCAGTGGGGCTACCTGATCTACCTCACCGTCTTCCGGGTCTGCCAGTACTTCGGCGCCAAGGAGGAGTGCCAGTACTGCGACATCAACCACAACTGGCGCCAGCACAAGGCGGCCGGCCGGCCGTACACGGGCGTGAAGGACGTGGAGGAGGTCCTGGAAGCGCTTGAGATCATCGATCGCTACGACACCGCGAAGGCGTCCACCGCCTACACCCTCACAGGCGGCGCGATCACCAAGACGGTCGCCGGGCGCGACGAGGCCGACTTCTACGGCCACTACGCCAAGGCCATCGAGGAGCGCTTCCCGGGGCGTTGGATCGGCAAGGTCGTCGCCCAGGCGCTGCCGCGCGACGACGTGCAGCGGTTCAAGGACTACGGCGTGCAGATCTACCACCCCAACTACGAGGTGTGGGACGAGTACCTCTTCAAGATGTACTGCCCGGGCAAGGAGCGCTACGTCGGCCGCGACGAGTGGCACAAGCGGATCCTGGACTCGGCGGAGATCTTCGGCGCGCGCAACGTCATCCCCAACTTCGTGGCGGGCGTGGAGATGGCCGAGCCCTTCGGCTTCAAGACGGTCGACGAGGCCATCGCCTCGACCACCGAGGGCCTGCGCTTCTTCATGTCGCACGGCATCACGCCCCGCTTCACCACCTGGTGCCCCGAGCCCACCACCCCGCTCGGCAAGGCCAATCCGCAGGGCGCGCCGCTGGAGTACCACATCCGGCTGCTGCAGGCCTATCGCCAGACGATGGACGACTTCGGCCTGTCCTCGCCCCCCGGATACGGCCCGCCCGGACCCGGCCGCGCGGTCTTCTCCGTCAGCTCGTTCATGGACAGTCTTCCGGCGCAGGAGGCGGCAGAGGTGTGAGTGACGGCTGGGTGCCGTGAGTCGAACGCCGTCTCCGTCCGTACAAGAGGGCGGAGTTGCGCCTCGCGGCCGGTGCACAGGGTTCTGTCAGGACAACTGAACACAACAACTGAACACAGTGCTTGTCAGTTGTGTTGAAAACGTGAAAGGCTCCTGTCCTGCCGCGAGGTTCCCCCCAACTCCTTTGCCGTCATGGTGAGTTGACCTCGCTTGTGGATGCAGGAGACTCATGCCCGACCTGCCGACCCCGAAGGACGCCGCCGAGGCCGCGCTGTTCTCCGAGTGCTGGGACGCGGTGCTTTCCTACGCCGATCTGTGCACGGCCGGCGCCGCCGCGGCCACTCAGCTGGCCACGGAGGCGTTCGCGCTCGGTATGCGCGAGGTCCGCGCCGCCGAGACCTCCAGCGCCCGGAGCAGCGGCCGCCGCTCGCCCCGCCTCCCCGTGATCCCGCTGCTGTTGACCGCCGTACGCACCACTGCGGCGGCCTGGGAGACCGGCGGACAGGGCCACGACCTCGACCCCGACCTGCGCCTGTGGCTCAACTCGGACAAGGCCGACCGCTACACCGGGCCCCCGCTGCAACGCCCGATCGCCCTGCGCGGCCTGCGTGACCTGCAGGAACCCGATGCGGCGCTGCTGTGGCTGGCCGAGGTGGAGGCGCTGCCGCGGCCCGTGGTGGCCCGTCGGCTCGGCCTCGACCCGGCCCTGGTGGGTGACGAACTCGCCCAGGTGCGGGTCCTGTTCAGGGACCGCTGCCACCGCAACCATCTCGACACGCCGATGGACGCGCAGTGCCGCAGCTATGCGCGCCTCCTCGACGCGATCACCAGGTCGCCCGCCGCCGACATCCCGCCGGACCTCTCGCGGCACCTCGCCACCTGCGTGGACTGTGCGGAGGCCGCCGCCTGTCTGCGTCCGCAGGGCGGCGGGCTGCCCGCCGCCCTCGCCGGCGGTGTGATCGGCTGGGGCGGCCTCGCCTACCTGGAGCGCCGCCGCCGGGCGGCAGAGGTGCGCCTCGGCGCCGGGCGCCCGGACCCCGCGGACGGGGAGGGCGGCGAACCCAAGACCGGTACCGACCGCGCACGCGTCATCCGGGGCGGTCTGCTCGTGGCCGCCGTCATGGTCTCGCTGCTGGCGCTGGCCGCGTCGATGATGCCGTTCGGCGGCAGCGGCAACGATGATGCCGTCGCGGGCGACGCACCGACCGACAGCAGCCCGGTGGCGGCCCCGCGCCCGTCCCTGCCGTCCGCCACCTCGTCGCCGAAGAGCGCCTCCCCGACACCGGCACCGTCAGCCACCTCGCATAAGCCCGGCGGGGACAAGAACTCCGACCCGGAACCCCAGGGCACCTCCTCGACCACGGCGGGCAGCGCTCCGGATCCCGGCAAGAGCGAGTCCGCCACCTGCGAGGTCGCCTACGACGTGGTCAGCCAGTGGACCGACGGCTTCCAGGCCACCGTCTCCGTCACCACCGCCGACGCCCTCGACACCTGGCGTGTCGCCTGGTCCTTCCGGGACGGCCAGAAGGTCGGCCAGATGTGGGACGCGAGCGTCGCCCAGAACGGCTCCCGGGTCACGGCGACCGCCGCCGACTACAACAAGGCCGTCCCCGCCGACGGCACGATCACCTTCGGCTTCCTCGGGTCCTGGCAGGGCAAGAACACCTCGCCGTACGACTTCACGCTCAACGGGCAGAGCTGCACGAAGAGTTGAGGGGCGAGCTGCCCGCCGGTGACGGGCGCCCCGACCGGGTGAACTCGCTTGAGTCACCCGGTCGTTGAGTGAGTCTGCCGCTCAGCAGCCCGACTTGTAGAAGTACTTGCTGACCGACGGGTCGCCCATGTTCGCCTTGGTGATGGCGACCATGTTGGTGCCGATCGACTTCTGGACGGACTTGCCCTCGAAGGCGGCGGCCAGCTGGTCGACGGCCTCCCTGCCGATCGACGCCGGGTCCTGGGCGACCAGGACCTGGAGCGTGCCCGCCTTGAGCGAGGCGACCTCGTCGGGCTCGGCGTCGAAGGCGGCGACCTTCACCTTGCCCTCCTTGCCGGCCTGCTTGAGGCCGGTGGCGATGCCCTGGCCGGTGTTGGTGTTGCCCGCGAAGACGCCGCCCAGATCGGGGTGGGCAGCGAGCGTCGACTGGATCTGTGAGGCGGCGGTGGCCGGCAGGTCGTTGTCGTAGAGCGTGGGCAGCATCTTGATCTTCGGGTACTTCTTCATCTCCTCCGTGAAGCCCTTGATCCGGGCGTCGGTCGTCGAGACGCCGGGCTTGACGCTGATCACGATGGCCGAGCCCTTCTCGCCCATCAGCTTGGCCAGCGCGTCGGCGGCGACCCGGCCGCCCTTCTCGTTGTCGGACGAGATACGGGTGATGCCGATCGAGGAGTCGGTGACCGTGGTGTCGACGAGCGCCACCTTGGTGCCGGCCGACTGGATCTGCTTCAGCGACGGCGTGAGCGCGCTGGTGTCCACCGGCGAGATCAGCAGCCCGTCCGGCCGGGAGGCCGCCACCGAGTCGAGGAGCGGGCGCTGCACCGACACGTCCCACTGCGCGGAACCGTCCGCGCTGAAGTCCATGCCCTTGGCCTTGGCCTCCGTCTTGGCCGCGCAGGTCATGGTGATGTAGAAGGGGTCGCTCTTCACGCCGGTGATCAGCCGCACCTTCTTGTGCGCGGCCCCGCCCGACGACCCCGACCCCCCGCTGTCCGACGAACTGCACGCGGCGGCCCCGGTGAGGGCCAGTACGGTGCCCGCGGCGACCAGTGCGCTGCGCCTGCTGCGAATGCTCAACATCGAGACATCTCCTTAAGCTTGCTCTCGGGTCTTCCTGCGCATCTGGTCGACGTAGACGGCCGCGACGAGCACGACGCCCACCGCGACGTCCTGCCAGTACTGCTGAACGCCGATGACGATCAGTCCGGTGGTGAGCACGGCCGGGATGAACACACCGATCACGGTGCCCAGCACGGATCCGCGCCCGCCGAAGAGGCTGGTGCCACCGAGCACCACGGCCGTGATCACTTTCAGGTTGTCGGTGGAGTGCCCGGCGATCGACGTGGTGCCGTAGGACGCCAGCCACATCACCGCACCGAGCCCGGCCAGCAGCCCCATCAGCCCGTACACCTTCACCAGGTGCCGTCCCACTCCGATTCCCGCACGCCGTACGGCAGTTGGGTTGGAGCCGATCGCCAGGGTGTGCGTGCCGAACCGTGTCGCGCCCAGCACCAGGCCGAACACGGCGGTGACCACCGCGGCGAGGACCACCAGCCACGGAATGCCGAGCACCTTGCCGAAGCCGAGGCTGTTCTGCAGATGCGTGGCCGCGGCGCCGGCCGGGTCCTGGCCCCCGGTGGCGAGTTCGGCGATGCCCAGCGCGGCCCCCAGACCGCCGAGCGTCACGATCAGCGGCGGCACCTTCCCGGTCGCCACCACCGCCCCTTGCAGCACGCCCCAACCGGCGCCCACCGCAAGGGCGATGACCACGCAGACCACGACCGTGCCCCAGCCGGCGTCGGGCCCGCCGTGGTGGATGTTGTACTCGCCGGCGGCCACCGCGGCCAGCACCAGCACCGAGCCGATCGACAGATCGATCCCGGCCGTGATGATCACGAACGTCATGCCGACGCCCAGTACCAGGTAGATGGCCGCGTTCACGGCGATCTGCGTGAGGTCGTACTGGGTGAAGAACTTGCCCGGCGCGGCGATGGTGAAGAACGCGACCAGCACCACGAGGATCACGAAGGTCCACAGCTCGCTGATTCCGGCCGCTCGCCGCAGCCAGCCGGGCACGGTCGTGTGCGCACCGCCGCCCGACGCGGGCGGGTCCTGCTGCTGTGCCGCGGCCGGCCGGACTTCCTTGCTGTCGGCGGTCATCGCTCGTCCTCCGCTTTCCTCAAGGACCCGTTCTGCTGGGCGGGTTCGTCCAGCGATCCGGTCATGGCCCCGACGAGCTCCTCGATCGTCGTGTCCGCGGCGGTGAACGAGGCGACCCGCCGGCCGAGTCGCAGCACCTCCACCCGGTCCGAGACCGACAGCACCTCGGGCATGTTGTGACTGATCAGCACCACACAGATGCCCCGGTCGGCGACCCTGCGCACGGTGTCCAGGACCCGCGCGCGCTGGATGACACCCAGCGCCGCCGTCGGCTCGTCCATGAAGATGACCTTGTTCGCGAACGCGACCGCACGCGCCACGGCGACCGACTGGCGTTGACCGCCGGACAACGTTGTCACAGGAGCCGTCACATCTTTCAGTTCGACGCCCAGTTCGCCGAACGCCTTGACCGCCTCCCGCCGCATCGCGGGCCGGTCGAGCACGCCCAGGCGGCCGAGCAGCCCGCCGCGCACGACCTCCCTGCCCAGATACAGATTGGACGCCGCATCCAGATCCGGCGCGAGCGACAGATCCTGGTAGACGGTCTCAAGTCCGTGCCGCTGCGCGTCCATCGGCCCGCCGAACCGCACCGCCTTCCCCTCCACCCGCACTTCGCCCTCGTCGGGGGAGAGCACGCCCGACAGGACATTCACCAGAGTCGACTTGCCTGCGCCGTTGTCGCCGATCAGGGCGACGACCTCGCCCGCGTACGCCGTGAAGTCGGCGCCCTGCAGCGCCTGGACGTGACCGAAACGCTTGACCACACCGTGTGCCGCGAGAAGTGGTTCCCTTGCAGAGGCCATGTTGTGCCTTCGCGTTGGTATCGTTAACAGTTCGTCGATTCTGGGAGCCCCATGAGTGGGCGTCAAGGGTCGTGTGTGAACCGGATCTCAAGAGGTTGCACCCGCGGCCCGGCGGTGCCCGCCCGACTGCCGAGGAGGACTGCGGCGTGGTCGGCCGCCCCACGATGAAGGACGTCGCCGCCGAGGCGGGCGTCAGCGCGATGACGGTGTCCCGGGTGGTCAACGGCGAGGGGAGCGTGGCACCGCGGACCGCCGCGCGAGTCGAGGCCGCGGTGCGCAAACTGGGCTACCAGCGCGACGAGTTGGCGCGTCAGCTGCGCCGCGCGGACCAACCGAGCCGGACGATAGGCCTGTTGGTCGACAACGTTGCCGACCCCTTCATGGCGGCCGTCGCCTCCGCCGCCGAGGACGTCGCCCGCCGGAGCGGCAGCGTGGTGCTCATCGGCTCCAGCCGCGCCGACCCGCGCCGGGAGCGCGAGGTCGTCACCGCCTTCACCGCGCGTCGCGTCGACGGCCTCATCCTCACTCCGGTGGCGGGCAGCCACCGTTTCCTGCGTCCGGCCCAGGCACAGGGCACCAAGATCGTGTGCGTGGACCGGGCGGCACCCAGCCTGGAGGCGGACACCGTGGTGGTGGACAACTCCGCCGCGGTCGAGGAGGCCGTAGGTCACCTGATCGCCCACGGCCACCGCCGCATCGGCTACCTCGGCGGCCGGCAGGACATCTGGACCAACGGCGAACGCCACCGGGGCTACCGGACGGCACTGCAGGCCGCGGGCATCGACACCGACCCCGGGCTGGCCCGCCACGGCCTGCGCTCGGCACGGTCCGCCGCCGAGGCCGTCACGGCCCTCCTCACCTCCCCGGACCCTCCCACGGCACTCCTCGCCGACAACGAGAACCTCGCCTTCGGCGCCCTGACCGTCCTGCCCCCCGAGATCGCCTTCATCGCCTTCGACGACTTCCCGCTGGCCGAGCGACTGACCCCGCCCGTCACCGTCATCGCCCAGGACCCCGTCGCCCTTGCCACCACGGCCGCGCACCTGCTGTTCGCCCGCATCCACGGCGACACCTCACCGCCCCGCACGGTCGTCATGCCGACGGAACTGATCCGGCGGGGGTCGGGGGAGGTGCCGGGGCCCTTTGCGGGGTTGGGGAGTTGAGCGGCCGCCTGGGGCAACCCCCGCTACGTACGCGCGTGTTCGGTCGGGCCGGGCGTATTCGACGGACCCGACGGCCACACCGCTCCCCTGTGGCGGTGTGACCGTCGGAGCTTCAGGGGGAGGGGTCCGTCGTGGAGACGTCTCCTGTGTTGGCGAGAACGCCAGGTCCGTGTCTGTGACTTGACGTGCGGGGGGCGTACCTCTCCGGCGGTCGACCCTTTGTCACGATCAGGGATCATGCTGCACCCACTCGTGGATGTCAATTGGCGCCTCGATCGTTCCGTCGAGGCCCGCGATGGGCTACAAATGTGACCCCTCAGGTGCGGGGCGCGCCCCTCGGGCGCTAACGTTCTGTGCGCCGCCCACGCGGGTGTACCGACGACGAGGCAGGAGACCGCCTTCTTATGGAGAGCACCACCGGGGTGGAGGACGTTGCGGCGGCCCTGGCATCGATCAAGGCGGAGCTCGAGGAACTGGGCCACACCATCGAGGTGATCAACTTCGACCGGCTCACCGGCGAAACGGGCATCACCGAGGCGACGGTCCGCAAACTCTTCGCGGGGGATTCCGTCAGCCCCGACGAGGTCGACCTGCCCTTCAAGGACCGCCTGCGGTTCCTCATGGACACCAGGCTCAAGGAGAACGGGCGCAAGCACACGTTCCAGGAGGTCGCCGATGCCGTCGGTGTGGCCAAATCGACGATCACCAACCTGTTGAACGGCTCGCGCAACCCGGGATTCGACGTCAGCAAAGACCTGGCGGAGTTCTTCGACGCCCCGGGCTTCTTCACGCTGGGACCGAAGACGGCACTCCTGACGGCCCTCGAGCCCGTTCTGGAGCAGGCACGGCTGATCGCCGAACTCAAGGGCCGGCGGGTGGAGCGCGTGGCTCTGCGCGGAAGCGTGTCGGCCGGCAGTGACCAGTTGTCACGGCAGTTGCAGGCGGCGATCCACCAAGTGGTCGAAACGGCCCAGCGCGCGTCCCAGGCGCCGGCGGCTGCGGACGGTGGCGACGAGGACCCTGAACTCAGCGAACTCGCCGCCACGATGCGCTCGTTGCCGGCCAAGCACCGCAGGAGCGTGATGGGCATCCTCAGAAATGCGGTAGGCCTGGCCAAGCACGACGATTGACGACAGCCGGCCCGGGGGGAGACCGTCCGTCAGCTCGACAGGCGCCGCACGCTTCTCGCTGCGCGGTACTGCCGCGCCAGGACGCCGAGGGCGGCTGGGATCGACGGTCGCGCCCCGCCGTGCAGGAGGGAACCTCCCTTGCGTCGCACGGCCTGGAGGTGGAGAACCTGAAGGGAGATCAGGGCCCGCAGGAACGGCCGGTAGGGTGCGTCGACCAGATCAGGCAGTCCCCGGCACGCGGTGAGCGCGGTCTCGGCGAGATCGGCCTGCGCGCCGACCAGCCGCCCCAGAGCGGGAACGCATGCCTGCGACTTGCCTCGCAGGTCCTCGAAGGTCAGCCCGTACCGGTCCAGTTCCTCGCGTGCGATGCCGATGCGGCCCTGCTCGGCGTCCTCGGCGAGATCGGCCAGGAAGTCGATGCGCTGCCACCCCTCGATCAGCGCCCGGCATCCCTGGAGGAACAGCTCGTCCGCATCTTCCTTCGGCGCCGGCGCGAGCAGCGACGCGGTGAGCATCAGGGCGGGCAGCGAGTAACTGTCGATGTAGGCCTGGTAGTCGGCCTCGCTGTCGAAGCCGGTCCATTCGGCCTCGACGGGCGCCCCGTCCAGGAAGTCGTGCACGCGCGCGGCCGTGTCCGGGCATCGGCGTGCGGTGTCGGCGAGCGCCCGGAGCAGACCGGACGCGGGAGCCCCCGGGCCGGGGCCTGCGTCGAGTGCCGCCCCGACCTCACGCTGCCATGAACCCAGTGCTTCCTTGCGCGCGCCGACCTCTCCGGCGTCGATCCGCTCGTCGGTTTCGTGCATGAAGGCGACCAGGGCGACGACGGACGGATGGAGCTTCGCCGGGAGCAGCAGCCGGGTGGCGAGGTACTGGTGGAGGGCGAACTTCCGTACCAGGTCGCGCTGGGCGTCGTAGGCGCGCCGCAGCGTCGGGTCAGTGATGCCGGCCTCGGTCAGGGCCGCTGGCCATCGGGGCACTGCTCTCCTTCGGTTGGTGGTTCCGGTACGGGCACGGACGGTCAGCGGTCCAGGAGGACGCGCGCCGTGCGCAGCAGGACATGAGCGTGGGTGAGGGTTCGCGGAGGCTGTCGCATGTGGACGACGTCCATGTAGACGCGGTTGATCTCGGGATCCCGGACCGATGCCTGTGTGATCTTGTCGCCCACCCAGCGGATCAGGGGATAGCCGCGTGGATAGGGGCCGGCGACGTGAGGCTGGGCCAGGTCGGCGGTGGTCGACAGTTTCCACCCGGCATCGACGAAGACGTCCGCGCGACGGAAGTAGTCCCAGGCGGGAGCATGCGGCGCCGCTCCGGAGCGCAGGTACATGGCGAGCGCGCGGGCCTGCAGAGCCGCGAGGGTGAGCCCTTGCCCGTACACCGGGTTGACGGAGGCCATGGAATCGCCCACCGCGACCAGTCCGCCCGGGAAGCGGCTTGTCGCGCGGAACAGGCGGCGTCGGCTCTCGCGGAAGTGGAAGGTGGAGACGTCGCCCTGAAGCGCGCAGTGCTCGGCGACCTCCCGCAGCGGGGCGACGCAACGGCGCATTCTGGCGATGAACTCCCGTGGGTCCCTGGTAGGTCGGTGACCGGCGTAACCGGCCAGGACGACCGTCCACCGGTTGTTCTCGACCGCCGCGAGTGCTCCGGGTTCGCAGCGCGCGGGCTGGTAGCCGCTTTCGGGTCCTGGGGCGGAGTGCGCGATCACTGTCCCCGGGAGTTCGCCGCCCCGGTGGAATGCGGCCGTCGCGTAGCCGAGGTCGATCCGCATCCGCTCCACAGGCGGCGCGGGCCACCCCTCCCGGTCGAGCCAACTGCCCAGGCGACTCGACCGGCCCATGGCATCGACGACGAGGTCGGCGGCGAGCGTCGTCTCGTGTTCGTGTTCGTGTTCGTGTTCGTGCCCGGGCGGGGCGTAGCGGACGCCGCACACGCGGTTGCCCCGCACCAGGAGTCCTTTGCCGCGGCCGGCGAGGAAGCGCACACCGGGCAGCTCTCGCGTACGCCGTCGTACGGCGCTCTCGATGAACGGGCGTGTGGCGCCGAGCATTTCGACGTCGTCCAGGGGAGGGCGCGGCCTGCCGTCGACGTAGAACTGGACGGCTCGGCCGCTGCCGACCAGGGCACCGCCCGCGGTCAACTCCCCGGTGATGCCGGGAAACCAGCGCTCCAGCTGCGTATGCCCCATGGCGAGCAGGGCGTGCAACTGGTGCCGGTGCGGTGCGCCCGGGCCGGTTGCCTCATCGTCGAGGTGGTCCGGTTCCACGATGACGACCTCTTCGGCGAAGTCGCTCAGCACGCGGGCTGCCAAGAGACCCGCGTAGCTTCCGCCAAGCACTACTGCCCGTTGCACGGGGCTCCCCTCCGAGCCCGTGACGGCTCAGCTCCGTTCGAATGGGTGCGTCGCTGAGAAACGCAATCGGGACGGGACACTACAGTGCCGCTGCGCGAGTCCGGGGCGCTCCTTCGCCCTCCCGGGCAGCGCGGACCACCTGCAGCGATGACTCCACCAGAGGGGAGCGCAGCGCTCGGGCCACGCGCACCAGGCGGGTCCTCTCCTGGGCGGCGGGCGTGTTCTTTCCCGGGGCGAACAGCGCGGGCCCGGCCGAAGCGGCCGGTGCCGTGCCGTCGGAGCCTGCCGCCTGGAGGCGTTCGACCGCGTCACGCAGGACCGCGGCCGTGGCGGCGGCTTCGAGCTCATGGGGGGACAGGCCCTTCCTCCCCAGGCCCAGCCGGCTTCGGAGGGCGTCGGTCTGCATCGCCTCGCCGTGCAGACTCGCGACCGCCTGCGTCGGCAGGTCGCTGATCCAGGCGCGCCGTTCCAGCTGCCGGATTCCGTCGAGGATCTCGATCACTCGTCGATGAAGCGTCCACCGGACATTGAAGAAGCGATTCGGCCTGGATCGCTCGGGACCGGCTGAGGCTTGCCGGTGATCCGACCGCCGCTGCCCCGAACCCAGAGACAGCTCCTGGTCGACTCCTGCGACGACGAGATCCCACAACGGCTGCAGGACCGCGATGTCCCGACGTTCGCCGAGCCACTTGCTCAACGCCGCTCCGGAGACTCCGTAGCAGGTCATGATGGATCCCACGACTCCGAAGGCGGAGCCCAGCACCCCCACGTCGTCGAGTTGGTGGTGACCGAGGGCAGCGGCTGCGGCTGCGGGCGCCGAGCACACCACGTACCCGGACGTCACGAGCATGCTGCGCCCGTACCAGCGGACGGAGTGCATGATCGCCTTGTCATCGGCCTTTGCACGTCGCGTGAGACGCCATGTGTGAACCGTTCCGCAGGTGAGCATGGTCAGAAACACACCGAGGAAGACCTGCACCTGCGGATGGTGCACCTGCGCGGTATTGAACTTGAGCGGATCGGCCGGTCCGTCGAGATCCGTGGTCAGAAACGCGACCACCATGACCGCCAAGGAGACGCCGTAGGCGACCGCCCAGGCCGCGATCTGCCGCTGGACCCGCCGCGGCTCATCCGACCGGGACGGGGTCCACAAGATCGTCAACAGGTGCTGCGTCCCGAAGCACAACAGGATGCCCAGGTAGATCGGCAGCGTAGGGAACCACGGTTGACCGGACGCCGAACCGAGGCTCCGGTACCCAGAAGGAGAGGCGACCACGTAGACGATGCCGCCCAGTCCGTGGGTGGCGACCTGCAAGGCCAGGCCGAGAGAAGGGGAACGTACGAGGGCTGAGGCCTTCCAGAGGGCGATCGTCAGATGGAGGGAGCCGATGACCAGGTAGACAGTGGTCGCGCTGCTCTCAGACACCAGTCCTCCGGTGGGTGAAGCCGAAGGTGAAGCCGTGCGCGTCGGGCTCTCGGAGCGTGATCTTGCGGTCCAGCGCCACGGTGGCGAAGGCCTCGACCTTTCGCTCGACCGGCGAGTCGTAGTGAGACCGCTGGAAGAAGGCGGTGACCGTATCGGGGTTGAGCGCGGGCGTGAGCTGAACCGCCAACTCCCTCGACAGCGGGCTGCCGTTGCCCCCCTCGACGGGCACTCTCACGTCCTCCGCCTTGTCGAAAAGGAAATGCCCCAGTTCGTGGGCGATGGAGTTCACCTGGGTGAGTTCACTGGCGTGCTCGTCGACTGCGATGTAGTCCTGGTCGGGGGTGGCAAGGGAGAACGCGCTGACCGTGGGCGGCATGTCAATGTACAGTACAGTTATCGGGTGGCCGCGCCGCTCGGCGACGAGCTCCACCAGACCGTCAATGCTCTGGACGCTCGAGAGGCCCAAGTCCCTGCGGATCTGCCGGGCAGCCGCGTGGGTTTCGCGGCGTATCGCGAGGGCGGCGGCCGCTCCTGCGGCGGATCGCGCGATCCACCTCGTCATCCGTTCTCCTCACCCTGCCTCGACCACACCCCGGAAACCGCTTTCAAGTCCCCAGACCCGGACAGTGTTTCAACGCGTGTCGACCAACGCGTCGTCAACTATAGGTTGGGAAGGTCAAGTGGTGGGCGGCACGCCGTGGCCTTTGAAGCCGAGGCGGCGCAAGCCCGTAATTCGGTGGAGTTCATGTGTACGCCGCTCTAGGCTGATCACTGCTTCGCGCGGCGACTACTGATCGTCGTTGTCGACTGTTCGAGGAAATGGAGGTGTTGACCGATGGCTGTCTTTGCGACGAGCTCTGCCCGCATCCAGATCATCAAGTCCACCTCCGTGGCCACCGGCTGACCTCAACTCCATTCGCCGGGGCCACCCTTGTGAAGGGTCACCCTTGACTTCCAGCTCCGCTTCCCCTGTTTTCTCCGCGCTCGCGCCCTACGGCTGGGACGACGCATGGGCGGACGAATTCGCACCGTACGACACCGAAGGACTGCTGCCCGGACGCGTGGTCCGGGTCGACCGCGGCCAGTGCGACGTCGTCACCCCGGCCGGCACCGTCCGCGCCGACACAGAGTTCGTCGTCCCCCGTGACCCGATGAAGGTCGTGTGCACGGGGGACTGGGTCGCAGTCGACCCTGACGGCAGCGATCCGCGCTATGTGCGGACACTGCTGCCTCGCCGTACCGCCTTCGTGCGGTCCACCTCCTCCAAGCGGTCCGAGGGGCAGATCCTCGCCGCCAATGTCGACCACGCGATCGTCGCCGTGTCGCTCGCCGTCGAAGTCGACCTCGGCCGCATCGAACGCTTCCTGGCACTGGCCTGGGAGTCGGGCGCGCAGCCGCTGGTCGTGCTCACCAAGGCCGACCTGGTGCCGGACGCGGTGACGCGTGCGCATCTCGTCCAGGACGTGGAACTGTCGGCGCCGGGCGTGACCGTGCTGACGGTCAGTGCCGTGGAGGGGGACGGGCTCGATGTCCTTGTCGGCCTTGTCTCCGGCGGTACGTCCGTGCTGCTCGGGCAGTCCGGTGCGGGCAAGTCGACCCTCGCCAACGCTCTCCTCGGCTCCGACGTCATGGAAGTGCAGGCCGCGCGGGACGTCGACGGCAAGGGTCGTCATACGACGACCACGCGCAACCTGCTCGCACTGCCCGACGGGGGTGTCCTCATCGACACACCGGGGCTCAGGGGCGTCGGCCTCTGGGACGCCGAGAGCGGGGTGGGACAGGTCTTCTCCGAGATCGAGGAACTGGCCGAGCGGTGCCGCTTCCACGACTGCGCGCACGATGCGGAGCCGGGGTGTGCGGTGCGGGGCGCTGTGGAGAGCGGTGAGTTGTCGCACCGGAGGCTGGAGAGTTACCGCAAGCTCATGCGGGAGAACCAGTGGATCGTGGCCAAGACCGATGCGCGGGTCCGGGCGGAGCTTCGGCGGGAGTGGAAGCGGAAGGGCGCCGCGGGGCGGGCGGCTATGGAGCTGAAGCGGCGGCGCTGAGGGTGCCTCCGGCGGTTGGGGGCGCCGTCCCTGGGGGCTGTGCCCCCAGACCCCCCTTCGGCCTGAACGGCCTCGTCCTCAAACGCCGGACGGGCTGAGGGTGCCGGACGGGCTGAAGATGCTGTTCAGCTCCACGTCCGATTTCCGCTAGCCCGGCAGTCCCATGCGGCGGAGACTGGATGGTGTGATGGACGAAGACAGCAGGTACGAAGCCGTGCGGAGTCGGGATGGCCGGTTCGACGGGGAGTTCTTCTTCGCCGTCGAGACGACCGGGATCTACTGCCGGCCCAGCTGCCCGGCGGTGACGCCGAAGCGGCGCAATGTTCGGTTCTTTGCGACGGCCGCCGCCGCGCAGGGCTCGGGGTTCCGGGCCTGCCGGCGGTGTCGGCCGGATGCCGTGCCGGGGTCGGCCGAGTGGAACGTGCGGGCGGATGTCGTGGGGCGGGCCATGCGGCTCATTGGCGACGGGGTGGTCGACCGGGAAGGTGTCGCCGGGCTTGCCACGCGGCTCGGGTACAGCGCCCGGCAGGTACAGCGGCAGCTCACCGGTGAGCTCGGTGCCGGGCCCGTTGCCCTCGCCCGGGCTCAGCGTGCGCACACCGCGCGGGTCCTGGTGCAGACGACGGAGCTGCCGATCACGGAGATCGCGTTCGCGTCCGGGTTCGCCAGTGTGCGGCAGTTCAACGACACGATCCGGGACGTGTACGCGTCGACGCCGAGCGAGCTGCGGGCGGCCGCCCCGAGGGCGGGTAGGGGCGGTCGGCGTGCGGTCGTCGAGACCGGCGGGATTCCGCTGCGGCTCGCCCACCGGGGGCCGTACCAGGCCGGTGCCGTCTTCGATCTGCTCGCGGAGGAGGCCGTGGCGGGTGTGGAGGAGGTCAGCGGGGGGCGCGGGCGGCGGACGTACCGCCGTACCCTGCGGCTTCCGCACGGTACCGGCGTCGTCGCCGTCGACGAGCGGCCGGGGGCGGCCAGGTCCGCGTCCGGTGCCCATCCCGGCGGCTGGCTGGACGCCCGGCTGCATCTCACCGATCCCCGTGATCTGACCACCGCCGTGGGGCGGCTGCGGCGGCTCTTCGATCTCGACGCCGATCCGTACGCCGTCGACGAGCGGCTCGGCGGTGACGATCGGCTCGCGCCGCTGGTCGCCGCCCGGCCCGGGCTGCGGTCGCCGGGGGCCGCCGATCCCGAGGAACTGGCGGTGCGCGCACTGGTGGGGCGGGCGGAGGCCGAGCGGCTCGTACGGCGGTACGGGAAGGCGCTCGATGCGCCGTCCTCCGGACTCACCCATCTGTTTCCCGAGCCGGCCGTCCTCGCGGAGGCCGAACCGGACGGCACCCTGGGCGCGCTCACCGCCGCCCTCGCCGACGGCGCCGTACGCCTGGATCCGGGAGCCGACCGCGACGACGCCGAGGCCGCGCTGCTCGCGGTGCCCGGCATGGACGCCGGCACGGTCGCCGTGATCCGCACCCGGGCGCTGGGTGATCCCGACGTCGCCCCGCCCGGCCCGGACGTCCCCGACAACTGGCGCCCCTGGCGCTCGTATGCCCTGCAACACCTGCGTGCAGCAGGAGAGTTGGACTGACCCGCATGACTGCCATGACTGTTCTCTGGAGCCGCTTCGACAGCCCTGTCGGGCCCCTTCTCCTCACCGCCGACCCGAACGGCGCCCTGACCTCCGTCTCCGTGCCCGGGCAGAAGAACGGCCGTACGGTGCAGGAGAGTTGGCGGCTGGAGCCCGCACCGTTCCGTGCTGCCGAGGAGCAGTTGGCGGCCTACTTCGCCGGTGAACTGAAGGAATTCCGGTTGGAGTTCAGAACGGCCGGGAGTGAGTTCAGGGAGCGGGTGTGGGCAGCCCTCGACACCGTTCCCTACGGGGCGACCACCACGTACGGCGAGATCGCCGCGCGGATCGGCGCCTCACGGGCTGCCGTGCGGGCCGTGGGCGGTGCGATCGGTGCCAATCCGCTGCTGATCGTCAGGCCGTGCCACCGCGTGATCGGAGCGGACGGTTCGCTGACCGGATACGCGGGGGGCCTCGAACGGAAGGTGCAGTTGTTGACGCTCGAAGGCGCCCTCTAGTTCGCCGGCTCTCTAGTCCTCCAGACCCCAGCTGTGGATCCGCCTCGGATGGATGCGGATCAGCTCCTCGCTGAAGTGCGGGCCCAACTCGTGCGGTCCGGTGAGGAGTTCGGCCTCGCCGCGGATGTCGACGCCTCGTACCTTCCACGGGCGCAGGCTCGCGATGTCGTCCACGACCAGGGCGACCTTCGGGTTCTGCTGGAGGTTGCGCCACTTCTTGGTGCGGCCCATGGCGTAGCCGCCGATCAGGATGGTGCCGTCGTCCTGGGGAAAGAAGCCGACCGGGTTGGCCTGCGGCTGCCCGTGCGGGTCGACGGTGGCCAGCCGCCCCAGCCGCTGCGACTTCAGATACGCGCGTTCCGCCTCGCTGAATTCGGTCATGGGAGCAGCGAAACACGCCCGCCCCGCTCCGCACATCGGATCCTCGGCCTAGTCCCATGGCCCTACGTCAGCCCCAGATCACCGCGCCCAGCCACGCCCCCGCGATCAGCAGACACGTGAACAGCTCCGCAAGCACGCTGGAGCCGCCCGAGCGCATCGCGGTGCGCAGCGCCGCCATCGCCTCGCCGTGCCCGCCGAGGCGGCGGCGTTCGTAGAGGTAGATGCCGCCCATGAAGCCGGGGATCGCGCCGAGCACGGGTATGAGGACGAAGCCCAGGAATGCGCCCGCCCCTGCGTACACCCCCATCCGGGGGGTGGCGCCGCTCGCGCGCAGCCGTCTGGGCGGCAGTGCCCAGCGCACCACCTGGGAGAGGAACAGCGCGAGGGTCGCACCCACCAGGATCCACCAGGACACCGGCTGTGTGGCCTTCAGCGCCCACCACAGGACCGCGGCCCACACGAGCCACGACCCCGGCACCCCGGGCACCAGCACTCCGCACAGGCCGAGCAGGAGGACCAGTCCGACCAGCAGGAGGTCCCACACTCCCATCTGACCAGAGTGCCGGACAGAAGGAGGCGACGCAGGTCAGCCAGTGGTCATCCGGTTCTCCCCTGGGGGGTGGAGCCGCCCGGCGACTTTGTTCCGCACCGCCGTTCGACGACTCACCCGGCGCATCGCTCGATGCGGACTGGCGTGCCGGTTTTTCCTGATGCCCCGTTTTCATACCGCCCATGCGGTGGACAATTAGGGGCATGAGCCAGCAGGGGGGAAGTCCCACCGGTCACGAGGACGACTGGTGGGGGCAGCTGTACGACGAATCCACCGAGGACACGGGCCCCGCACCCGCGCCCGACACCCTGGACGACCGGTTCGCGTCGGTCGCCGGAGCCGTGGGTGCCGATGCCGGGGCGGAGGCCGTGGACGAGGGGTTCGCCAAGCCACGGGCACCCTGGGACCCCCCGCCGGCCGCGCCCGGCGGCCGTACCTCCACGGAAACCCCCGTCACGGCGGTCCCCGAATCGCGAATGCCCCCCGAGGCCGGCGGCGGGGCCGACGCGGACCCCGCCCGGGGCGGCTCGCCGACCGCTGCCGCCACCCCGGCGGACCCGGAAGCCTCGCCGGCCGCGGAGCACCGGCCGCGCCATGCCGCCGACAACCGAGCGCCTCAGGCCGCGGACAACCCGCTCCCGCACACCGCGCGCCATCGCGCCACCGTCGAGAACCCCGTCCCGCAGCAGGGCGCCGCCCCGCCGGCCCCGGCCCCCGCGGCCGACCCCCTTCAGGACCCCGAACCCGCCCGGCAGGCCACCCGTACCGCCACCCACCTCGACCTCCCCACCCTCCCCCCGGCCTCCGTCGACTACGTCGGTTCGGGCCCGCCCACCTACGACGCCGAACCCACCGCGCTCCCGCCCGCCGACCCCGACGACCTCGACGACCTGGTCGCGGACACCGTGCTGGACGGCGCCCGCTACGGCGCCTGCACCCTCCGTGCCGTCTCCGTCCGCGGGGACTCCGCCCGCTACCGGGGCGAACCCCGACGCGACTCGCTCCTCACCGCCCGCTTCGGCACCGGCGAGCACGCGCTGATCCTGGTGGCGATGGCCACGGGCGCGCGCGCCACACCGGGGGCGCACCGGGCGGCCGCCGAGGCCTGCCACTGGATCGGCCGGGCCGTCGGCCGCAGCCATGCCCGGCTCGCGGATGACATAAGGGCCGCCCGGCGCGGCGACCTCAAGTCCGGTCTGCACCGCCTCACCGACCGCAGCCTCGGCAAACTCCGCGCCAGCGCCGCTGAGCAGGGCATCGAGCCCGAGGAGTACGCGGCCAGTCTGCGCTGCCTGCTCCTGCCCGCCGACCCCGACTGCCGTACGCGCGTCTTCTTCGGCGTGGGCGCCGGGGGACTGTTCCGCCTCCGCGACGGAGACTGGCAGGACATCGAGCCGCGGGTCACCGATGCCACCGGCGAGCCGGTCGTCGGCTTCGGCTCGCTGCCCGCCGAGACACCCGAGGGCGACCGGCTCACCATGGACCTCGGGATCACGACACCCCCGAGCCCGTACGACCCCGCCCCGGAGCCGCCCCGCGAGCCCTTCCGGTTCCGCGCCTCCGTAGCCCACCCGGGTGACACGCTCCTGATGTGCAGCGGCGGCCTCGCGGAGCCGTTGCGCGGCGAACCCGATCTGTGCCGGTACCTGACGACCCGGTGGTCCGGACCCACCCCGCCCGGCCTCGCCGCGTTCCTCGCCGACACCCAGGTCAGGGTCAAGGGGTACGCGGACGACCGTACGGCTGCCGCCGTTTGGGAGGCATGACGAGGCGGCCTGTGAATTCATGGACCCACAGGGATCCGCGGAGACCGAAGGGCATGAGTGCGCCATGGCCAAGCAGAACGTCGCCGAACAGTTCGTCGACATCCTCGTCCGCGCCGGAGTCAAACGCCTCTACGGCGTCGTCGGCGACAGCCTCAACCCGGTGGTGGACGCCGTCCGCCGCAACGCCGCCATCGACTGGGTGCACGTCCGCCACGAGGAGACCGCCGCCTTCGCGGCCGGCGCGGAGGCCCAGATCACCGGAAAGCTGACCGCGTGCGCCGGTTCCTGCGGCCCCGGCAACCTCCACCTCATCAACGGCCTGTACGACGCCCACCGCTCCATGGCCCCCGTCCTCGCGCTCGCCTCGCACATCCCCTCCAGCGAGATCGGTCTCGGCTACTTCCAGGAGACCCACCCCGACCAGCTGTTCCGTGAGTGCAGCCACTACAGCGAGCTGATCTCCAACCCGAAGCAGATGCCCCGGCTGCTGCAGACCGCCATCCAGCACGCCGTCGGGCAGTCCGGCGTCAGTGTCGTCTCCCTCCCCGGCGACATCGCCGACCAGCCCGCCCCCGACAAGGCCGCCCAGACCGCCCTCGTCACCTCCCGGCCCACCGTCCGCCCCGGCGACGCCGAGCTCGACCGCCTGGTCGAGATGATCGACGAGGCCGACAAGGTCACCCTGTTCTGCGGCAGCGGCACCGCGGGCGCGCACGCCGAGGTCATGGAGTTCGCCGGGAAGGTCAAGTCACCGGTCGGACATGCGCTGCGGGGCAAGGAGTGGATCCAGTACGACAACCCGTACGACGTCGGAATGAGCGGGCTGCTCGGCTACGGCGCCGCCTACGAGGCCACCCACGAGTGCGATCTGCTGATCCTGCTCGGCACCGACTTCCCGTACAACGCGTTCCTCCCCGACGACGTCAAGATCGCTCAGGTCGACGTCAGGCCCGAGCACCTGGGCCGCCGCTCCAAGCTGGACCTGGCCGTGTGGGGCGACGTACGGGAGACGCTGCGCTGTCTGATCCCGCGGGTGCGGCCGAAGGAGAACCGGCGCTTCCTCGATCGCATGCTCAAGAAGCACGCGGACGCGCTGGAGGGGGTGGTGAAGGCCTACACGCGCAAGGTGGAGAAACATGTCCCCATCCACCCCGAGTACGTGGCCTCCGTACTCGACGAACTCGCCGACGAGGACGCGGTGTTCACCGTCGACACGGGGATGTGCAATGTGTGGGCCGCCCGCTACATCTCGCCCAACGGCCGCCGCCGCGTCATCGGTTCCTTCTCCCACGGCTCGATGGCGAACGCGCTGCCGATGGCGATCGGGGCCCAGTTCACCGACCGGAACAGGCAGGTCGTGTCGATGTCGGGGGACGGCGGGTTCTCCATGCTGATGGGCGACTTCCTGACCCTGGTGCAGCACGACCTCCCGGTGAAGGTCGTCCTCTTCAACAACTCCTCGCTGGGCATGGTCGAGTTGGAGATGCTCGTCGCCGGGCTGCCGTCCTACGGGACCACCAACAAGAACCCCGACTTCGCGGCCGTCGCCCGGGCCTGCGGCGCCCACGGTGTACGCGTCGAGAAGCCCAAGGACCTCGCCGGCGCGCTCAAGGACGCCTTCAAACACAAGGGCCCGGCCCTCGTCGACATCGTCACCGACCCCAACGCCCTGTCCATCCCACCGAAGATCAGCGCCGAGATGGTGACCGGCTTCGCCCTGTCCGCCTCGAAGATCGTGCTGGACGGCGGCGTCGGCCGGATGCTGCAGATGGCCCGCTCCAACATCCGTAACGTGCCTCGGCCCTAGGAAGCGTCCGGTTCGACGGCCGGCACCCACTGGCGCACGCCGTGGCCGTTCGTTCCGTACCAGTAGCGGGGCAGCCCCTTGATGCTGCTGGTGCGGAACGGGCGGCCGTGGTCGTCGATGCGGACCGTGCCGGTGCGGCCCTGGGAGGACCAGTCGAGCTCCAGATACCAGCCGCAGTCGTAGGCCTCGGTCGTCGCGGTGACCAGCAGCACCTCAGGGTCCTGTGCGGAGACGCGGTAGGGGAACTGCACGGCGGGGACGCGGTCTCCTTTGTCGTCGACGCCGGAGACCGCGTGGGCGATGGGGCGGTTGATGTCGAGGTTCACGTCGAAGTAGCGCGGGCCGAGGCCGCCGCCGCAGCCCTGCGCCATGTCGTACGTGGTGCCCTTGAGCGGGGTGCCGCGGCTGACGATGCGGACCCGGAGGGCTTCCAGGACCACTGCCGTGGACGACTTCCCCTGCACCGAGATCTGCACCATCGTCTGCCGCCCGTGCACCGCCCCCTGCGTCGCCGCCCATGCCGCGGCGTCCTGCGGCACCGGCGGCGGGGGCACCTGGTCCGGCTCCTTGCCGATGACGTAGTCGTGTGCGCAGCCCCCGTCCCAGACCTGCGAGTCGGTGGTCCAGGCGAGGGGGACGCCGGTGGCCACGGGTGCGTTGCTCTTCGCGGCCGCCGACGGGCCGTCCTTCGACCCTGGGCTCGCCGAGCCCCGTACACCCGACGAGGGGGAGGCGGAGGAGCGGGTGGGAGAGGGCCCGGTCGCCGAGGCCGAGGGGTGGTGCGAGGCGCCGGCACCGGTACGGGAATGTCCGGGCGCCAGCGCCGCGTCGTCCGGCGAGCGATCCGCCGACAGCGCCGACAGGCTGCCCAGCGTGACCAGCAGTACGGTTGCCACCGCCGCGCCGAGAAGCGTCCGCCTGCGCCGGTACCAGGGCGCGCGCACCACCGGACTGTCCGGGCCCGATGGCGGTGCCTCTTCGGTCTTCGCCGGCTCCACGGCCGCCTCGACCGCCCGCGGGCGCTGCCGCGCCGCGACCGCGAGCAGCCACAGCCGGTGCAGTTCGAGGCGCTCCTCCGGCGTCGCCTCGCAGAAGGCCGCGAGCCGCTCCACGGGAGCGAAGTCCTGCGGTACGGCTTCGCCCGCGCAGTAACGGTGGAGCGTGGAGGTGTTCATGTTGACGCGGCGGGCCAGGGAGCCGTAGCTCCGGTCCGTGCGGTCCTTCAGCTGCCGTAACAGCGCCGCGAACGCCTCGACGTCGTCCCGAGTCTCCACTGATCCCCCGTCGTCCACCGATTCCCCCATCCCAGGCACTCATATACCTGCACGTCAGAAGGGCTGGGATGGTTCCACCGTCGCGGATGGGGCGTCGGCCGTTGCGTCCGCCCGCTGTGACCGCCGATGCTCTTGGTGTCGCACCGACCAGGGCCGGACCGACCAACCGGCGTCGGGCGGCATCGACACCCATGCACTGATTCACGGGGGGACATCCATGCCCAAGCGCACCCGAGCAGGCGCGCTCATCACACTCGCCGTCACGGGTCTGGCCGTGGCGTCGGCCGGGCCGGCCGGCGCCGTACCGAAGGCGCCCGGCTTTCTCGCGGCGGCCGATCTGCCGCCGCACCCGACCTCGTCCTGGACGGCCGGCAAGGTCACCGGCGGCGTACCGGAGGACACGGACTGGGACATCTGTCTGAGAGCGCTGCCGGGCCACGAGTCCGCCTGGCACCGCGACTTCCGCACCGACCTCGACACGAACGCCCGGCAGATCACCGTCGTGCTGCCCGACACCCGTTCGGCGAAGCAGCTGACCTCATGGCTGAACAAGGACATCAAGTCCTGCCCGGGCCGGATCGAGTTGAAGGACCCGGACACCGAGGCCACCGGCAAGGACTACGGCAGTCTGCCCGTCGAGGAGGGCGCCCACGTCTACGGCGTCCACACCGAGACCTCCTCGGGCGCGAGCGACGTCCGCCTGCTGTCGGTCGGCCGGGACGGCCGCACCGTCACGGTCGTGAACTGGGCGCAGCTCGGCGGCTTCGAAGGCGTCCCGGTGAAGGCCTTCAAGAAGACGGCCACCACGGCCGTGAACAAGCTCCACTGACCGCACCACCAGGGCCGCCCTCTCGCCACGGGGGTCGGGAGGGCGGCCCACCGACCATCACCACACACTTCGGAAAACGGGGAACACACATGAACAGCAAGACCCGCACCGCCCTGACCGCCGGCCTCCTCGCCGTCGCCCTCGGCCTCGGCGCCACCGCCCAGTCGGCCTCCGCCGGCACCCCGCGCAGCGTCAGCGGCAAGCCGTCCGACAACATCACCCGCATCGCCGACTTCTACGGCACCTACATCGACGCGGTGACCGACGAGGACAGCGGCAACCTCGGCGACGCACTGCGCGCCCACTACCTCACCCCCGCCTTCCAGAAGGAACTGGCGGCCTGGGAGGACAGGGAGCACGCCGACGGCGTCCTGCGCGCCCAGAACGTCCCGCTCGCCTGGAAGGTCACCGACAACGGCAGCACCGCGAACCGTACGGAGGCCGTCGTCACCCTGACCTGGAGCAAGTCGAGCACCACCAAGCTGGTCGTCGACATGACCCGCGACAGCCGCAAGATCTTCCACATCGGCGCGAAGTAGCGGAAGCGAGGGCCGCTACGCCGGTCGCAGCCGCAGGGTGAGGATCTGGAACGGCCGCAGCTCGAAGCTCAAGTCGCTTTCGTGCAGCGGCCGTTCCAGCAGGTCCGTCACCTCGGCGCGGCCCACCGGGAACCCGGGCGCCAGCGTGGCCCGCGCCCGCCCGCCCCGGGACTCGTAGAGCCGTACCACCACATCCCCGCTGCGGTCCTCCGCGAGCTTCACCGACTCGACGGTCACGGCAGGGTGGTCGACCCGCACCAGCGGCTCCACGACCGGCGCCTGCGCCACGCGCAGCGGCAGGTTCAGCGCGAGCCCCTCCGCGACCGCGTGCCCGACGTCCGCGCCCGGCAGCAGCGCGTAGGTGAAGCGGTGCGCGCCCAGGTCGGTTTCCGGGTCCGGGCTGTGCGGGGCGCGCAGCAGCGTCAGACGTACGGTCGTGCCGAGGCCGCCCTGGTGCGGGGTACGGGTCACGTCGTGGCCGTACGTCGAGTCGTTGAGGACGGCCACGCCGTAGCCCTCCTCCGCGACCCTCAGCCAGCGGTGCGCGCAGATCTCGAAACGGGCCGCGTCCCAGGACGTGTTGGTGTGCGTCGGGCGGTGGATGTGCCCGAACTGGATCTCCGCCGTGGAGCGTTCGGCGTGCACGTCGAGCGGGAAGGCGGCCTTCAGCACCTTCTCGGACTCCTGCCAGTCGACGTCGGTGACGATGTCGAGGCGCCGGGCGCCGGCCGCCAGCCGGATCTCCTGAGTGATCCGCGACTTCCCGAACGTCCGCGTCACCCGCACCGCAGCCCTGAGCGGCCCGTCCTCCACCAGCTCCACCGACTCGACGTCCGTCAGATCCGTGTGCCGGCGCCGGTAGTGCCGGTCGATGTCCCAGGCGTCCCAGGCGTTGGGATGGTCGGGGTGCAGCTGGAGCAGGTTGCCGGGGCCGGACAGCACCTCGCGGTCGGCGGCGAGGTCGCGCACGGAGGAGATCAACCCCTGGGCGTCCACGGTGACTTGGAGCCGGGAGTTCTCCAGTAGGTGGGTGTCGCCGTCCCCTTCCGCCCGGACGACCTCGCCCGCCGCGCCCGCGACCGGCGCGCTCCCCAGCCCCGGCACCGTGACCAGCACGCCCCCTGCGATCTCCGTCCGCTCGTACGGCGAGGCGTTGAACACCGAAGGCCCGCCCGCTCCCAGCGCGGCCACCGCCCCGGCCGTGATCTCCTCCACCTCGGCCAGCACCTGCGCGTACGTGTCCCGCGCCTCCCGGTGCACCCAGGCGATCGACGAACCGGGCAGGATGTCGTGGAACTGGTGCAGCAGCACCGTCTTCCACAGCCGGTCCAGGGCGTCGTACGGGTAGGCGTACGACGGATTGCGTACCGCCGCTGTCGCACACCACAACTCGGCCTCGCGCAGGGCGTGTTCAGAGCGCCGGTTGCCCTGCTTGGTCTTCGCCTGGGTGGTGTACGTGGCCCGGTGCAGCTCCAGGTACAGCTCGCCCGACCACACCGGGGCCTCGGGCCCGTACTCCTGCTCGGCGGCCGCGAAGAAGGCGGACGGCTTCTCGATCTCCACCCGCGGTGAGCCCTCCAGGGAGCGCAGCCGCCGGGCCTTCTCCAGCATTTCGCGGGTCGGACCGCCGCCCCCGTCGCCCCACCCGAACGGCACCAGTGAGCGGGTGGCCCGTCCCTTCTCGGCGAAGTTGCGTTCCGCGCGGGCGAGTTCGCGGCCGTGAAACTGGGAGTTGTAGGTGTCGACGGGCGGGAAGTGCGTGAAGACGCGGGTGCCGTCGATGCCCTCCCACCAGAAGGTGTGATGGGGCATTTTGTTCGACTGGTTCCAGCTGAGTTTCTGGGTGAGGAACCAGCGAATTCCGGCCAGTTTCGCGAGCTGTGGGAAGGCCGCGGTGTAGCCGAAGGAGTCCGGCAGCCAGATCTCCTCCGTCTCCACCCCGAACTCCTCGGCGAAGAACCGCTTTCCGTGCACGATCTGCCGGGCCAGCGCCTCACCACCGGGCATGTTGGCGTCGGACTCGACCCACATCGAGCCGACAGGCGCCCAGTTGCCGTCCCCGACCGCCTTCTTGATCCGCTCCCAGATGTGCGGCTGGTGCTCCTTCACCCAGGCGTACTGCTGGGCCTGCGAGCAGGAGAACACCAGCTCGGGGTAGTCGGCGGCGAGCGCGGTGACGTTGGCGAAGGTGCGCGAGGCCTTGCGGACCGTCTCGCGCAGCGGCCACAGCCAGGCCGAGTCGATGTGTGCGTGTCCGGTTGCGGAGATCCGGTGCGCGCTCGCCGACGCCGGGCGGGACAGGACGTCCGTCAGCGCGGCCCGGGCGGCGTCCGCCGTGCCGGAGACGTCGTGCAGGTCGAGGGCGTCGAGCATGTCCTCCAGCGCGCGCAGGATCTCGTGCCGCCGCGGCCGGTCCATGGGCAGCTCGTGCATCAGTTCCGAAAGCACCTCGACGTCCAGGACCAGCTGCCACACGGCTTCGTCGAGTACAGCGAGGTCGGCAGAGCGGAATCGGTAGATGAGCCGATCCCCGGCGGTCCGGACGTCTCCCAGGTGCGTAGGCTCGAAGCCGTGCAGCACGGCCGGATTGGCTGCCGCCTCCAGGAGCAGATGCACCGGTTCGCCTCCGCTTGCCGGGGAGCCGACAGCGAGGTGACGGTTGCGCGGGTGAATGCCCTTCAGGGGCACGCCTGCGGCGTCGTAGAGCAGTCCCTCCGCCTGGAAACCGGGGCCGTCGCCCGTGAACCCGGGGTCGATCACCGCCTCGACCCGGCGCCCGGCCCACTCCTCGGGGACCCGCCCGGTCAACCGGAACCAACTCGTCGACCAGGGCTTTCCCCACGCCCTTCCGGTTGTGAAGGACTCGTAATCGGCCTGCAGCGCCTGGTCCACCGGCACTGGTTCGCCGGGCACATGCCACACAGACAGAACCAGCGGCACGCGCTCCGCGTACTGTGCGGGGCGCACGAACTGTCCCATGGCGCGCTCCAGGCGCGCCTCCACCAGCGTTCGGTCGTCGTGCACGGCGGCTCCCTCGGCGCTCGGACGGCACTGTCCAGCGTGTCATCTACCCGGTCGGAAGGGCCGCATCCGTGGCCGAACACCTGGTCGTTGAGGATTCGACATGACTGCCGCGTGCCCAGTGGGGCATGGATCCCGTGAACGTGTTCGACAAGGAGGGGAACCGACATCGGCACGCGGGCGGGGGTCATGAATAGGCAGGCACGAGGGGGCGGTCCCATAGCGATCGGGGCCTTCTCGGCGAAGACGGAGGAAGAGACCGACGGCGGCGCGGACCAGGTGCAGCCGTCCCAGCTACGGAAGAGACTCGGACGGTCGGACCTGAAGGCGGTGCCCGAGGCACGCAAGGCGCTGCGCGAGCTGTTACGGCAGTGGGGCAGGCCCGGTCGGTCGGAGATAGCGGAGCTGCTCACCAGCGAACTCGTCACCAACGCACTCATCCACACCGACCACGACGCGGTGCTGACGGCCACCGTCGGACCCCGTGGACTGCGGGTGGAGGTAAGGGACTTCGTGGCCCGCAGGCCCAGACTGCGCGTACCGAACGCCGACGACGGCACGCACGGCAGAGGCCTGGTCCTGGTGCAGTCCCTCGCGGATGCCTGGGGGGTACGGGCGCACGGGGTGGGGAAGGTGGTGTGGTTCGAACTCGACGCCGGAGCGGCATAGCACGGGAAGGGGGCGTGACCTTCGGGTCACGCCCCCTTCCCGTGCAGGCCGTTCCTAGCCGAACTGCTGCTCGAGGTCCTTGAGCTTGCGCTCCAGGGAGTCGAGGCGCGGCAGTGCCATGGTGTCGTCCTCCGCGGTGAGGTCGACGGTCACCGGTTCAGTACCGGCCTTGCGGACGGGCTGGAGGGACGGGCGTGAGCGTACGGGCAGCGGTTCCGCGCTGGATATGGCAGGCTCCGCGGAAACCGAGGCGGAGGCTCGCTCCAGGGCCTGGGGCTCCACCTGGCGTCCGCCGCCGCGGCCGATGAACCCGCGGTGGCCCCGGCTGATGGCCTTCAGCTGGGCACGCTCCAGGCGGTCCGCCTCGCGGCGGCGCAGCCGGTTCGCCTCCTTCTGCCGCTGGTCCTCGCGTACCTCGTCGACCGCCTCGTCCAGGCTGCGCACGCCCTCCAGGAGCATCAGCGACCAGGCCTTGTAGGTCTCGCGGGGGGCCCGCAGCCAGCGGACGATACGGATCTGCGGCAGCGGACGCGGCACCAGACCCTGCTCGCGCAGCGCGGCCCGGCGGGTCTGCTTCAGTGCGCGGTCGAAGAGGACGGCCGCAGACAGGGACATTCCGGAGAAGAACTGCGGCGCACCGTCGTGGCCGATGCCCCTGGGCGCGTGCACCCAGTTGAACCAGGCCGCGGCGCCCGCGAACGTCCACACAAGTATCCGGGAGCCGAGGGCCGCGTCACCGTGGCTGGCCTCGCGCACCGCGAGCACGGAACAGAACATGGCCGCACCGTCCAGGCCGAACGGCACCAGGTATTCCCAGCCGTTGGTGAGGCCGAGGTTCTGCTGGCCGAAGCCGACCAGACCGTGGAAGGAGAGGGCGGCGGCGACCGCCGCACAGCAGAACAGCAGGACATAGGAGGCGGTGCCATATATGGCCTCCTTGCGCCGGCGGCGCTCCTCGCTGCGCTCCCACGAATCGTCCGTCTTCGCGTGCTCCCCGGACCGCTTGCTGCGCGCGAGCACCGCCACCGCCGCCAGCATGCCCAGGAGCAGTACGGCGCCCGGAAGCAGCCAGTCCAGCGATATGTCGGTCAGTCTCATCTGGGGTCCCTTGCATTGGGATAGGGCGTAACGCCCGCCATAGTGGCCCAATCCCACCGGCCCTCAGGGGGTTTCGGGGCAAGAGGCCGCCAAGGAAGTGCAAGGGGATGCCCAGGGCGGCGTTCTGCTCGAACTGCCGCTTGAGGGGCGGGAGTTGAGTTCGAATAAGACTACCCGTACGGATGGTTCTACGGAAAGTTCCTGCGGCAAGTGAGGAAGTTGTGAATTGCCTGTAACCGGGCGGGCGCCTTGTTCGCGCCGATCTTACGGGACGGCCTGTGGCTGACGTGCCTGAGGGTGCCTCAACTCGCGGCGGCTGCCGACAGCTTGCCGGTTCGGGGTCGCGGCACGGTGATCGGCGGACGGGTGGGCCGCGCATGCCGATGCAGTTAGAAACTCGCCACGACGTCCGGCCGTGCGCACACTCCGTAGTCGTGCTGCGCCTGTGCGTCGCCCCGCGCAATGGCGACTACTAAGGCAAGCCTAGCCTTACTGAAGTTCAATGGGATTTGAACTGACGGCAACTGCGCTTAAGGTGCTTGACGGACGAGTAACAACCCGCCGTAATGACCCCAAGTACCGACACGTCCGGAGGAGGACCCGTGAAGCAGAGCACGCACAGCTCCGCGGAGACGGGGATTCCGGAGGCCCGCACCGGCGGGGTGCCTCGCGTGCCGCCGCAGCCCAGGGCTCAGGACGTGGACCGGGAGCGGGGCGTCGCCGAGACGGCCACCCGTGGCGAGCACACGCACAGTGAGCAGCCGATACCCCGGCCCCGCCTGGTCCAGCGGGCCTCCGTGCGCGGGCAGATCCTCGACGCGCTGCGCACCGCGCTGGTCGCGGGCGAGCTGATCCCGGGCGAGGTGTACTCGGCGCCCGCGCTGGGGGAGCGGTTCGGGGTCTCCGCGACGCCGGTGCGGGAGGCGATGCAGCAGCTCGCCCTCGAGGGCGCCGTCGAGGTCGTCCCCAACCGGGGCTTCCGGGTGATCGAGCGCGGGGCCCGCGAGCTGGCCGAGCTGGCCGAGGTCCGCGCGCTGATCGAGATCCCCGTGATGCTGCGCCTGGCCCGTACGGTGCCTGCCGAGCGGTGGACCGCGTTGCGCCCCCTCGCCGAGGCGACCGCCCGTGCCGCGTCCTCCGGCTGCCGGGCGACGTACGCCGAGGCGGACCGCAATTTCCACCGTGCGCTGTTCGCCCTGTCCGGCAACGAGCAACTCGTGCAGATCGCCGACGACCTGCACCGCCGGGCCCAGTGGCCCCTGGTCGGCGGCCCGGCCGCCCGGGGGCACGCCGACCTGGTGGCGGACGCGACGGAACACACGGCCCTGCTGGATGCGCTGATCGTGCGGGATCTGGATGCGGTGCGGGGGCTCGTGGCGGGGCACTTCGCGGGGGCGGCCGCTGGGGGCTTGCAGCCCCCAGACGCCCGCTGTCGGCCCTGAAGGGGCCTCGTCCTCAAACGCCGGACAGGCTTGAATACCGCGACCGGCGTCAGTTCCCTTCGACCGCTCCCGTCGCCGTCTTCGAGTAGCCGTCCTGCCAGGCCGCCTTCGCGCCGGAGTCGCCGATGCGGTAGACGTCGACGACGGCGCCGGCCGCCACCGCGACGGACAGCACGGCGGCCGCGATCCGGATGACGGACGCGGACCTGGCGCCGTCCCGCTGTGCCGGTGACCGGCGGGTCGTCCACCAGACCCCCGCCGCCAGGACGAACAGTCCCAGCGCCCAGGGCAGCAGTCCGTCGCCGAGTTCCGCGTGCCGCTGTATCAGGGCGTTGCCGCGCACGTGCTTCTCCAGCCACTCGCCGGCCCCCGTGGTCAGCGGCACGCTCGCCAGGGTGACCAGGGCCAGCACCGGCAGGACCAGACCCATGCGGCGGGCAGCGGCCGGCCACACGGCGCACACGACCAGGGCCAGAGCCGTCAGCGGTACCAGTACGACGACGAAGTGGACCAAGAGGACATGTGCGGGCAGGCCGTTGACGAGGCTCATCGGGCGCTCCTCCAAGGGGTCGGGCGCGCCAGCCTGGCACAGCAACCTCTCAGGTTCCTCTCAGCGGCCTCTCGGCATCGGCGACCCTCACGCGGTGGCCGCCCCCGCAGCCGGAGGCGCCAACTGCCGTGCCAGCCAGGTCGGTACACCGCCCAGCAACCGGAACAGCCGACGGGCCTCCTCCCGCAGGCGCGAAGCCTCCGGTTCCGCCTCCGCGTCGGCGAGGGATGCCAGTGCCGGTGCCGTACCGACGAGGTAGCCCAGCTCCTCCCGGATCCGCAGCGATTCGGCGAACCCGTGCCGCGCCTCCGCCAACTCCCCGTCCCGCAGGGCGAGTCCGGCGAGGTGCCGCCAGGTGAAGGACAGCAGCAGGGGGTCCGCGTGCGCCGTGGCGCCCGCGTGCGCCCTCCGGTACGCCGCCCGCGCGGCCTGGGGCGACCGTGCAAGGTTCTCCGCGAGCAGCCCGCGCCGGAAGTCCAGCACCGCCCGCCCCGCCGCCCCCGGAGGGATCAGCGCCGCCGCCCGCCCCAGCGCGGCCCGCGCCTCGTCGGCCCGGTCGCGCACTGAGTGCAGCGTGGCCGCGTACGCAAGTTGCCCTCGTTCACAAGCGGCCGCGCCCCGCTCGTCGTCGGTGTGGGCCAGCGCCTCGGCCGTACGCAGCGCGTCCTCGGCCTCTTCCCAGCCCTGCTCCGTGTACAGACACCGCTCGACCAGCAGCGCCGCCCGCTGAAGCGCGGCCGCCGGGGTGTCGGGCCGGAGCAGGGCTGCCGCGTCGGCCCAGCAGGCGCGCGAGCGCAGCCGCCATACCGCGGTCTGGAGGGGATCGTCACCAGCGGTCGTTCCGTTACCAGACATGGCGGTATGCGCCACGTTGCCCTCCCCGAGCACGCCATCGAGCTGTTGAGTGGTGGCGGCATCTCAGCACGAATCGCGGCGCCCGGCCAAGGGGGTGGGTGAAGGATTTCACAAAGTCGTGGGACAGCGACGGCACTTGGTGCCACCTCCGCGGCATGCCCCGGTGACCTCAGCTCATGCGCAATGCCAGGAAGAAATCCAGCTTGTCCTCCAGTCGCGACAGGTCGCGGCTCGTCAACTGCTCGATCCGCCCGACCCGGTAGCGCAGCGTGTTGACGTGCAGGTGCAGCCGTGTCGCGCAGCGCGTCCAGGAGCCGTCGCAGTCGAGGAACGCCTCCAGGGTGGGGATCAGCTCGGCGCGGTGGCGGCGGTCGTAGTCGCGCAGCGGGTCGAGCAGCCTCGCCGTGAACGCCCGCCGCACGTCGTCCGGCACGAACGGGAGCAGGAGGACGTGCGAGGCCAGCTCCTGGTGGCCCGCCGCACACACCCGCCCGGGCCGCGCCGCCGCCACCCGCCGTGCGTGCCGCGCCTCCTCCAGCGCCCCGCGCAGCCCCTCAGCCGAGTGCACGGCCGCGCTGACACCCAGCGTGACCTGCCCGTCGCCGTCCAGCCCGGCCGACAGCGGGTCCCGTACGGACTCCAGGAGCGCATCCGCGAGGATGCCGGACTCCGAGCCGTCGTGCTCGGTGGAGACGGCCGGCAGCGGTACGAGTGCGATGGCCTCGTCGCCCGTGTGGGCCACGGCGATGCGGTCGGAGGGCTCGGGCCCCGTGGCGAGCGGGTCGACGAGGATCTCCTCCAGGAGCGACTGGGTGACCGGCCCCGCCTCGATGTCGCCGCCCTCCCACTCGACGCGGGCCACCACCACCTGCCAGTGCGGTGCGGCCCCCAGGCCGGGCAGCAGCACCGGCGCGGCCACCCGCAGCCGGGCGGCGATCTCGGCGGGCGCGGCACCCGTCTGCACCAGCTCCAGGACCTCCTGCGCCAGCCGCCTGCGCACCGTGCGCGCAGCGTCCCGGCGGTCCCGCTCGACCGAGATCAGCTGGGTGACCCCCTGGAGGAGGTCCAGGCGTTCCGCGGGCCATTCGCCCGCGTCCGCCTCGACGGCCAGCAGCCAGTCCGACAGGACCGTCTCGCGCACGTCCCGGGAGGCCTGCGGGGAGCGCCCGCTGCTGCGGATCGGGAAGAGGCTGTACGTCACCGGGCCGAGCGTCAGCCGGTGGGGTCCGCGGCGGCCCGTGCGGGCGGCGGCGAGGTGCTCGGCGGCCAGCTTGGCGCAGGTGTCGGCGGGCAGCCCGGGGCCCGCGATCTTCGGGCCCGCGATGAGCCGTCCGGTGGGGGACAGGACCCAGGCCCGCAGGTCCAGGTCGGAGCCGAGCAGGTCGAGGACCACGTCCGGGCCGCCGCCCGCCGGGCCCGAGGTCATCATCCGGCGGTGCCGGTCGACGACGGCCGCCAGATCCCCGGCGCGCTCCCCGGACACCTGCCGTACGACGTGCTCGGTGATCGTCGCGAAGGCCACCGACTCGTGCACCGCGAAGAGCGGCAGGCGGTGGCGGGCGCAGGCCACGATCAGGTCGTCCGGGATGTCCCCCAGCTCCGCCTCGCCGGCGGCCAGCGCGACCACCCCGGCCTGCGCCAGGATCCGTACGAACGACTCGGAGTCGTCGGCGTCGCGGCGCCAGGCCAGCCCCGTGAGGACCAGCTCCCCGCCCGAGAGGTAGCGGCTGGGATCCCTGAGGTCGGTGGTCATCACACCGCGCACGGTGCGGTCCAGCTCGTCCTCGCCGCCGAGGAGCCGCAGGCCCAGCGCGTCGGTGTCCAGCAGTGCGCGCAGCCGCATTCTCGTCGCCGCCGTTCTTTGTCTCGAAATCTACGATGAGTCTTGAGGATGGTCGGTGGGAGGAGCCCGGCGACCGGTGCGCGCGGCGCATCCTTTGATTGCCAGGCTGTTTCCTGCGTTTCTACAGGAAAACCAAGAGGTTACTGATGACCTCCGTTCATACGAATCTACAAGATGCCCGGCCTGGCCAGCCAACTCCTTCATGGTTTCCGTGACTGACCCCGGTGGAGCACGGCGCTGTGTACTGACTCCAATCCGCGTAAACAGCACATGAACGAGCCGGTCCCGCCGCACCGGATGTGGCTCAATCCGTACGACTCACGAGACGAAGAAGAGAGCCGGTCATGGACTTCCTTCGCCCCGCCAGCTGGGAGGAGGCGCTCGCCGCCAAGGCTGAGCACCCCACCGCTGTGCCCATTGCGGGCGGCACCGATGTGATGGTCGAGATCAACTTCGACCACCGGCGGCCCGAGTACCTGCTCGACCTGAACCGCATCACCGGCCTCACCGAGTGGGAGGTCGGCGAGGAGACGGTGCGGCTGGGTGCCTCCGTCCCGTACACCAAGATCATGGAGCACCTGCGCGCAGAGCTGCCGGGTCTCGCCCTCGCCTCGCACACGGTGGCCTCCCCGCAGATCCGCAACCGCGGCGGCGTCGGCGGCAACCTCGGCACCGCCTCCCCGGCCGGCGACGCCCATCCCGCGCTGCTCGCGGCGGGCGCCGAGGTCGAGGTCGAGTCGGTGCGCGGCTCCCGGATGATCCCGATCGACGAGTTCTACACCGGCGTGAAGCGCAACGCTCTGGCGGCCGACGAGCTGATCCGTGCCGTGCACATCAAGAAGGCCGACGGCCCACAGCAGTACTCGAAGGTCGGTACGCGCAACGCCATGGTGATCGCCGTGTGCGCCTTCGGGCTCGCGCTGCACCCTGACACGCGCACGGTCCGTACGGGCATCGGTTCGGCCGCGCCCACCCCCGTCCGGGCGAAGGCCGCGGAGGAGTTCCTGAACGCGGCGCTCGAAGAGGGCGGCTTCTGGGACAACGGAAAGATCATCACCCCGTCGGTCGCCAAGCAGTTCGCGGAGCTGTGCTCCGGCGCCTGCAACCCGATCGACGACGTCCGGGGCACGGCGAGCTACCGCCGCCACGCGGTGGGCGTGATGGCCCGCCGCACGCTGACCTGGACCTGGGAGTCGTACCGCGGCGCCCGCCGCACCACCGAGGGAGCTGCGTAATGCGCGTCAACTTCACCGTCAACGGACGTCCGCAGGAAGCCGACGACGTCTGGGAGGGCGAGAGCCTGCTGTACGTGCTCCGGGAGCGCCTGGGCCTGCCCGGTTCCAAGAACGCCTGTGAGCAGGGCGAGTGCGGCTCCTGCACGGTCCGCCTGGACGGCGTGCCCGTGTGTTCCTGCCTGGTCGCCGCCGGTCAGGTCGAGGGCCGTGACGTCGTGACCGTCGAGGGCCTCGCGGACTTCGCCAAGCAGCGCGCGGAGCACGGCGGTTGCGCCTCCGGTGCCTGCGGTACGACGCTGCAGGACGCCCAGCAGTGGGCCGCCAAGGGCCAGGACTCGCAGACCGGCGAGGGCACCGAACTCTCCCCGATCCAGCAGGCGTTCATCGACGCCGGCGCCGTGCAGTGCGGTTTCTGCACCCCGGGTCTGCTGGTCGCCGCCGACGAGATGCTCGAGCGCAACCCGAACCCGACCGACGCGGACATCCGCGAGGCCCTGTCGGGCAACCTGTGCCGCTGCACGGGCTACGAGAAGATCATGGACGCGGTCCGCCTGGCGGCCGCCCGGCAGGGAGAGGCGGTCTGACGATGCCCACCAACGGTGCTCCCATCGGCACTCCCACCAAGGTCACCCAGGGTTCCCAGACCAAGGGCGGCATCGGCGAGTCCACGCTCCGCCCGGACGGCACCCTCAAGGTCACCGGCGAGTTCGCGTACTCGTCCGACATGTGGCACGAGGACATGCTCTGGGGCCAGATCCTGCGCTCCACGGTCGCCCATGCCGAGATCGTCTCCATCGACACGAGCGAGGCGCTGAAGACGCCGGGCGTGTACGCCGTCCTGACGTACGACGACCTGCCGACCGCGGTGAAGAACTACGGCCTGGAGATCCAGGACACCCCGGTCCTCGCGCACGGCAAGGTGCGCCACCACGGCGAGCCGGTCGCCATCGTCGCCGCCGACCACCCGGAGACCGCGCGCCGCGCCGCCGCCAAGATCAAGGTCGACTACCGCGAGCTGCCGGTCATCACCGACGAGGCCTCCGCGACCGCGCCGGACGCGATCCTCGTCCACGAGAACCGCGATGACCACCACATCGGCCACGTCCCGCACCCGAACATCGTCCACCGCCAGCCGATCGTGCGCGGCAACGCCGAAGAGGCCGCCAAGAAGGCCGACTTCATCGTCAGGGGCGAGTACACCTTCGGCATGCAGGACCAGGCCTTCCTCGGCCCGGAGTCCGGTCTCGCGGTCCCCTCGGAGGACGGCGGCGTCGACCTCTACATCGCCACCCAGTGGCTGCACTCCGACCTGCGCCAGATCGCCCCGGTCCTGGGCCTGCCCGAGGACAAGGTCCGCATGACGCTCTCCGGCGTCGGCGGCGCCTTCGGCGGCCGCGAGGACCTGTCGATGCAGATCCACGCCTGCCTGCTCGCGATGCGCACCGGCAAGCCCGTCAAGATCGTCTACAACCGCTTCGAGTCCTTCTTCGGGCACGTCCACCGCCACCCCGCCAAGCTCTACTACGAGCACGGGGCGACCAAGGACGGCAAGCTCACCCACATGAAGTGCCGGATCGTCCTGGACGGCGGCGCCTACGCCTCGGCCTCCCCGGCGGTCGTCGGCAACGCCTCCTCGCTGAGCGTCGGCCCGTACGTGATCGACGACGTCGACATCGAGGCCATCGCCCTCTACACCAACAACCCGCCCTGCGGCGCCATGCGCGGCTTCGGCGCCGTCCAGGCGTGCTTCGCCTACGAGGCGCAGATGGACAAGCTCGCCGACAAGGTGGGCATGGACCGGGTCGAGTTCCGTCAGCTCAACGCGATGGAGCAGGGCACGATCATGCCGACCGGGCAGCCGGTCGACTCCCCGGCCCCCGTCGCCGAACTCCTGCGCCGCGTCAAGACGATGCCGCTGCCGCCGGAGCGCCAGTGGGAGTCCAGCGAGGGCTCCGACGTACGGCAGCTGCCCGGCGGTCTGTCCAACACCACCCACGGCGAAGGCGTCGTACGAGGTGTGGGCTATGCGGTCGGCATCAAGAACGTCGGCTTCTCCGAGGGCTTCGACGACTACTCCACCGCCAAGGTACGCATGGAGGTCGTCGGCGGCGAGCCGGTCGCGACCGTGCACACCGCGATGGCGGAGGTCGGCCAGGGCGGTGTCACCGTCCATGCGCAGATCGCCCGCACCGAGCTGGGCGTCGCGCAGGTGACGATCCACCCGGCGGACACGCAGGTCGGCTCCGCCGGCTCGACGTCCGCGTCGCGGCAGACGTACGTCACCGGTGGCGCCGTCAAGAACTCCTGCGAGCTCGTCCGGGAGAAGGTCCTGGAGATCGGGCGCCGCAAGTTCGGTACGTATCACCCGGCTTGGGCCACCGCCGAACTCCTGCTGGAGGGCGGCAAGGTCGTCACCGACGGCGGCGAGGTCCTCGCCGACCTGGTCGACGTACTGGAGAACGAGGCGGTCGAGGTCGAGGCCGAGTGGCGCCACCGCCCGACGGAGGCCTTCGACCTGCGCACCGGCCAGGGCAACGGCCACGTCCAGTACTCCTTCGCGGCGCACCGCGCCGTCGTCGAGGTCGACACCGAGCTCGGCCTGGTCAAGGTGATCGAGCTGGCCTGCGCCCAGGACGTCGGCAAGGCGCTCAACCCGCTGTCCGTCCTCGGCCAGATCCAGGGCGGCACCCTCCAGGGCATGGGCATCGCGGTGATGGAGGAGATCATCGTCGATCCCAAGACCGCGAAGGTCAGGAACCCGTCCTTCACGGACTACCTGCTTCCGACCATCCTCGACACGCCGATCATCCCGGTCGACGTGCTCGAACTCGCCGACGACCACGCCCCGTACGGGCTCCGCGGCATCGGCGAGGCCCCCACCCTGTCGTCGACTCCGGCCGTCCTCGCGGCGATCCGGAACGCGACCGGGCTGGAGCTCAACCGCACGCCGGTACGTCCGGAGCACCTCACCGGAACGGCGTAGGCACAGTCTCTCCGGGCGGCGCCGGGAACGTCACACTTCGCCGCGCCGCCCGGAGTACTCAAGCACCGCACCGCTCGCGGAACTTGAAGCACCACAGCACCACCGTCAGTACCAGAGAGTTCGTTCGTCTCGGGCCGTCCCCCGGGTCGTGCGGCCGAAGCACCTTCCCAAATCCCGCAAACGCAGAGAGCGACCGCGGGTGCCCCTGTGAACCTTGGGAGTAGGCCCACATGACCCAGCAGTCACTGGAGCCAGACACCACCGCCGACGATGCGGGTGAAGGAACCCGTATCCCGGCCGGCAGGTCCTGGCTCGACCGGTACTTTCACATATCGAAGAGAGGATCCACGGTCGCGCGCGAGGTGCGCGGCGGCGTCACCACCTTCATGGCGATGGCGTACATCCTCCTGCTCAACCCCCTGATCCTGTCCGGCAAGGACGCTGCCGGGGACACGCTCGGCCAGAAGGCCCTCATCACCGCGACCGCGTTCGCGGCGGCCTTCACCACGCTGCTGATGGGCTTCTTCGGCAAGGTGCCCCTGGCCCTCGCCGCCGGCCTCTCCGTCTCCGGTGTGCTCTCGTCGCAGGTCGCGCCCCAGATGACCTGGCCGCAGGCCATGGGCATGTGCGTGATGTACGGCGTGGTCATCATGCTGCTGGTCGTCACCGGCCTGCGCGAGATGATCATGAATGCGATCCCGCTCGCGCTCAAGCACGCGATCACCATGGGCATCGGTCTGTTCGTCGCCCTGATCGGCCTGGTCAAGGCGGGCTTCGTGCACCAGGGCAAGGCGACCCCGGTCACCCTCGGTCCGACCGGTGAACTCGCGGGCTGGCCGGTGCTGCTCTTCGCGGCCACGCTCCTCGTCATCTTCATGCTGCAGGCGCGCGGCGTGCCCGGCGCGATCCTGATCGGCATCGTCGGCGGCACCGTACTCGCCGTGGTGCTCAACGCACTGGGCGTCATCGACCCCAAGCAGTGGGCGAGCGGTGCTCCCGAACTGCACGGCAGCGCGGTCTCGATGCCGGACTTCTCGATCTTCGGGCACGTCGAGTTCGGCGGCTGGGGCAGCGTCGGTGCGATGACGGTCGGCATGATCGTGTTCACGCTCGTGCTCGCCGGCTTCTTCGACGCCATGGCGACGATCATCGGCGTCGGCACCGAGGCCAAGCTGGCCGACGAGCAGGGCCGGATGCCGGGCCTGTCCAAGGCGCTGTTCATCGACGGCGCGGGCGGCGCGATCGGCGGCGTCGCGGGCGCCTCCGGCCAGACCGTGTTCGTCGAGTCCGCGACGGGCGTCGGCGAGGGAGCCCGTACCGGACTCTCCTCCGTCGTCACCGGTCTGTTCTTCGCGGCCTGTCTGTTCTTCACCCCGCTGACGGCGATCGTCCCCGGCGAGGTCGCGGCCGCGGCGCTGGTGGTGATCGGCGCCATGATGATGATGAACGCCCGCCATGTGGACTGGGCCGACCGCGCCACCGCGATACCGGTCTTCCTGACCGTCGTGATCATGCCGTTCACGTACTCCATCACGGCGGGCGTCGCGGCCGGAGTCATCTCCTACGTCGCCATCAAGATCGCCCAGGGCAAGGCGCGGGAGATCGGTGCCTTCATGTGGGGCCTGACAGTGATCTTCCTGGTCTATTTCTCCCTCAATCCCATCGAGAGCTGGATGGGCGTGCACTAGCCGTCCTTGAATGGCCCTCCACACACACCCCGTTAGGAGACCGACAGATGCTGGACATCGCCGAGGAGCTGAACCGGTGGGTCGAGCAGGGACGCGACTTCGCCGTGGCCACCGTGGTGGCCGTCGGCGGCAGCGCCCCGCGCCAGCCGGGCGCCGCCCTCGCGGTGGACGCCGACGGCACGGCGATCGGCTCGGTCTCCGGCGGCTGCGTGGAGGGCGCCGTGTACGACCTGTGCCAACAGGCCCTCGAGGACGGCGAAACCGTCCTGGAGCGCTTCGGGTACAGCGACGAGGACGCCTTCGCAGTCGGCCTGACCTGCGGCGGCATCATCGACATCCTCGTCACTCCGGTACGGGCCGCGGATCCGGCCCGCCCGGTGGTCGCGTCCGCGCTGGCCGCCGCCGCCCGTGGGGAGGCGGCGGCGGTGGCGCGGATCGTGTCGGGACCGGCCGAACTGCGGGGCCGGGCGCTCATGGTCCGCCCCGACGGCTCCTACGAGGGCGGCTTCGGCGCACATCCGGAACTGGACCGCACGGTGGTCGGGGAGGCGGCGGCCTTCCTGGACGCCGGGCGCACCGGCACCCTGGAGATCGGCGAGCAGGGCTCCCGCTGCGGAGCCCCGCTCACGGTCCTGGTCGAGTCCTCCGTTCCCCCGCCCCGGATGATCGTGTTCGGTGCGATCGACTTCGCTTCGGCGCTGGTGCGGATCGGCAAGTTCCTGAACTACCGCGTGACGGTGTGCGACGCGCGCCCCGTGTTCGCGACGAGGACACGTTTCCCGGAGGCCGACGAGATCGTCGTCGAATGGCCCCACAAGTACCTGGAGCGGACGTCCGTGGACGCCCGCACCGTCCTGTGCGTCCTCACCCACGACGCCAAGTTCGACGTACCGCTGCTGCAGCTGGCCCTTCGACTCCCGGTGGCATACGTCGGCGCGATGGGCTCCCGCCGCACCCACCTCGAACGGAACGAACGCCTTCGTGAAGTCGGCGTGACCGAGCTGGAGCTGGCGCGGCTGCGGTCCCCGATCGGGCTGGACCTCGGTGCCCGTACACCGGAGGAGACGGCCCTGTCGATCGCCTCCGAGATCGTCGCCAACCGGCGTGGCGGCAGCGGGGTTTCGCTCACCGGGGCGCATACGCCGATCCATCGCGATGCGGCGTCGGTGCCGGCGGGGCGGATCGGGTCGGTGGCCTGAGCCCGCGCTCCGGAGTGCCCAGTGCGCGGCTCAGGCCGGGCGGCGCACCGGCGGCTGGTCCGGCCAGTCGAAGGCGTACGCCGGATCGCCCCCGCGGCTCAGCCGTACGAAGCGCAGCAGTTCCCGCACGATGCCCGCGTTGCCCATCGCCCAGCCGGTGTGGGGCTCGAGGTCGCTCGGGGTGGCCCGGTGCTCGAAGTTCGACCAGCGGGTGCCGTCGCCGTCCCGGGTCGCGCGGGCGACGATGTCCGCGACGAGGACCTGGGCGAAGCCGGCGCCGTCGTTCTGCTCGGCCATCCGGTCGCAGGCCAGGGCGAGGACGCCGGCGGTGCCGCAGCAGCGGCCGTTGTTGTCCCAGAAGCCGGGGCGCAGCCGCTCCGGGATGCCGGAGTGGACCAGGGTGTGATGGCAGCGGTCGGCGAGGGAGGACCAGACGGGGTCGGCGGTGACGTCCCTCAGCTGCCGGAAGACCTGGGCGTCGCCGGCCGGGCCGTGGCACCACCCGTAGTTGAAGCGCTGCACCACGTCGGGGCGCGACATCGGGTCGGAGTGCGCGACCAGGAAGCCGTCCGGGCCGGCCTCGTCGCGGGCCACGACGTCCGCGGCACCGGCCAGCGCCGCCTCGACGAAGTCCGCGCGGCCGGTCGCCCGGCCCACCCGGGCCAGCGCGGACACGATGCCGAGGGTGCCGTGCGAGATGTGGTGCAGGCGGGACTCCCGGTCCGGCCGATGCGCCCACTGCACGCCCGCCGCGGTCTTCTCGGCCGTACGCAGATAGGGCTCCAGGGCGAGTACGGCCAGCTCGGCGTCGCCCAGCACCGACGCGCCGAGCCCGATCCCCGCGTTGCCGCCCATCAGCTCGAACAGCTCACCCCAGCGCGTTCCGTCGAAGCGCGACCGTACGATCCGCAGGGCCCGGTCCGCCGCGGCACCGGCCTGGCTGTCGCCGAGCTCGTCGTGGACGGCGCGCAGGACGAGGGCGATTCCGGTGCGGCCGAAGTACAGGGAGTCGTCGTCGATGTCGTCGACGGCCGTGACCAGACTGCGGGCCGCGCGCACGGCGGTGTCGCCGTAGGAGTCGTCGCCGAAGTGCCGGCGCGCCTCCAGAAGGACCGGCACCACCCCGGCCGTACCGCTGTAGAACATCGGGTCGATCTCGTCGTCCGAGGGCCTGTTCGCCCAGCCGAGGCCGCCGCCCTCCGTCTCCCGCGCCGCCGCGAGCAGCCAGCGCAGGCCGTCCGCCGCGAGCGCCTCGACCTCGTCCACCGTCACATCCGTGCCGCCAACTGCGCTCATGGCGCCCACTGTTGCATGATCGGCACCACCCGCCCAGGCGGCGCCGCGAGCCACCGCTCAGCCGTCGTGTGCGCGCAGCACGAAGACGCGCAGTCCGCCCGGCTCCAGGTCGTACCAGTGCCCCCGGCTCCAGCCGCCCATGAGCCCGCCGGCCTCGGCCACCGTCAGCCCGATGTGCCGGCGCTCCTCGGGCAGCCGCTGAGCCGGCGGTGTCGTCACCACCCACGCCCCGCCGGGCGTCAACAGCCCGCGCACGCGCTCGGCGACCGCAGCCTTGTCGGTCATGAAGGCGAAGACGAGCCGCATGGTCACCAGGTCGAACGCCACCCGCGGCAGCCGCGCCGTCGCGTCCTCGAAGGCCAGCCGGCCCGCCTCCAACCGAGGCTCCAGGTCCGCGTAGCGGTCCCGTGTCGCCGCCACCGCCGAGTCGGCCCAGTCGACCGCGAGCGTGCGATACCCGAGACGGGCCAGGGCTGCCGCGTACGCGCCCAGGCCGCAGCCGACGTCCAGAGCGCGGGTCCCGGGGTGTGGGCGTACGGCCTCGGCGAGCAGCCGTATCTCGCGGGCGTCGGCGTGGTGGAAGCCGTTACCGGCGGCGAAGTGGTCCTCCCAGTGCTCCCGGCCGACGGGCATCACGGCATCCTGAGAAGGCGGTTCGCCGCCCGACCGAACACGTACCGTGCCGCCCGTGCGAGGAGCGGGTCGAAGAACCCCGGCAGCCACCGGACCCCCAGCTCCTCCCGCCAGACCACCCGGCTCCGTCCGCCCGGCCCCGGCCCTACCTCGATCTCCGCCCAGCCCCGCACCACCCGGCCCCGCTTCTCCAGCCGGCACAGACCGGGCGCGTCGTCCGTCGGCGGCTGCCACACCGTGACCTCCATGCGGTCGTCGAAGGCGAGCGGTCCCAGTCCCGAACGGGCCACGACGACGGTGCCCTGGTGCGTCGGCGGGGGAGTGGTCACCGTGACGCGGGTCAGCGGGACCACTTCGCCGTGGCGGGGCCACTGGGTCAGGCGGCGCCACGCCTCGTCGAGAGGGAGCGGTGCCGTGCGTTCGAGGAGGAAGTTGACCACGTAACGAATCGTAGGGAATCCGGGCTGCTCAGAAGGGTGTTCATCCGCGCGTCACGCACTTGGTCCAGCGGCGTAATCGCCAGAAGGCGTAGACAGGACGGTGGGTGTGGAATGCGGCAAGAGTGGGGTCACATACGTCCCATCCCTCTACCATTCCTCCCATGGGCGGGCAATCCGCCTGCCCCCGGGGGAAGTTGGACATCATGCCGCTCAAGGCCTACGGCGTGCTGATCGCGCGCGCGGTCGACACCCGGCGCGAGGGCGCCACCGACACACCGCACTACCAGATCCACCTCACGGACGAAGCCGGCACTCACTACCGCGCAGCCGTCAATGTCCTTTCCCAGGAACGGCCCTCCGAGCTGCTCTACCTGGTTGACGAGGACCTCCGGCATCCGGTCACCGCCCGCCTGGACGGCCTGCCCAGCGGCTGGAACACCCTGCCGCCCGGCCCCGGCGGCCCGAACCTCGACTTCGTGCGAGGCAACCTCTTCGACCCGGCGAAGATGCGCACCCTGCCGCCGGACCGCTCCGGCCCCGACAACGACCTGGCCGACCTCCTCGACCACTACGTGCGCCGCGCGGTCGACGACGCCGCGGCCCGGCTGTACGTCTTCGGCGAGCGCTTCGGCCCCGAACCGGCCGTCAGGGACAAGGTGTTCGGCTTCCTGCCCGGCAACGGCGTCCACGACATCCACATGAACCAGGGCAACAGCCGCAAGTTCCAGGGTGACGACGGCGTCTGGCAGGACGGCGGACTGCTCCTGCACTTCCCGGCGCAGGACCGCTGGATCGGTATCTTCCTCGCCTTCCAGAGCCAGTCCTGGCACACGGACGACGTCACCGGACACGCCCTCGACGACGTCGACGGCAACCGTCCGCAGCCGGGCACCCAGCCCGTCCGTATCGTTGCGGCGCTGGTCAACCCGGCGGGCCCGGCCCCCGAGTCGGAGACGGTGACGCTGCTCAACGCCTCGCCCGCCCCTGTCGACCTGACCGGCTGGCACATCGCCGACCGCCTGGGCCAGGCCTCCCCGGTGCCACCCGGCCCGCTCGCCGCCGGCGTCTGTCTGCCCGTCCCCCTCACCGGCGGCGCCCAACTCGGCAACCACGGCGGGGAGATCACCCTGAAGGACGCGGACGGCCTGAAGGTGCACGGGGTTTCCTACACCGCCGAGCAGGCCGCCCGCGAAGGCTGGTCCGTGGTGTTCTGACCGCACCCGGGCGACCCCTACCGCACTCGCACACCCGTACGGCACGATGAGCCCGACCCCGCACCACCGCCGGCCGGGAGGGTGTCCCGTGGACCGTGAACTGCACGGCAGGCTCAACGAGTTGCAGCGCGACCCCTATCCGCACTACGAGCGGGCACGGCGCGCCGACGGGCTGACCCACGTCGCCGAGCTCGACGCCTGGCTGGTCGCCCGGGACGCCGACGTACGGGAAGTCCTGCGCCGGCCGCAGGACTTCTCGTCCGCGAACGCCCTGATTCCCGACGTCCTGCCGGCGCCCGCCGCACTCGCCGTCCTGGGCGGCGGGTTCGGCGGGCGGCCCGTCGTCGTCACCGCCGACGGCGCACACCACCAGCAGCTCCGTGCGCCGATCGTCCGCGGGCTCTCACCGGCGCGCGTCGCGGCCGTACTGCCGTACGCCGCCGAACGGGCCGCCGCGTTGGTCGACGCCTTCGTGAAGGACGGGCAGGTCGAGCTGATGTCGGCGTACGCCGGGAAGCTCCCCGGCGAGGTCATCGGCCGCATCGTCGGCCTCGATCCCGCCGACGTGCCCGCCGTCGTACACGGCGGCCATCGCGCCGAGGAGCTGCTGTTCCGCCCCCTGGAGGAGGACGAGCAGATTGCAGCGGCCGAGGACGTGGTCGCGATGCAGCACATCCTCGACCGCTACGCACGGGAGCGGCACGCCGAGCCCCGCGAGGACCTCTGCACGGAGCTCGTCGCATCCGTCGTCGGCGAGGGCGAGCTCACCCTGGAGCGCCGGCACGAACTCGTCGCCCATCTCCAGAACCTGCTGATCGCCGGGCAGCTGACCACGACCGCGCTCATCGGCACGACCGTCCTGCACCTGCTCCGGCACCCCCGCCAGTGGGAGCTGCTGTGCGCCGAGCCCGAGCGGATACCGGCGGCGGTCGAGGAAGCCGCCCGCTATGACAGCGCCCTGCAGGGCTTCCGCCGCATCACCACCGGCCCGGTCACCCTCGCCGACACCGAACTGCCCGCCGGGGCAACGCTGTTCGTGGCCTTCGGCGCCGCCAACCGGGACTCCTCCCGGCACCCCCGCCCCGACGAGTTCGACATCACCCGCACCCCCGGACGCCACCTCGCCTTCGGCTTCGGCGTGCACGGCTGCCCCGGATCCCAGCTGGCCCGCGAGCAACTCCGCCTCACCCTGGAGGAGTTGACCCGCAGGCTGCCGGGGCTGCGCCCGGTGGACGACCGTCCGGTCACCATGCGGCCCACGATGATCCACCGTTCACCGGAGGCCCTGCGCCTGACCTGGTGAGTGAGGGCTGTCCGCGGGGTTACTGCCCGTAGAAGGTGGCATCCCCCTTGTCCGTCGCCGTGCTCGGGGTCTGCACGTACAGCAGGTAGTTGTAGTGCCGGATGTAGCGGCCCGCGTAGTTGTAGGACTCGTAGGAGACGCCCGCGGAGTCGGACAGACCGGCCCGCCGGTAGAACGTGGCGTCGGAGGCGAAGGCCGTCGTCCCGTCGTTCTTCTCCAGCCACACCTCGAAGTTCTTGTGACGGAGGTAGTAGCCGGGGTAGTCGGCCGACTCCAGCGAGACGGTCCCGCTGCCGGCGAGCCCGGTCACGACGCGGAACTGCGAGTCAGCGAGGGGGCTGACGTTCGCCTCGATCTTGGCGCGGTAGTCGTAGTGGCGGATGAAGCGGTCCGGGTAGTTGTACGACGAGAAGCGCTGCGGCGAGACTCCGTCGGCGACGGGGATGCCGAAGTCGGGGGTGCCGTCGGCCTTCCAGTAGATCTTCTGCACGCGGGTGCGGCGGTTGGGGTCGTTGAGCGGGTCGCCGGTGATGTCCTTGTAGCTGCGGTCGTGGTAGACGAGGATGTCCGACTTGCCGTCCTCGGAGACGGTGAAGGAGTTGTGGCCCGGCCCGTACTGCGAGGTCGAGTCGTTCGACTTGAAGACCGGCTGCGAACCCTTCGACCAGGACGCCGGGTCGGTGAGGTCGGCGGTCGCGGACGCGGTGAGCATCCCCAGGCAGTAGTTGGCGTCCGTCGCGCTCGCCGAGTACGTCATGAACACCTTGCCGCCGTGCTGGATGACCGCGAGGCCCTCGTTGACCTTGTAGCCGACGGTCTCCCAGGACAGCGTGGGCTGCGAGATCTCGGCCGGAGTCCCGCTGATGGTCCAGGGGTTGGCCAACTTTGCAATGAACAGGCTGGTGTTGTTGTCCTCGGACGGATTGCGCTGGGCCCAGGCCAGATAGCGCACGCCGTTCACGACGAAGGTGGTCGAGTCGAGCGAGAAGCTCTCCCACGTGGTCTTGATCTGGCCCTTTTCCGTCCAGGTGGCGGTGAGCGGGTTGGCGCCCGTGCCCTCCAGGACGTACATCCGGATCGCCCACACATCACTGGTCGACCCGGCGGCGAAGTACACGTACCACTTGCCGTCGATGTAGTGGATCTCCGGCGCCCAGATGTGCGCGCCCATCACGCCGCTCGTGTGCTTGGTCCAGATCGTGGTCTCGGGCGCCGTCGACAGTCCCTGGATGGTGGTGGCCCGGCGCAGCACGATGCGGTCGTACTCCGGGACGGTCGCGGTGAAGTAGTAGTAGCCGTCGGTGTGTCGGTAGATCTGCGGGTCGGCCCGCTTCTCCGCGATCGGGTTGGTGTAGGTCACGGCGGGGGAGTCGGGTACGGCCGCGTGGGCGGCGGAGCCCGGCCCGGTGAGGCAGGCCGCCATGGCCACGAGCGCGGCCAGGAGCAGGCGAACGGCGTTGCGTCTCAAGGGAGTTCTCCGAGTCTTCCAGAGCTCAGGGGGGCAGGTCTCAGGTGGTGGGGACGAGCCGCCACTGCTGGCAGGTGTTGTTCAGCCAGGTCCACTGGCGTACGTCGGTGCCGTTCGCCGTACCGCAGTCGGTCACGTCGGCGACCTTGCCGCTGTTCTCGTTGACGATCCGGACGTAGTCGCCGGTCGCCGTGAAGACGAGCCGGGAGCGCTGGCACTTGTTGTTCAGCCAGGACCACTGCCGGATGTCGGCCCCGTCGGCCGTGGAGCAGTCGGCGGTGTCCAGCACCTTGCCGGTGGCCACGTTGACCAGCCGGTTGGTGTCGTCGCCGAGGTCCTCGGCCTTCCACTTCTGGTTGGTGCCGCCGTTGCAGGTCCACTGGAAGATGTTGGTCCCGTCGGCGGTGTTGCCGCCGTCGACGTCCAGGCACTTGCCGCTGTTGCGGTTGACCAGGGTGTACGACGTCGGGGTCGCCGCCGTCTCGCCGGACGGGCCGGGGAGGGAGGCGCCCAGGGCGACCGGGGTGCCGAAGTCCGGGGTGCCGTCGGCGTTCCACGTGAACTTCTGCGCACGGGTGGTCCGTCCGTTGCCGCAGCCGCCGCTCGACGAGGAGTTCGCGTGGTAGACGATCCAGTTCTCGGTGCCGTCGGGCGAGGTGAAGAAGCCGTTGTGACCGGGGCCGTACACGCCGTTCGCGTCACTGCGCTGGAAGACCGGCGTCGACTTCTTCGTCCATGACGAAGGGCTGAGCGGGTCCGAACCCGTCAACTCCAACTGGCCCAGCTTGTAGTCGGCGATCTGGCAGTAGCTCGCCGAGTACGTGAGGAAGGTGCGGCCGTCGTGATAGAGCGGCTCCGGACCCTCGTTGACGGGGGCGCCCGACTTCTCCCAGTCCAGCGTCGGACTGGAGATGACCGTGAAGCTGCTGCTCGCGAGGGTGTACGGGTTGCTCATCGGCGCGATGACCAGGCTCTGCGCACTGCCGTTCACGAAGCCGCTGCCGACCAGGTACAGCTTGCCGCCCGTCTGCAGCACGCTCGCATCGATCAGCCAGCCGTTCGGGGAGAGGTTCGACCCGGTGAGCGTGTTCTTGTACGTGTACGGGCCGAGCGGGTCGGTGCCCGCACTCTCCAGGACATGCGTGCGCTGCGAGTCGCAGCAGGCCACACCGCTCTGGCCGGCCGAGTAGTACAGATACCAGTGGCCGTCGATGAAGTGGATCTCCGGCGCCCAGATGTTGGTGTTGCGCGTCGAGGTGGTGTCGGACCACACCTGGACGTTGGGCGCGGTGGCGAGCCCCGCCAGGGTCGGCGACTTGCGCATGCCGAGGATGCCGGTGAACGTCGTGGTGATCAGGTAGTAGTTGCCGTCGTAGTACTCCAGCCAGGGGTCGGCGCCCTTGGCCGACTTCAGCGGGTTGGTGTACGGGCGGCCGTCCGCCGCGGATGCTGGTTGCGTCGACGCCAGCAGGGCGAGGAGGGCGGCGAGCACGCAGAGGAAGAGCGGTCTGCGGCGCGTCCTGGAGTGGGTCTGAGGCATACGAGACCGTCCCTGTCCGTATTTCCTTGGCCGTAACGGAGGTTGCTCGCGCGTTCGTAATTTCGAACGTGGTTCGTGATTCCGGCCGAAGATAGAAGTGCGGACATGCTCCCGTCAACGGTTTCGTCACCTCCGCTTTACACTCGCTTGGCCCTGAACCGGGGTGGCCCCTCGGCTTCCCGGGGGAACCTCGCTGTCATGGGCCCCATGTCCGTCAACGACCGTGTCCCCGGCCGCGCCGAGCCGCTCGGCTACCGCCTCAAGCGCCTGCTGCTGGGGCCGCCGCTGGCCACCGCGCGCATCCGCCATGAGAAACTCGGCAACCGCACCGCCCTCGGCGTGCTGGCCTCGGACTGCATCAGCTCCTCGGCCTACGGCAGTGAGGAGATGCTGCGGGTCCTGGTCCCCGTGGTCGGGGTCGCCGCGTTCACGCTGCTGATGCCGGTGACCGGTGCGATCCTGTGCGTGCTGGTGCTGCTGACGCTGTGTTACAGCGACGTCGTCATGATCTACACCCGGGCCGGCGGCTCGTACGTCGTCGCCCGGGAGAACTTCGGGCCCGACATCGCCCAGGTCGCGGCGGTGGCGCTGCTGGTCGACTACGTCGTCACGGTCGCCGTCCAGGTGTCGGCCGGCACCAACGCGATCATCTCCCTGGCGCATCTGACCGGCGGCGGCTGGACCGGCCTCGACCACCTGCAACTCCCGGTCAGCGTAGGGGTGGTGGGGATTCTCGCGTACGGGAATCTGCGCGGACTGAGGGAGGCCGGCCGGATCTTCGCGGCGCCCGCGTACCTGTTCATGGGCGCGGTCGGGCTGATGCTCGCCGTCGGAGTGGGCCGCTGGATGTTCGGCGACCTCCCGCACGCCGACGTGCACGCCGCCGGGGCCGTGCCACTCGGCACCCAGGGGTCCGGCTGGCTCTACGGAGCGTCACTTTTCATGGTGCTGCGCGCCTTCGCCAACGGCGGCTCCTCGCTGACCGGCCTGGAGGCGATCTCCAACAGCATCTCCGCGTTCCGCGAACCCCAGGGCCGCAACGCCCGCCGCACCCTCATCGCCATGAGCTGCATCCTCGGCGTCCTCGTCCTCGGTGTCTCCGGGCTCGCCCACCTCACCCACGCGATCCCGTACACCGACGGCACCCCGACCGTCCTCGCCCAGGAGGCCCATCTGGTCTTCGGACGCTCCTGGGCGGGCTGGGCCGGACTGGTCCTCGTGCAGCTGGCCACCGCGCTGATCCTCTACACCGGCGCCAACACACCCTTCACCGGCTTCCCCTACCTGGCCAGCTTCGTCGCCGAAGACCAGTTCCTGCCGCGGCAGTTGACCCGGCGCGGACACCGGCTCGCCTTCTCCAACGGGATCATCACGCTCTCCGTGGTGGCGCTGGCCCTGCTCCTGGTCACCGACGCCAATGTGGACCGGCTGGTCGCGCTGTACGCGATCGGGGTGTTCACGGCGTTCACCATGGCGGGAGCCGGGCTGACGGCCTATCACCTGCGCCGGCGAGAGCCCGGCCGGTTCTGGAAGGTCGCGGTCAACGCGACGGCCGCGGTGGTCTCGGCGGCCGTGGTGCTGATCTTCGCGGTCACCAAGTTCACCGAGGGCGCCTGGCTGGTCGTGGTGGTCTTCCCGCTCGGCGTGTGGACGCTGATCCGCATCAACCGCGAGTACCGGGCCGAGGCCGTCGCGCTGCAGTCCCTGCCGCCCGCCGAGGAGAGCGACCGCGCGCACTGGCGCCGGCACATCGTCCTCGTCCTGGTGGACGCCTTCGACCCGGCGGTCTTCCAGGCCCTGCGGTACGCGCACGAACTGCGCCCCGACGAGGTGCGGGCCGTGCACGTCGCCGCGGACGTCCCGCGCGCCGAGCGCCTCGCCGCGCGCTGGCAGGAGACCGACGCCACCGACGTTGCGCTGGAACTCGTCGACTGCCCGGACCGCAGAGTCGTACGCGCCCTGACCGAACTGGCCTCCGCGACCACGGCCGACGGCGACACCGCACTCACCCTCCTGCTCCCGCGTCGTGCCTACCCCAGCCTCCTGGGCCGCCTCCTGCACCGCGGCACCGCCGAGCGGCTGGCCCACGCCCTGGGCAGACTGTCGGCCGTGGCGGTGACGGTGGTGCCGTACGCCGTCGGCGAGGCCCGGAAGACGGACGGCGGGGCGGTGAGCTGACGCGACGGGTTCGCAGACGGCGCCCCCACGGGCGCAGCCGCGCCGGGTACGAATCGGTCTCGATCCGGCCCCCCGCTTGGGCACCCGGAGCGGCCCCGTAATCATGTGGCCATGCACCGGCCGCCGCCCCGCCTCCACGCCCCCGACTGGTTCACGGCCGACGACTCGGCCCTGAACGTCGCGCTCGTGTACCCGATGCAGGGCCCCGCCGGGATTTTCGGGCCCACCTGCGAGGCCTGCGCGCGGCTCGCCGCGGAGGAGATCAACAAGGCGGGCGGGGTGCTGGGGCGGGAGCTCAGGCTCCTCGAGGTCGACGGCGGAGCGGCACCCGGGCGGGTCGCCGAGGAGGTCGAGGCCCTGGTCTCGACGGGGGTGGTGCAGGGCGTCACGGGCTGGCACATCTCCTCCGTACGGCAGGCCGTCGCACCGCGCATCGCGCACCGGGTGCCGTACGTCTACACGGCCCTGTACGAGGGCGGCGAGCGCACCGAGGGTGTCTTCATGACCAGCGAGACGCCCGCCTGGCAGCTGCTGCCGGCCATGCGGCTGCTGGCGGAGACCCGGCGGGTGCGGCGCTGGTTCGTCGTCGGCAACAACTACGTCTGGCCGCGCCGCACGGCCCGCGCGGCCCGTCGCTATGTGCGCGAGTGCCGCGGCCGGGTCTGCGGCGAGGCCTATCTGCCGCTGGGCGCCGAGGACTTCGGCGACGTCCTGCGGCGCATCGAGCGCACGGACGCCGACGCCGTGCTGATGCTGCTGGTCGGCAGCGACGCGGTCCGCTTCAACCGGGCCTTCGCCGCCGCCGGCCTCGACCAGCGGTGCCTCAGACTGAGCACGCTGATGGACGAGAACATGCTGCTGGGCAGCGGACCCGAGGCCACCTCCGACCTCTTCAGCACGGCCGGCTTCTTCAGCTCGCTCGCGGACCGCAACAGCATGGACTTCCATGGCAGTTACGCCGACCGGTTCGGCGCCGACGCGCCCGTCCCCGGCAGCCTCGGCGAGTCCTGCTACGAAGGCGTACTGCTCCTCGCCGCACTCATCGAACGGGCCCGCACCCTGGACGTCTCCGCGATCGGAGCGGCCGCCGAGGACGTCTCCTACGAGGGCCCGCGCGGCCTGATCGGCCTGGACGGCCGGCATGTCCGCCAGCGGATCTACCTCGCGCAGGCGGACGGGCTCGACTTCACCGTGCTCGCCCAACTCCGTTCCCCGCACGACCTGTTGTGACCTCGCCGTCCCCGTCCAGGGCATCGCCCAGCCGGGACAGCAGCGCCCGCAGCCGGTCCCCGTCGTCCTGCTCCAGCAGCGGCACCAGCTCCGCCCAGTCCGCCCGCACCCGGCGGTCCACCCGCTGCCAGAACTGCTGCCCGCGCGGCGTCAGCTGGGCCAGGATCCGGCGCCGGTCGGCCGGATCCGTGCGCCGGTAGACCAGGTTCTGGTCGACGAGGTGGTCCATCAGCTTGGTGAGGCTCGGCGGCGGCAGAAAGGCGCAGTCGGCGATGGCCGTCATGTTGTGCCCCTGCCCGTCGGAGAGCAGTGCCAGCACCCGCCACTCCTCCACCGAGCAGCCGAACTCGTCCAGCACCTGCTGCATCCGGCGTGCGGAAAGGCGCTCGGCCCGGGTCAGCAGCCGGAGCAGTTCCTGGGGCCGGCTCGCCGCCATCGCACTCCTCAAGTCACGGGTCCACGGGGGATGTTCGACAGCGTACCCGCGATCATCCCAAGCCGTAATTAATGCTTCCTGCTGGAAGTATCCATTTTTCTGATTCATATGTTGCCGTGCGCCAAGCGCAACGGTTCATCAATGACCTTGAAACGCGGGGGAAACAGGCCCGGCGCAGTCTGTGGACCGCGCTCCCGCAGCTCAACCGCCAAGTGCGCCCCCGCATTTCCCCTCCCGAATTCACGATCTCTTTTCATTGCCCTCGGGCAAGGAGGTATTGCATGTCCGGGCTCAGCCTGAGCAGACGCGGTCTTCTGGCCGGCGCTTCCGCCCTCGGCGCGTCCGCCGCCCTCACCGCGTGCGGCGCCAAGACCGGCACCGACACGTCGTCCGGCGCCGGCGCCAAGGCGGACACCTCCGGCAGCACCGTGAAGGTGGGTCTGCTGAACTCGCTCTCGGGCACCATGGCCATCAGCGAAGTCACCGTCCACAACGCGCTGTTGCTCGCCGTGAAGGAGATCAACGCGGCGGGCGGCGTCCTGGGCAAGAAGCTCAAGCCCGTCAGCCAGGACGGCGCCTCCGACTGGCCGACGTTCGCCGAGAAGGCGGAGGCCCTGATCAAGGACGACAAGGTCGTCGCCACCTTCGGCTGCTGGACCTCGGCCAGCCGCAAGGCCGTCAAGCCGGTCTTCGAGCGCTACAAGTCGCTGCTCTACTACCCCGTCCAGTACGAGGGCCTGGAGGAGTCGCCGTACATCTTCTATGTCGGCGCCACCACCAACCAGCAGATCGTGCCCGCCCTCGACTACCTCAAGAAGCAGGGCCTGACCCGCCTCTACCTGGTCGGCAGCGACTACGTCTTCCCGCGCACCGCCAACAAGATCATCAAGGCGTACGCGAAGGCCAAGGGCCTGAAGGTGGTCGGCGAGGACTACGCGCCGCTCGGCTCCACCGAGTTCAGCACCATCACCAACAAGGTGAAGGACGCCGGCGCGGACGCCGTGTTCAACACCCTCAACGGCGACAGCAACGTGGCCTTCTTCAAGGAGTACAAGTCCGCGGGCCTGACCGCCAAGAGCCTGCCGGTGCTCTCCGTCTCCATCGCCGAGGAGGAGGTCAAGAGCATCGGAACGCAGTACCTGGAAGGCCAGTTGACCGCCTGGAACTACTACGAGACCACCCCGGGCGCCGCGAACAAGAAGTTCGTCGCCGCCTACCAGGCGGCCTACGGCAAGGACAAGCCGACGTCCGACCCGATGGAGGCGGCGTACATCTCCGTCTATCTCTGGAAGGAGATGGTCGAGAAGGCGGGCTCCTTCGACGTCGCCAAGGTCAAGGCGGCCAGCGACGGCATCACCTTCGACGCCCCCGAGGGCAAGGTCACCGTCGACGGCGCCTCCCAGCACGTCTACAAGACGGCCCGGATCGGCAAGGTCGGCTCCGACGGTCTGATCGAGGAGGTCTGGAACTCGGGCAAGCCGATCAAGCCGGACCCGTACCTGAAGGGCTACGACTGGGCCTCCGCCCTGTCCTGAGCCCCAGCTCGTCTCGCGCGGAACCCGGCGCCACCCGCGCCGGGTTCCGTCCCGCGCCCGCACCCCCGTCCCCTCCACACGGAGCCCCACGGAGCCGCTTCATGACGGTCGTCCTCAGTCAAACCTTCACGGGCATCAGCATCGGTGCCGTCCTGCTCCTCATCGCCCTCGGTCTGACCCTCACCTTCGGTCAGATGGGCGTGATCAACATGGCGCACGGCGAGTTCATCATGGCCGGCGCCTACACGACGTACGTCCTGCAGAAGTCCATCAGCAGCGCCGGCGTCTCGCTCCTGGCCGCCCTGCCGCTCGCGTTCCTCGTCGCCGGAGCGATGGGTGCGCTGCTCGAATGGCTGCTGATCCGGCGCCTGTACACGCGCCCGCTGGACACCCTGCTGGTCACCTGGGGCGTCTCGCTCATGCTCCAGCAGCTGGCCCGGGACGTCTTCGGCGCCCCCAATGTGCAGACCGCCGCGCCCGACATCCTCACCGGCAACATCTCCGTCGGCGGCGTCACCTTCGCCAACAACCGCCTGTTCATCCTGGGGTTGGCCCTGCTCTGCGTCCTCGGCCTCACCCTCGTCCTGCGGTTCACCCCGCTCGGCCGCCGCATCCGGGCCGTCGTACAGAACCGCGACCTCGCCGAGGTCTCCGGCATCGCGACCGGACGGGTCGACCGGATCACCTTCTTCATCGGCTCGGGCCTCGCGGGCGTGGCTGGCGTCGCGCTTACCCTGGTCGGACCGATCGGCCCGACGATGGGCACCAACTACATCGTCGACGCCTTCCTCGTCGTGGTCGTCGGCGGCATCGGACAGCTCAAGGGCAGCGTCATCACGGCGTTCGCGCTGGGCGTGCTGCAGTCGGTCCTCGAATACTCGACGACGGTCAGCGTCGCCAAGGTCGCCGTGCTGGTGGCGATCGTCGCCTTCCTCCAGTGGCGACCGCAGGGACTGTACACACTGCGCACCCGGAGCCTGGCATGACGACGATCACCGAACGCCTCCGCGTCCCCGGCGCCTTCGCCCTGGGCGCCGTGCTGTTGCTGGGCGTCGCCCCGCTCGCCCTCTCCGACTTCCGTCTCTCCCTGCTCGCCAAGTACCTCTGCTACGCGATCGTCGCCGTCGGCGTGAGTCTCGCCTGGGGCCGCGGTGGGCTGATGGTCCTCGGCCAGGGCGTCTTCTTCGGCCTCGGCGGCTACGCCATGGCCATGCACCTCAAGCTCACCGACGCCGCCGCGACCGGCGAGAAACTCCCCGACTTCATGCAGTTGTACGGCACTTCGGACGCGCTGCCGTGGTGGTGGAAGCCGTTCGCCAACCCGGCGTTCGCGCTCGCCATGACCGTGCTGCTGCCGATGGCGGTCGCCGCGCTGCTGGGTTTCTTCGTCTTCCGCCGCCGGGTCAAGGGCGCCTACTTCGCGATCCTCAGCCAGGCGCTGGCCGCGGCCCTCTCCATCTGGCTGATCGGCCAGCAGGCCACCACGGGCGGCACCAACGGCCTGACCGACATCCAGGGCTTCTTCGGCTACTCGCTGGACGACCCGGTCAACCAGCGGATGGTGTACTTCATCATCGCCGCCGTTCTGTTGCTCCTGATGGCCCTGGCCCGCCAGCTGTTCGTCAGCCGCTACGGCGAACTCCTCATCGCCGTACGGGACTCGGAGGAGCGGGTGCGCTTCCTCGGGTACGACCCGGCCAACGTCAAGCTCGTCGCCTACGTCGTCGCGGCCGGTATGGCGGGCCTTTCCGGCGCCCTCTTCGTACCGGCGGTCGGGATCATCTCCCCGGCGCTGATCGGGATCGTGCCGTCCATCGGCTTCGTCATCGGCGCGGCCGTCGGCGGACGGGCCTCGCTGGTGGGCGCTGTGCTCGGCGCGATCGCCGTGGCCTGGGCGCAGAGCACGCTGTCCGACGAGTTCCCGGCCGCGTGGACGTACCTCCAGGGGCTGCTGTTCGTGCTGGCGGTGGGCTTCCTGCCGGGCGGGCTCGCCTCGCTCGGCGCGGTGCTGCGCAGGCGCCGTACGCCCAAGGCCCCTGCTGCACAAGAACCGGTTGCTGTGACGGTGGGAGAGACGGAATGAGCGGCGAGGGACTGACCGTCCGCGACCTGAGGGTCACCTTCGACGGCTTCACCGCGGTCGACGGGGTGGACCTCGACATCAGCCCCGGCGACCTGCGGTTCCTGATCGGGCCGAACGGCGCCGGGAAGACGACCCTGGTCGACGCGGTCACCGGTCTGGTGAAGGCGACGGGTTCGGTGCGCTTCGGCGGCGAGGAGCTGCTGGGGAAAGCGGTGCACAGGATCGCCCGGCTCGGGATCGGCCGTACGTTCCAGACGGCCACGGTCTTCGAGGAGCTGACGGTCCTTCAGAATCTGGACATCGCGGCCGGTGCCGGGCGCGGCCCGCTCACCATGCTGCGGCGCCGCAAGGGCGTGCCGGAGTCGGTCACCAAGGCCCTGGAGACCACCGGCCTCGCCGACCTGAGCGACCGCCCGGCCGGCGTCCTCGCGCACGGGCAGAAGCAGTGGCTGGAGATCGGCATGCTGCTCGTCCAGGACGTCCGACTCCTGCTGCTGGACGAGCCGGTGGCCGGGATGAGCCACGAGGAGCGCGAGGCCACCGGCGAGCTGCTGCAGCGCGTCAGCGAGGACCGCACGGTCGTCGTCATCGAGCACGACATGGACTTCATGCGCTCCTTCGCCCGCAGTGTCAGCGTCCTGCACGCCGGCAAGGTGCTCAGCGAGGGCACGGTGGCCGAGGTCCAGGCCGACGCCAAGGTGCAGGAGGTCTACCTGGGGCGGGCCGCCGAGCCCGAACCCAGCCCTGTCGTCCCCGTCGCCGAGGAGGCCTGACAGCATGCTGGAGCTGAGCAACATCCGGGCGGGATACGACCGTTCGCCCGTCCTGCACGGCGTGAGCGTGTCGGTCCCGAAGGACGGCGTCGCCACCGTCCTCGGCCACAACGGCGCCGGCAAGTCCACCCTGCTGCGCACCGCGATGGGCCTGATCAAACCGAAGGGCGGGACGATCCTGCTCGACGGCGAGGACATCACCCGCCTCTCACCCCACCAGCGGGTGGCCCGCGGCATGGCCTACGTCCCGCAGGGCCAGCAGTCCTTCCCGCACCTCACCACCGCCGAGAACCTCCAGCTCGTCGCGGACGGGCGCAAGGACGGGAAGGAGGCGATCGCCGAGGCGCTCGACCTCTTCCCCGTCCTGCGCGAACTCTCCGGCCGCCGGGCCGGGTTGCTGTCCGGCGGCCAGCGTCAGCAACTCGCCATCGCCCGCGCCCTGGTGACCCGCCCCAGGCTGCTGCTGCTCGACGAACCGACCGAGGGCATCCAGCCCTCCGTGGTCGCCGAGATCGAGGAGACCGTCCTCGCCCTCGCCCGGCGCGGCGGACTTTCGGTCCTCCTGGTCGAGCAGCACGTCGGGTTCGCGATGCGCGCGGCCGACCGGTACTACGTCCTCGAAGCCGGCCGGGTCACCTCCTCCGGCGAGGGCGGCCCCGACTCGGAACAGGCGGTGCGCACGGCACTCAGCGTGTGACCGGGTCCCCGGGAGGCGGCACCCCGTGACGCCGGGTGCTGGGGATCGGCGACCACAGTCCGGCGCCCGGTCGTCAACTACCTTGACGGACGTCGTCGTATTGACGATCGACCGCACCGACCGCCGAAAAGCCGGGAAGCAGGAACATTCGTATGCCGCTCATCTGCCTCGTCCGCCACGGCCAGGCCTCTTTCGGCGCGCAGGACTACGACGCCCTGTCGGCCCTCGGCCGCGAACAGGGCACCGCCGTCGGCCGGGAGCTGGCCCGCCGCGGGCTGCGCGACCCGCATGTCGTCTCCGGGACACTCACCCGCCAGCGCGACACGGCCCGGCTCCTCGCCGACGCGGCCGGATTCGAGGGGCCCTCTCCCGAGGACCCGCGGTGGAACGAGTACGACCACACCGCCCTGCTGTCCCGCTACCCCCAGCACCCCCGGCCCGACGACCAGGCGGACTCCCGCGCAGTGCAGGTGGTCCTCGACCGCGCCCTGGGGCGGTGGATCGAGGACACCGCCGAGACGGGCCCGGCCGGCTGGACGGCGTTCGCGAGCGGCGCGACCGCGGCGCTGGCCGAGTTGTCCACGACCCTCGGCCAGGGCCGCGACGCGGTCGTGGTCACCTCGGGCGGCGTCCTCGCCGCGCTCTGCGGCACCCTGCTGTCCCTGCCGCCCGCCTCGGTGGTCGCCCTCAACCGCGTCGTCGTCAACGCCTCCGTCACCACCCTCGTCGTGGGCGGCTCCGGGACCAGCCTCCTCACCTTCAACGACCATGCCCACTTCACCGGCGACGGCCGCCGACTGCTCACCTACCGCTGAGCTCCCGGAGCCCCCCGACCGCCTCGACCGCGGCTCAGCGGCCCTTTGACGTGCGGTAGAGGTGGTCCAGCACCGTGACGGTGTCCTCGGCACTGCCGACCAGCATCGGGGTGGTGCGGAAGCGCCCGCCCACGACCACGGTGGGCATCTCGGTCACCTGGTAGTGCTCACGGAGCGCAGGTGCCGCCTCGACGGAGGCGTCGACCTCCTTGGACGTGTAGGCGGCCCGTACCGCCGCCACGTCGAGCCCCTCTCTGGCCGCCCATCTCACGACGGTCTGCTCGGAGGTGAGGTCCTTGCCCTGGTCCCGCACGGCCTGGAACACGGGAAGCGCCTCCTTCTCCGCGAGGTGGAGCTTGTCCAGCGTGTAGAACAGGCGGGCGTAGGCGACCATGTCGGGCTGGTCCGCCCAGACCGCGGGGATCCGCACCACCTTCACCGCGGGACTCTGCTGTGCGGCCCAGTCCTCCAGCGGCTTCTCGAGCTCGTAGGAGTGCGGGCAGTCGTAGTAGAACACCTCCGCCACCTCCCGGGCGGCGACACCGGTGACCCGGTGCTTGAGCTTGAAGTACTGCTCGCCCTCCTTCGGCTGGCCATCGGCGGCGCCGAGCAGACAGGTCAGGACGGTCGACAGCGCGAACAAGCGCATGATCTTCTTCTTCATGGCGGCCACCTTGGCGCTCCGCGTCTCGGTGCACCTCGGTGACACTCGCAATGTCCCTCGCGGACACTCGCAATGTCCCTCGATCGGACCGCCCGACAGGGTCAGGATGCAGAACCGTCCCGGAAGGGGAATGCGCGTTGACCGCTGCCGTCAAAACAGCCGGGCGATCCCGCCTCTGGTCGCACCCGGAGCTCGGGCTGCACGCCTTCGTGGACGCCACCGGCTCGGTCAGGCTGGGCACGCCCGACCAGGACTGGGCCGCCCTGATCCCCCTCGTCGAGGTCACCGCCACCGGCCACGGACGCCTGTGGTCGGGCGAACGCTTCATCGAGACGGCCATCGGCGACCGTCTGACCTACCGCGGCCACGACACGGCCGCGGACGGAAGCCGGGCGCGTACGACGATCCGGCTGGCGGACCCCGTGACCGAACTGGCCGTCCACGTCGTCCTGGAGACGAGCCCGGGCGCCGGTTTCCTGCGCGCGCGAGTGCGCCTGGTCAACGAGGGCAGCGCGCCGCTCCGGCTGGAGAGCGTGACCACCCTGACCCTCGGCGGCATCGCCGGCGCCGAGGGTGGCACCGAAGGCCTGACCCTGCACTGGGCCGACAACGACTGGCTCGCCGAATGCCGCTGGCGGCGGGCCGCCTTCCGCGACCAGGTCGTCCCGCTCAGCCGGTCCGCCCACGGACACGAGGGGCGCGGCTGCTTCGAGCGCTGCTCGCAGGGCAGTTGGTCGACCGGCCGCCACCTCCCCGTCGGCGCACTCACCGACCCGGACGGACGCGCCTGGCTGTGGCAGATCGAGTCCAGCGCGGGCTGGCGCTTCGAGACCGGTGAACGCGAAGGCGCTGCCTACGTCGCCCTGTTCGGCCCCGACGACGCCCACCACCAGTGGCAGCACACCCTCGCACCCGGCGAGGAGTTCCACACCGTTCCCGCCGCGCTCGTCCGCACCGAGGCCGGCGGGCTGGACGCCGCCTTCGGTGAACTCACCGACTACCGCCGCGGTCTGCGCCGCGACCACCCCGACCACCGCACACTCCCGGTGATCTACAACGACTACATGAACACCCTCATGGGCGACCCGACCACCAGGAAACTCCTGCCGCTCATCGAGGCGGCGGGGGCGGCCGGCGCCGAGGTCTTCGTCGTCGACGCGGGTTGGTACGACGACGACGCCCAGGGCTGGTGGGACGCCGTCGGCGCGTGGGAGCCCGCCCAGGGGCGCTTCCCCGGCGGCATCCAGGAGGTCCTGGACGCCGTCCGAGGGCACGGCATGACCCCGGGGCTGTGGCTGGAGCCCGAAGTCGTCGGTGTGCGCAGCCCGTTGGCCCGCACCCTGCCGCCCGAGGCGTTCTTCCGGCGCGGGGGCATCCGCGTCACCGAACACGGCCGGCACCACCTGGACCTGCGTCACCCCGCGGCGCGCGCCCATCTCGACTCGGTCGTGGACCGGCTGGTCGGCGAGTGGGGTGTCGGGTACCTCAAGCTCGACTACAACATCAACATCGGCCCCGGTACGGAGAACGGCCTCGAGAGCCCGGGCGCCGGACTGCTCGGACATCACCGCGCCCACCTCGACTGGATGGCCGCCGTCCTGGACCGGCACCCCGGCCTGGTCCTGGAGAACTGCGGATCGGGCGGCCTGCGCATGGACTACGCCCAGCTGGCGGTGGCCCAGCTGCAGTCCACGAGCGACCAGCAGGACCTGCTGCGCTACCCGCCGATCGCCGCCGCGGCCGCCACCGCCGTGACCCCCGAGCAGGCCGCCGTGTGGGCCTACCCGCAGCCCGGCCACACCCTCGACGAGATCGCCTTCACCCTCGCCGGGGCGCTGCTCGGCCGTGTCCATCTCTCCGGTTTCCTCGACCGCATGAACGACGACCAGTGCGCCCTCGTACGCTCGGCGCTGCGCGTGTACAAGGACATCCGGCCGCAGATCGCCCAGGCACACCCCTTCTGGCCGCTGGGGCTGCCGGGCTGGGACGACACCTGGATCGCCCACGGGCTGCGCGGTCAGGAGTCCACGTTCGTCACGGTGTGGCGCCGCGGGTCCGCCGGCGGAACGAGCTGCGAGCTCACCCTTCCCCACCTGCGGGGCGCCCGGCTCCGGCCGGACGTGCTCCACCCCGCCGCGTCCGACAGCACCGCACGGTGGAACGCGGCGGAAGGCACGCTCACCGTCCGTCTGCCCCGCCCCGACACGGCCGTCCTCCTCCGGCTCAGGTGAAGCTCACCTCGGCGCTCGCGTGCCGGTCCTCGCGGTGGGTGGCGATGTGCAGTCGGGCGTGTCCGTCGGAGGGTGTGCCGTCGGCGAGGAGGTGTTCACCCAGGAACGCCGGCCGGTGCAGCCGGTAGGACAGCGACCGCACCTCCCGCTCCGGGGCGTTCCTGCGGACCAGCTCCAGCATCAGCAGGGCCAGGAGCGGGCCGTGGACGACGAGGCCGGGATAGCCCTCCACGTCACGGCAGTACGGGGTGTCGTAGTGAATGCGGTGGGCGTTGGCGGTGAGCGCGCTGAAGCGGAAGAGCAGGGTCTCGTCCGGCCGCAGGCGCAGCCGCCACGGACCCTCCGCCTCCGGTACGGCGGAGTCGTCGAGTGTGGCCGGGTGCCGGGGCGCTGAGCCGTCGCCCGAGCGGTAGACGATGTCCTGCTCCTCGACCAGGCAGGTACGGCCCCGCTGCCGGAACTCCTGGCGTTCGGTGACGAACAGCAGCTCGCCGCTGCGGCCCTGCTTGGGGGTGACCGCGGCCAGACTGCTCACGCGTTCCGCCGGTTCGGCGAGGCGCAGCGGCTCGCTGATCGTGCAGCGTCCTCCGGCGAACATCCGCCGACGGCTGGGGACGGGAGGCAGAAAGCGGGCGTCGCGCAGATGCCCGTCCGGGCCGAGGGCCTGCTGGGGCGGCCAGTGCAGGAAGTACAGCCACTGCCACAGCGGGGGCAGCGGGTCACCGGCCGTGGCCGCGGCGTCCGGGAGGTCCAGCAGCGCCGACAGGGCAGCCGCCGGACCGGGCGGCAGGGCGTCTCCGTCCGTGACCGGATCGGGGTGCCAGGTCTCGACGTAGGAGGCGAGAGGGGCGGGGGAGGCGGGCATGGGCTTGATTTTCTCCGGTCGGCTTCAGTCAGTCAGATTTCCGTGACGCGCACCACACCTCGGCCTCGGAACTCCGTACTTGGACGCTCCGACTCCTGAAGCGTGGACGAGTCACGGCAATCCTCCTCCGATGCGGGTGCGGCGCTTCGGAAACCGGCACCCCCGCCCGCCCTCTGCGGCTTCCTTCTGCTCCTGGCCCTGATATTCGCGGTGTCCTACGCCGTCGGCACCTCCGCAGGGCCCGTCGCACCCGGCATGCACGGCACCGGCACGAGCCGGGGCGGTGGCGGCACCGGAGGCGGCGGGAGCACGGACGGCGAGATGGGGAACATGCACGGGGGAAGCAATTGATGGGCGCCGAACCGATGACGGCCCTGGTCACGACGGATCTGACCGTCGGCGGCATGACCTGCGCGGCCTGCGTGAAGCGCGTCGAGAAGAAACTCGGCAAGCTGGACGGGGTCACGGCGACCGTCAATCTGGCCACCGGACGGGCCCGGGTGAGCCATCCGCCGCAGATCGGTCCGGACGAGCTCGTCGCCACGGTCGAGAAGGCAGGGTATACGGCCGCTCTGCCCGAGCCGCCGCAGCAGCAACAGCCCGAGGAGGGTACGGAGTTCGCGGACGCCCGGCGGGAGCGTGACCGTCTGCTGGTCACCGCGCTGCTCTCCGTGCCCGTCCTCGTGCTGTCGATGGTGCCCGCGCTCCAGTTCCGCAACTGGCAGTGGCTGTGCTTCGTGCTCGCGGCGCCGGTCACCGTGTGGGGCGCGTGGCCGTTCCACACGCGGGCGGTGCGCGGCCTGCGGCACTCCGCGGCGACCATGGACACCCTGGTCTCGCTGGGTGTGGCGGCGTCCTACTCCTGGTCGGCGTACGCGCTCTTCCTCGGTGGCGCGGGCAACCCCGGGATGCGGATGCCCTTCAGCCTGGTGCCGTCCGCCTCGGACGGCGTCGCGCACCTCTACCTCGAAGCGGCCGTCGGCGTACCGCTGTTCGTGCTCGCGGGCCGGTTCCTGGAAGCTCGGGCGCGGCGCGGCACCGGGGCGGCGCTGCGGTCGCTCGCCCGACTCGCCGCCAAGGAGGTCGCCGTACGGGAGGGCGGTTCCGAACGGCTCGTCCCCATTGAGGAGTTGGCCGTCGGGCAGGTCTTCGTCGTGCGCCCCGGCGAGCGGGTCGCCACCGACGGGCAGGTGGTGGAGGGGAGTTCGGCCGTGGACCTGTCCCTGGTCACCGGAGAGTCCGAACCCGTCGAGGTCGGGCCCGGTTCGGCCGTGGTCGGCGGGGCCGTCAACGCCGGTGGGCTGCTGTTCGTACGGGCCGCCGCGGTCGGCGCGGACACCCAACTCGCCCGGATCACCAGGCTGGTGACCGAGGCGCAGGCCGGCAAGGCGAAGGCGCAGCGGCTGGCCGACTCGGTGGCCGGGGTCTTCGTCCCCGTGGTGCTGGCGCTGGCCGTCACGGCGCTCGGGTTCTGGCTGGGCGCCGGTGCCGATCCGCAGGCGGCGATCACCGCGTGCGTCGCCGTCCTGGTCGTGGCCTGCCCGTGCGCGCTCGGCCTGGCCACTCCGACCGCGCTGATGGCCGCCACCGGGCGCGGCGCCCAACTGGGTGTCCTCGTCACCGGTCCGCAGGCCCTGGAGGGACTCCAGCACCTCGACGCCGTCGTCCTGGACAAGACCGGCACGCTCACTTCGGGGCATATGAGCGTCGCCCGGATCACCGTCGTAGCGGACGGTCTCGGTCGTGATGCGGTGCTGCGGCTGGCAGGAGCCGTCGAGCAGGGATCGGAGCACCCGCTGGGGCGGGCCATGGCCGCGTACGCCCGCCGGGAGTCGGGCGAGCGACTGCCCGAGGTGGACGAGTTCAGCGCCCTGCCCGGCAAGGGGGTCCGCGGCCGCGTCGAGGGACGGCTCGTCGAAGTCCTTGCGCCGGACGGCGAGTTGCCCGCCGGACTGTCGGTGGATGAGACCGTGGCGCACACACCGGTGCTGGTGTACGTGGACGGTGTGGCCGAGGCCCTGATCGAGGTCGGCGACGTCGTACGGTCCGGCAGCTATCGGGCCGTCGACCGGCTGCGGCGCCTGGGCGTACGGCCGGTGCTGGCCACCGGCGACCGGGAGGCGCCCGCCCGCGCCGTCGCGAAGGCGCTGGGCATCGACGAAGTGCACGCCCGCTGCACCCCTCAGGACAAGGCCGGCCTCGTACGGGACCTGCAGGAGCAGGGCTGCCGGGTCGCGGTCATCGGCGACGGCGTCAACGACGCCGCGGCACTCGCCGGCGCCGATCTCGGCATCGCCATGGGCGGCGGTACCGACGTGGCCATGGGGGCCGCCGACGTGACCCTCGTACGCGGCGACATCGAAGCCCTGGCGGACGCCGTACGACTGGCCCGGCGCACGCTCGGCACCATCCGCGCCAACCTCGTCTGGGCCTTCGGCTACAACGTCGTGACCGTGCCGCTCGCCATGGTCGGCCTGCTCAACCCGATGCTCGCCGCGGCCGCGATGTCGGCCAGTTCGCTGCTGGTGGTCGGCAACAGCCTGCGGTTGCGCGGTCGGCAGCCCTCGCCCGCTGCCGCCGCACGGAGGCGTACCCGATGACTCACCAGTCCCTCTGGCGGCCGACCCGTCGCCGTCTCACCGACACCCTCCTCGCCGCGGTCGCTCCCGTCACCGCGTGCTGTGTCGCCCTGGGCGGGCTGACCACCTGGGTCAGTGCGGGGAAGGCGGGCAGCCCGGCCCGGGTCGCCGTGTCGAACGGGCGGATCTTCCTGCCGTACGGCAACACCACGGAAACCGCCGCCTTCTTCGACGTCACCAACCTCGGCGGGGCGGACGACCGGCTGGTCGGGGTGACCTCCTCCGCCACGAGCGGGCGGATCACCCTCAGCCGACACCGCATGATCGGCGGTGGGGTCGCTGCCAGGGCCGACGTGTCCTCGGCCGCCGTCCCCGCGGGCGGCGAAGTGTCCATGTCGCCGGACGGCCTGGACGTCACGCTGACAGCCGAGGCGCGCATGCGGGCCGGGGACCTCGTGCCCTTCACGCTGCGGTTCGAGCGCAGTGGGTCGGTCGAGACTCTCGCGGTGGTCATCCGGCCGAGGTCGTGAGCGGGCACCCCCCTTCTCCACCAGAAGTCGGACGGAACTCCGGGCCGGTTCCAGCTCCTTGTCGTGGTCTGGATCACACTCCGTGGATTGAGTGTGTTCCCCTGTGGATATCCGTACCCCCGCATGACGGCCGACGCCCGGATGCGAGGATGAGGCGCCATGACAGCAGGGTGGTGTTCTCGCACGGTACGGGCCGCGGTGTTCGCGGCCGTATGCGTGCTGCTCGCCGCCCTGGGTCACGTCATGATGTCCGGCAGCCATGTGCCCGCCTGGGCGCTGGTCGCCGGGGCGGCCGGGACGGGCGTCGTCGGCTGGGGCCTGGCGGGCCGGGAACGCGGACTGCCGCTGATCATCACGGTCGTGGTCGTCGTCCAGACGGTGCTCCACGAGGCGTTCTCCCTCGCGCAGTCGGCATCGGGCGGGTCGGCCTCCGCGGACATGGGCTCGATGCGGATGGACTCCATGGACATGGGGCACATGGACATGAGCCGCATGGATCACATGGGGCACGTCGGTCATTCGATGGACGGCGGCGGTATGTCGTCCGGCATGCTCGCCGCCCACCTGCTCGCCGCGCTCCTGACCGGTCTGTGGCTGGCCTACGGCGAAAAGGCGGCGTTCCGCATCCTGCGGGCGGTGGCCGGACGGCTGGCGGCGCCGCTACGGCTGCTGCTGGCGCTGCCCGCCGCCCCGGACCGTCCGCGCGTCCGCCCGCGTCGCCCCCGCTCGGACCGGGCACCGAGCCTTCGTCTCCTCGTCCACGCGATCACCTCCCGGGGGCCTCCGGCGGAGACGGCTGTCATCTGACGACAGCTGGTTTCCCGGGGCCGCCCATCCGCGCCTCGGGCCCCGGCCCTACGCCCGCGCAAGCGCCGTAGGGCCGTCTCCCCCTTTTCCACCGGACCGCCCGCGCCCTCGCGCGCCCCGGTCCGGTGCACGGATCCCGAGAAGGACACCAGGTGATCACCTCTGCCCTGCCCGATGCGCACAGCAAGACGGACAAGACGAACGAGACGAAGAAAGCGGCATCTGTCGATGAGTCGATAACCGCCTGGGCGCTGGCCGCCCGAGGCGGTGACGCGGACGCCGTCGAGCAGTTCGTCGGCGCTCTGCACCGCGATGTCCAGCGTTATGTCGCCCATCTCTGCGGCGATCCCCAGGCGGTCGACGACCTCGCCCAGGACACCTTCCTGCGTGCGCTCGGCAGCCTGCACCGCTTCGAGGGCCGCTCCTCGGCGCGCGCATGGCTGCTGTCCATCGCGCGCCGGGCGGTCGTCGACAGCTACCGGTACGCCGCTGCCCGGCCCCGCCTGTCCGACGTACCGGACTGGCAGCTGGCCGTGGAACTGGCCCAACCGTGCGACCTGCCCGGCTTCGACGACGGCATCGCCCTGCTCGACCTGCTGGCCGCGCTGCCCGACGAGCGCCGGGAGGCGTTCATCCTCACCCAGCTGGTGGGCCTCCCGTACGCGGAGGCGGCCGAGGTCAGCGACTGCCCGATCGGCACGGTCCGCTCCCGCGTGGCCCGCGCCCGGGCGACCCTGGTGGACCTGCTGGACGAGGCCGAGCCCGCCGCGCCGGCGGGGGTCTGAGCTCCATTCGTACGAGGGTGTCGGGCCGGCCGCCCCGACACCCTCGGCGGACTCGGTATCTCCGACCGGCCGGGAACTCAGGCCGTGTTCGCCCCGACTACTGGACCGGGTGACGGAGGTTCGCCCCGTGTGCCGAGTGGATCCGGGAGTTGTTCGATGCGTTCTCGTTCTCGTGTGTGGGGCGGTACGGCGGCCGTCGTGCTGGGTGGCCTGCTGGCGGCCGGCTGCGGTGGCGGGGCCGCTGAAAGGAACGGCACGGCGGACGACGGCGCGGGGAAGGCGGTCTCGGGTGAGTACCCGGTCTCCGTCACGGACTGCAAGGGTGCCGGGACCACCTTCACCAAGGCTCCCGAGAGGATCGTCACCAGCAACGCTTCCAGCCTGGAGCTGCTGCTCCGTCTCGGTGCGGGCGACAAGGTGACCGGTACCGGCTTCCCGCCGGGCAAGGGCACGTTGCCCGGTGCGCTGGACGCCGAGGCGCAGAAGGTGAAGGTGCTCAGCCGGGCCGTCATCCCGAAGGAGAAGCTCCTCGGTTCCGGCGCCGACCTGTACATCGACACCTTCGCCGGGATGAGCATGGGCGGTGGTATGGGGGACACGCCGTCCGAGGAGGAGTTCCAGGCCGCCGGGATCAAGCACATCTATCTGAAGTCCACTGCCTGCGCGGCGCAGAGCAGGAGCGCGGTGACCGATCTGTCCGCCGTCGAGGCCGACATCACCGCCCTTGGCCGGGTCACGGGTACGAGCGGCAAGGCGAAGGAACTCGTCGCCGCGATGAAGGAGAAGGTCGGCGCCGTACAGAGGGCGGTCGGCGGTGCGGCTCGGAGCGCTCGGCCGACGTACTTCTTCTTCGACTACGACGCCGGCACCAAGCAGCCGACCGTCACCTGCAATCGCCAGGTCGCCAACGCCGTGATCACCCTGGCCGGTGCCCGCAATGTCTTCGCCGACTGCGACGGCGACTACAAGCAGGTCGGCTGGGAGGACGTCATCGCCAAGAACCCGGACTGGATCCAGCTCGGGATCCGCAACCGGGGCAGCGAGGCGGCGAACAAAGAAGCCTTCGACGAGGCCGAGAAGTGGCTGAAGTCCAACTCGGCCACCAAGGGCCTGAAGGCGGTCGAGGAGGGCCACTTCCTGCGCATCGGCTCCGAGCAGACCACCATCGCGGGCGTCGAGAACGCCGACACCGTCGAGACCATCGCCAAGGCGCTCTACCCCGGCAAGGTCGGCTGACCGTGGCCTTCACACTGGTACGCCGGAAGACCACGGCGACCACGACGGCAGAGACACGCGGCCCTCTGCCCGCAGGCCCACTGGCAGCCGTCCTGGGCGTGGCACTCCTGGCCGCGCTGACGGCCGCCGTTGCCTGGGGCTCGACCTCCATTCCGCCCGGCGAGGTGTGGAGCGTGGTGTGGCACCGCCTGTCCGGCGAGGCACCACGTCCCGGCACGGACGATCTCATCGTCTGGCAACTCCGCCTGCCCCGCGCCCTGTTGGCCGCGCTCGTCGGCGCCGGCCTCGGTCTCGTCGGTACGGCCGTGCAGGCGCTGGTACGCAACCCGCTGGCCGACCCGTATCTGCTGGGCATCTCCAACGGCGCCTCGCTGGGGGCGGTCGCCGCGATCGTGCTCGGCTTCGGGGCCGGCGGTGCGCTGGGACTCGGGTTGTCCGGCGCGGCCTTCGTCGGAGCGCTGGCCACCTTCGCCCTGGTATGGGCGGTGGCGCGGAGGGGCGGGGGCTTCGCGCCGCTGCGGCTGGTCCTGGCCGGAGTCGCCGTCGGCCAGTTCCTCTCCGGTTTCACCAGCTACCTGGTCCTCCAGGCCGGGGACGAACAGCAGACCCACAGCGTGCTGTTCTGGCTCATGGGCAGCCTGAGCGGGGCGAACTGGGAACTGCTGGCGGTGCCCGCCGTCGCCGTACCCGCCGCCGGAGTGTGGCTCCAGGCCCGCGCCCGCGGACTGAACGCCCTGCTGATGGGCGACGAGACGGCGGCCGGGCTCGGCATCGACGTGACGCGGCTGCGTCGCGAGCTGTTCACCGTGACCAGCGTGCTGACCGGCGTCCTGGTCGCCGTCTCCGGCGCGATCGCCTTCGTCGCCCTGATGGTGCCGCACGTCTGCCGCCTGGTCCTCGGCGGCGACCACCGCCGGCTCCTGCCCGTCTCCGCGCTGTTCGGTGCCCTGCTGCTGGTCGTGGTCGACATCGTCTGCCGTACGGCCATGGACACGCAGGAGCTGCCGGTCGGCGTGGTCACCTCGCTCATCGGGGCTCCGGCCCTGCTGTATCTGCTGGACCGGCGGCTGGGGAGCGGCAGTTGAGGATCGACATCGAGGATCTGCAGGTCGCGTACGCGGGCCGTACGGTCGTGGCGGGCGCCCGCCTGGTGGCGGCCGAGGGCGAGATCACGGGTCTGGTCGGCCCCAACGGCAGCGGCAAGTCCACGCTCCTGCGCACGGTCTACCGGCATCTGAAGCCGGTGTCCGGGCGGGTGCTGCTCGACGGGGCCGACATCCGGGGGATGGCGCCGGCCCGGTCGGCCCGACATGTCGCGGCACTCCCGCAGGAGCGGGGCAGCGACTTCGAGCTGACCGTGCGCGAGGTCGTCGCCATGGGCCGTACGCCCTACAAGCGGGCCTTCGCCGGGGAGGACGCCGCCGACCGGGACATCGTCGCGCGAGCTCTGGCCGATGCAGGCATGGACGGGTACGCCGGACGCCGGTTCACGGCCCTGTCCGGCGGCGAACGCCAACGCGTCCTGCTGGCAAGGGCGTTCGCCCAGGGCCCCGACGTCCTGGTCCTGGACGAGCCGACCAACCACCTCGACGTCCGCCATCAGGTCGAGCTGCTGGCCCTGCTGCGCACCCGACGCCGTACGACACTGGTGTCGCTGCACGACCTCAATGCCGCCGCGTCCGTGTGCGACCGGCTGCATGTACTGCACGACGGCGCCGTGGTGGCCTCCGGCCCGCCCCGCGAAGTCCTCACCCCCGCCCTGCTGGCGGAGGTGTTCGGGGTGCGGGCAGCGGTGGTCGACCACCCCCTGACCGGGGATCCGCTGATCGCCTTCGACCACCGGGCACCGGCAGCCCACCCGCGACGGCGAGGTGCGCACGGGTGATACATCACGAACAGTCCGGCCGGGCAGCCCCCGGCGAGGATCGCTGGCTGCTGGTGGCCGTGGCGGGCCTGCTGTCGTTCGTGGCGATGCTCGACATGAACATCGTCAACGTGGCCCTGGCGGACATCGCCGAAGGGCTGCACGTGTCCGCGGCCACAGCCCAGTGGGCCGTGCTCGCCTACCAACTGCCCGTCGTCGCCCTGCTGTTGCCCGCAGGACGGTGGCTGGACGGCGTCGGGACGCGGTCCGCCGTGCTCGTCGCCACTGCCGGCTTCGGCCTGTGCAGCGCGCTGGCGGCCGTCGCGCCCTGGGCGGCCTGGCTGATCGCCGCCCGGCTCGCGCAGGGTGTGTTCGGGGCGGCGCTGTTCGTGCTGATGCCGGTGCTCGCCATGCGCTCGGTGCGGCCGGAGGCCCGGGGGAGGGCGATGAGCGTGCCCGCGACCCTCGGCCCGCTGGGCGCGGTGACCGGACCGGCTGTCGGCGGCCTGCTCCTCGACCGGTTCGGCTGGCATGCGGTGTTCCTCGTGAAGATTCCCTTCTGCCTGCTCGCTCTGGTTGTGGCGTGGCGGGCGATGCCCGGGGACGGGCGGCTGCGACGACCGGATCGCCGCTCGTCGGCGGATGCGCTGCTGGTGGCGACCGGCGTGGCGGCGCTTCTGCTGGCGTTCACCCTGGCCTCGGACGATCCGTGGTGGCTGCTGCTCGTGTGCGCCGCGGTCCCGCCGCTGTGGCGGTGGCTGCGCGGCCCCGGCGGGCGTCCGGTGACGGGCGTGCTGCGCGTCTCGGGGCTGTGGCGGGCGCACGGGGCGGTGCTGGCGCTGGCTGCCGGTTTCGCCGCGATGCACTACGTCGTAGCCCTGCACCTCCAGCGCGACGACGGAGTCAGCGCCACGACGACCGGTCTGGTCGTCCTCGCCTTCCCGCTCGGCATGGGTCTGGCCGGCCCGCTCGGCGGTCGTCTGGCCGACGGGTACGGCGCCCGCCCGGTGGCCGTCACCGGAGCCGCCCTCACCGCAGCCGGACTGCTCCTGCTCGTCCCGCTGGGCGACGGCTGGCCCCCGTGGCAGGTGGCATGGCGGCTGGCACTGGCCGGTGTCGGCATGGGCCTCAACGGCGGCCCGACCCAGGCCCTGGTGATGAGCTCGGCCCCGCCGGACCGCATCGCCACCGTCGGCTCCACCGTCCAACTCGCCCGCAGCCTCGGCTTCACCCTCGGCCCCGCCCTGGCCACGGCCGCCTGGGGAACGGGCGGTGCTCCGACCGCGGGCCTCGCGCTCGCCGCCACCGCCGCCTGTCTGGCCGTACCCCTGCTCGCGTTGCCCGGCAGACGTCCTGCGCCACTTCCCGAGCAGACCGTCACCGCCCACCACTGACCCCCTGGAGCTCGTATGTGCGGAATCACCGGCTGGGCGTCCTTCCACCACGACGCCCGCACCCAGGCCCCGGTCATCGAGGCCATGACCGCCACCCTCACCCGGCGCGGCCCGGACGCCGGAGGTATCTGGCTCGGCGAGCGCGCGGCGATCGGCCATCGCCGCCTCGCCGTCATCGACATCGAGGGCGGCGCACAGCCCATGACCGACCGGCCCCACGAGCCGTCCCTCGTCCTCAGCTACAGCGGCGAGGTCTACAACCACCACGAACTCCGTTCGCAGCTAAGGCACTTGGGCCACCACTTCAGCAGCCGCAGCGACACCGAGGTCGTGCTGCGCGCGTACGCCGAGTGGGGCGAGGACGTCGCCGAGCACCTGGAGGGCATGTTCGCCTTCGCCCTGTGGGACGAGCGCGAACAGCGGCTGGTGCTGGTGCGCGACCGGCTCGGGGTGAAGCCGCTGTTCTGGGCGGCCGTCGGCGGCGGCCTCGCCTTCGGCTCCGAACCGAAGGCGCTGTTCGCCCACCCGGAGATCCGGCCGCGCGTGGACGCCGACGGTCTGCGGGAGGCGTACAGCCTGCTGTTCAACACCGGACCGACGGTCTGGGCGGGAGTGCGGGAGGTCGAGCCCGGCGGGATCCTCGTCCTGGACCGGGACGGCATTAGCGAGCGCCGCTACTGGCAGCTGGAGGCCGGTCCGCACGGCGACGACCGGCAGGCGACCGTCGCGCGTGTCCACGACCTGGTGAGCGCCGCCGCCCGCAGCCGGCTGGAAGCAGACGTTCCGCTGTGCTCCCTGCTCTCCGGCGGCCTCGACTCCACCGTCCTGACGGCCCTGCTCGCCGACGAACTCCGCCTGCGCGGGGGCCCGGACGCCCGTATCCGCTCCTACGCCGTCGACTACAGCGACCAGGCGTCCCGCTTCACGGGCGATGTGCTGCGTACGGGCCACGACACCCCGTACGCCACCGAGGCCGGCGCCTTCATCGGCACCGACCACAGCACGGTCGTACTGGACCCGCGCGCCCTGCTCGACCCCGAGCACCGCAAGGCGGTCGTCGTGGCCCGCGACTCGCCGATCGGCGTCGGCGACATGGACACCTCGCTGTACCTGCTGTTCGGGGAGATACGGCGGCACTCCACCGTCGCCCTGTCCGGCGAGGCGGCGGACGAGGTGTTCGGCGGCTACCCCTGGTTCCACAACCCCAGGGCACTCGCTGCCCGGACCTTCCCCTGGCTGCTGGTGACGGGCGACGAAGCCGCCATGCCGCTCAACCCCGAACTCGACCTGCGCATCGGCGAGTTCCGCGACGACACCTACCGCAGCGCGCTGGCCGCCGTACCCCACCTGGACGGCGAGAGCCCCGCCGAGCACCGGCAGCGCGAGATGCAGCACCTGTCCCTGACCCGCTGGCTGGGCCAACTCCTGCACCGCAAGGACCGGTTGAGCATGGCCCAGGGCCTGGAGGTCCGCGTCCCCTACTGCGACCACCGCCTCGTCGAGTACGCCTTCACCACGCCCTGGGCGCTGAAGAGCTTCGACGGCCGGGAGAAGAGCCTGCTGCGCGCGGCCGGTACGGGCCTGGCGCCGGAGTCGGTCCTGTGGCGCCCCAAGAACCACTACCCGGCCACCCACCACCCCGACTACAACCGCGGCCTGCAGGACATGGCCCGCGACGCCCTCGCCACCGAGCAGGTCCGCGCCCTGGCCGACGAAACCCGCATCAAACCCTGCCTGGACACCCCGCCCGACCGGCTGGAGTGGGGCCACCGCCTGCGTCTTGAACGCGTCGTCGACCTCGCCCTGTGGCTCGACCACCACCAGCCCGAACTCGCCCTCTGAGGAGCCCCGTTCATGACCATCCAGGAACCCGGCACGACCACGGACCCGGTCCCTCTCATGGGCTGCCCGTACAAGGCCGACCCCTACCCGCTCTACGAGCAGCTGCGCGAGGCCGGCCCGGTGCACCGCGTCCTCTTCCCCAGCGGCGTACAGGCATGGCTGGTCACCGGTTACGACGCCGCCCACTCCGCCCTGAACGACGACCGCCTCGGCAAGAACCACGACCGCGGCAACGACCGCTGGCGCGCCCGCGCCTCGATCATGCCCGAGCCGCAACACTCCCAGCTCCAGGTCCACCTCCTCCACCAGGACCCGCCGAAGCACACGCGGATGCGGCGCTTCGTGACGGACGCCTTCACCCCGCGCCGCATCGATGGCCTCCGCCCCCGCTTCCAGCAGCTGGCGAACGCCCTGGTCGACGCCCTCCCCGAGACGGGCCCCGCCGACCTCGTCACCGGCTTCGCCGCCTACTTCCCCTTCCAGGTCCTCGCCGAAGTCATCGGCCTGCCACGGGAGCTGGCGGCCCGCTTCGACCGCGACTGGGGGAAGGTCGTCCAACCGGTCGGCCCGACCGACCCCGGACGCCCGCTCTACGAGGCCCGCCTGCACGGCCTGCAGAGCTACATCGCCGAGGTCGTCGCCCACAAGCGGGAGCACTGGGAGGACGACCTGCTCAGCCGCCTGGTCGTGGCCCGCGACCGCCGCGAACTCTCCCAGGAGGAGCTGGACTCGATGATCTTCCAGCTCCTGGTGGCCGGCCAGGAACCGGTCACCAACCAGATCACCACGGCCCTGATCGCCCTGTTCCGCAACCCGGACCAGCTCACCCGCCTCCGCCAGGATCTCTCCCTGCTTCCCCGGGCGGTCGAGGAACTCCTGCGCCACGACAGCGCCTTCGAGCTCACCACCTGGCGCTTCTTCGACCAGGACAACGACCTGCACGGCACCCGCGTCCCCGCCGGCGACTCGGTCATCGTCTCCCTGCGCGCGGCCAACCGCGACCCGCGCCGCTTCCCCGACCCGGACACCCTGGACCTCGACCGCTCGCCCAACCCCCATCTGGCCTTCGGCCACGGAATCCACTTCTGTCCCGGCGCCGCGCTCGCCCGCGCCGAACTCCAGATCGCGCTCGGCACCCTCCTCACCCGCCTGCCCGGCCTGCACCTGGCGATCCCGGACGAGGACCTCGCATGGATCCAGGCCGTCCTCGGCCGCGGCACCAACCACCTGCCCGTCGGCTACGACCGCCGCTGCTGACCCCGGCCTCCCGCTGACCGGGTCCGGCCGTACCGCCTTACCCGGTCCCCGCCGACCCGGCCCATCCGACAAGACGGCGCCCGGCACACGAGCCGACGCGCCATGCCGTCATGCCCACACGCCCCTGAAGGAACGACATGCCGCTCACGGCCGCCCCGGACACCACCCCCACGACCACCGGCACCGCGATCCTGAACCTGCTCCTGCCCCACCACCGCACGACCGACCGGGCTCGCGCCCGCGCCGAGGCGTTCCCGCACCAACTGCGCCAGATCACCGACTGCGTGCGCAAAGGAGCCCCCATCGTCTTCACTCTGCCCGGCTTCCCCTGCAAGTCGCCCAACCCCGCCAAGGTTCTCGGTCACCTCCCCGACATGGGCGAACGCCTCTCGCTCACGTTCCTCGACACCCTGTGCACGGAGATCGAGCGCCTCCACCCGCCCGGCGCCCGCATGCTGATCTGCTCCGACGGCCACGTCTTCGGCGACCTGATAGGCGTCCCCGACGCCCGCATCGACGCCTACGCCGACGAACTCCGCACCCTCATACGACAACTGGGCCTGCACAGACTGTCCGTCTTCGACCTGCGCGACGTCCTCGGCGACCTCCCGCACGAGGCGAAACGCGCCCACGTCCACGAGCGCTACGCCCCCACCCTGGACGCCCTGCGCGCCGAGATCCACACGGACGCCCCCACCCTCGCCCTGTACCGCGGCATCACCCGCTTCCTCGTCGAGGACACCGCTGACCACGAAGGCACCCGCTCCGCCCTCCAACGCGACTGCCGCAAGCGCGCGTACGGCGTCATCCAGCGCAGTCGCGCGTGGGGCGAACTCATCGGCGATCACCACCCCCACTCCGTACGCCTGTCCATCCACCCCCAGCCGATCGGCGCCCCCAAGTTCGGCATCCGCCTCCTCGACACCCCCGACGCCTGGACCACCCCTTGGCACTCGGCGGCGCTGCATCGCACCGACGGCACCTGGACGCTTCTCCCCGGGGCCGAGGCTGCCGGGCGGGGCCGCCTGATCCTTCGTGAAGGCCGGCCCAGTCACTTCGCGGAGATCTGAACCGGAGCGCTCCGATCCGCGGCGCGGACACGACGCAGGGGTGGTCCCGGGAGCCGGGACCACCCCTGCGACAGCACTGCGTCAGCCGCAGTCGCGCACCTTGATCGTGTAGATGCCGCGGCCGTGGGTGGCGGCGTACAGGGTGCTGCCGTCGGGGCTCGGCTTCAGCTGGAGCACGGCGACGGCCGGAAGGCTGCCGACGCGCTGCCAGGCCGTGCGGCCCGGCGCCCGGTAGACGACGCCGAGGTCGGTGGCGACGGCGAGGCCGCCGTTCGGCGTGACGACGGCGGAGTTGGTCGGCACGTCGGGAAGGTTCTTGGAGATGTCCTTCCAGGTGGTGCCGCCGTCGGTGGACTCGAAGACATGGCCGACGCCGGCGCCGGGACCCTCGGTCCAGTGCCGGGAGAAGCCGTTGACCGCGAGGTAGACGTGGTCGGCGTTCTTCGGGTCGACGGCGAAACCGCTGAGGTAGCGGTTGGGCACCGTGCCGTCCACGGGCAGGCTGATGTCGTGCCAGCCGGTGCCGTCCGCGTTGCCGACGGAGATGCCGCGGGCGAAGCCCTGGTTGTTGCAGGGGCCGCACCAGGCCGCGTACACCTTGCCGCCGGAGGCGGCGACGGCGGTCGCGGTGCGGCCGGCGCCGAGGTCGTACACGCTCTTCCACTCGGAGCCGCTGCGGATGGCGTACCCCTTGCTCTGCACCCAGATGTGGCGGCCGCCGGCGATCCAGGTCGAGGGGTTCTTCGCGTCGGCCGCGAGCGGGGCGATGAAGCGGGCCTCGTTGGTGGCGTTGTCGGCCGGGGCGACGTTGTAGGAGGTGGCCTTGCTGGAGTCGGTGACCCAACTGCCGTCGTTCACCGCACAGTTCTGCGTCACCTGGATGGCGAGGTAGACGTACTCCTCGGCGATGTTGCAGCCGTTGGCCGGGTCGGTGAGCGTGTCGCCGCCGTCGCCGCCGAAGTCGGAGCCCATCACCTTGTCGTTGCTGCGCAGGACGGACTGGCCATTGTCCTGCAGGCCGCCGGTGACGGAGACGCCGCCGTGGTCCAGGTCCTTGCCGACGCCCACCGAGTAGTACTGGAGGGTGTCGATGGTCCCGTCGTTCAGCGAGGTCCAGTCGGTGGCATGCCCCGAGGCGTCCTGGGCGCCGTCGACCGGCCGCTTGTAGACGCCGCCGTCATTCCCCACGTACACGAAGCTCTTGCCGTGGTAGCTGCCGATCGCGACGCCGTGCTGGTCGGAGTGGGTGGTCGGGTTGCAGTCGCCGGTCTGCTTGGCCGGGTCGATCGACCAGCAGGGGAAGGTGAAGTTCCAGTACGGGCCGACGGTGGACCAGGTGCTGCCGCCGTCCTTGGTCTCGTAGACCTCTTCCAGGCCCGCGTACACGTGGTCGGCGTTGTTCGGGTCGACGGCGAGGAACTGGTTGTACCAGGCCTGTACGCCCGGCATGTAGCCGCTGGTCGTCAGCGCCGAACCGTCGGCGGACAGGCCCTTGTAGTCGGCGATCTTCGTCCAAGGTCCGGTGGGGGAGCCGGACTTGGAGACGAAGATGCCCTCCAGGCCGCTGTCCGGGTTGGTGCTCAGCTGCTCCGGCGACTGGTCGATGGCGTAGTAGCGGGAGCCGTCGGCGGAGCGGGCGAAGGTGACGTTGCCGACGTTGTCCGCGTCGGCCGGCAGGTCGCCCAGGCCGCTGGTGATCCGCGTCCAGGTGCCGTCCGCGCCCTTGGTGTAGAAGCCGTTGTAGTCGTCACCGCTGCGCCAGCCGACCGCGAGGACGACCTTGCCCGGGTCCTTGGGGTCGATCGCGATGTCATTGGCGATGTTCTTGTACGCGGCCGAGGCGTCGCTCGCCTTCGAACCGCCCGGCAGATAGTCGGGGTTGGGCGCGAACTCCAGCTTCCAGGCGCCCTTCAGCGTCTTCGTGGAGTGGCTCCACACGCCCTCGCTGGTCGCCGCCCACACCTTGCCGCCGCCGAAGCGCAGTTCGTGGATGGTGGTGGACTCCAGCTCGTCGCCGCCGACCCGGCTGCGGGTGGAGAAGGTGCCGTGGTGCGGGCGGGACAGGACGTAGACGCCGCTGCCGAGGTAGGCGTCGGCGTTGGTGGTCGCCTCGCCGGTGCCGAGCCACAGCCGTCCGGCGCCGTCCAGCGCGAGTGCGCCGGTGGACTGGGCCGGCAGCCGGTCGCTGATGGGCTGCCAGTGCCCGCCGCCGCGCTTCGACCGCCATACGCCGCCGCCCGCGCTGCCCGCGTAGACGTATCCGTCGTCGTCGGCGGCGAGCGCCGCCATCCGGCCGGTCACATTGCCCGAGCCGCCGCTGGAGTTGGAGTCGATGTCCCGGTAGCGCGGGTCGTCGGAGTTGTAGGGCAGGTCGGTGACGTTGCGCCAACTGCCGCCGGTACTGGGCAGGTTGGTCAGGTCGTCCCAGGCGGCACCGTAGGCGCCCGGGGCGACGATGCCGGGCGAGGTGCGGGCCTCGGCGTACTGGTCCGCGCCTTCGGCTATCTCGTCGGCCTCGTTGCCGTCGTCACCGTCCTCGCCCTTCAGCCTGGGGCTCATGGCGCCCACCGACTGTGCGCGTTCGGCGGCGAGTCGGGCGAGCGTCCGGGCCCCGAAGGGGCTGTTGTCGTGGGCGGGTGCGGCGCTCGCGGGTATCGCGAACAGTGCGGCGGTTGCGGTGATGGCGCAGGTTGTGAGCCAACGTCTGCTGGGGGTTGGAGCTGGCACCAGGTCCTCCGAAAACGGGTGGTGGTACTGCCGTCGGGGACGACCTGATCACCGGCGGGAGAAGGCGTCCGGCATTTGGACAACTCTTTGATCAGAACCTGTCATTTCAGATGGATCGCAGTGGGGTTCTCGCCCGGCCATCCGGGCGAAAGGTGAGCGTGGTAGACACGCTCTAAGGGGTACGGGGCGTTGACAACAGGAGTGGGTGGCCGTGCTGCTGAAGACCTTTCGCTGGGCGTTCGTGTTCACGGCGCTCGGCCTGGGCGCGGGCGTGCTCTACGGCGGCTGGGCCGCTCTCGGCATCGTGGCGATCCTCGCGGTCCTGGAAGTCTCCCTGTCGTTCGACAACGCTGTCGTCAACGCCGGGGTCCTGAAGAAGATGAATGCCTTCTGGCAGAAGATCTTCCTCACCGTCGGCGTCCTCATCGCGGTCTTCGGAATGCGGCTGGCCTTCCCGGTCGTCATCGTCGCGATCACGGCCAAGCTCAACCCGTACGACGCGGTCCACCTGGCCCTGACCGACAAGGACCGCTACCAGCAGCTGGTCACCGACGCGCACCCGGCGATCGCCGCCTTCGGTGGCATGTTCCTGCTGATGATCTTCCTCGACTTCATCTTCGAGGACCGCGACATCCAGTGGCTGCAGTGGCTGGAGCGGCCGCTGGCCAGGCTCGGCAAGGTCGACATGCTGGCGGCCTGTATCGCCCTGACCGTCCTGCTGATCACGTCGTTCACCTTCGCCGCCCACGCCCACCAGCACGGCGGCACGCACGCCGACAAGGCGCAGACCGTGCTCGTCTCCGGCATCGCGGGTCTCGCCACCTATCTCGTCGTCGGCGGCCTGTCGGGCTTCTTCGAGAACCGTCTTGAGGAAGAGGAGGAACAGGAGGCGGAAGCCGCGCGCACCGGCAGGCAGCGCTCCGCGGTGGCACTGGCGGGCCGGGCCGCGTTCTTCACGTTCCTCTACCTGGAGGTCCTGGACGCGTCCTTCTCCTTCGACGGCGTGATCGGCGCGTTCGCCATCACCAACGACATCGTGCTGATGGCACTGGGCCTGGGCATCGGCGCCATGTACGTCCGCTCGCTGACCGTGTACCTGGTGCGCCAGGGCACGCTCGACGACTACGTCTATCTGGAGCACGGCGCGCACTACGCGATCGGCGCGCTGGCCGTGATCCTCATGGTCACCATTCAGTACCAGATCAACGACGTCGTCACCGGCCTGGTCGGCGTGGTTCTGATCGGCTGGTCCTTCTGGTCCTCGGTGCGCCGCAACAAGGCGCTCGCGGAAGCCGAGCCGGAGACCGCGACGGCCGAGTCGGTCCGTACCCCCTAGGTCAAGGGCTGGTCATCGATTGGGGGCGGGGGCCGGGACGGGCGTATTCTGTCGGCGGTTTGACCGGACACCTCGTTCGGTGAGGCGTCTTCACGGACACAGGCCACTGATCCCACCCGTCGAGAGACGCTCCGGATCAGGACAGGTCTCCCCGGCCCAAGGGGTGACCCCAAGTGGCTTCCCCCGCGGGGGATCACGCCGTGGAGTGCCAAAGCTCTGACGAGTTGGGGTGTGCCGGGCCGTCCGTTGCCCGGCTTCCCCTTGCCGTGCGACCGCGACGCCCCTGTACGCGGCCGGGACCGGGAGGAGGCGAGATGGACAGTAGTCCGGGCCATAGTCGGCCCTTCTTCGTGTTGTCCGCGCCGTCCTTCCGCGGCCCGAGGCAGCCCGCTCTCCCCTGAATCGCGCTCATCCGCCCTGCGCATGCCCTGTATTGGCGTGTGCGCGTGTGCGGGTGCGCCCCCGTGGGGAAGACCGCTGCCGTGGGCCGCCCGATGCCCCGCCACGCCGGGGCAAGGGGGTGTTCACCTTGGCTGCCCACACTCTGCTCATGTCCACCTCGGCCCGCCTGCGCGACCGCAGGGTCCATCTGGAGCGCCGTGCCACTGCCTCCAAGGCGGTCCGTACGTCCCTGGTGTCACTGGCCGGTCTGATCGGCGGCCCGGTCACCAATCAGGCCGGGGAGGAGGTCGGCCGCGTCGTCGACGTCGTCGCCCGGCTGTACGGCGAGGAGTCGTACCCGCCGGTGACCGGGCTGATCCTGCGCATCGGCCGACGCCGTACCTTCCTGGCCGCCGACGCGATCGGCAAGGTGCACGCCGGGCACGTACGGCTCAACACCGCCCGGGTGGACCTGCGCGACTTCGCCCGCCGCCCCGGTGAGGCCCTGCTCGCCAAGGACGTCCTCGACCACCAACTCGTCGACGTCGACGGCGTCCAGGTCACCCGGGCCGCCGACCTCTACCTGGCCCCCCTGGTCGACCGTGTGGTCCTGGTCGGCGTGGACGTCTCCCTGCCCACACTGCTGCGCCGGCTCGGCCCGCGCCGCTGGCAGGCACGCCCGACCCCGGAGCGGGTGCTGGACTGGCAGGCCGTGGCCCCGTTCGCCGAACTGGCCACCGAGGGCCCGCCGGAGGTGCGGCTGCGCGCCTCCCGGGGTGCCCTGCACCGGCTGCGCCCGGCTGACCTGGCCGACATCCTCGAAGACCTGGGCCGCGCCGAACGGCAGCAGCTGCTGGGCTGGCTGGAGCCGGAGCAGGCCGCCGACGCGCTGGAGGAGATGGAACCGCACGAGCTGGAGAACCTCCTGCGCGAGGCGAAGCCGGAGCACGCCGCCCGGCTGGTCGACGAGATGGAGCCGGACGAGGCCACCGACGCCCTGCGCGACCTCACTCCGGAGGAGCGCGAGAACCTGCTCACCCGCATGCCCGCCACGGAAGCGGCTGAGCTGCGGCGACTGCTGACCCACCGTGAGGGCACCGCGGGCGGCGCCATGACCACGCTGCTGATCACCGCCCGCCGGGACCAGACCGTCGCCCAGGTGCGCGCGCAGCTGGCCGAGCAGGCCGAGCACCGTACCGAGATCGACGCCGTCGCGGTCGTGGACGAGGAGGGCCGCCTGGTCACCGACATCGCGCTGTTCGACCTCGCCGTGGCCGAGGACACGACCCCGGTGGCCGATCTGGTGGCCTGGCGGGCCCAGTTCGGTCCGCCCGTCACCGTCCGTCCGGACACCGCACTGACCGAGGCCGCCGACGAACTGGTCGACGCCCGTGCCTCCTCGCTGCTCGTGGTCGACGACGGCGACCGCCCGCTCGGCCGGATCCTGGCCGACGACCTGCTCGACGCCCTGCTGCCCGAACGCGGGCGCCTGCACTTCCGGAGGTTCCTGCAGTGACCCGCGACCTCGACACCGTCGCCGCGCCGACGACTGCGCAGAGCCCCGCCCGCCGCACCGGGTGGCGCCGCATCACCATGATCGCGGCGGTCGCCGGCCCCGGCCTGGTCGCCGCGAACGCCGGCAACGACGCCGCAGGCATCGCCACCTACGCCTCCGCCGGCTCCCAATTCACCTACGGCACCCTGTTCTTCATGGTGCTGGTCACCCTCGCCCTGGTGATGGTCCAGGAGATGGCCGTACGCCTGGGCGCACACACCGGCAAGGGCCTCGGCGCCCTGATCCGCGAGCAGTTCAACCTGCGTCTGACCGCGCTCGCCGTCTTCTGTCTGCTGCTCGCCAACACCGGCCTGGTCGTCTCCGAGTTCGCCGGCATCGGCGCCGCCTTCGAACTCCTCGGCGTCCCCAAATGGGCGGTCATCCCGCCGGCCGCGATCCTGCTGTGGGCACTGGTCCTGTTCGGCTCCTACCACTGGGCCGAACGCATCTTCCTGATCATGTCGCTGGCCTTCTTCGCGTACCCCGTCGCGATGATCCTCGGCCACCCGCACTGGGCCGACGTCGGCCACCACCTCGTCGTCCCGCACATGGAGCCGAGCAAGGACTTCATCCTGCTCGCGGTCGCCCTGATCGGCACGACGGTCAGCCCGTACATGCAGTTCTACGCCGCCGCAGGCGTGGTGGACCGAGGCGCCAAGCCCGCCGACTACCCCCTCATCCGCGCCGACGCCGTCCTCGGCGCGGTCTTCGCCTGCATCATCAGCCTGACGATCATCATCGCCACGGCCTCCGCGATCGGCGGCACGGGCCCGCTCAACTCCGCCGCCCAGGCAGCGGAAGCCCTGGAACCGGTGGCCGGCCAGAACGCCGAACTCCTCTTCGCCCTGGGCCTGATCGGCGCCTCCGCCCTCGCCGGAGCAGTGGTGCCGTTGTCGGCGAGCTACGCCATAGGGGAAGCCGCGGGTGTGGAGCGCTCCGTCTCCCGCAGCTTCCGCGACGCCCCGCTGTTCCTCGGCCTGTTCACCGCCCAGATCGTCCTGGGCGCCACTGTGGCGATGACCCCGATCGACGTCATCCAGCTGCTCATCGGCACCCAGGTCCTGCAGGGCCTGATCAGCCCGATCGTCCTGGTCTACCTCCTCGTCCTGACCAACCGCCGCTCCGTCCTCGGCCCGGCCGCCAACAGCCCGCGCTACCGCATCGCCGCCACCGCCGTGGTGGTGGGCGTCGCGAGCATGTCCACCATCCTGCTCGTCCAGACCGTCCTGGGTTGGTTCGGCCTCGGCTGACCCGATGATCCTGTGCCCGAGGGGGCGAGCCGTGCGCTCTCTCCGGGGCAGGAGGTGTCAATTGCCTGGGGTTCGGGCGGAGTTGCACCAATGGCATTGACATGCCCATGTTTGCAGAGCAGAGTGTCGGCGTCCCTCAGCACGTCCTGCACGATGTTCGGTCCGGCCGGGCTCCGCCCGCCCTCATGGCGCGGACGTGTACGAGGCATGCTCCCGACCCCACTTCGCGACGCACCGATGCCGGACGTGCCCCTTCTGCGAAAGGGAACGGATCATGTCCCTGGCGTCATTCCTCCACCGCCTGGCGAGACCCGGCCTGGTGACGGCGGCCCTCGCGGCCGGCGTGCTGGCCCTGTCGACGACCACCGCCAGTGCCGCGCCCGCCCTCACCCGGATCAGCGCCGATCCCTACACCAACTCCACCAGCCAGCACGCCACCGAGGTCGAGCCGGACACCTTCTCGTACGGCTCCACGATCGTCTCCGCCTTCCAGGTCGGCCGGTTCAACGACGGCGGCTCCTCCAACGTCGGCTTCGCGACCTCCACCGACGGCGGCACCACCTGGACCAAGGGATTCCTGCCGGGGATCACCACACAGGCGGGCGGCACCTTTCAGAGGGTCAGCGACCCGTCGGTGGCCTACGACGCGAAGCACAACGCCTGGCTGATCTCCACCATCCCCATCACCTCGTCCGTCGCCGTGCCCCAGGTCTACACCAGCCGTTCGACCGACGGCGGGCTGACCTGGAGCAACCCGGTGGTCACCGCGACCGGTTCGAGCCTCGACAAGAACTGGATCGTCTGCGACAACACCGCCACCAGCGCCTTCTACGGCAACTGCTACACCGAGTACGACAACAACGGCGACGGCGACCGCATCAAGATGACCACCTCCTCCGACGGCGGTCTCACCTGGGGTGCCTCGAAGAACACCGGCAACAACGCCACCGGCCTGGGCGGGCAGCCCGTCGTCCAGCCGAACGGCACCGTGGTGGTCCCGATCTCCAACGCCTCGGAGACCGCGATCCGCGCCTTCACCTCCACCAACGGCGGCAGCTCCTGGACCAATGCCCGCACCGTGGCCACCGTCAGCACGTTCACCGTGCGCGGGGGGCTGCGCAGCGGCCCGCTGCCCTCCGCCGAGATCGACGCCGCCGGGAAGGTGTACGTGGTGTGGCAGGACTGCCGCTTCCGCGCGAGCGGAGGCTCCTGCACCTCCAACGACATCGTGATGGCGACGACCACCAACGGCACCGCCTGGTCGTCGGTGACCCGCATCCCGATCGACGCGACGACCAGCACCGTCGACCACTTCATCCCCGGCCTCGCGGTCGACCCGGCCACCTCGGGCACCACCGCGCACCTGGCGCTGACGTACTACTACCACCCGACCGCCAACTGCACCGCCGCCACCTGCCAGTTGGACGTCGGGTACGTCTCCTCGACCAACGCGGGCAGCACCTGGACGGCGCCCACCCAGCTGGCCGGTCCGATGACCCACTCCTGGCTGGCGAGCACCACGCAGGGCACCATGGTCGGCGACTACATCTCGACGTCCTTCTCCGGCACAACCGCACATCCCGTCTTCGCCGTCGCCTCGGCCCCCAGCGGATCCGTCTTCAACGAGGCGATGTACACGCCGACTTCGGGCCTCACCGCAGCCGCCGGCACCGCCGCCGTCACTACCGCCACCGCACGCGACAACGCCTTCTCGGCCCGCCTGGCCGCGATCGCCTACGCGCAGTGGCTGGCCAACGGCGGCACCGAGGGCGGCGAGGACAGCCCCTGACCGACAGCCCTTGATCGCAACAGCGCTCAGAGCCAGTCCCGCCGCTTGAAGACGACGTACAAACCGGTACGGCGCATTGCCCGGCCGGCACCAGCCCTTGGGCTGCGCCCCCCGGGACACGGTCGATACACAGATACGGTCCCGGGGGGGGGGGGGGGGGGGGGGGGGGGGGGGGGGGGGGGGGGCGGGGGGGGGGGGGGCGGGGGGGGGGGGGGGGGCCCCCGCGGGGGGGGGGGGGCG